>NZ_JASSPG010000007.1:0-287113 GCF_030247125.1 Halomonas sp. LC1 | reverse complement strand
GAAGCCGGGTTGGCAAGGGCTAATTATCAAATAGTCGAAAAAAGTCTCGGTCAGAACATCTGCCCGCTTATATTGGACAGCGGAAACCGCTTCGGCACGTCTGGATTGGCGGTTACACTTAGCGCCTTAATACAGCGGCCACCTTCACCCACGCCCACTTATGATGAGATCCATGATGAGCCAGCACCTATTAACCGTCGATTCATTAAACCGCGATAGCGTCGATCACCTATTACGCGTGGCGGCACGCATGGAGCCGATTGCTAGTCGCCGCCAGGTGACGCGGGTGTTGGAAGGGGCCGTGCTGGGCAACCTGTTTTTTGAAGCGAGCACTCGGACACGAGTGAGCTTCAATGCCGCGTTCTGCCGATTGGGGGGAAGCGTGTGCGACACCACAGGCTTTACCTTCTCGTCCATGGCCAAGGGCGAGTCGCTTTACGACACCAGCCGCGTCATGAGCGGCTACTGCGATGCGATCGTGATGCGTCACCCCGACCAAGGTTCGGTAGCCGAGTTCGCCGCTGCCACTCATGTCCCCGTCATTAACGGTGGCGATGGCCCAGGCGAGCACCCCAGCCAGGCACTGCTGGATCTTTATACCATCGACAAGGAGTTCCAGCGACTGGGTAAGCGCTTAAGCGGGGCGCACATTCTGCTGACCGGTGATTTGAAATATGGGCGTACGGTGCATTCGCTGATTAAGCTGCTGTCACTCTATGACCCGCTGCGCATTACGCTGGTGTCGCCACCAGGGTTGGAGATGCCTTCCTACTTAATTGATCTAGTCGCTTCTCGCGGGCATCGCATTGAGCAACGCGACTCATTGGCCAGTGACTTTGCCGATTTAGATGTGGTGTACACCACCCGAATTCAGAAAGAGCGCTTTACGGATGAAATGAACGAGAGCTTCCAGGGGCTTTCCGATGACTTTATGGTCAACCGTGATTTTCTTGACCAGCGCTGCAGTCAAAGTACGATCGTAATGCACCCGCTGCCCCGCGATAGCCGCCCTGGCGCCAATGATTTGAACGTCGATTTGAACGGCGACCCGCGGTTGGCGATTTTCCGCCAAACCGATAATGGCATCCCCATGCGGATGGCGATTTTTGCCACGCTGCTCAAGGTGGATGACCTGATCGAGAAAGACCTTCGACCTGTCCGCTGGTTCGTGCCCACTCAAACCGGTACGCTCGATCGTTAATACTGTGCTGGATCAGTACGCGCTGCGCCCACCGGGAAGGCCTTCCTGGTGGGCAAACCAACCTTCCAAAATCAGTACAGCGGCGATGCCATCCACGCTCTCTTCTCGGTAGTTGCCTCGGTGGCCCGCCGCACGCGCAATCTGCTTGGCCTCGCGCGTCGAGCCCCGCTCATCGACCATTTCACAGGGCTTCCCATAACGGCCGTGTAAGCGATTGCCAAACTTGCGGGCACGGGTGCTCATCAATGACTCGGTGCCGTCCATATTGAGCGGCAAGCCGACGACGAATAGGTCTGGCTGCCACTCTTCGATGAGACGCGTGACCAAATGCCAATCGGGTATACCATCCCGCGCCGTCAGCGGCGGCAACTCACGGGCACTGTGGAGCAACTCGTTACCCACGGCGACCCCAATACGGCGCGTACCGAAATCGAAGGCCAAGATGAGACGCTGCCCTTGCTCTGCCATGCTAGGTCTTCTCCGCACAGGTCATGCATGACCCGCGTTGCGCGTCATCAAATTGAGATCGACACCCAAAATACCGGCCGCTGCCGCTAGCCGCTCTGCAGGAGGCGTATCGAACAGCACACTGCCTTGGCCTTCGACGGTCAGCCAAGCGTTCTCTTTGAGCTCCTCTTCCAACTGCCCCACGTCCCACCCCGCGCAGCCTAAACAGACCAGGAAGTGTTCGGGACCGGTACCGTCTGCCAAGGCTTGCAGAATATCCATGGAGGTCGTCAGCGCGATACCGTCCTCCACCTGGATGCTGGAATCCCACGCTTGGCTATCTCCCATGTGGAGGATGAAGCCACGATCCTTATGCATCGGGCCGCCGTAGTAAACGGGCGCATTGCGATGCGGGCTATCGTCGCCTCCTAGTGAAAGCTGCTCGAACAGCGCATCTAGCGTGATGTCCATTGGGCGGTTGGCAATCACGCCCATGCAACCGTTGTGGTCGTGATCACATAGATAGATAAGGCTGCCCGCGAAGTTGGGGTCTTCCAAATGGGGCATCGCCATCAAAAAATGGTGCTTTAAACTTTGCATGCGTCTCCTACGGCTTGCCGATGGTTCGGCAAGCCTCGCGTCATAGGGCGGGTGCGCCGTGACCGGTTAAGCCAGACGACGCTCGATCGCGTCCAGCAGCATTCCGGAAATGTCGGTGCCACGCTGATCGTCGATTTCACGAACGCAGGTAGGGCTCGTCACGTTGATTTCCGTGATGTAGTCGCCAATCACGTCCAGGCCGACAAACATCAGGCCTTTCTCACGAATCATCGGCTGCACCTGTTGAATCAGCCAGTGGTCGCGTTCGGTCAGTTCACGGCTCACGCCGCGCCCGCCTGCGGCCAGGTTGCCACGGGTTTCGCCCGCCGACGGGATGCGCGCCAGCCCGTAGGGCACCGGCTCGCCATCGACCAAGAGAATCCGCGTGTCGCCATCCTTGATGTCCGGCAGGTAGCGCTGGGCCATGATTTGGCGCTGACCGCGTAGGGTCAATTGTTCGATCACCGCGCCAATGTTGCGGCCCTCGGGGCCAATATGAAAAATCCCCGTGCCGCCCATGCCGTCGAGCGGCTTGAAGATCACATCGCCATGCTCGGCATGAAAGGCGCGTAGCACGTCATCGCGGCTGGCGACGACCGTCGGCGCGCAGCACTGGGGAAACTGCTGGGCAAAGAGCTTTTCGTTACACTGCAGCAGCGCGGCGGTGGGGTTCACCACCAGGACGCCCTCACGCTCGGCAAAGCCCAGCAGGTGTACCGCGTTGATGAATTCGGCATCCACCGGCGGGTCTTTTCGCATCAGCACTACGTCCAGCTCGGCCAACGGGCGTTGAGTCGCTTCGCCCAGGTCGTACCAGTGTTCAGGGTTGCGGTGCACGGTGAGAGGACGCATCCGCGCATAGGCCTTACCCGCCTGCAAGAAAAGATCGTCCTGCTCCATGTAGTGGAGCGTATAGCCGCGCTCTTGGGCGGCCCAGAGCATGGCTAAGGTGGTGTCTTTCTTGTACGCGATGTCGCTGATGGGATCCATCACCACACCGAGATGCAACGTTGATTGGCTCATCGAAATACAGTCCATGCAGGATCAATAGGTCATCAGTATGCCGCACTGCAGGCACGGCTCCAACCGCGGCTAGGTATCCGACGTATCGGAGAGCGCACCGGGTACCAGGCGGATCGCATCCGGCGCCAGGGTAATCAACTGCTGTTTATAGAGTCGGCCAATCGCCTGTTTATAGGCGCTTTTGCTCACCCCTAGTCGCGTTTTGATATCATGCGCCGAACTTTTATCGCCTAGCGGTAAATAGCCACCGCTTTCGCGCAGCGCCTTCAGCACTTTGTCACCCACCACGTCCAGACGTGCGGCGCCGGGCGGTAGCAGCGAAATATCCACGCGGCCATCCTCGCGGCGCTGTTTCACAAAGCCTTTTAGCGACTGCCCACGGCGCAACGGCTGAGTGATGTCGTCTTGGTAGATCAGCCCCCAGTAGCGGTGATTGACCACCACTTTCATGCCTAAATCCGTGCGGTCGGCCACCACCACATCGACTTCGTCGCCTTTCTCTAGCGCCCAGGCGTCGTCCGTTAGGAAACGGTCGAGTCGCATGGTAGCAACCGGTCGCCCCTGGTCATCGCTATACAACATCACCAGCACCCGCTTACCGGGGTCGGGGCGAAAGCGCTGCTCGCTATAAGGGAGCAGCACGTCTTTGGGCTGCCCCCAACGCAAAAACGCCCCGGTGCTGTTCACCGCCGTCACGGTTAAATAGGCCACATCGCCCAGTTGGGCAGACGCATCGCTGACAGATCGAGGGGTGGCGTGTGATTCACGGACCATGGGTGCCGTCCTTACAGGAAGTAGATCTTCATTATGGTACCTTGCCAAAGCAAGGCAAAGCGGCGTCGAGTGACGCGAGCGCCGGATACAAAAAAACCGCTGCCGCAGCAAAGGCGGCAGCGGTTCGATAGTGAGCGCTTACAAATCGCCGAAGTGGTGCTGCAAGAGCGTGAGCGCAACGACGGGAGCGGTTTCGGTGCGCAGCACTCGCGGCCCCAGGGTGAGAGGCGTGAAGTGGCTGGCCGTCGCAGCCTGAATATCCGTGTCGCTCAGCCCACCTTCCGGACCGATCAGCAGCGCGGCGGACGTAGGCCGCTCTGACTGAGCAAAGCCGTTACCCGTCGCTAGATGCAACATCAAGCGCAGCGGCTCTTGGCGCTCGGCCAGCCACTCGCCTAACGTCTGCGGGGGGTGAACAGGCGGCACTACTGCCCGGCCGCTCTGCTCGCAGGCGCTGGCCGCCACGGCCTGCCAATGCGCCAGCTTCTTTTCTTCACGCTCGCCTTTCAAACGCACATCGCCCCGCTCGGTATAGAGCGGGGTAATCGCCGCCACTCCGAGTTCGACGGCTTTTTGAATGGCGTAATCCATGCGATCGCCCTTGGAAATCGCTTGCCCAAGATGCACCGCCAGCGGTGACTCGCCGCTACCCGCCCATACCGCTTCCACGGTCACGGTCGTCTGCTTGCGGCTCACCTCGGCTAACCGCACGCCCGCCTCGTGCCCACTGCCATCGAATACGATCAGCGGCGCGCCTTCACCCATGCGCAGTACGCGGGTCACGTGCTTGGCCGGGCCGTCAGGGAGCGCCAGCGTCGTGCCCGCGGCTAACTCGGCAGGCACATACAGGCGGGGCATTTTACCGTGTTGGGCCTGCCAGTCGGCGGCGGTCAGCGTGTCCGACATGGGTTAGTGCGTGTTCTCAGCCGCTTGGCTGGCCTGCTGCGCTTCGCGCTGCTTGCGCTGAGCGTACATGGCTTCGAAGTTGACCGGCGCCAGCATCAGCGGCGGGAAGCCACCACGGTTGACGAGGTTATCAACGCACTCACGGGCGTACGGGAACAGCAGGTTGGGGCAGAATGCACCCAAGGTTTGCTCGAGCTGTGCGCCTTCGATGCCCGAAATACGGAACAGGCCCGCCTGCTCGACTTCCGCCAAGAACGAGGTAGTGCCGGTTTCGCTGTCGTTGACCTGTGCGGTCACTTTCACCACGACTTCATACTGGTCGTCGGCCACTTTCTGGCTGGTGGTATTGAGGTCCAGGTTGACCTTCGGCTTGAACGCTTGCTTGAACACGGACGGAGAGTTCGGCGCTTCGAAAGAAATGTCTTTCACGTAAATACGCTGTAACGAGAATTTCAGCTGAGGCTTTTCGCCTTCTGCGGCGCCTGCCTGCGGGGTGTTGTTATCTTCCGCCATGGGATACTCCTGATTGTTCATCCATTAAAAAGGGGTGCGGCGTTACCGCGACGTATGCTCTCGTTTACTTCTTGACCACCGGAAGGCCATCCGCCTGCCACTGCATCATGCCGCCGCGCAGCTTCATTGCCCGCTCAAACCCGGCTTTGGCAAGCTTTGCCTGGGCAGCGCCAGAACTTTGGCCATGCTTGCACACCACGATGATCGGCTGGCTCTTCACTTTCTCCAGCTCGTTCATGCGGCTATCCAGGCTGCTTTGGGGAATGTTACGAGCGCCTGCGATGTGGCCGGCTTTGAAGTCTTTGCTCTCACGGATGTCCAGCACCACCGCGTCCTCGCGGTTGATGAGCTGCGTGGCCTGGGTAGAGGACACCGCATTCGAGGAGGCGCTGCGCGTTTCGTAAACGATCCACGCTATGAGCACCAGCAAAAATGCCCCTACGAGAAGGGGGTGGTTCATTACGAATTCGAACAGCTGATCGATCATCGCGAACACAATCTCTTGGTCTATGCAGAAAAAAAAAGCGGCGTCACCGCCCTCAGAAACGCGACAAGTATACACGTCACAGGGCATACCGCGCAGGCCATGACGCCCGACGGCTGCCTGCGTTATGATGCCCCAAGCGCGCGCCTGTCGCGACCCCGATTATCAGGTGTTGTCTGAAAACTGGCGGAGCTGGCCTCACCAGCGTTTCAAACAGTACCTCACGTCGCTTGGCTGACCCACAAACGAGGGATTCTTTCATGGCATCATCTGCACCGCGCCCCGTGGCGCTGATCATCCTAGACGGCTACGGCCACAACCCCGATAGTGCTCACAACGCCGTGGCAGCGGCCAATACGCCGGTGATGGACGCGCTATGGGCCAACCGCCCCCACGCCTTCGTGCATACCGATGGCCGTCATGTGGGGCTACCCGACGGCCAGATGGGCAACTCCGAAGTCGGCCATATGAACCTGGGTGCCGGGCGTATCGTTTACCAAGACTTCACTCGTATCACCAAAGCCATCGAAGAGGGTGACCTGGACACCAACGAGGTGCTCACCAAGCCCATCGACGACGCGGTCGCCAATGGCCGTGCCGTGCATCTGCTCGGCCTGCTCTCACCCGGCGGCGTGCACAGCCACGAAGACCACTTTATCGCCATGGCCGAGCTGGCGGCGCGACGCGGTGCCCAGCGCATCTATGTACACGCCTTTCTAGATGGCCGGGACATGCCGCCGCAAAGCGCGCTGGCGTCTATCGAGCGCGCCAACGCCCGTCTAGCAGAACTGGTCGGTGCCGATAACGGCTTTGTCGCGTCCATCATTGGCCGCTTCTTCGCCATGGACCGCGACAACCGCTGGGAACGCGTCGAGAAAGCCTACCGCCTGCTCACCAACGGCCACGCGGAGTACACCGCCACCAGCGCGGAAAGCGGCCTGCGTGATGCCTACGAACGCGGCGAAACCGATGAGTTCGTCGCCGCCACGCGCGTACCGGGCAACGGTAACGCCGTGACGTTACAGGATGGCGACGCCGCCTTATTCCTGAACTTCCGCTCCGACCGCGCCCGCGAACTCACTCGCGCCTTCACCGAGGCAGACTTCGACGGCTTCGAGCGTCAGGTGCGCCCAACGCTGGCGGGCGATGGGTTGGTGATGATGACCCAATACGCCGCCGACATCGATGCCCCTGCGGCGTTTCCGCCTACCGACCTCACCGACACCCTAGGCGAAGTGGTGGCCAAGCGTGGCCTCACCCAGCTGCGCATTGCCGAAACAGAGAAGTACCCCCACGTGACGTTCTTCTTCTCCGGCGGTAACGAAGCCGAATACGAAGGCGAAGAGCGCATCTTGGTGCCTTCCCCCCGCGACGTGAAAACCTACGACGAAAAGCCGCAAATGAGCGCGTTCGAGATTACCGACAAGCTTGTGGAGGCCATCGATAGCGGCCGTTTCGATCTCATGGTGTGCAACTACGCCAATGGCGACATGGTCGGCCACACCGGGGATTTCGACGCTGCCGTGAAAGCGATCGAGACCGTCGACATTTGCGTTGGCCGCGTGGTGGAAGCAATCGAGCGCGCGGGTGGAGCCTGCCTGATTACCGCCGACCACGGCAATGCCGAACAGATGGTCCACCCGGAAACCGGCGCCCCGCAAACCGCTCACACCACGTTTGTGGTGCCGCTGGTGTACGTGGGAGAGCGGGCGGCAGAACTCGACGACGGCCGCCTGTGCGACCTGGCCCCCACGCTGCTGACCATGATGAATCAACCACAGCCTGAGGCGATGACCGGCACGCCGCTGCTGCGCTTCACGTAATGCCCATGTGGCGACCACTCGCCCTTGCCACTCTGCTGCTGGCCTTGGGCCAGCAGCCCGCCTTGGCGCAGCCGGACGAACGCGCTGCTCGTGAGCAGCTCGATGCGCTCGGGCAGGAGATCGACGCCATGGCCGAGCGGCTCAGCGCGACCGGCCAAGCTCGCGATAGCGCTCAACGCGAGCTAAAGGCGGTGGAAACCGAGCTCGCCCAGACCCACCAGCGGCTGGACCAGCTTCAGGCGGAGCGGCGCCAGCTCAATGACGAGACCACCCAATTACGTCAGCACCGCGAACGCTTGCAGAGCGAACGGGAAGCTCAGTATCAAGCGCTCGGGCAGCAACTCGCCGCGCTCTATCGGCTAGGGCCTACGCCCCAGCTCAAGCTGTTGCTCAACCAACGCGACCCTGCCGAGCTGGACCGTATGCAGGCCTATTTGAACCGGCTGACACAGGCGCGCCAGCAGCGCCTGGCCGATATTGCGCGGCTGGACACGGCACTTGCCGATACCGAACAAGCACTGGCAGAGCGCCAAACGCGTTTGGATACCTTGGCGGACGAGCTGGAGACCCAAAGCGCCCTACTCGCCGAGCGCACCGAAGCGCGCCGGGGCGTCGTCAATACGCTCGATGATCGCTACGGGAGCGAGGCGGAACGCTTGGCCGACCTGAACCAGAGCCGCGAGCAGGCAGAGCAGCAGCTCCGCGCGATTCAAGCCGAATTGGCACGCCTGGCAGAGCCCACGCCCACTACGCACATCACCCGCACGCAAGGGGATCTGCCCTGGCCCGTGCAGGGCAGCATCACCGCCAGCTTTCAGCGGCGGGATGGGGTGCACTACAACGGTATCGTGATTCAGGCCAGCGAAGGCACGGCGGTCACGGCGGTCCACTCGGGTCGCGTGGTCTTCGCCGATTGGATGCGAGGGTTCGGCAACTTATTGATCATCGACCATGGCGACCAGATTATGACGCTTTATGCGCACCTGCAGCAGTTCAGCGCCCGCCCCGGACAGCAGGTGAATCGTGGCGACGCTATTGGCCGGGTGGGCAACAGCGGCGGGCAGCCCCGGCCAGCGCTCTACTTCGAAGTGCGGCGAGGCGGGGAACCCATTAATCCGCAACGTTGGATTGCGCGCCGTTGACGGGATAAGCTGATGCTACTCTCTTTATAGTTACTCTCTTGACCATGACCCTCACAACCCGCGCAGTGCCACTGGCGCTGCCTTTCGCCTAGCGGAGTCCGCATGACGCTATCTGTTACCGAGGTATCGGCCCCTGCCAAGCGTTTCTTGGCCACCCTGCTTCCGCTCGCGCTGCTGGCTGCCCCGCTCCCCTTGGCCGCCCAGCCGGCGAACAGCGTCGCCGATGACCTGCCGTTGGAGGAGATTCAAACCTTCGCCGAGGTATTCGAGCGTATCAAACGCGGTTACGTCGAAGAGGTCGACGACCGCACGCTGCTGCGCAACGCCATGCGGGGCATGCTCAGCGAGCTCGACCCCCACTCGGCCTACCTGGATGAAGAGGAGTACCAAAGCCTGCGGGAATCCACGCAGGGCGAGTTTGGCGGCATCGGTATCGAAGTCGGCACCCAAAATGGCCAACTGATGGTTGTCACTCCCATCGATGACACGCCCGCCTCCCGGGCAGGCCTGCTGTCTCAGGACATCATCGTGGCCATCGATGGCACCCCCACCGATAGCCTCTCACTGCAGGAAGCCGTCAACTTGATGCGTGGCGAACCCGGCACGCCACTGCGTTTGACGATTCTGCGCTCCGGCGAAGAGTCACCGCGGGAGTTCACCCTCACCCGTGAAGTGATCCGCAGTGAGAGCGTCAAACAAGAGGTGCTGGAGCCCGGCTACGGCTATTTGCGCATTAGCCAATTTCAGTCCCGCACGCCCGAACAGGCTCGCCGTGCTCTCGAGCGTATGGCCCGAGAGCAGCCCTTGGAAGGTTTGATTCTGGATCTGCGCAATAACCCCGGTGGCGTCCTCCAGGCAGCGGTGGGCGTCGCCGATCTGTTCCTCGATGATGGGCTGATCGTGTATACCGAAGGACGACTCTCGGATACCGAAATGTCGTTTTCGGCGTCTCCGGATACACCAGCGGGCGACATCCCGCTCGTGGTCCTCATCAACAGCGGCAGCGCGTCGGCGGCGGAAATCGTCGCGGGCGCGCTGCAAGATCAGCGCCGGGGCGTCATCATGGGGACCGAGAGCTTCGGTAAGGGCTCGGTGCAGCAAATCATGCCGCTAGGCAATGGCGAAGGCTTGAAGTTGACGACCGCCCTTTACTACACCCCGAATGGCCGCTCGATCCAGGCGCAAGGCATCGAGCCGGACGTCGAAGTGGTGCGCGGCCGCCTGGAAGTGGCGGAAGGGCGTCGCGAAATCCGCGAATCGGATTTAGACGGCCATCTAGGCAGCCAAAGCGATATGCCACCCGAGCGCGCTGCCATGTCTCAGCGGCTGCGCGAGGATTACCAGCTCAGCGAAGCGCTGAACCTGCTGAAAGCGCTGAACGTGGTGGATCGTCGTCGCGGCTAGCTAGCGGCACGATAGCGGCAGGCGGCCTCGCTCTCCGGTCGCCTGCCGCATTACCAAGCGTTTAAGCGGCACGAGCTGGTTCATACCGCTCATACCCACGTTGCGCGCCAGCGTAAACACCGGATGCTGGCTGCCAAACAGCCCCTTGAACCCCTTCATCAAGCCTAGCATGGCGCTGTTATCGAAGCGCCGACGACGCTCGTAGCGGCGCAGCGTGGCCACACTGCCCCACGGCGCGCCGCGCCGCCAAGCCAAGACCACTTCTTCCGCTAACACTGCCGCGTCCATCAATCCTAAATTGACGCCCTGCCCGGCCAGCGGATGCAGGCTGTGGGCGGCATCGCCGACTAACGCGAAGTTGGGCTGCACATAATGCTGGGCGTGGCGCTGTACCAGCGGAAACCGATAGGCGCTATCCACGGGCATGACATCACCCAGACGATGATCAAACGCCTCGCCCAGCGCCTGCCCCAGCGCCTCTGCCGAGCACGCCGTCAGCGCTTGGGCATGCTCAGGCGTGGTGGACCAGACAATGGAGCAATAGCGATCATCCCCGTCGACGGTGAGGGGTAAGAACGCCAGTGGACGACCCGCGATAAAGGCTTGCCGTGCGGTGGCCCCATGGGGCTGTGCGCAGCGCACCGTGGTGACGACGGCCTCTTGCGCCATGGACTCCTCAGCTACCGAGATGCCCGCTAGCGCGCGCAAGGCAGAGCGCGCACCATCGGCCGCGACAAGCAGCGGCGTTTGCAGCTGTCGGCCATCGTCGAGCACCAGCCAGCGGCCACGCGCCGTGGTTTGCAGCGCCTCTACCCGCACGCCATTCAAGCGCGTCAGGGTCGGCTGCTTGGCGACCTGCTCGTTCAACGCGGCCAGCGTCACGTCATTCTCGACGATATGACCCAACACGGCGGTCCCCGCTTCGTCTGCCGAGAAGCGAATATGACCACTGCCTTCGGCATCCCATACCTCCATGTAACGGTACGGCGTGACGCGTGCCGTCTGCATGGCGGGCCAGGCACCCAAATGGGTGAGCAGTCGCTGGGACACCGGGGTCAGCGCGCTGACGCGGGGGGTGGGAATCTCGCCAGCGACGTCATCCAGGTGCAACGTCGATGCCTTGGCTTCCACCAGCGCCACCTGCATTCCCGCTTCTGCCAATAGCCCGGCCAGCGCAGCGCCCACCATACCCGCGCCAACAATTACCGCATCGAAACGCGTGACGGTCGGCTTAGCTGCTTGTGATTGCGTTGTCATAACACTCCTTGGCTTAGGTCATTGAGGGCGCTGGATGAGAGCGTCAGCGCTCCAGGCCCATCGCGCGGCGTGCCAAGCCACGGCGCAGCGGGCCAATCAAATTAAGGCCGATCAACCCAGCGCCACGGGCGTGGGGCAGCAGCGGCCACGAGTAACCAAACAGCCGCACTAAGCCGTCACTAAAACGGATCACATTGGCGCGGTCTTGGGCGCGGCGGCGCTCAAACGCCTGCAACGTGTTCATATCTCCCAAGGAGCGCTGCTGCTGAGCCCCTTGGGAGAGCGCTTCCACTAAATCCATCACCGAGCGCAGCGCTAAATTGAAGCCCTGGCCAGCCACCGGGTGCAGCGCATGGGCCGCATTGCCCAACACGGCTAAGCCGGGGCGAACGGGCTCTTCTGCCGTCACTAGCGACAGCGGATAGCTAAACCGCTGGCCAACGCGGGTGAAGCGCCCGACTCGGTCGCCAAACGCCTGCTGAAGCTGGCGTAAGAACGCTGCATCCGGCAGCGCCATTCGAGTGCCTTCACTACCGCTGGCGTGGGTCCAGACCAGCTCCATGGCCTGCCCCGGCAGTGGCAGCAACGCGATAGGCCCCTCGGAGGTAAAGCGCTCGTAAGCAACCCCTTGATGGGGCTGGCTAATGCCCACATGGGCAATGACCGCCGTTTGCTCATAGGAGTGACGGCGGCTGGCGATTCCGAGCTGCTCCTTCAGCCCCGAGCGGCCGCCATCGGCCAAAATGGTCAACGCCGCCGTTAGCTCGCTTCCATCGGAAAGCCGCAAATGGTGGCCGCTGGCCATGGGCGTTAGCCGTGCCACCGTGGCCGGGCAGTACCACTCGATAGGCAGTTGCTGCAGCTTTTGATGCAGCACGCGCCCCATCCAGGCGTTGGGAATCACGTGCCCCAAGGCAGCGACGCCTAGCTCTTGTGCATTAAGGCGCGTCGCGCCCAAACGGCCCCGCTCGCTAATATGAATACGATGGATCGGTGTGGCCTCGACCTGCATCGCTTCCCACACGCCTAGCTGGCGAAAGCGCTGCGCCGAGCCTTCGGCAATGGCGCTTGCCCGGGCATCGAAGCTCGGCTGCCACGTCGTGTCCTCAGTGCTCTGCGGTAGCGCATTGGCTTCGATGATGGCGACCCGCCAACCGTGGCGCTCGATGAGCGGTGCCAATGCACAGCCCAAACTGGCCCCCACCAGCCCTCCGCCCACGATCACGATGTCATGGGTGGGCGACGGCGCTTGTGGATGTGGTCCCTGCTCAGCCCCATGCATTGGCCTCTCCTCGTTCATATCGCACGATCACTGCGATTCGTAATTTCGTAACGTAGCTTACATAATCAATTAGCCGCGTGATGCAGCTGGTTATTTATTCGCCATTAACTGCTCAATATCGGCCACCTGTTTCGGTACGTCCGCGGTCAAGATGTCATGGCCCTGGTCGGTGACCACCACGTTATCCTCGATACGAATACCGATACCGCGATAAGCGTCGGGAATATCGTCGTCGCTGGGAATGTAAAGGCCGGGCTCGACGGTCAGCACCATGCCGGGTTCCAGCGGCCGTGGAGTGGCCTCGTCGAGGCGATAGGTGCCCACGTCGTGGACATCCAGCCCTAGCCAGTGCGAGGTAGAGTGAAGATAGAAGCGCCGATAGCTCTCGTCATCGATACGCGCTTGCACGTCGCCCGACAGCAGGCCTAGCTCGATGAGGCCAGCGGTGAGATCCGCCACGACCCGTTGATGGATCTCCGCTAACGTCGCGCCGGGAGCGATGGCATTCACCGCGCGCACCTGGGCATCGAGCACCACTTGGTAGAGCGCCCGCTGAGCGTCATTGAAGTGACCGTTGACCGGAAAGGTGCGCGTAATGTCACCTGCGTAGAGATCGAACTCCGCCCCAGCATCGATCAGTACCAGCGTGTCCTCCTCCAGCACATCGCTGTTTTCAATATAGTGCAGCACGCAGGCATTGGCGCCGCCGCCGACGATCGTGCTGTAGGCAGGCCCGCTAGCGCCGTGCCAAACAAAGGTGTGCTCCAGCTCGGCCTGGAGCTGATATTCGCTCAGCCCAGCTTGGCAGGTGCGCATGGCGCGCACGTGGGCCTGAGCGGAAATCGCCGTCGCATGGCGCAGCAGTGCAATTTCGGCGGGGCTTTTGATCAAGCGCATCTCGTGAATCAGCGGGCGACTATCCAACCAGCCTTTTAGCGCGGGCTTGCCACGGCGCATGCCCGCCTGCGCGTAGGCCAACGCGTCTTCGGCAATGCTCAGCGCGTCGGGATTATCCAGCGGCACATAAAGCAGCTCACGGCCATCGAGCAGCGTGGGCAGCAGAGCGTCGCGCTCGGCATTTTCGAACGCTTGGTCGAGGCCATGCTGGCTGACAACGCCCTGCGCCCCTAAACGGCGGCCGGTCCAGGCTTCCAGGGTGGGGTCGCGGTCTTGGCAGAACACCACGCTTTGCCCTTCAGCACGGCCCGGCAACAGAACTAGCAGCGCCTCCGGCTCCTGAAGGCCGGTCAAGTAGTAAAAATCGCTCTGCTGGCGGAAGGGGTACTCGCTGTCGTGGGAGCGGGTCACCAAAGACGCCCCAGGCACCAGCAGCGCAGCATGGCTCGGCAGCTTGGCCATGAGCCTCTCTCGACGCTGACGGTACTCCTCAGGCTGAATGGCAGCGGGGAGAGGCAGTTGCGTGGGCATAACGGCTCCTTTAGGCGTGGTGGCTCAATGAACGGGGGCGTCGGTTTGCTCTACCTGGGGCTGCCCCGGATGCTGTTCGGTATAGAGCAGCATGGCCGCCATCCGAGCGTGTTCGGTCAGGGCAAACAGATCGTTCTCGTTCTCGGGGCTATCGTCGATGTCGGTCTCGATCTGACCGAGGCCTTCCAGGTCATCGATCGCTTCTTTTAGGGTTTGCGACCAGCGCTCCCGCAGGGTGTCGTCGGCGACGTCCTCGATCACTTCCATGAAACCCAATGTCCACTCTTTCAGCCCCTGTGCCTGCTCGGCAAGAGAGAACAGCTCGTCGGGCAGCAGCGGCGCGTAGTTCATATCGCTCGCGCTCAATGCTTCCAACGTCTGGCGCCGCCAGCCTAACAGGCGCTCGGCGCTGGCCGGGTCACGGGGTTGCTCTACCCCTAGACTGAGGCACACTTCTTCCAGCCATGCGTCGGCGGTGACATCGCGCAGCGCCAACAAGCCGCACAGTCGTCCATCCAGAAAGGCTGGGGACTGCATGCTGCCGTGGAGTAAAAATACATCCGCTACGTCAGAAAAATCCTGGCGCTCGTCAATCAATGACATGATTCTTGCTCGCTTTACCAAAGATGAAGGTATGACCACAGGGATAGGGCGGGGTGCCTGCGCGTTGACCCCGCATGAGCGGCTCTCTTATAGTGAACGCCGTCTATCCTTCCTATGTAGTGATGTTAACGCATCGGGCCCCTTGCTGGCCCGTGCTGGAGCCTTTGATGAGTCACGCAAAGCGGCCAACGAAAGAGATTACCCTACTGGGTCGCAGCTATATGATTGCCTGCGACACTGGCGAAGAAGCCCAGCTCGAACGCGCTGCTCGCTATTTGGACCGCGCCATGCACGGCATTCATGCCCAAAGCAGCGTCCTGGGCAGCGAGCGCATCGCAATCATGGCCGCGCTCAATATTACCCATGAACTGCTGGAAGCGCTGGATGAGCACCGTGCGGGTGAAGCCAACCTCAGCCGTTTAAACGACCGGCTCGAACGTGCATTGGCCGGTGCCCGGCCGCGCAAAGAGCCTTGAGCGGCTCGCCCACTGCAACCGAGACTTTGGCATTGGCAGCGGCTCTGTTAGGATAGCGGTGTTCTCTGGGATGTACGCCAGTCGTTATAGTCCCTCGAGCCTATGCGCAGTACCCAGGGGGCCAAATGCTAGCCAGACCCGTGTGCATGTCCGTGCGTCGGAAAGCCTGACGGTTTGGCTGCGGCCACCCACCTGAACCAGTAGGTTCAGGGCCAGAACGACAGCGGCATTCTGGGGAACACTTTGTGATGACCTTTCGCGAGATGACCTCTACCTCACCTAGCGACAAGCAGGCCCTTCGGCGCGATTTGAAACGCCGCCGCCGTGCGCTATCCGCCCAGCAGCAACGGCAAGCCGCCTTGGCTCTGTGTCAGCGCTTGAAACAGCTTCCTGAAATTCGTCGCGCCAAGCGCATCAGCCTCTACTTGCCGGTCAATGGCGAGATTGATCCTACGCCACTGATTCCTTGGCTACGCCAACGCCGTGTGGCCATCTACCTGCCCGTACTTCGCCCGTTTAGCGGCAACCGCCTCTGGTTCGTGGCGTATGATGCCAACACCCCGATGATCAACAATCGTTTCGGCATTGCTGAGCCCTGCCCCCGATTTGCTGCCCAGCGCCGCCATCGGCTGCCCGCCTGGGCCCTGGATACGCTCATCGTGCCGCTGGTGGGGTTCGATCAGCAGGCCAACCGGATGGGTATGGGCGGCGGATTCTATGACCGCAGTTTGGCGTTTATGCGTCGTCCGGGGCCTGCGCCTGCGCTGATTGGCGTGGCCCACGCCTGCCAGCAGGTAGAAGCGCTGCCCGTGGAACCTTGGGATATTCCGCTCACTGCGGTCGCCAGCGATATCGGCGTGGCGCGCCCAAACAAAACGGGCTGATCACAAGGATCAGCCCGTTTTGTTATCTAGTCACCTAGTAGGTGCAGCATGAGTGCTGAGCGCGCTATCATTAACCATTGGTTAACTCCCCGACAGCGCCTGTGCATATCCAGTGGCTAATACACCGAGCAAAAACACCACTGTCAATGCCATCACCATATCAGGCTTTCTACGCCGCATGCCTCTTCTCCAACGTCTTTCGCAGTTGCCAAATGCCCTTAGTGCGTCACCAAGCTTTTCATTTTGGGAAGATGACACACCTCATTAATTTCGATCACGACTATAGGGCCATAAGGGGCTCGATGACAACTGCTAAAAGCACTATTTTAGCCCCGCAATTAAACGTTTCAGACTCCCTCAACTGCCTAGCAGTTCTAGCTTGCGCCGTTAGCGGGCACTTACATTACGTTACGCCATGAAGAGTCGGTAGGCGGGGTTGTCGCTCTCTTGCCAGTAGCGGTAACCGATGGCATCTAAGTACTCGGTCACGTGAACCCGGTCTTCGCTCGGCACTTGCATTCCCACGAGCACACGCCCATAGGCGGCCCCATGATTGCGATAGTGAAACAGCGAAATATTCCAGTCGTGTGGCAATTGGGTTAAGAAATTCATCAAGGCCCCGGGACGCTCTGGAAACTCGAAACGATACAGCTCTTCTTCGAAACGCTCGCTGGGGCGGCCGCCGCTTAAATGTCGAATATGCAGCTTGGCTAACTCGTTATCGGTCAAATCTTCGACGTGATAACCGCCTTCGCGCAGTTTATCGATCACCGCTTGGCGATCTTCACCACCCGGCTTGACCTGTACGCCAACGAAAATGTGCGCTTCGCTATCGTCGGCATAGCGGTAGCTAAATTCGGTCACCATGCGTTTGCCCAGCGTGCGGCAGAACTTCTTAAAGCTGCCGGGTTTTTCGGCGATGGTGACGGCCAGAATGGCTTCGCGCTGCTCGCCCAGCTCGGTGCGTTCGGCAATATGCTGCAAACGGTCGAAGTTGGTGTTGGCGCCCGAGTTAATGCACAGCAGCGTCTCGCCTTCTGCACCGGTTTGCTGCACGTACTTCTTTAGGCCCGCTAACGACAGCGCGCCGGAGGTTTCAGCGACGGCGCGGGTATCCTCGAAGATATCTTTCACCGCGGCGCACATTTCATCGGTATTGACGGTGATCACATCGTCGATCAAATCACGCACCAGCGAGAACGGCACCTCGCCAATTTGCGCGACCGCCACACCTTCGGCAAAGACGCCCACCTGGTCCAGCACCACGCGCTCACCGGCGTCCAGCGCAGCTTTCAAGCAGGCGCTATCCTCCGCTTCCACACCGATGATTTTGATATCCGGGCGCAGGTACTTCACGTAGGCAGCCACCCCGGCAATCAGCCCGCCGCCGCCCACGGGGATGAAGATCGCATCCAAACGGCCGCTGTGCTGACGCAGAATCTCGACGCCAATGGTGCCTTGCCCGGCCACCACGTCGATATCGTCGAACGGGGGAATATAAGTGTAGCCATGCTCTTTGATCAGCTCTTGGGCGTGTTCGGCAGCGGCGGCAAAGGCATCGCCTTTCAGCACGACTTTCGCCCCACGGGCACGCACCGCCTGTACTTTGATGTCTGGCGTGATGCGTGGCATGACGATCACCGCTTTCACTCCCATCAGCTTGGCTGCCATGGCCAACCCTTGTGCGTGGTTGCCCGCGGAAGCGGCGATCACGCCCTTGGCTTTCTGCTCATCGGTCAACTGGGCCATTTTGTTGTAGGCCCCGCGAATTTTGAACGAAAAGACCGGCTGCAAATCTTCCCGCTTAATCAAAATCTGGTTGTTGAAACGACGCGACAAAAAGGGAGCGGGCGAAATGGGCGTCTCACAAGCGGCTTCATAAACGCGGGCTTGGAGGATCTTTTTGACGGTTGCTTCGAGCATGCTGACATCCCAGAAAAATGACGTGGCCCTGGCGGGTGCGAACAAAACCTTTATTGGTAGCAGATTACGACTGGCAACGTCTAGCGGCGTTTCCATCGGCACTCGCCGCTTAGGCCGTTATACTAAGGGCGACTGCCTCCCTGATACTGGAACCATCATGACACAAGATGAACTAAAAGCCGCTGTGGCGGATGCCGCTATTCGCGAAATTGAGCCGTACCTGGAAAAAGAGACGGTACTAGGTATCGGCACGGGTTCGACAGCCAACCTGTTTATCGACCGCTTAGGCCCTCTGCGTGACCGATTCAAAGGCGCCGTGGCCAGCTCGGAAGCCAGCGCCGAACGACTCAAAGGCCTGGGCATCGAGGTATTTGAACTGAACCATGTGGGTGACGTGCCTTTCTACATCGATGGTGCAGACGAAGTGAATGCTCACCTACATATGATTAAAGGCGGCGGTGCAGCGCTGACTCGAGAAAAGATCGTCGCCGCCTGCGCCAAGCGCTTCATCTGTATCGCCGATGGTTCCAAATACGTGCCACAGCTGGGCCACTTTCCGCTGCCGGTGGAAGTCATTCCCATGGCGCGCTCCTACGTGGCGCGGGAGCTGGTCAAGCTAGGCGCCGAGCCCGTCTATCGTCAGGGCGTGGTGACCGATAACGGTAACCATATCATCGACTGCTTTAACTTTATGATCGATGATCCGGTCGCCATGGAAGCGCGCATTAACAGCATCGTGGGCGTCGTGACCAACGGCCTGTTCGCCGCACGCGGAGCCGACGTACTGCTGCTCGGCAAAGCAGAAGGGCTAGAGCGGACGGCGCTATAAATAGCGACCCAGCCCATCCAGGGTGCGCGACAGCGCCCCGCGATGGGCTTCGATCACCGCCTGCCCTGCCTCACCCGCCTGCCGAGCACGTTGAGGGTAGGCGATATACTCTGCCAGGGTGCTTGCCAACGCTTCTGGGGTATCCACCACGGTCAGCGCCTTGGCCGCCAGCAGTGGCTCGGCAACATCGCTGAAGTTCTCCAGCGACGGCCCACACAGCACGGGCTTACCCAGTGCGGCAGGCTCCAATACGTTGTGCCCGCCCAGCGGCACCAAGCTTCCGCCTACGTAGGCCACGCTCCCCGCGCCGTACAGCGCCGCCAGTTCGCCCAATGTATCGCCCAGGTAAATCTGGGTGGCGGGTGTAACGGGTTGCTGCTCGCTACGGCGGCTAATCTCCCAGCCCTCGCGCTCGCACAGTGCCGCCACCTCGTCAAAGCGCTGAGGGTGGCGAGGCACCAGCACCAGCAGTGCGTCTGGAAAGCGTTTGAGCAACTGCCGGTGGGCCGTGAGCAGCAGCGCTTCTTCCCCGTCGCGGGTCGAGCCCGCGACCCAGACGGGCCGCTCTCCCCACGCCTGAAGTAAGTGCTCACTTTCCGCCAACGCCTTCTCAGGCAGTACCTGTTCAAACTTCAGCGACCCCACTACGGTGGTGGCGTCGGCCGCACACCCCAGCGCTTGAAAGCGCGCGGCGTCCTCTGACGATTTGGCGGCAAGCCACGTCACGTTGGCTAACGCGCTGTGCATCAGCGGGCGAAGACGCTGGTAGCGGGCAAACGCGCGGGGCGATAGTCGGCCGTTGACCACTGCAACAGGCACCGCCTGCCGGTGGCAGGCGTGAAGCAGATTCGGCCACAGCTCGGTTTCAAACAGGATGGCAAGCTCAGGCTGTACGCGGGCCACAAAGCGCTTGGCCGCGCCGGGGAAATCCAGAGGAAGAAAACGGTGGGTAAGACGACGCTGATCAGTAGCGCTCTGCTCTGCGATCAGCGCCAGCGCCTGCTGGGCGCCGGTGGCGGTCATGGTGGTCAGCAACACGCTATGATGAGGAAACCGCCCCAGCAGCCCTTCGATTAGCGGGCGGGCAGCGCGTACCTCGCCTACCGAGGCACAGTGCAGCCAAAGGCGCGGCGCGGGCGGCAGTGGTTCAAGGCGTATCCCCAGCCGCTGGAGCCGTGAGTAAGTGGGTACTTGCTCACGCCAGATACGCCAGCCCATCAGCGGCGCTAGCCCATACAGCACCGCCGAATAGGCCAATCGCGGCCAGCGGGATAGCGCCATTAACTTTCGCGATCCAGAATCGAGCTGATCATCGCCGAGGTGGACACACCGTCTTCAAAGCCCAGCACTTTCACCTCGCCACCGTTGGCAATCACGGCGCTGCCGCCAGCGATATCCTCTGGGCGGTAGTCGCCGCCTTTAACCAGGATATCCGGCAGTACTTGCTCAATCAGTGCAGCGGGCGTGTCATCACTAAACGGCACGACCCAATCCACCGCGCCGAGCCCGGCCAGTACTTGCATCCGCCGGTTCAGCGGGTTGATGGGGCGCTTTGGCCCTTTTAAGCGGCCAATGGAGGCGTCGTCGTTCACCGCCACAATCAGGCGATCACCTAGGCGCTTGGCCTGCTCTAAGTAACCCACGTGGCCCGCATGCAGAATATCGAAGCAGCCGTTGGTCATCACCACACGCTCGCCGCGACGCTGCGCGGCGCGCACGGCCTCCACCAATGCTGCCTGCGTAATCACGCCAAATTCGGCCAGCTTATCGCCGTGCAGCGCGGTGTAGAGCTCGGCAATGGAGAGCGTGGCGGTACCCGGCTTGGCCACCACTAGGCCCGCGCCGAGGTTCGCCAGCATCATTGCTTCCGGCAGCGAGTGGCCAGCGGCTAGCGCTAACCCCATCAGGCCAATCACGGTGTCACCGGCACCGGTCACATCGAACACTTCCTGGGCACGGGTGGGCAGGTGCAGCGGTGCATGGCCTTCACGAATCAGCGTCATGCCCTTTTCGCTGCGGGTAATCAGCAGCGCTTCAAGTTCCAGCTCAGCACGCAGCGCTTCGCCTCGCTCGGCCAGTATGGCGTCGGTGGCGCATGGGCCTGCCACGGCTTCAAACTCGGTCAAGTTGGGGGTAATCAGGCTGGCTCCCCGGTACTTGGTGAAGTCTTGGCCCTTGGGGTCGATCAGCACCCGCTTGCCGTGGTGGCGAGCCATCTCGATTAGCCGCTCCACTTGGTTGAGCGTGCCTTTGCCGTAGTCCGACAAAATCACCACGTCGCACTCAGGCAGAGCCTTTTCTACTTGTGCCAACAGAGCGCTGGTATCCACGCTGTCGAGGCGCTGTTCAAAGTCCAGGCGCAGCAACTGCTGGTTACGGCTCATCACGCGCAGCTTGGTAATCGTTGGTATTTCTGGGCTGCGCTGAAAGTAAGTGCTTACATTGGATGCAGCCAAGCGCTTGGTGAGCAGCTCGGCATTCTCATCCTCGCCCACGACCCCCGCCAGCGCCGCATGGCCGCCTAAGGACGCCACGTTAAGCGCTACGTTGGCCGCGCCACCGGGGCGGTCGTCGGCATCTTCCACGCGTACCACGGGCACCGGCGCTTCCGGGGAGATCCGCGAGGTGCCGCCGTGCCAGTAGCGGTCGAGCATGACGTCGCCTACCACCAGTACGCGGGCATGTTCCAGGGCGGTTAAATCAACTTTCATCCGAGGGTCCTGTTGTGGTCTGCGCTGCGGTATGCGCCAGCAGCGCGTCTAGCTTGGCAATCACATCGTCAGCCTTGATCAAGTCCATGGCATCGGCATGGCGTACTCGCTGCCCCCAGCTCACCTCGTCCACCGATTTATGCAGGTAGGTGCGTACCGCATCGGGGTAGGCATTGACGGCAAAGTCGCGCCACAAGTAGGGCGCGGCCCGCTGGGGATTGGTGGTGGCATAAAGGCCGAGCGTTGGCGTGCCCATGGCGTTGCCCATATGAGCCGGGCCAGTATCCGGCGCAATCACCGCGCGGGCGTTGTCGATCAGCGCCAATACGCCCTTCAACGAGGTGCCGCCAATGGCATTGATCACACTTCCTGACTGGCAGAGCGCTTCGATATGGTCACCCATTTCCCGCTCAAGCGGGCTGCCGCCACCGGTGAGTACGCTCTTCAGACCGTGCTGCACCCACGCGTGTTCAATCACGCTGGCGTAGCCTTCCACCGACCAGTTGCGGAAGTTGCGCAAACGCGCGTTGCTACAGGGGTTAATCACTAAATAAGGCGCATCGCCGCTGATAGCGCGGGCTTCCTCATAGGCCACTGCGGGCACCGCGAGATTCCACTCTAGGCGGTCGTCTTCGACGCCCAGTAAACGGGCGAAGTCCATGAATGACTCCAGCACGTGGGCGTTGGCATGGGGCGCTAGCTGGTGTTGGGTAAACCAGTGCTGAGCATCTTTGGCGCGGGCTTTGTCATAGCCGACGCGCACATTGGCTTTAAGCCCCAGCGAGAGCACGCTGGCGCGAATGGCCTGCTGCATATGCAGCAGCACATCAAAGCGGGTATCCGCCAGCTCACGCCAGATAGCGCGCATGCCGGAGAGCCCCGTCGATTTGTCGTACACAACAAACTCGACCCCAGAAAGCCCCGCCAGTAAACTGTGCTCCCCCTTGCCGATAATCCAGGTAATGCGCGCGTTCGGCCACTGACGCTGCAGCGCTCGCACCGTGGGCACGAGATTGCATGCGTCTCCCAACGCGGAGAGGCGCAAAATGGCAATATGGTTTGGTTGAGCAGGCAGAGAGGGCTTCATGCGCTTAGCGGCACTCCAGCAGAAAAATGGGCTGATTCTACATGATGCTGACAGTTTAAGTGACGCCTGCGCATCACACCAACTGTCCTCCCCTACTCACCCCTTGAGCACGGCGCTGTTTGAAGCGGCGTATTGGCGAACACGTCACTTGGTGGTCGGCGAAGCGCCGGGCCGTGGTAGCAGTTTGTTCCTGCAAGCACGCGACGACGAACAGTGGGTGCTGCGGCCCTACCAGCGAGGCGGGCTGATCGCCAAACTTAGCCAGCAGCGCTACGTGTGGCTGGGGGTCGAGCGCACCCGAGCGTTTCGTGAAGTGCGCTTGACCGCCGCGCTGTATGAGCAAGGCCTGCCCGTGCCGCGCCCGGTGGCCTGCTGTGTCACACGGTTTGGGCTGACCTATGAGGCGGCACTGCTGACCGTGCGCATTCCCGGCGCTCGGGCACTGGCCTCACTGCTCACTAATGGCGAGGCTGATGAGGCGCTATTAAAGCGCGTTGGCGCAATGATCAAGCGTTTTCACCAAGCAGGCCTGGACCATGTCGACCTCAACGCCCGCAACATTCTGGTGGATGAAACAGGCAAGCCCTGGCTGATCGATCTCGATCGCTGCCGCCTGCGCCCGCCAGGCAAGTGGCAGGCAAGTAACTTGCAGCGGTTGGAGCGGTCGGTGGTGAAGTTTGCCCCTAGCCAAGTGGAAAACCTGATGGCACCGCTTTACGCAGGCTATGCAGACGCCGTGTAAATCTCCATTAAGCGCTTCACGTGCTGCTTGTTACTGAAGTGCTCCTCCACGCGCCGACGCGCGGCACGCCCCATGGCTTGACGTGTGGCCGCATCACGAATGAGCGTGTCCATGGCATCGCGCCAGGCGGGCACGTCAAACGGGCCTACCAATACGCCGGAATCAGCATCCACTAGCTCCGGCAACGACCCGGTATTCGAGCCAATGATCGGCATCCCACAGGCCATGGATTCGATGATGGTCAGGCCGAACGCTTCGTTTTCCGAAGGAATGCACACCACATCCAGTACGGGCAAAATATCCGTCAGGTCACTGCGATGCCCTAGAAAGGTGATTTTATCCGCCAGCGGCGTGCCCGCGATGGTGCGCTGCAGCTCGGCATAGAACGCTTCCACGCCACCTGACGCATAGTCAGTGCCACCGATAGAGAGCGCATAAAAGTTAAGCGTGGGGTCAAGCGTTAGCAGGGCGTTTACCCAGACGTCCTGGCCTTTGCCAGGCGTCACCCGGCCCGGCAGCCCGATAAGCACCGCGTCTGCCGGCACACCCAGCGCTTCACGCTTAGCCGTAATGGCGGCAGGGTCACGATTGGGCTGGTACTTATCGATATCGACTCCGTGGGGCAAGCAAATCACCCGCTCCTGGGGAAGCGGTAAATTGCGGATATTGCGCTGATACGTTGCTTGGCTAATAGACAGCACACGATCAACGCTGCCATAGGCAACACGGTGATAGGGGCTTTTTTTAGGGCGCTGCCCGCCCACGTGATCTGTATAAATTATTCTTAGCTTCGGTAGCAGCGCTTTTAACAGGGTGGTGAGGCGTAGATCACTCGATTTATGGCAGTGAATGACGGAGATGTTTTCCTCCTTCAACCAGCGACGTATCGACAGCAGGTTGACCAGCGCCTGCCCGTTGCTCGCAAAGGCCTTATACGCCACTCCATTACGCTGCATGTAAGTTTCTACCTTGGTGTCTTTCAGGCAGATGCCGATGACGTCCCAACCTTCCGCCAGCAGGTCTTCTATCACCCGGTCTACGTATAGCTCCATTCCGCCTTTACCATCGGAAAGACACAGTTGCAGTACCTTATTTGCCATCGCTTGCCCTACCCAGCCGCCCACTGTTAAACAATCCTTACAATCTCTTGTAGTATACAGGCTGCTATTAACGGGGCCTAAATCATGGCGCAGAGACTGCTTGTCGTGCGTAACGACAAAATCGGCGATTTTATGTTGGCGTGGCCAGCCTTGGCGTGTTTGAAACAGGCATCGCCTGCGCCCCACGTCACTGTGCTGGTGCCCGCTTATACGGCCCCGTTAGCTAAGGCGTGCCCATGGGTAGATGAGGTCATTATCGACCCTGGCAGCCAGGCCGATAAAGCGGCGCAGCAGGCGCTATTGTTTCACGTGAAACAATCGAAATTTGATGCACTGCTAACGCTGTTCTCGACGCCGCGCATTGGTTGGCTAGGCATGAAAGCAGGCATTCCGCTGCGCGTTGCCCCGGCGACCAAGTGGGCGCAGGTGTTCTATAACGTGCGGGTACGCCAGCGCCGCTCGCAGTCAGCAAAGCCGGAGTACCAGTACAACGTCGATTTGGCCTGTGAACTGCTAGCTCGCCTTTCACTAAAGCTTTCTACCATGCCCTCGCCCCCCTTCTGGCCACTGGATAGCGCGCAGCGTCATGCCCAGCGCCAAACGTTGGTCAACGGCGCTTCAGAGCACGTGGTGGTGGTTCATCCTGGCAGCGGCGGCTCGGCTGTGAATCTATCGGTAGCGCAGTACGCCGCGCTGATCACTCAAGTGCACCAGCAGTGCCAGCACCTACCACTACGCTGGCTGATCAGCGCTGGCCCCAGTGAGCAGCCTCAGGCACAAGAGTTGAGGGAGCAGCTTGCCAAACAGGGCGTTACAGCAGACCACTTCCCCAGCACCGCAGGTGTCGATGCCTTTGCCCGACAGCTTGGCGGAGCGGACATGCTGATTGCCGGTTCAACCGGCCCGCTACATATCGCAGGCTGCCTGGACATCGCCACGGCGGGTTTTTATCCGGCTAAACGCTCCGCCACGCCGTTGCGCTGGCAAACCTGCAACCGGGCGGAAAAGCGCTTAGCGTTTAGCCCGCCTTCAGGCGCCGACCAACAGGACATGACCGCTATCGATCTCAACGCGGCAGCCGAACAAATCTCAGCGCTGCTTCTCGGAGGTCTGAGTACGAACCCAGAGATCGGCGTACTTAGCGAAGGTTGAGTGAGCGGACAGCAGTGCTAACAACAGTCCCTGTTTGCCATCTTTAAAGCCCGCTTTGAGCACATACATTTTGAGAAAGCAGGCTAGGCCGTGGCTAATGCCCTGCCACAGCGTGGCCGTTTTACCCTGGGCGGCGCGCTGCTCTGCCCAGGCCTGGGCGTAATGTGCCGATTTTTCAAGATAGTGGCGCAGGTCGCGGTAGGTGTAGTGAAGCAGGTCGCCGGATAACGGCTTTTCCATCAGCCCGGCTTCTACCACCAGCTTTTCATGCACCAGCGCAGCGTTATAGCCTGCCTGGCGTTTCGGGTAGAGGCGCAGCACGCGGTCTGGGTACCAGCCAGAGTGGCGAATGAAACGGCCAAAGCACCACGACAGGCGGCTCACGCTGTAGGCAGCGGGCGGCTGCTGAATGGCGGCCTGAATGCTGGCGCGCAGCTCAGGCGTCACGCGCTCATCGGCATCGACCATTAAAATCCACTCGCCGTTTGCCAAAGCTTCCGCACGCTGGCGCTGAATACCAAAGCCTTGCCAGTCGGCGTTGACGCTCACATTCTGAGTGAACTCTCGCGCAATCGCGCACGTCTCATCCTGGCTACCCGCATCGAGCACCACGATTTCGTCGGCCCAGGTCAGGGTTTCAAGGCACTCACGTAAGTGGTGCGCTTCGTTTTTGACAATTAACACAGCGGAAATAGACACGTCTCACCTTTGCCCACTCAGTTTAAGGCGCACACGGTTCATCCGTGCTCCAAGCCTGTTGAGTGACATGCTAACACGGCCACGAGGCGCGTCTTTTGATAAGCTGGCCTCCTCATTTAGCACGTTCTGAAAAGGAATACAGGATGTCCGCCTCAAGGTCACTCAAACTTACCCCCTGGCTGCCGCTGGTCGTGATGGGTCTTAGCCTTGGCTATGCCGTTACCGTACTGACGCGCCTGCCCTGGTGGACGCTTTTTTTGATAGCGGCGGTATGGATTGGCATAGGTATCAAGCTGCGTTGGGGTGCACCGCTCAATGCGCGCTACCGCCCCATGTGGCCGTGGTCGCTGGCGCCCCTTAGCTTATTCAGTATCTATGTCTATTTAGCGGACAGCTTTGGCAACGTCGACCTGGGTGCGGTGTTTTTTCACCTGCAGGCGGGCATGGCGGAGCACGGCGGTGCGGGTAAAATGCTGCTGGCGCTTACCTATACCGTGACGGTCTTGGCCGTCCTCGTGTCGGTGACGTGGCTATCGCGTCACGACCAGCGCTGGCGATTGACCGAGCGCTTCTTCGCCATCGCGCTGCTGGCGGCCAATCCACTGCTTTATGGCATCGGTCAGCGCAGCGCTGCCATCGTCACGGACGACGGCGCGTGGCTCGACCGCCGCTACGTGGCTCCTCTAACCAGCGACCAGCCCGATTCCCCCAACCTGCTGCTGATGTATTTGGAAAGCATGGAGCGCACCTACAGCAACGAGCTGTTTGGCGACGCGTACGCGGATTTGACCGCGCTGGGCGAGCGCGGACTGGTGTTTGAGGGAATTCATCAGATGGAGAACACCGGTTGGACCATGGCCGGAATGATTGCTAGCCAGTGCGGCGTGCCGCTCATGCCCGCAGGCCTGCTACACGATAGTCAGTTCGAGCCACTCAATCAGGTGGTGCCCGGCGTTGACTGCCTAGGAGACGTGCTGGCCGGACAGGGCTATCGGCTCAGCTTTTTTGGGGGGGCCAGCACCCAGTTTGCCGGCAAGGGCCTTTTCTATCGCGGTCACCAGTTCGATACCGTAAAAGGCAAAGAGGAGTTGCTGCCTGAACTCGACGACCCCGAGTATGTGAATAGCTGGGGGCTGTATGACGACACACTATACGACGTGACCGCCGACGAGATTCGCCGCTTGAGCGACGAGGACGACGGCCCCTGGGCGGTGGTGAATTTAAGCATCGCGGGCCATGCGCCCAGCGGCTTTCCCTCGCAAACCTGCCTGGACCGCCAGGGCCCGTTCGATGGTCAGGACATTCTCTACTCGGTGAAGTGCTCTGCACGCCAAGCCCGAGACTTCATCGAGCGTTTGGAACAAGAGGGGCTATTGGAGAATACGCTGGTCGTGGTGCTCAGCGATCATCTCACCATGCGCGTATCGGTGTGGGATCAGCTCACCGCGCTGGATCGTGACAATACGCTCATCATGCTGGGCGACGGTATACGCCCGCAGCGAGTGCGCCGAGGCGCGACCATGCTCGATGTCTTCCCCACGATCCTCGACGCCATGGGGCTACCGCTGGAGGAACATCGCGCAGGGCTAGGCGCTTCGCTGCTCAGCAGCCAGCCTACGCTGGTCGAGATTCATGGACTGCAAGCGCTAAACGAGCGCCTACGAGAGGAAACCGCGCTGCAACATCGCCTATGGGATGGACTCACGCCCCAACGGCGCGAGCCTGACGAGAACGCCATTGACCAAGTCACCGAAACCCCTGCCGACCAAGCCAATGAAATGGAGATCATGCGCTAACGATGACACCGCTGGCGTTATGGCGATCGGCTCGCATTGCCTGATATACCCGCTCCACGTCTAACTCGTTCAAGCAGTTCGTATGGCCCAACGGGCACGTGCGCTGAAAGCATGGCGAACAGGAGAGGCCCAGATAGTGGATCTCGGCGTTGCTCGTCAGCGGCGGCGTATAAGCGGGCGATGACGAGCCATACAGCGCATGGATGCGCACGCCTACCGCCGCTGCCACGTGCATCAGGCCCGAATCGTTCGTGACCACTTGACGACAATCGGCGAGCAAATCCACGGCATCGGCCAGCTGGGTCTTTCCGCACAGATTATGCGCATGCGGCAGGCCCTTGACGATGGTCTGCCCTGCCGCATGATCTTTCGCCCCGCCCAGCACTCGAACCTCGAAGCCTTCCTTGATCAATTTGGCAGCCAGTTGGTGAAAGTACGCCAACGGCCACTGTTTGGCGGGGCCATACTCTGCGCCAGGCATCATGCCAATGGCAGGACGAGAGGAGAGCGCATGGGACAGGCGCAAGTTCACCAAATTATCGCGGTCGATGGTGAGCCGTGGCTTGGGTATCGTGAACTGCCCGCTTTGTGCCTCTTCCAACGGCAGCCCCAGCGATACAAACCGTTTGACGGTTTGATCCAGCACCTGCTTGTCGAGTTTTCGACGCTCTTTTAGCAAGCCGTAGCGGTGCTCGCCTAAGAAGCCCACGCGTTCGGGGATACGCGCCATGAACGGCACCAGCGCTGCTTTCCAGGAGCGTGGCAGCACGATGGCACGATCAAAACGGCCCCGTAGCCGGGCCGCCAGCTCCCGGCGGCTGGCCAGTCCAAACTCTCCGTGGCCCACTGCCAATGGCAGCACTTCATCCACCTGCGGCATACGCTCGAGAATCGGCTGTGACCAGCCGGGGGCAACTACCCCCAGCGTGGCACCTGGGTAGCGCGCTTTTAAGGTCATGAATAGGCTTTGGGCCATGACCATATCACCGACCCAGGAAGGCCCTACGACCAGCAGACGCTTGGCAGAGTTAGCCATTCAACCACTCCAAGTACGCTTTCACGCCCTGGGCAACGGTTTTGAATTCCACGTCGCAGCCTGCCGCACGCAGGTTGCTAATGTCAGCGCGGGTGTAGCTCTGGTAGCGCCCTTTCAGCTCTTGAGGAAACGGAATGTAGTCGATTTCGCCCTGGCCATAGAAGTCGATGACCGCTTCGCCAATCGCCTTGAACGGCTCGGCGCGGCCAGTGCCCAGATTGAAGATACCCGACGCACTGGGGTTATCCAGGAACCAGAGATTTACATCGACCACATCGCCCACGTAGACGAAGTCGCGGCTCTGCATGCCCGCCTCGTAGCCGCCGTAAGCACCGAACAGCTTCAGCGTTTCGCCGTTACGGATCTGCAGGTGGTTGTGGTACGCCACGCTGGCCATCTTGCCTTTATGCTGCTCTCGCGGCCCGTAAACGTTGAAGTAGCGGAAGCCCACCACCTGGGTGGTCAGCTCGTTCCAGCGCGAGCGTACGTGCTGATCGAACAGCAGCTTAGAGTAGCCGTACACGTTGAGCGGCTTTTCATGCTCCGGCGCTTCCTTGAACACCTCGCTGCCGCCGTAGGTCGCTGCCGACGATGCGTACAGAAAAGGAATGCCCAGTTTTTCACAGTAGTTGAGCAGCACTTTGGAGTACTCGAAGTTATTTTCCATCATGTAGTGGCCGTCCCACTCGGTCGTATCCGAGCAAGCACCTTCATGGAAAATCGCATCGATGGTGGGCAAATCCACCGTTTCACCACGCAGCGCGGCTTTCACGCGGGCGATGAAATCATCTTTATCCAAGTAGTCAGCGAGTGTGCAGTCCGCCAAGTTGACGAATTTGGTGCCATCGCGCAGGTCGTCGACCACCATCACATCATCACGGCCACGAGCATTTAGCGCTTTGACAATATTGGCGCCGATGAACCCGGCCCCGCCTGTTACAACGATCATCTCGTTCTCCTTACCAAAAGCGGCTCTTTGGCTAACGTGCCTATAACCCATCTGCCTGTGATTGTATACTTGACGGCTTATGAATTCATGGCCAACGGTGCTTTCCGCGATGAGTGTCTCGACAAACCAATCGACACCCGATGTGTCGACCTTTCAAGGCTTGATCCTTGCTCTGCAACAGTACTGGGCAGAACAGGGCTGCGTCATCCTTCAGCCCCTCGATATGGAAGTCGGCGCGGGCACCTTCCACCCCGCCACCTTCCTGCGGGCGATTGGTCCAGAAACCTGGAACGCTGCCTACGTTCAGCCTTCCCGCCGCCCAACCGACGGCCGCTACGGCGAAAACCCCAACCGCCTGCAGCACTACTACCAGTTTCAGGTGGTGATGAAGCCCTCCCCCAGTAACCTGCAGGATCTTTACCTGGGATCGTTGAAGCGTTTAGGGCTCGACCCGCTGATTCACGACGTGCGCTTCGTGGAAGACAACTGGGAATCCCCCACCTTGGGTGCCTGGGGCCTTGGCTGGGAAGTATGGCTCAACGGCATGGAAGTGACGCAGTTCACCTACTTCCAGCAGGCGGGCGGCATCGAGTGCTACCCCGTCACCGGCGAGCTGACCTACGGGCTCGAGCGTATCGCCATGTACCTGCAGAACGTCGATAGCGTTTACGACTTGGTATGGGCCATCGCGCCGGACGGCAGCAAAGTCAGCTACGGCGATGTCTACCTGCAAAACGAGCGCGAACAGTCGGCGTATAACTTCGAGCACGCCGATGTGGATCAGCTCTTCGCGGCGTTTGATCACCAGGAAAAAGAGTGCAGCAAACTGTTGGCTGCGAGCCTGCCGCTGCCCGCCTACGAGCAGGTGCTCAAAGCGTCTCATACGTTCAACCTATTGGATGCCCGCCACGCCATTTCCGTAACCGAGCGTCAGCGCTTCATCCTGCGCGTACGCACCATGGCGCGTGATGTTGCTACCGCCTACTTCGAGTCTCGTAAAGCAGCAGGCTTCCCCATGGCATCGGAAGCATTACGCCGTGAACTGTTACAAGAAGAGCTCGCCGAGCAGGGAGACGCATAATGGCCTTTGATACGCTTTTATTAGAACTGGGCGCAGAAGAGCTTCCACCCACCGCGCTGGACGCGCTCTCAGACGCGTTTGCTGCTGGCATTGAAAAAGGCCTGCAAGACGCTGAGATTCCCTTCGATGCGGTGACTGCCTACGCCACGCCGCGCCGCCTAGCCGTGAAAGTTACCCGGCTTGCCGACAAGCAGCCAGACCGCGAAGTAGAGCGCCGCGGTCCCGCCCTGGCCGCCGCATTTAAAGACGGCGCCCCCACCAAAGCAGCAGAAGGCTTTGCCCGCTCCTGCGGCGTCAGCGTGGATGACCTGATTCACCTGGAAACCGATAAAGGCACCTGGCTTGGCTACCGCGAACAGCAGCAGGGTGACAGCGTACAGGCGCTGCTGCCTGAGATGGTACGTAAAACGCTCCAGTCGCTGCCGGTGCCCAAGAACATGCGCTGGGGCGCGTCCCGCGTCGAGTTCTCCCGCCCGGTTCACTGGCTGGTGGCGCTGTATGGCAACGAGGTGATTGCGGCCGAGGCCCTGGGGCTTCAAGCCAGCCGTACCACTTACGGCCATCGCTTCCACGCGCCGGATGCCCTTCAGCTCGAACACGCCGATGACTATCTATCAGCACTGGAAAACGCCTACGTACTGGCCGACCGCCAGCAGCGCCGGGAGCGTATTCGTGAACAGGTGCTTGCCGAGGCCGAAGTTCAAGAAGCCAACGCCGTCATCGACGAAGACCTGCTGGTCGAGGTCAGCGGCTTGGTAGAGTGGCCCGTCGCACTGACCGGCAGCTTCGACGAGCGCTTTTTGAAAGTGCCCGCGGAGTGTCTGATCTCCTCCATGAAGGCCAACCAGAAGTACTTCCACCTGCTCGATGACCAGGGCAAGCTGAAGCCGTTGTTCATCACCATCTCGAATATCGAGAGCCAAGACCCTGATCAGGTGATCTCCGGTAACGAAAAGGTCATTCGTCCGCGTTTGGCGGATGCGGCCTTCTTCTACGATACCGACCGTAAACAGACCCTGGCCTCGCGCATTCCGCAATTAGAAAGCGTGGTCTTCCAGCAGCAGCTGGGCACGCTGGCGGACAAAGCCCGCCGTAGCACGGCCATTGCAACCTTTATCGCCGAGCGCATTCACGGCGATGTGGCCCACGCGCAGCGTGCCGTGGCACTGGCAAAATGTGACCTCGTCACTGAGATGGTGCTCGAATTCCCAGAGCTGCAGGGCATCATGGGTCGTTACTACGCCGAGCAGGATGGCGAGCCTGCGGAAGTTGCCCAAGCGTTAGAAGAGCAATACCTGCCCCGCTTTGCCAGCGATGCGATTCCGCAAAGCCTCGCCGGACAGGCGCTGGCGCTAGCAGATCGTTTGGATACCCTGGTGGGCATCTTCGGTATCGGCCAGCGCCCCACGGGCGCAAAAGACCCCTTCGCCCTTCGCCGCGCCTCCATTGGCGTGCTGAACATTCTGGTGAAAGGCGAGCTGAACCTCGACTTGCGTGAACTGCTGCAAGTGGCGGCTGATCAGCACCAGAATCTCCCGAAAGCTGATGGCCTGGTAGACGACGTGTTGACGTACATGCTCGACCGCTTCCGCGCTTGGGGTCAGGAAGAGGGTATCTCTGCCGAGATGTATCTCGCGGTTCGTGCTCGCCCGGTCACCAATCCGCTGGATTTTGCGCGCCGATTACGCGCCGTGAAAGCCTTCGCCCAGCGTGAAGAAGCCGCGGCACTAGCCGCTGCGAACAAGCGTGTTTCCAACATCTTGAGCAAACAGGAACACGACGGCAGCACGCAGGTAGACGCCTCGCTTCTTCAAGAAGCCGCGGAAAAGGCCCTGTTTGAAGCCGTCACGGCTAGCCAGCAGCAGGTGGCTCCGCTGTTCGCAGCAGGCGATTACCAGCAAGCGCTAGACGCGCTTGCCACGCTGCGTGAGCCGGTCGATGCCTTCTTTGATCAGGTCATGGTCATGGCGGATGACGATGCCATTCGTCGTAACCGCCTTGCTCTGCTGGCCAGCCTGCAAGCGCTGTTCCTGGAAGTGGCCGATATCTCTCAGCTACCCCAGTAATACCGTGAATGTTTGAGAGCGCCGACGGTCCCAGAGGCGCAATCGATAGCCCGGCTTTGATAAGCCGGGCTTTTTATTGAACGCATGAATGTTTCACGTGAAACACTCGCTCATTCGTACACCAGAGCTTACCCTACCCAGAGACGTTTTCGCAGAAGAGAGCCTTATGATCACCGCGCAGCAACTTGTGATACTGGACCGCGATGGCGTGATTAATCACGACTCGGATGCCTATATCAAATCCCTGGATGAATGGATCCCTTACCCGTCTGCCATACACGCGATTGCCCGTCTAACGCAGGCAGGCTTTACCGTGGCAGTGGCTACCAACCAATCCGGCATCGCCCGTGGCTACTACGATGACGCCACGCTAAGTGCCATGCACGAGCGTTTGCATACTCTGGTGGAGGCACAAGGCGGACAGATAGCACATATCGCTTACTGCCCTCACGGGCCAGACGATCAGTGTGGCTGCCGTAAACCGCTGCCCGGGCTATTGACCGAAATACGTGACAAGCTGACGCTCTCCAATCTGACAGGCAGTTGGATGGTGGGCGATAGCCTTCGCGACCTACAGGCGGGGGCAGTGATGGGATGCCGTAGCGTTCTCGTGAAAACGGGTAAAGGGGAAAAGACTCTCGCCAAAGGGGATGGGCTGGAGCACGCACTGGTCTACGCTGACCTGGCTGCCTTTGTAGACGACCTATTATCAGGGGCCTTGGATTAACCTTTTGATGCGATTTTCACGCTGGTCTTAACCACATATAAAAAAACCGCAGGCGCTTCGCCTGCGGTTTTTACTTTTCAATGTTTCACGTGAAACACATTGAAGAAGCCACTTTAGATATCGAGGTTAGCAACGAGCGCGTTGGTCTCGATAAAGTCGCGACGCGGCTCCACTTCGTCACCCATCAGGGTGTTGAACATCATATCTGCCGCTACCGCATCTTCGATGGTAACCCGCAGCATGCGACGGCTATCCGGATCCATGGTGGTTTCCCACAGCTGGTCCGGGTTCATCTCGCCTAGCCCTTTATAACGCTGCACAGAGAGGCCACGCTGGCCTTCCTGCATCAGCCACGTCAGCACTTCAGAGAAGTGTGCAACGGGCTTCTGGCGCTCACCACGGGCGATATAGGCACCCTCATCCAGCAAGCCGTTGAGGGTTTCCCCTAAGCCTGCCATGGCGCGGTAATCGGCGCTTTCGAAGAAGTCCAGGCCCCACACATATTCCGTGGTGACGCCGTGGGCAATCAGCGATACCGTCGGTAGATGCAGGCCACGCTCGGTGTCTTCTTGCAGGTAGAACTGATAGCGCGGGCCGCCTTCATAGGCCACCATGTCGTCCATGGCTTTTTGCAGCTCGGCAATCCAGTTTTCCATGGTGACGCGATCTTTCAAGCTGCCCTCACCCTGCAACGCTGTCGCATTGACGGCTTGCTTGAGCACTTCGATGGGGTACACCCGTGCCAAGCGGTCGATACGCTTCATCACGTTACGGTACTGATTGACCAGTGCTTCTAACTGCGACCCGGTAATGCCAGGCGCGTCTGCATTGACGTGCAGCCCTGCCCCATCCAGTGCGGTGGTGGTCAGGTAATCGATCATCGCCTGCTCATCTTTCAGATAGAGCTCTTGCTTACCACGTTTGATTTTATAAAGCGGCGGCTGCGCGATGAAAATGTGGCCACGCTCGATGAGCTCCGGCATCTGGCGGAAAAAGAACGTCAGCAGCAGCGTTCTGATGTGCGAGCCGTCAACGTCGGCGTCGGTCATGATGATGACCGAGTGGTAGCGCAGCTTATCGGGATTGAATTCTTCCCGACCAATGCCGCACCCCAGCGCCGTAATCAGTGTCCCCACTTCGGCGGAGGAGAGCATCTTGTCGAAGCGCGCTTTTTCGACGTTCAGGATTTTACCTTTTAGCGGCAAAATGGCCTGGGTACGACGGTCACGTCCCTGCTTGGCACTTCCCCCCGCCGAATCACCCTCCACCAGGTAAAGCTCTGATTGGCTGGGATCTTTCTCTTGGCAGTCGGCCAGTTTGCCCGGCAAGCCCGCGATATCTAGCGCGCCTTTGCGACGCGTCATGTCTCTGGCTTTCCGCGCTGCCTCACGAGCACGTGCGGCGTCCAGCATCTTGTTGACGATGGCTTTGGCTTCGTTGGGTTTTTCGATCAGGTAGTCGGCGAACAAGCGCCCCATCTCCTGCTCCACCGCTGTCTTCACCTCGGACGAGACGAGCTTGTCCTTGGTTTGCGATGAGAACTTCGGATCCGGCACTTTGACGGATATGATGGCCGTCAAGCCTTCGCGCGCATCGTCACCTGACGTGTTCACTTTGGCTTTTTTCAGCAGGCCTTCCGCTTCGATATAGTGGTTGAGCGTCCGCGTTAGCGCAGCACGGAACCCTGCCAAGTGGGTACCGCCATCCCGCTGAGGAATGTTGTTGGTGTAGCAGAAGATGTTTTCTGTAAAGGCATCGCTCCACTGCATCGCCACTTCTACTTCGACACCATCCTCGCGCACAGCATTAAAGTGGAAGACCGGGTTGAGGACAGTCTTATTCTTATTCAGGTGGTCGACGAATGCCTTCAAGCCACCCTCATAGTGGAACAGCTCCTCTTTGCCGCTACGCTCATCCATCAGGCGAATGGCCACACCCGAGTTGAGGAAGGAGAGCTCGCGCAGGCGTTTCGCCAGAATATCGTAGTGAAATTCGATATTGGCAAACGTCGCCGGTGACGGACGAAAATGCACGCGGGTACCGCTTTTTTCCGTTTTTCCTACGACGCCTAGCGGCGCTTGCGGCACGCCGTGATGGTAAATTTGCTCGAACACTTCCCCTTGGCGCCAAATCGTCAGGCGCAGCTCTTCAGAGAGAGCGTTCACCACCGATACACCCACACCGTGCAAGCCGCCCGATACTTTATAAGAGTTATCGTCGAACTTACCGCCCGCGTGGAGCACCGTCATAATGACTTCAGCCGCAGAGACACCCTCACCTTCGTGCAGCTCGGTTGGAATCCCCCGACCATTATCGCTCACGGTTACCGATTCATCCGGGTGGATCACCACGCGAATTTCGCTACAGTGACCGGCCAAAGCTTCATCGATGGAGTTATCCACCAGCTCGAAAACCATGTGGTGCAGCCCGGTGCCGTCGTCGGTGTCACCGATGTACATGCCTGGACGCTTACGTACTGCGTCTAGCCCTTTGAGCACCTTGATGCTTGATGAATCGTAAGCCTGCTCGCTCATTGACCACTCCGTCGTGAAGTCTGTCTCGTTCCGTGTCGTCTACCCATCTGGCTGGCACTGGCTGAGCCCTTGCGCGGAGTGTTTCACGTGAAACATCTCGACGGCTGTAGAAGGCTGCCAAACGTCGCTTAGCGCGGTGGGTTCGACGCTGGTAATAAATGCTTGGCACTGCATCTCTTCGAGTAACGTACAGAACTGGCGGCGGTGATGCTCATCCAGCTCTGCCGGTAAGTCGTCGATCAAATAGATACAGTGCCGCTGTGCGGTACTTTCCAGAAGCCTACCCTGAGCTAGTTTCAATGCACTCACCACGAGCTTCTGCTGGCCTCTGGAAAGCACCTCAATGGCAGGCTGTTTATTCAGCCGGATGCGCAAATCCGCACGCTGAGGGCCTTGCTGGGTAAACCCCATCTGCTGGTCCGTATCGCGGCTATCGTGCAGCACCTCTGCCAACGAGCGCTGCTTGTCCCAGCCGCGGGCATAGCGCAACGTTAATCCCGGTAGCGGCAATAGCGTCTTCAGAGTTTTATCGAACACGGGGAGAAATTCGCTGAACCATGCTTGGCGAAGCGCATTCATTTGTTCGCCCCAGAGTGCTAACTCTTGCTCCCAAACCGCTATTTCATTGGGAACTATTCTACCACGCCTGAGAAGCGCATTCCGATGTTTCACCGCACGCCGGGTCCGACGCCAAGCATCCAGAAAGTGGTGTTTCACGTGAAACACACCCCAATCCAAAAACTCACGACGCCCTGCTGGCGACCCCTCCAGCAAACGAAACGCATCTGGATTGATGAGCTGCAGCGGCATGGCCTCGACGAGTTCGGCTAACCTCACGCCCTTCTCTCCCCTCAGGCGTAGCTCCAGCTCACGCTGAGCGCGCATACGCCTCACGCCAAGGGTCACCTCGGGATCCCCTGCCAAACGGCCGTGCAGCGTCATATAGGGGGCGTCCGATTGGATGACGTTTTTGAGCTGGCGAGTGCGAAAGGAACGCCCCATGCCGAGGATATGAATGCCCTCTAGCAGACTGGTCTTTCCGCTGCCGTTGACGCCATGGATCACGTTAATACGCGATGAGGGATGAAGCGTGACCGGCGCTAAATTACGCAGCCCCTGAAAAGTGAGTTGTGTCACGCTCATCCGTCAATGCACCTTGTAAGACCGTTCAAATCGCCAGACGTGCCCTATGCGAAAACGGCGCTTCTGGTTGCAGAAGCGCCGTTCTTCAACTCCCTTCCGTGCGTTACAGGCGCATCGGCATCACGACATAGAGCGCATCGCCACCGCCTGGCTCTTCCAGCAGCGCACTGCTGTTGGGGTCGGCTAGGGTCATCTGTACCCGCTCTTCGTCCAGCACGGAGAGCACATCGACCAGATAGCCCACGTTGAACCCCACTTCCATGGCGCTACCGTTGTACTCCACGGCGACGTTCTCTTCGGCCTCTTCCTGCTCGGGGTTATTGGCCATGACCTTGAGGTTGCCTTCTTCCAAGTAGAGGCGCACCCCGCGGTACTTTTCGTTGGAGAGAATGGCGGTACGCGACAGCACTTGACGAAGCTCGGCACGCTCGGCGATGAGTACTTTGTCGCCATTACGCGGCACCACGCGCTCGTAGTCCGGAAACTTGCCGTCGATCAGCTTCGACGTGAACGTGAAGTCTCCCGTATGGGCGCGTACATGGGTAGCGCCAAGCGTCAGACTAACCGGCTCGTCACTGTCATCCAAAAGACGGGACAGCTCCAAAATACCTTTACGAGGCACGATCAGCTTTTGGGATTGGCTGACCGCGACCTCGATAGGACGCGAGCACATCGCCAACCGGTGCCCGTCGGTGGCGACCGTGCGCAGCAGGTTGCTCTGAATCTCTAGCAGCATGCCGTTGAGGTAATAACGTACGTCCTGCTGAGCCATGGCAAAGGAGGTGGACTCGATCAAATGCTTTAACGTGCCACGGGGAACGCTAAGCTCCTGACTTCCGTCGGCATCTTCGATATTGGGAAACTCTGCCACAGGAAGTGTAGAAAGTGTAAAGCGCGAACGACCGCTACGTAAAACCGCACGCCCTTCTTCGACCGCCAGTTGAATGTCGGACTGATCGGGCAGCGACTTACAGATATCCATCAGCTTTCTAGCCGGCACCGTAGCAGCGCCCGCTTGGTCAACTTGGCTGGCGACCGTGCGGCCTACTAGTTCAACTTCTAGGTCCGTACCGGTCAGGGCGACCTGGTCGCCTTCTACTTGAATCAGTACGTTAGAGAGCACAGGCAGCGTTTGGCGCCGTTCTACTACGCCCGCCACCAGAGTCAGCGGGCGAAGCAGCGCCTCTCGGGAAATGGTAAATTTCATCGAAACTCCGGTTTTCTATCCTGAAAGGCCTGCCGCTTGGCAGGCGTAAACGAAAAAGGTTAACTGGTTAGCAGACGAAGAAGGTTTTTGTAATCCTCGCGAATATCCGCATTCTCTTCTTGCAACGCTTTTACTTTGCGGCAGGCATGCAGCACGGTGGTGTGATCACGGCCACCAAACGCATCGCCAATTTCTGGCAAGCTATGATTGGTGAGCTCTTTCGCCAGCGCCATCGCGACCTGTCGGGGGCGCGCTACCGAGCGTGAACGCCGCTTGGAAAGCAGATCCGCCACTTTGATTTTGTAATATTCAGCCACCGTGCGCTGAATATTATCCACCCCCACCTGCTTATCCTGCAGCGCTAAAAGATCTTTTAACGACTCACGGATAAAATCTTGGGTGATGGTCTTACCCATGAAGTGTGAGTCAGCAATGACTTTCTTCAACGCGCCTTCCAATTCACGCACGTTAGACCGAATCTTCTGGGCAATGAAGAAGGCAGCATCGTGTGGCAGATCCACTTTGGCCTGATCGGCCTTCTTCATCAAAATCGCTACCCGGGTTTCGAGCTCCGGCGGCTCGATGGCGACGGTGAGCCCCCAGCCAAAGCGCGACTTCAGACGCTCTTCGACGCCGCTGATCTCTTTTGGGTAGCGGTCAGAGGTCAGGATCATCTGCTGACCGCCCTCTAACAGCGCATTGAACGTATGAAAGAACTCTTCCTGGGAGCGCTCTTTACCGGCAAAAAACTGAATGTCATCGATCAGGAGGGCATCGACGCTGCGGTAGAAACGCTTGAAATCGTTGATCGCATTGAGCTGTAGCGCCTTCACCATGTCGGCCACGAAGCGCTCAGAGTGGAGATAAACCACGCGAGCATTCTCCCGGCGACCTGCCAGCGCATTGCCCACAGCGTGCATCAAGTGCGTTTTACCCAAGCCGACGCCACCGTATAAAAACAGCGGGTTATAGGCACCGCCAGGATTTTCCGACACCTGGCGGGACGCCGCACGGGCCAGCTGGTTAGATTTACCTTCCACGAAAGTATCAAACGTGAAATTGGGATTCAGGCCGCTATTGTGCTTCAAGCTGCCTTCGACTTGAACCTGACGCTCATTACCGCGTCGATTGGCGGCGCTCTCTTCACGCAGTTGATCGATTTCACGCTCGTCGGCGATGTCTCCCCGGGGCGGCGTATGCACTGCAGGCGACGCTGGCTGCGCCGGTGCAGCTGACACCGGATGACCTAGATCGCGAGGCTGAGGGGCGGGGGCTGCGGCCCGGCGGCTACCCACCGTCAAGCTGACTTTGGGAGGCTTGGAGGGCGCCAGCTCGCGCATCAGTTCACTAATACGCTTGGCGTACTTATCACTCACCCAGTCGCGCACAAAGCGATTCGGCGCCAACAAGCGCAGCTCATTGGTCTCTCCTTCTTCTGCCTGCAGCGGACGTATCCAGGTATTGAACTGCTGTGAATTCAGTTCGTCCTGCAGGTAGTCCAGGCACTGTTGCCAAAGCGCGAGTGACACTCATCTCACCATCGGTTGAAAACGGCCGACCATTGTAGCGCCCAACGAGACGGTTATCCACACGGGCTAGCGGCTCTTTTTCGCCTGTGGACAACTTACCATAAGCTCTTAGGAAAACCCGGTGACGTCATGGGTACAAGCCTCTTTTTGGGCAAGATGTCTCTGCTTGGCCACACCAAATTCACAGTTTATTCGCGCGTTATTCGATGCTTATGCACAGATTTTTTATCCCTTCAAGCTGTTGATAAAAATATATTAAAATGACTTATCCACAAATAGTATCCCCACTATTAATAACAGTAGGTTTTAAATAACTTCATTAGTAATAGTAGTGTGATGCATGGAAACGAGTGGTGGGCGTCAAGCCGCGCCGCTATTGCCTTTTTCACGCTTTTTATGCAAGGAAAAATTGCACCCGGCGCGGGAAGTCTCTACAATTTCCGGTCTTGAATTGAAACTCCCCGGCTAGTTCCTCACTGGACCGGGTCTTTTGGAATTCACTTTCCGTCCTAAACCACGTGGGAATAACGAGTTATGAAACGCACTTTTCAACCCAGCGTTCTCAAGCGCAAGCGCGCGCATGGCTTCCGTGCTCGTATGGCAACCAAAAACGGTCGCGCCGTGATCGCACGCCGCCGTGCCAAAGGCCGCAAGCGTCTGAGCGCCTGATCTCGGATTGCGTGTGTCGCCTCAAGGCTTTCCCCGGTGCTTACGTTTGCTAACTGCCGGGGACTTTAGTCACGTGTTTGAACAAGCCGACCTCAAAGTTCATGGCAAAGGTATGATGGCGCTAGCGCGCATGAGTACTCGGGGATACCCCCGCGTTGGACTGGTGGTCAGCAAGAAAAATGTGAAGCTCGCTGTGGATCGTAACCGCTTCAAGCGACTCGTTCGGGAATCCGTTCGCCTACGTCAGGATCACCTACCCTCTGTGGATATCGTGATATTGGCAAAACGGGGCGTACAGGATGTCGATAACGAAACGCTCACCCGCCAGCTACACGGCATGTGGAAACGGCTTCAGCGCGACGCACAGGCGGTGTCTGCACCTCCCCCGCCTCATGGCGTAACACGTGACGCTTGACGACACACCTCGCCGCTCGACCTCGGCCTGCCGCTTGGCAGGCTTTCGTGTGTCATGGGTCGAGTAAATGACACTGCGCCATTAGCATGTTCACCACCCATCGGGCAGAACCCTCATGGACGTAAAACGACTTTTATTACTGATTCCACTGGCAGTGCTTGCCTACCTTTTGGTTGTACAGTGGAATCAGGATTACGGGCAGACCACCTACGACTCGACGCCAGAGATCACCCAAAGCAGCAATGGGACACCTGCGAGCGAGAACGCTAGTAACGATCTTTCCGTCCCCAGTACCTCCGCACCGGATAACGCCATCAGTGAAGGCGTTGGCGACGAGCAGAGCGACACCGCTAGCCGTGACTTCATTGCGGTCACCACGGATGTCCTGGATGTCCGTATCGACCCCTTCGGTGGCGATATCGTCTACGCGGCCTTGCCGCAGCATAAGCTGACGCTGGATTCCGACCGCAACTACGTGCTGCTGTCGGACAACGCCACGCGCAGCTACGTCGCCCGCTCTGGCCTGCAGCTGGATGGCCAAGCAAGCCGCATCGCTTTCACGCCCGAGCGTAACGAATATCGCCTCGGCGATGACGAAGAGCAGCTCAGCGTTGACTTGACGGCCGACGTGAATGGCGTCGATGTCATCAAGCGCCTCACGTTTGATCGTGGCAGCTATGCCGTGAACGTGAGCTACTACCTGGCCAACAACACCGAAGCCCCGGTTACCGCTCGCTTCATTGGCCAATTGGCTCGCGATAACAGCCCGGATCCGTCCAGCGGTGTGGCCATGGGCATGAACTCCTATCTAGGGGCGGCCTACTCTACGCCAGAAGCGCGCTACGAAAAGATCGACTTCGATACGATTCAAAGCCGTAACTTCGACAATCGCGAGGCCCAAGGGGGCTGGATCGCGATGATCCAGCACTACTTCGTATCGGCTTGGGCACCGGCTCAAAACCAGCAGAACCTCTACTACGTAACGACCGATTCTCGTGATCGTAACGTAGTGGCCTTTGCTGGCCCTACCAGCAGCGTGGCCGCCGAGGGTGAAGCTACGCTGAGTGCTACGCTCTACATGGGTCCGAAGGTTCAGGACTACCTTGAGCAAGTCGCACCGAACCTTAAGCTCACCGTGGATTACGGCTGGCTGTGGTTCATTGCCAACCCGCTGTTCTGGCTGCTGGATAAGATCCACGACATCGTCGGTAACTGGGGCTGGTCGATCGTTCTGCTGACCGTGCTGGTAAAACTGGTGCTCTTCCCGCTGTCTGCCAAGGCCTACAAGTCCATGGCGCGTATGCGCAAACTGGGCCCAGAGATGCAGCGTCTCAAAGAGATGTATGGCGACGACCGCCAGAAAATGTCTCAAGAGATGATGAAGTTCTACCAGAAAGAGAAGATCAACCCGCTGGGTGGCTGTTTGCCGATTCTGGTACAGATGCCGGTATTTATCGCCCTGTACTGGATGCTGCTGGAATCCGTCGAGCTGCGCCACGCGCCGTTCATGTTCTGGATCCAGGATCTCTCGGTGAAAGACCCCTACTTCATCCTGCCGATTCTGATGGGTATTTCGATGTTCGTTCAGCAGATGCTGAACCCGACACCGCCAGACCCCATGCAGGCGAAGATCATGAAGATGCTGCCGATCATCTTCACCTTCTTCTTCCTGTGGTTCCCGGCAGGTCTGGTCATCTACTGGGTGGTCAACAACATCATCTCGGTGGCGCAGCAGTACTTCATTACGCGCAGCATCGAGAATGACCCAAGCGTCGGCAAAGGGATGCGAACCAAGTAATCGCTCTCCTCTGCTACTCCCAGACCCCCGCCTTTGCGGGGGTCTGGCGTTTTAGGGCGAACGTGCTCATCATGAGCGCCATCGCGATACACTCTCCCTTTTTCGTCTTTAGGAAGCGTCATGGCCGACCGACTCTATACCCAAGACACCATTACCGCCTTGGCAACCCCACCTGGCCGTGGCGGTGTGGGCATCATTCGCGTATCAGGCCCCGCCTGCCGCTCGATAGCCGCTGAGATACTGGGTGATTGCCCTGCTCCCCGTTACGCCCACTACGGTCCGTTTCACGGCGCTGAGGGCATTATTGACGAGGGCATCGCGCTCCTGTTTAACGGCCCCCACTCCTTCACCGGTGAAGACGTGCTGGAGCTTCAAGGCCACGGCGGCCCCATCATTATGGATATGCTGCTTGAGCGCTGCCTGCAGCTAGGCGCTCGCCTGGCCCGGCCTGGGGAGTTCTCAGAACGTGCCTTTCTCAACGACAAGCTGGATCTGGCACAGGCGGAAGCAATTGCCGACCTGATCGATGCCACCTCCCGCTCTGCCGCTGAAAATGCCGTGCGCTCGTTACAGGGCGAGTTCTCACAGCGGGTTTCCGCCCTGGTGGAGCGGCTGATCGAACTGCGCGTTTACGTGGAAGCCGCCATCGATTTTCCTGAGGAGGAAATCGACTTTCTCGCCGATGGCCATGTCGCCACGCATCTGGAGAGTGTTCAGCAAGCGCTGGTTGGCGTTCGCAAAGCCGCTGGGCAGGGCGCTCTGCTACGTGAAGGCATGAGCGTGGTGATCGCAGGGCGCCCCAATGCGGGCAAATCGAGCCTGTTGAACGCACTGACCGAGCAGGATACGGCTATTGTGACGGACATCGCGGGCACCACTCGTGACGTACTGAGGGAGTACATTCACCTAGACGGCATGCCGCTGCATATCATCGATACTGCCGGGTTGCGTGATACGCCCGATGCGGTAGAGAAAATCGGTGTTGCCCGGGCATGGGAAGAGATCGAAAAGGCCGACCGAGTACTGCTCATGGTGGATGCATCCACCACAGCGGCTACCGACCCAATGAGCATCTGGCCTGAGTTCGTGGAGCGCCTCCCCGATCAAAGCAGGCTTACCCTGGTGCGTAATAAAATTGATGCCAGTGCCGAAACGCCGGGCATTGACTTATCCACAGCCACTCCCATTGTTCGGCTGTCTGCAAAAACCGGAGAGGGTGTGGACAGTTTGAAAACGCATTTAAAAGACGTCATGGGGTTCTCTGCAACGACGGAGGGCCGCTTCTCCGCCCGCCGCCGCCACCTGGATGCCCTTGACCGCGCCATGGCTGCCCTTGATACCGGCCGCGCCCAGTTGGATGGCTACGGCGCTGGCGAGCTTCTCGCCGAAGACCTGCGAGACGCACAGCAAGCGCTGGGAGAGATCACCGGTGAATTTAGCGCCGATGATCTGCTTGGCAAAATTTTTGGCAGCTTCTGCATCGGGAAGTAAAATGGCCAAAAAGATCGAAAAGCATCCAACCAAATACAAATAAGACATTGTTTTATAAAGAAATTTATTCTATTTCTTTGCAGGCAATTTGATCCGTTTTGCCCCCTCTTGCTCCGTGTGTGCTCCGAGTATAAGTTTTCGGAGCACTCGGAGCACAAAAGGAGCAAAACATGAAAATCACTATCCAGAAACGCGAACCAGACAAGAACGGCCACCGTGCCTTGCGACTGGTCTACTATCACGGTTCCAAGACAGGCCAGAACGGTTCTCGGGCGCAGAAGCGCTCGTATGAGCCCCTGAACCTGTTCCTCTACGACAAACCTCGACTTCCGGCGGAGCGCGAGCACAACAAGACCGTGAATCAGAAGGCTGAGGCCATCCGGGCAAAACGGCTGTTGGAAATCGAGTCGTCACGACATGGATTGGATGATCGGACCAAGCTTTCTGCCAGCTTCTTCGATTACTTCGACCAGCTGACTGACGAGAAAGCTTCCGGAAGCAAATCCAACCATTCGATCTGGATCTCCACCCGTCACCACCTGCACCGCTACCATGGCTTGTCTGAACTGACCTTTGAACAAGTCGATAAGCGATTCCTGGAGGGGTTCCGGCACTACCTTCTGCATGAGGCCACCACCAAATCCGGTACCAAACTAGCCAAGAACACCACCAGCAGTTATTTCAACAAGGTTCGGGCAGCACTCAACCAAGCCTATCGGGATGGCATTGTCCGCGACAACCCGGTTCAACAGGTCAAGTCCATCAAGCCGGAAAACACGAAACGCACTTACTTGACCCTGGAAGAGGTACGGGCTCTAACCAAAGCCGAATGCCGTTATGACGTGCTGCGGCGGGCTTTCCTGTTCTCCTGCACCACAGGCCTTCGCTGGTCAGACATCCACAAGCTGGTCTGGGGTGAGATAGAGGAATTCACCGATGGCCACTACCGCATCATTTTTCGGCAGAAGAAGCTGGTGAACGCCGGGAACTCACTGCAATACCTGGATCTTCCAGACTCAGCGGTGAGGTTGTTGAACCTAGAGAATCGCGGTAAGCCAGGTGATAGGGTATTCAAGGGTCTGAAGTATGACTCCTACACCAACGTTGCATTAGCGCAGTGGGTCATGCGGGCAGGAATCACCAAGAATGTCACTTTCCATGCCGGACGGCATACCTTTGCGGTCAATCAACTGGCCAGGGGTGTGGATATCTACTCACTGTCGCGACTTCTGGGCCATAGTGAGCTGAGAACCACCGAAATCTATGCCGATATACTCGAAACCCGCCGCACAGAGGCCATGAGGAGTTTTCCTGACATATTTGAGGAGTCTTTGGACGGGGTTGGGGAATGTGCAGCCTAGGTGATGAGAGGGGCTTTCAGAGCCCCTCTATACACCTGCCTCACATCAAACACTCCGCCGTCCTGGTCTTCGGTGGCTCACCAGGTGCTGAGCAGCCGACTGCTCGATCTCGTCCGCCGTCGCGATCCTGTTGGACTGGAGCCACTTCAGGATGTCTGCGCGGCGAAAAAAGATCCGATGGCCGTTTGGCTTGAAATGAGGGATCTTCTTTTGGGAGGTTAGCTGGTACAGGGTGCTTTTCTTTAGCCCAGTGTATTCCGCACACTCCTCAAGGCTCATGATCTCCTTGTCGGCCTCCGGGGCCTTGCTACCATTAATATGGTCCAAAATGATTTTTTTGAGGACCATCATGTCCTGCAATACTCGCTGTAACATCTCTTTTTCTGTCATAGCTCTACCCCTACACCGCCATAACCAAAGTGGGAAAACTGGGAAATTGGGAACACCGTGTCAGTCCTCATGCTCAATTCTCTCCAGTTCTTCAAGTTGCCGCCTAACTTGGTCAGGCCTGAGCGCAAAGAACCGCTGCAAATCTCCGTTGACCCTGGTTTTGTAGGTCCCACGGGAGCGCTCATTACTCACCAGGCAGTCACGCTGTAACAGCACCTCCACTTCCCTCATGTAATGGGTCGGCAGCCCGAGCCGCTTCAGGAAGTGCGATTTATAGATCAACCACAACTCGCGTCCCTCGTGTAAGCGTCGAAAACCAGCTCCCCCCTGGCCACTCGCTTGTTCAATATCACTGAGACTGCGCTCCCAGACTTTCATGGCCCGCTCCAGCGCTTTGAGAAGCCGGAATTCCTCCGAATTTCTGGAGTGGCCTCTATTATCCAGCCAAGCCTTCAAGGTTCGGTGGACGGCTGCCAAGGACTCTTCCTCGCTCCAAGGGAGAATGAAATTCCTACTACCGAGACAAAGTGCCGCCCCTATGAGCGCAAACCGCCTGATGACCCGTTGCACCTGCGATGCCATCTGGTCTCGTGTCCAAATACCGCTTAGGCGACCAATTTCGTGACTCAGGTAGCTGTTCAGCTCGTCATGACGCTCGGTCAGCAATGACACCCACTCCCGAATGACAGCGCCGTGGTAGCGCTGACAAGAAGACTTCAGTTCGTCCACAAATTGTTGAGGATGCTTGTGACCATGTAGTTCGTCGAACGCACCGTAGGTCCCAAACACTGGGAGCTCCACCAGGCGTATCTGCTGACCAGCGCGTAACGGTTTACCGATCTGCTGAAGTAGCTCTGCAATCCAGACTTCTCCACTACTCAACACCAGCGTTCGCCAATGTGAGGTCGTGGCCAGCTCGCCGGAAACGTTAGCGCGTAGCTTCCCTGAGCCGTTCATGATCTGGTATATGGCCGTATCGATGTCCTCCGGACGGGCCATTCCGATTTCATCCAGCGGCAGCAGCATGTCGTTGTGCTCTGAAGAGACTGCCGCTAATCCGTTACTGGTTGAGATCCAACTGCGGACATAGCGGTTGCTCCCATAGACGCTGGCCGCCAATTGCAACAAGGTCGTTTTCCCAGTCGACGATGCTCCAACCAGGTGGATGGCGCCATTTTCCATACCAGCAGACGCAATCAGTGGCGCAGCCAGCGCCGTTCCAATGCTGAATATCGCTAATGGGTTGCCTTGGCATAGCTCACCGACATAAGTCTGCCAGTCGCTGAGACTGCCGGACTCCTCTAACGTTGGAGAACCTGATAACTGGCCTACAAAATGGTGCGGCTCGTCAGCACAGCCGATCGTCCAGTTACTGGTAGCAAATACCGCACCGTGCCAACCAGTTCGATTAACCACCGTCGCCGGTTCGGCCAGAGCCATCTGTTCCAACAGATAGTGCTGAAGCCGGCTCCAGCTTGCCTGCCCGGGTGTCAGTGGATAACCGGTATCAACCAGCATATCTCGCACCTGCCGGGCATTATCGCTGTTGAGATCTCGAGCATAGACGACCTCGCGTAGCTTCACACCATCGAAATTCTGCCACTCCAGCAACGCTCCATGCCCGTGCCGTTTGTCGGTTAATCTGGTACGAGCCATTACCTGAATCCAACCGCCTACACGCTGCCAGTGGTCACCTGATAAAGCATAGAGCCCGTCTTCTTGAAGTTTGTATTGCATCAGCCCGCTCCTCTCACAGCTTGTCCAGCCAAGCCTTCACATCCTGGTAGCGAAAGCGGACAGCCCTGCCACTGGGGTTGGGCTTTACTGGTGCCGGAAACCGGCCTTGTTTTACATAGCGGCGCAGTGTTGCCTGCGACGTTTTCAAAACCGTACAAACCTCCTCATATGTCAGCAGGCGCTCGGTGGTGGCGTTTAATTGTTTCGTCATGGCTACTCCCGTTCGTTTGTTGATTGCCGGGAGCAATCATCGGAAATATTCGTCTTGGGGGAGAACCGTGGAATTGCTCTTAAAGGGCGTAAAGGCGGGGCTGTCTTTTAACTAACTGATAATAAAATTAAAAAAATCGAGACAAGGGAAGCCGTAACAATAAAACCCTGGCGTTTCTCCCTGATTTTTCCGTTTTTCGTATATTTTTCGATCCGTTCTGTTGTGTGACTTTCACATGTGAAAGTCAGTGTTCGGTATCAGTTGCATTTTTTGATGCGCTGAGATCCTCAGTGAACTGTGATCAAGTAGTTTTAAAGGTTCGCACAGCACAGTGCTCAACAATTTTTTCTAGGGAGTCTTTTCGGAGTCCCTTTCGAGGCTCGTTGCTTTCGCTGAATGGCGAATGAGAGTTTGCAGCCAGCTTCGGGTCTCGCAACAGACCTTTGTGATGAATCTTTCGCATCAACGACTCCCACCCCAACACTCAAAAATGTTCAGGAGACCTGCCGGATCAACTGGTCATAATGATAGGTCCCCCATAAAAGGGGGAGGTATGGGCGTCCGCTCTTTTGCCATAATTCTGTAGTTATGGGAATGACTGACTCAGGTCCCCCATCAGATAGGTTATCTGGAGAGAAACTGGCTAAGTCTCGGCCCTTTTCCGCCCGAGTCAGAGACCTGAAGGCGTTCTATGCGCCCAAAAAGGGAAAGAACGGATAGGATCCTGAAGCCGTCGGTTGGATAACATTTGCTCCGTGATTACAAACGGAGCACCTTATGATGAAACCAACCAATCAAAACACACAGATTGAAGAAGTCTCAGCTGCCTGGAGAAGAGCTGCTCGGCATGAGGGTGTTGATCATGAAGAACTGACAGTTCAGGCCTATAGCGATTCTGAACTATTCCTCCGGGCTGTATACAAGAACACGATTCTCGAACAGCACCGGTACTTTTACATAGCACAACGCTGGTGTGATTTTTTCTGGGCTCAGAACCGGAAACATCGTGGCGTTAGCACTCCCGGCTATCCGGGGCATTACGGTTGCAGGGCGAGACTGCGCGACAACAAGCTTGAGATGTTCTGGTTTTACAACGAATTTAAGCGGAAGAACGATGGTTCCGGAAAGCACCGGGTGATCAGCCACTACATTCCCCGAGAAGGACAGTACCGTTACCACAAACGAGCATTTTCAAGAGCTCATGACTGGGAGCTACCGGTAATAGAGGCGACCGAAAAGGGCTTCGAGGTGCTACGACGTGCAAACGCCAATCAGGTACAGATTCGAAAGCTTTGCCAAGCTAATGAAGCAGCGCTCTTCCAGCTTGCTTGCGATATGGATGAATTGGAGCTGGAAGGTCTGATACCAGCTGACGTCTAGCTTGTTGAAGAAAGAATCAAAATGATTGCTACATTACAGCGGATACTCTAAGGTAGCTAGCCATCGCCCACCGCATGAAGGTGCCTACAGGTGTTCGCTGAGCCCGCATCAAAACTAGACAACTACGCCTATGCTCAACGCGAGCGTCTGGCCTATATTGATTTCCGGCTTCAGTATCAGGGCTCTATCGCCCGTGGCGAGTTGATGGAACATTTCGGTACGGCAGTGGCTTCTGGTACCCGAGATTTTACCCTCTACCGCGAGCTCGCCCCGGAGAATTTGGTCTTACGCCACGAAAACAAGCGTTATTATCGAACAGGCCACTTCAAGCCCTTGTTCCCTCATGACAGCCAGACGGCCCTCAACACGCTGGCCCATGGCTTTGGCGATGGGGTGACTTCACCCCGGGAAGTGTCGGGATTCTGCGAGGATACCCCCGATCTGATTGCGCCACCGCGAGACACCCTGGCTACCCTGAGTAGAGCCATCAGTCAGGGGCAAGCTGTCAAACTTATCTACATATCTCTCAGTTCTGGCGGTAGCCAACGGGTGATCGTACCGCATAGTATCGTCAACAATGGCCAGCGTTGGCACGTACGCGGTTACTGCCGTAAGCGCAGTCAGTTCCGTGATTTTGTCTGCACCCGCATCACTGACATACGTATCGACCATACCGAGATAGCCCCTGCCGAACTGCAAGCCGCAGACACTGAGTGGAACCAACAGCTCACTCTAGAGTTAGTACCTCATCCGGGACACGATCATCCCAAGGCCATTGCGCTCGACTTCAATATGGACCGAGCAGACACTTCTTCACAAACTACGCAGCCGGTGCGGCGAGTCGCCATTCGAGCTGCTCGTGCCTGCTACCTCCTGCGCCATTGGAATGTGGACTGTAGCTCGGATCACCGGTTACCCGCCTACGAGTATCACCTGTGGCTGCGGAACCACGAAACACTTAAACAATGCTCAAACGCTGTCCTCGCCCCTGGTTATGCCACAGAGCGCAGAGGCAGTCCGATGAATACCAAGGTTTCACGATGAAATTGACGCTTTCCCATCTCGAATCCCTGCTCTTACGCGCCTGCGACGACTTACGCGGCAGCATGGATGCCAGCGAATACAAGGAATACATCTTCGGCATGTTGTTCCTCAAGCGTGCCAGTGATTTGTTCGATCAACGGCGGGATGAACTGCGTAAACAGTTCAAGGCCCAAGGCATGTCAGAGGAAGACATCGAGGGAGAACTGGTCGACCCGGATCATTATTCGGGCAAGTACTTCTATGTGCCACCAAGTGCCCGATGGAACGAGTCTTGGGAAGAGATCGTGACTGTAAAGAATGAGAAAGGCGAGGCGGTCAAGGATGAGGACGGCAAAATACAGACCAAAACTGTGCCGCGTCCAGCTCTCAAACACGTCAAAGAGAACGTAGGTTCTGCCCTGAACAAAGCACTTGGCGCAATTGAAGACGCCAACCCGGATGCTCTGCAGGACGTGCTCAGCGGCATCAACTTCAACCGCAAAATCGGCCAGCGTACTCTGGATGATGACACTCTTGCTGACTTCGTTCAGAACTTCGAGAAAATCCCCCTGCGTGATGAGGATTTCGAGTTTCCGGATCTTCTCGGTGCCGCCTATGAATGGCTGATCAAATACTTTGCCGATTCCGCCGGTAAAAAAGCCGGTGAGTTTTACACTCCCTGGGAAGTGGTTCGACTGTGCGCTGAAATCTGCGATCCGGAAGAAGGCATGAGCGTCTACGACCCGACTGTTGGGTCTGGCGGCATGCTGATCCAGATGCGCGACTTTCTGCGGGAAAAAGGTGGCGATGCCCGGGAGTTGGCGTTGTATGGCCAGGAAAAGATCGGCACCACTTGGTCGATCTGCAAGATGAACATGCTGTTGCATGGCATTTCTCACGCTGATATCCGCCAGGAAGATACCATTCGTGAGCCACAGCACCTTGACGAGAACAACGAATTAAAGCGGTTCGATCGGGTGGTCGCGAATCCTCCCTTTAGCCAGAACTACATCAAGAAAGACCTCAAGTTCACCGGGCGATTTCCGGTCATGATGCCAGAGAAGGGCAAGAAAGCTGATCTGATGTTCGTTCAGCACATGCTCTCTGTGCTCAAGCACGATGGCCGTATGGCGACGGTGATGCCCCACGGTGTGCTATTCCGTGGCGGTGAGGAGCGAGAGGCGCGTAAGTACTTCATCGAGCAGGGCTACTTGGAGGCTGTGATCGGACTGCCCGGCAACCTGTTCTACGGTACAGGCATTCCCGCTTGTATTCTGGTACTGAACAAGGCCGGTGCCCGGGAGCGTGACTCAGTTTTATTCATAAATGCCGATCGCGAATACCGTGAAGGCAAAGCCCAGAATCATCTGCGTCCTGAAGATATCGATAAAATTATCTACGCCTATCGTCAGGGGCAGGAGATTGCGGGCTATGCCCGCCCGGTACCTTTCGCTGAGCTACGTGAGGAAGGATTCAACTGCAACATCCGCCGGTACGTCGACAACGCTCCGCCACCGGAACCCCATGACGTGCGCGCACACCTCCACGGTGGCGTGCCAATTGTGGAAATCGACAGTCTCGATAACTACTGGCGTAATTACATTGACCTCAAGGGTGCTCTGTTCGTTCCACGAGATACCGCCTACATGGACTTTGCGCCGACTTTGACAGACAAGCGAGAGATTGCCGGGCTTATCAACCAACATCCGGGCGTAGCTGCCGCTAACAAGCGAGTAATGGACGTGCTGGAGACCTGGTGGGATGACAACTTACCAGTGGTCGAGGCCCTGGCACCGGATGCCGCCAATCAGCAGGCCAGGCCGCGCAATGTCTATGTGATGCGCAGCCAGCTGTTGCGAGGCATCGAAGAGGCCCTGGCGGATAACGGCTTGCTCACGCCCTTTCAGGTGCGTGGTGCTCTGGCCAGTTATTTCGACAGCCTTAAATCCGACTTCAAGTCCATCGCCGCTAGTGGCTGGGGACCTGAATTAATTCCGGATGACGAGATTCTGGAAAGCCAGTTCCCGGAGGTGCTGGCCGAACAGGAGCAGGCTCAGGCCCGCTTGACCGAACTGCAAGCATTGTTTGCCGCAGCGGACGAAGATGATTTTGAAGACACCGAAGATACTGGTGTAATGCCCGGTGACGCGGTCAAAAGCAAAAAGGATGAACTCAAGGGCCGTACTGCCGACTGGAAGGCCCAGCTCAAAGCTATCAAAAGCCTCACCGCTAATCTGTTCGCGGAACTGAAAGCCGTCGATAAACTGCCACCAGCTAGCAGGAAAGGCTATTACTGCACTGAAGGCCTGGCCGGAAAGGATCCCACCTTTGAAAATGGTCTGCGAATTGTCGAGTTGGCCGAAGAGCAGGGCTTCGACAGTGAATGGAATGCACCACTACGCGATGCCGTGGCTCAAGGCCGTCACGCTTGGAACAGCGCTCAGCGAATCGAAACCAGCCTGACCCGTCATAAGGCCCTCGAAGATGAAGTTAAGGCACTGAAAGCGACGCTCAAAGGTATCGAAAGCAAGCGTGATGAGCTCGTTGAAAGTGCTCGCAAGAAGATTTCTATCGATGAGGCCCGCACTGTGATTATTGCCCGTCTCAAGACGCGATTGCTGGGCATCTACAGTGCCTACCTGCGTGCCGAGCAACGGGCCTGCATCAGGAGCATCGAAAACCTCTGGACAAAATACGCTGTCACTGCTCGCCAGATCGAAGCCGAGCGGGATGATGCATCACGGCAATTGCACACGTTTCTGATGGAGTTGGGATATGAATAGCGCCACCCAAACTGGCCAGCCCCTGGTTAAGGTGTGCTTGGGAGATGTCTCGGATATAACGATGGGACAGTCTCCAGGCTCAGTGAATCTCAATACAAGTGAGCAAGGGCTTCCATTTCTTCAAGGATGTGCCGAGTTCGGTCGGAAGTCCCCCCAGACAGCAGTATACTGTAATCCTCCTCTCAGAATTTCCAAACCAGAATCGATCCTGATCAGTGTTAGAGCCCCTGTTGGCACATTGAACTGGGGTGAACAAAGTTACTGCATCGGCCGGGGACTTGCTGCTATTAGAGCGATCAATGAGGTCGCAGATACTGGATTCTTGCTCTACGCAATCTCGGATAATGTTCACTATCTGCACCGTAGAAGCCAAGGTTCAACGTTTCTTGCGGTTGGTGGAGAAGATCTCAAATCATTCCCCGTCCCTTCATTTCGCATTGAAGCCCAACATAAAATCGCCAGAATTCTGGGAACCATTGACCAGGCCATCGAAAAGACGCAAGTCCTGATCGATAAGTACCAGCAGATCAAGGCCGGGCTGATGCACGACCTTTTCACCCGCGGTATAGGCCCGGACGGCCAACTACGCCCATGTCGCGAACAGTCCCCTGAGCTGTATCAACAAACCCCGATTGGATGGATTCCAAAGGAGTGGGAGTTTGCACCAATTGGGAAGTACGTAAAATCTGTACAGTACGGAATATCTACTAGTCTTGACGACAAAGCGTCTGGCATCCCTGTTCTCAGAATGAACAATATTCAAAGCAATAGTTTTGATGTTTCGGAAATGAAATACAGCAGAGCTCCTGAGGCATACAAGGTTAAGCTCAGCGTTGGAGATGTTCTGTACAACAGGACAAACTCCATTGAGCACGTCGGAAAGACCGCCATCTGGAAGGATGAACTTCCGGAATGTTCTTTTGCATCGTATCTGGTTAGATTGAACTTAATAACTGAGTCTGTTTTTCCTGAGTATTTTTCACACTGGATGAGTCAGGTTGCTTCGCAAAATGCTTTACGGGTTTACGCGACCCCAGGGGTTCAACAGGTAAACATAAACCCTACTAATTTGCAGAGAGTAATAATATCTTTGCCAACCTCAATGGATGAGCAGTTAGAGATAGCTCGAAGGATTGATTCTATAGACTGCAGAATTGAGAAGGACAGGTTGCTACTGGCGAAATTTCAAAAACAAAAATCCGGCTTAATGCACGACCTGCTCACCGGCGAGGTCCAGGTGCGTGTCGAATCCGAGGAAGAGCGGGCTGTCGAAACCGTTTAGCTATCAAGGAGTGATAATCTGTGCCAACCATAAAAGAACAAAAACTGCTTTATCATCTGACAAGCCTGAATAATATTGGGTCGATTTTGGACAATGGCTTGCAGCCACGAGCTGGTTTGCAAGAATTCCACGATGTGGCCGATGCGGAGATTTTAGTCGGCCGAGGTGGGCATGGGCTGGAGAACTACGTCCCTTTCCACTGGTTCTCACGAAACCCCTTTGACGGGCGGGTTCAAAAAGATCGGCCAAATGAAGAATTCGTTTTGATTACTGTGCGGCGCGCCCTTGCCGAGGGAAATAACTGGAAGATACTGCCAAAGCATCCGTTAGCCAGACAGGAGTTTAGATTCTACGATTATCAAGAGGGTTTTGAGCTAATTAACTGGGATTTGATGCAGGAAAGGAACTATCACGACTCAGACTGTAAAAGTGTCTGTATGGCGGAGTGTTTGTCGCCCGAACCTGTCAGTCCTTCAGGTTTTTTTAAGTTGTATGTCCCAAATGAAACGGTGCGAGACAAGGTCCTTAAAGAGGTCAGCAGTCGAAACCTGGCACTCGACGTAGTTGTAAACAGAGGCATGTTCTGCTGATGGCATACACGAACCTCAATCCCGAGAAGGCCCTAATCTGGCGGATAACCCACCGCCGGAACCTACCGTGGATTCTGGTTAATGGTCTGCACGCAGGCAACAGCACTGCACGTTCGCCAGATTGGGTGACCATCGGCAACCAGGAACTTATTAACCGTCGTGCACATCGCGCGGTCCCGCTGCCACCGGGAGGCATGCTGAATGACTACGTGCCGTTTTACTTCACGCCGTTTTCCCCGATGTTGTACAACATCTATACCGGTCGTGGCGGTGTTGCTCGCGTTGCGAATGCGGATATCGTGATTCTGGTTTCTAGCTTGCACCGGGTTGTAGAGCTGGGGCTGCCTTATGTTTTTACTGACCGCCATGCTTACACCATGACGGCAAATTACTACAATGACCCCATAAACCTGAATGCAATCGACTGGCCGTTGTTGCAACAGCGCAACTTCCAGCGCGACCCGAATGATCCGGAGAAGGTCGAACGCTACCAGGCCGAGGCTCTGGTTCATGGGCAGATGCCCATTGAGGCACTGTTGGGTGCAGTGTGCTATACCCCGCAGGTACAGCAGGAATTGCAAGAACAGGCGGCCAGATTAGGTGTCCAATTGGATATCCACAGTATACCTCAGTGGTACTTTTGAGTTGAACGGTCATTCTTGGGAGAGTGCAATGATCAGTTACACCACCGGAAATCTACTCGACGCCGACGTAGAGGCGCTGGTGAACACCGTCAATACGGTTGGTGTGATGGGTAAGGGGATCGCACTGATGTTCAAGGAGCGTTTCCCGACCAATATGGTGGCCTACGCCAAGGCGTGTAAGGATGGGGAGGTTCAAACTGGACGGATGTTTGTCACTGAAACCGGCGAACTGATGGGGCCACGCTGGATTGTTAACTTCCCCACCAAGCAGCATTGGCGCGCCAAGTCCCGCATGGAGTGGATCATCGACGGCCTCGCCGACCTGCGCCGTTTCATCGAAGACAATCAAGTACGCTCCATTGCCATTCCTCCCCTGGGCGCCGGTAACGGTGGCCTGAAATGGGCAGAAGTGAAACCTCATATCGATCAGGCACTCGGTGATCTCGAAGATGTGGAGATTGTCGTGTATGAGCCTACCAGCCGATATCAGAATGTCGCCAAAAAGAGAGGTGTGGAAAAACTGACGCCGGCCCGCGCTCTGATTGCTGAGTTGGTGCGCCGTTACTGGGTGCTGGGGATGGAGTGCAGCTTTCTGGAAATCCAAAAACTGGCCTGGTTCCTGGAGCGAGCTATTGAGGCCGAAGGTCTGGACAACCCCTTGGATTTGCGTTTTGAGGCCAAACATTACGGCCCTTACGCCGACCGGTTGCGCCATCTTCTGGACGCACTGGACGGCAGTTATCTGAAAAGCGAAAAGCGCATCAGCGACAGTGATCCCTTGGATACCATCTGGTTCAACGATACCCAGCGTGACAGGGTGGCGCTGTATCTGAAAACGGAAGCCAGCGCCTACTTGCCAGCGCTTGAAAAGACCACACGTTTGATTGATGGCTTTGAGTCGCCCTTTGGGTTGGAGCTCTTATCCACAGTAGACTGGTTGTTAGCCGAAGAGCATGTCGAGCCAGAGCCGGCGGCACTGCTGAAAGGTGTAAGCCACTGGCCAGAGGGAGACTTTGCAGCCCAGCGCAAGCTTAAGTTGTTCGATCTTCCGAAACTTGAACTGGCCTTGATCCGTCTGCAACAGGTTCCGTTGCAGCAAGCAGTGTGAAGAATGTATCGGAAGAACAATAATGAGTGAGTACACGGAGGTTGAGCAGCCGTTTCTGCAGCAATTAAAAGCACTTGGTTGGGAGATCATCGACCAGGGCCAGGAGATTCCATCCGACCCGACCCGTAGTCATCGTGCAAGCTTTCGCCAGTGGTTGCTACCCGACGTGTTCACCAAGGCAGTGGCATCGCTGAACCAGGGTGCCAGCGGTCATACCTGGCTGACCGACAAGCAGCTTGTGGACTTGCAGGAGCAGGTTCTTCGGCAACCTAATCGCACCTTGCTTGAAGCCAACGAAGCGGTACAGAAGCTGCTATTCAAGGCCCAGGTGGATACCAACGAAGAGACCGGTGAGCAGGATCCGGTCGTTAAACTGATTGATTTCGATACACCGGCGAATAATCACTTTCTGGCTATCAACCAATTTCGTATAGACACTCCCGGTTGTGTTAAGCAGTTCATCATCCCTGACATTGTGCTGTTCGTGAACGGGATTCCGCTTGCCGTTGTGGAGTGCAAGAAGGGCGGGCCCACTTGCGCCAATCCTATGGCCGAAGCTTTTGTCCAGTTGCAGCGTTATATGAACCGGCGCGAAGACACCGCACGCCAGGGCCTGAAGGAAGGCGAGTCTCGCCTGTTTCACAGTAATTTGTTGTTGATTCGGTCCAGTGGTATGGAGGCCGATTATGGCACCATCACTTCTGGCGAAGAGCACTTCTACCCGTGGAAAACTCTATGGCCCCGCGATGACTCCGACGCTGAGGGGATGAATGCCCAGCATCGACTGATCGAGGGGATGCTCAATAAAACGAACCTGCTGCGCATTCTGCGTACATCGTCGGTGTATATGGATACTGACGGAGGACCGCGAATCAAGGTGGTATGCCGCTATCAGCAATTCCGCGCCGCCAATAGAATTATTGAGCGCCTGCGCCACGGCGAGACAGCAGAAGACAGGAGCGGGGTGGTCTGGCACACGCAGGGTTCGGGTAAAAGTCTGACCATGGTGTTTGTAGCGCGCATGCTGCGGGCGTCGAAAGACCTGAATGACTACAAATTGGTGCTGATCAATGATCGTACCGACCTGGAAGAACAGCTGGCCAAAACGGCGACGCTTATCGGCGGGCGCGTCAACGTGATTGAAAGTCGGCAGGCCCTTCGCTGGGATCTGGCCTCGGACCAGTCTGACATAAACATGGTGATGGCACATAAGTTCCAGATTGCCGATCAGAGCCTGCCGATTTCCGTAGCTGAGGCCTTGGGTACCTACCAGGCGATTCCGGGTAAGGAAACCTTTGGGGTAGTCAATCGCTCCTCCCGCATCGTGCTGATGATCGATGAAGCCCACCGTACCCAGAGCTCCGAGTTGGGGGAGAATATCTTTGAGGCGTTCCCCAATGCCGCTCGCATTGCGTTTACCGGAACGCCGCTGATTACCGAACGCCACGGTGAAAAACGCACAGTGAAGCGATTCGGTGAGTACATCGATAAGTACAAACTGATGGATGCGGTTGAAGATGGTACCACGTTGCAGATTCTCTATGAGGGTCGAACCTCGGACGCCGCGTTGAACGAAAAACACGCCTTCGATACAAAGTTTGAAAACCTGTTCAGAGATCGCTCTGAAGAGGAACTGTTGGCTATCAAGAAAAAGTACGGTGCCACGGGCGACATTCTGGAGGCCGAACAGCGTATCGAGGCTGTTGCCAGGGACCTGGTAGCTCACTACCTGGCTCATATCTTTCCTAATGGTTTTAAGGCGCAGGTGGTTTGCCACTCCAAGCTGGCAGCAGTGCGCTACCAGAAAGCCATTCATCAGGCCTTGGCCGATACGCTTAAGGTGATGAGAGCAGAGTCGGCGCCGGATGAAGAGAGAATTCGCCAAATTGAGTTTCTGAAGGCAGCAGTGGTAATTTCCGGCGATGGCACCAACGAAGCAGCCTATATCACCGAGGCCCGTAGACAGGCTAGGGCCTGGAATGCAGTCGATAATTTTTGCAAACCCTTTGCCTTCGATGATCCGGACAAATCCTACACTGGCATCGCGTTCCTGGTGGTCTGCGACATGCTGCTTACGGGCTTTGATGCGCCCGTTGAGCAGGTAATGTATCTGGACAAAAAGATCCGTGAGCACACTCTACTGCAAGCCATTGCGCGCACCAACCGGGTGAAAAAGGGCAAGCAACGGGGCTATGTAGTCGATTACGTTGGCCTGACGCACAAGCTCACTGAGGCTTTGACGCTGTACGCTGCTACGGATGAACAGCAGGAATTGGCCAGTGGGCTGAAGAACATTACCTCCGAGGTTCCGGTGCTGCAGGAGCGGTACCAGCGGCTTCTAAACCTGTTTACAGATAACAAGGTCCGGCAGATTCAGGCGTTCGTTGAGGGGGAGCTGCCTTCAGTTGAAGATGATGCGGCTGTGGTCCATGAGGCAGTGAAGCTGCTAAAGGACGAAAAGCTTCGGGCGGACTTTGACGTTTACCTCAAAAAGTTTCTTAGCAGCCTGGATATTATTCTGCCCCATACCGCGGGCCAGCCATATCGGGTTCCCGCAAAGCGACTGGGTTACATCCAGCGGGTGGCAAAGGAACGCTACAAAGACGATACGTTGAGCTTAGGCGATGCCGGACAGAAGGTGCGGGATCTGATCAACGAACACCTGATCAGCCTTGGGATCAATCCTAAAGTGCCGCCGGTGGAGTTGTTGTCAGAGGATTTTCTCGATCAGCTCAATGCGCACGCGGGGGGAAATGCCGAAGCCAAGGCCAGCGAGATGGAGCACGCAATCCGCAAGCACTGCACCGTGCACCATGACGAAGACCCGGCCTTCTATAAAAGCCTTTCGGAAAAGGTTGAGCAGCTGATCGATCGCCATCAGGGTGAATGGGAAAAGCTGGCTGAAGAGCTGCAGAACCTTCGTAAAGTAGCCGTAGAGGGCCGTCAACAGGGCGAAGCTGGCATGAGTAGGGAGGCGACGACGTTCTATGAGCATATCGCCAATGAAGCCTTCGAGGATGGTGTTGTTCCTCCGGAAGCGAACGCGAAGATGAAAGCCCTGATGGAAGCAATTGTCGATACGCTTCAGCACAGCATCGGCAGCATCGACTTTTGGAACAATGCCGATAAACAGAAGAGGACACGTAGCGAGATCAAGACCGCGCTTACCCTAACCGGAATCTCTGAGCTAAAATCCCGCCGGGAACGCATCGCTGTCGAGATCATGAAGCTGGCTAAGAACCGTCACGATGCCTTGCTGAAAAGCTCAGAGAATCAATAAGGAAACCGATGATACCAAGACGCGTCCGAGACATTGAGTATCAGTTATTGCCAGGAAGCCAGCGTAAAACGACGGATATCGTTATTGAGCGTAATGGGCAAATAGTCGTACGCCCGCCAGTGGGCTACACACCGGAACAAGTGGACTCGCTGGTGGAAAGTAAACGCCTTTGGATCTACCGAAACTTGGCCGAGTGGAAGGATTTGAACGCCACGGCGGTGGCGCGAGAGTGGGTCAATGGCGAAACCTTTCTTTACCTGGGTGGTGCGTATCGGCTGAGTCTGGTGTCTAGTCAGGACGAATCTCTGAAGCTGAAAGATGGACGTTTCTGCCTCAGTCGTGACTTGATTGAGCAAGGTGGTGCACAAGCGGCAAGAACTGCTTTTGAACAGTTCTATGCCGACAAGGGACAACAACGGTTTGCCGACCGGGTAGCTTATTTCGCCCCGAAAGTGGGTGTTGAAATCAGCTCAATCCGGGTTAAGGACATGGGCTACCGTTGGGCCAGCTGCGGGCGCAGCGGATCCTTGAATTTCCACTGGAAGTGCATGATGGCACCGCCGAAGATAATCGACTACTTTGTTGTTCATGAGCTTTGCCACTTCCACCACCGCAACCACACTGATGCTTTCTGGAATGAGGTAGACAAGGTCTTACCGGACTGGCGCGAGCGAAAGGAGTGGCTGCGAAAGCGGGGCGCGAGCTTGGACATTTAAGGCGTGATCACGGGTAAAATGCCCCATTATATGGAATGCCTCCGTTACTGAGGGCCAGTCCGAACAGCAGAAGAGGAACGAGTATTGAGAACTCTTGAGGATATTCTGGCATCCGAGAAACCTGAGCTTGTTGATGCTGCAAAACGAAAAGCCGCAGACATCCTCGGCGAGATGGAATCAGATTGTCTGTTGGAGAGCGCCGGCGGTCAGGTTCTGGATTCCAAGACCCACCAGGAATGAAAGAGCTCGTCTCCCCCAGACACGTAGGTGTGAACCTCCCGGCCATTCCAATCCAACGCCAAAACTTTTAGAGCCGCTTGCTGAAGATCGGCATCCAGCGTCCTCAGCCTATCCAACTCGAATGGCCAGTGACTGGAATTATAAAGACCCAGCAGGAAGCGCCGGATATGCCGGGCCTGGCCGCCACCACTGTGGGCTGCGTCAATAAGCAGTTTTAGCGCAGGAAGCCCCGACTCCTCCCGCTGTTGCCTCCGCTTTTCTTCCTGTTCCAATAAAAGGAGAAAGCTGTCGGGAAGCATGGCTGTTTTGTCCGTCATGTGCATAACCTCATATCGACTTCACGATTATGCTGCCATGGACGACGCGGAAGGCACGGCTGCCAAACTGCCCGTTTTGGGCAAGAACACCGGTTTGGCCCAAATCTATTTCGGACCGCCATTGTGGCGGGATGCTCTTTTCTGGAATTTGCGCTCTAAGAACGCTTCCAATCGGTCGGCATTGCGGTAGGCCATAACGCAGATAAAAAGCACAACTGCGACAAAGCTCAGGAATCCGATCAGGGTGGCGGATAGGTTCAGCATGTTCAGGTCTCCAATAGTTGATTGCCCTTTCAGGGCACTTTGTTGGTTTCAGGCCGCAGCATCGGCCTGTCTTTGTTCTTTGGCGACAGACGCAATCAAGTGCCGGGAGCAATTCAGTATCTCCTGGATCTCGCTGTAGCTGTGGCCGCTGCGTAAAAGGCTGGCGATGTGTTGTCTGCGCTTCAGGTCTGGCTGCCGCCCTTGATACTTTCCCTCCGTTTTGGCTTTATGAATGCCCTGGAACTGGCGGCGCCGGCGGTCTTCGTAATCCTTACGAGCCACGGCAGCCAACATGTCGAGCATCATGGCGTTTACGGCCCGGAGGATGGAGTCGGTGAATCCAGTGTCGTCTTTCTTTTCCAGCGCCAGCCAGCTGGTTGGAAGCTCCGGAGAGACTATGGCTAACCGCTTGGTGGCCAGCTTTTGCTTAAGAGAGTCCCAGTCACTCTGTTTGAGGCGAGCCAGTTGGTCGATCTGTTCGACCAGCACAATGTCACCCTCGCCGGAATCTGCAATCAGCTTCATCAGCTCGGGCCGGTGCAAAGTAGCGCCGGACACGTTCTCCACATAGAAAGCCGCAATGCGCTGACTGTGGTTGGCTGCGAACTGTACCAGTGACTCCCGGGCTCGCTCCGCATTCTGTTCCTGCGTGGATGCCCGAAGGTAGGCTCGAATAAACATCGTCGGTTCCTCAGTCTGTTATAAGTGGTTCTCTCGGGCCGGTCTGGTTTAAGTGGTTCTGGTGGCCCTTACTGGGATCGAACCGCTGGTTCTTCTGATCTGTACTCATCTGGAACCACCTCAAGAGTCGAAAAACTCCCCGAACGGATCGTCAGCTCGATAAATCTGGTTGATTCTGTCGTCATCGAAGAAACCCTCTGTGCCGCCATCGCTCCCATTGCCGGAAGTTGCCTTGTTGCTCGCGACGGTTGCCTCCTCATCACTGCCTCGACTGAACGACGCCATCTTTTTCTCGAATTCAGGAAACGTCATTTGCCCATCTGGTCCCTTGGCGAAAACCGTCTTGTAAGCATCGACTGCGGCCATTGCGAAGCGAATGAGCAGTAGGACCACCCAGAGCACGAACAATAGATACCATGCGTAAAGCGCTGCATCGGTACCCCTTAAGGCGAGCTCCACAACGCCGATCCCGGCGAGACCCACTGCTACTATTTTTGTCACCCTCACCATGGTTTCAGTCCCCGATAGCTCTTTACTTCGAAGCTACCAGAACCAGAGAAAATGCAAGTTTTGCCCGGCGTCAGGCCGCAGCGGCTTGCCCGGCCAGCCATGGCAGTTTCACCTTGCTGTAGGCATCATTTGTCATCGCCCTCAAATCCTCCGTGTCCAGGCGTGAAACCAGCCACGCAGTGCCTTGATATCGAACTCGCGGATAGTTGGATGGCTGGAATACGCCATGAGGGAGGTCGTCCTCATCGCCCAGCCACTGTCTGAGCCGCAGATCGATACACCACCCCTGTTGGAGCTCGATCCAGCAATGGGGAGCAGTGGACATTCGGCTCAGTCGGTCCTCTGCGTATCCGATACGACATTGATGGAAGATGCCTTGCTCACTCAGGGCGTTGCTGATCACAAAGGTCATGCAGTCGCTATCGATTTTGGCGTCTTCAAGCGGCAACAGCGCGAACTCAAGTTCATCATGCCAGTCACTCATGATCTGGCTCCTTGAACATCAGTCGCTGCCCCTGCTCGTACAGCACAGGGTACGGTAGCGGTTCTCCATCCTGGATGATGGTGCCGGGAGGAAAATACACCACCATCCAGGATGGTAAGGCACCACTGACCGTGCGGTAGAACTCGTCCACAGGGAAGCTGAGTTGCTCACCTGACTGCCGGAAAACGAGGCGAGAATAATTCTCTGGATGATTAGCCGCGATGTTGTAGCTTTCGGGCTCAGCACCTTCCACGTAGGCTGGAGACTTCCAGAGATTCGGCGTTTTGATGTTGTAAGCAACCACACATTGACCTGCACCGCATCCATGCTCAGTGCTTTCAATGGACCAGAGCATCAGTGGATGGCCATCAATCTCAGGCGTCTTCACGTTACTGAGTTTGGTGGCACTCAACGTCATATCATTGGCAGCTAGCCGGATGGCCTGGTCAACCAGATCCACATAATGCTCATAGGCCTGAGCCTCCGAAGTGGCCAAAGACGCTGGCATCCATCCCATCAGGCTTGGTCTCGCCGACGGATTGTCTGGAGTCATCATGATGTCAGTAGCGTTGAACAAAAGCGTCTGGCTACCCGAGAGATGTCGAAGCGGTGCATCAAATGAAGTCGCCAGGCTGGCGAGATCCAGTAATGCCACCAACATGCCTTTACTGTAGGAGCGGGTACCATCCCCAGAATCCCGCAAATCCATATCGTAGATGCCACCGGCTCTTGCCAAGTTTAAAGCCCGAGACTCTTCTGGGTTGTAAGCTCGTGGGGTAGCCGCGCAGCCAGCCAGGGCAGCGGCCAATATTGCCGTAGTTAAGGGTGCTAATTTTTTCATTATGTCCTCCTGCTTTTATTAAATATTCTCATGAGGTTGAGAATATGCAAGAGGAAAACTAAAAATAATCTTTGTAAATCAATAGTTTGTTCTAAAAGAACAAAGTTTAAATTCTTACGTAGCGAAAAATTGGCGGGGCAGGCATATCTTTGGCTATAAAAGAAAATGGCACTTTTGATCAGCAGAGGTTACCTATGGAAAGCGTCGCCGCAATTACGCGAGAATCACTTTACAACGAGGTATGGGCAGAGCCTGTCTCCAGAGTTGCGCCGCGCTATGGGATATCCGGTGTTGCATTGGGAAAAGTTTGTCGCAAGCACAAGATACCTTTGCCGCCACGTGGGTACTGGGCAAAAATCAACGCCGGACATTCACCGAAGAAAATTCCGCTTCCTATCGCCAGGGAGTTTGAAAATTACTCCCTGCCTCTCAGTCGGCCACGCACTTACGACCCCAATAATCCTGATGCCTCGCGGAAAAAAGCCACGACAGCCCAAGAACGTATAGGCTTTGTTGATGTGCCAGAACTGCTCGAATCTCCGCATCCTTTGATAAAAAAAGCATCCAAGCGACTGAGGCAAAAAGCCGGATGGGACAACTACAAAGGACTGCGTTCAGCACCGGGAGAAATTTTTGCTTTCGAAGTGACTAGAAATGCCATCGATAGAGCATTATTGATAGGCGACACACTGATAAAAGCGCTTGAACGTCAGGGTATGAAGGTTTGGGTGGACCGTGAAAAGAGTCGTACCCTGATCGGACTGGACGAAACTTCGTTGACCATAGCAATCAGCGAGCATGTCGCCAGGAACAAGCATGAAGTAACCGCAGCAGAGAAAAAAGCAATTGAACGCTGGCAACGTTCTCCGAATCGCTGGGGAACCGGATACCACTACCCAAGACCACCTGATTACGACTACCACCCAACCGGAAAATTGACGATTTCAATCGGCGGTTATCCATCCAGAAGTTGGGGGGATACGCCGAAAACTCCGCTGGAGCAACGGCTGCATCAAGTTGTTGCCGGTGCATTAGACCTGATCGCAGAACATCGTATCCGAGCTGAAGAGCAGGAACGCAGACGCCTAGTATGGCAGACAGAAAAAGACCGATACGACCGCCAGGTTGAGCTCCGAAAGCAGGAACTGGAGCAACTTGAAGAGTTGAAGGTAAGCGCCACTCAGTGGCTCGAAGCCGAACGTTTACGGCAATATATCGATGCGGTAGAGCAGGCTTCGGTCAGGAATGGAGAGCTCAGCGAGGAACTCAAGGACTGGATAAGCTGGGCTCGGATCAAAGCAGACTGCATGGACCCGTTAATAGCAGTCTCAGATGCTATTCTGGATGGCCCGGAACCAAAGTCGCCGGGCTATTTCTATTGACCGAGAATTTACCATTTAGCAATGGCTAAAATTCATACTTTGGCGCGTGCTTTAGCTCTCAAATCAATACGCTGAGAAATCTGCGTGTACAACTGAGCTTCTTCATTTTCTCGGTCTGCCACAGTGACAACTAAAGCGTAGCGCTCTAATTCCGAACTGAGCGCATCGCCCCAGTTGGTGGCATCTTGCCGAGTAACAACTACGAACCACTTGAAATCAGGAGAGAGCTTCTTGAAGTTCCAGGTAGAGCACTGCACAGTGCCCTTGCTCCGCAGCGATGAAGAAATAGTCCGATTTGATTTGCTAGATATAGTATCACTTAACTTGTCGTTCTCCTTTTGATGCTTTTTATGAAAGTGTTTTTGTACCTCATCAAGTGATCTTCCTTTCACCAAATTGAATAGGATTTTAGTGGCGCGATAGTCTAGGCGAGTTGTTCTGACAGCAGGAGAGTAACTCAGGGATACTCTTAATTCTCTTGTCGATTTCTTCCTTCTCAAGAATTCTTCTGGAAGAGGTAATTCATAAAACTGATAATTATCGTTAGCAATCGAATCTTCTGACATCAACAGCACCGTGTTTTCATCAGAGCGATACAAATTTTCTTCATTAACCAAGCCATAACCAGCCAAATCAATATGTGGTTCACGACGACCGTTTGCTTTGGCGTACTCCTTCGAATGTATATCCGAAAAAATAGTTTTACACTCCTCAGGCACAGCTGCATGGTTAACAAGCATAGCTCTCAACATGTTGGCTGATGCTGTAGGGTAAAATGACAATAACCTACTTGCTAAGTGTGTTATGTAGGGGGTAGAAAAGCTAGTCCCGTGACAAACACTGAATAGAGTGTTCCCAAAGAAGTTGGCATTCAAACTAAGAATGCCTGGATCATCATTTTTAAATTGCCATTGTTTACCTTCAAAACGCATCGGAGAAGCGAAATTTCCGCCGTGAGCAACCAGCTCAGGCTTTATCGCACCTTTTATGGAGGGGCCGTGCCGAGTAAAAGGCGAAGGCTGATTGGCTCTAGCTGCGGATAAATGTTCAATGTCATCGGGACGTTGGAGGTCACCTTTTGTTGCATCATGAAGTGCTAAACTACCAACAGTTAGAACATTCAAAGCAGGCGCGGGGTCTATGATGCGATTATGCTCACCGAACAGGTATTCAGGATATTCTTCGCGCCAACTATCCTTCGGAATTAGAGGTTCTTCTGATCCTCTGAAATTGCCAACCGAGACTATGAAAAGAATGTCGTATTTCCGAGAAAGGGTATCAAGTGTGTAAGCGAGGCCTCGAATATGTTTTCCATCATATGGTGAATTTTCATTACCAATAGAAAGGTTGAAAATTCTACACCCTAGCTCTGTAAAATGTTCTACCGCAGAGATAATTGTCGATTCAATAGTGTTAATGTCGAATTCGCAATCTCGATTGAGAATTTTCCCATTGAATATCCAACTTTGGGGGACCCAATAGTTGGAAGCATTACATTCCTCGATATTACCGTATAACGCTATGCCTGCCACTTGTGTGCCGTGCCCAGCAGCATCGAACTCATCCTCTCCGTCAACGAAACTAGCACTCTCTGCAATAGCTGGTTTCAATAACGGATGATTGGTGTTAATACCACTATCGAGTATACAAACCTTGGGGGCATTAGCGCTTGGAGAGGGTATTTCGTCGGGTAATTGGTTTATATCTTTGTTAATTGTTTGGTAATTAATGCCTGTTTGAGGTGGTAGGTCAACAAGCCTAACATCAGAGTGATTGAGCAGCTTTTCTGCACCTTCCCGGTCAAGATCCACCCGGTACATAAGCAAACTGTCTAAGTTCACGGAATCTTTCTTTTTAATTCCATTTCGCACTAGCCATTGCTCGAACGCGGCTATGATTTCTTTGCGCTTAGGGCTTCCGCTGACTTCTAGTGGCCATAACTCTATATCTAACGTAAAAAAATCAACCGCTGGAAATCCATATTGCCTGACCGCCCAACTTTTTCTGTCTTCAGCGCCCCATGCTTCAATTCCAGTAATGGCCTCTAAAAGCTGTCTAGCTGTTATTTCATTATCATCAATGCCCAATTTTGCCAGGTGATCTGAAAAAATAGCCAACCCTTGCTCCGAGGTAAATACAACACAAACTTGGTTATCCTCTTGGCTAATAAACTCTACGCCATGTACTCCAAGTTTGTCGAAGGACAAGGCGTCTTCATATTTCAATTTTAAAATATATGCATCTGGGCGCGACGCTATCTGACCTTTGATTGTTTTTGTAGTGGCAGAGAGTGCACCAGATAACCTTTGACCATGCCCTCGTAAATCACTACGCTTGGCAAATCTCGGAGGGCGACCAGATCTTCTTGGGTTATGGAAAGGCTCTTTCTCAATGCTAAGATGCTCAAATTCACCAGCCATAAGTCATAAAATCCCTTTTAAATTTTATTATAATTTTCCTTCAAGGAGGCCTGCTTCAAATCTTTCATAGTCAGAAACTCTTGCCCTCGGAGAATCATACGTTTCACCGCTCGACGAATAATGCGCTCGATGTCAGCACCACTTCGCTTTTCAAACAGGTTAAGCACGGGCTTTTCATCTATCTCGAATTGCCTTCGTACCCCTCGCAATTTAAGCGATAGAATTTGCTGTACTTGCTCAACATTTGGTAGTGGAAAATCTATTGTTTCATCGAAGCGCCGCCAAATTGCACTGTCTAAAATTTGCTCGTGATTTGTTGCTGCTAGGATCAAACTCTTGCCCACATAGGCGTCCATCATCTGTAGCACAGCATTGACTACTCGACGTAACTCACCATGTTCTCCAGAATCTGAACGTTCCTTGCCTATTGCGTCAAACTCATCGAACAAGACCACCATCGGCTGCTCTGCAATAAATTCAAAAACCTTACGAAGATTCGCAGCGGTTTCGCCTAAAAAAGAGGAGACCAGAGCGTCTAGTCGGACAATCGCAAGTGGCAGATCAAGCTCAAAAGCAATAACCTCTGCTGCAAGTGTTTTTCCGCAGCCAGGCGGGCCGTGAAAAATAACCTTTCCCGATGGTTTCATCCCGTAACTTCTAAGTACGTCGGCTCGACGATGTTCTTCGAGCAACTCTTCGACCGACGCCAGGCTAGTTGAAGGTAAAATTATTTCCTCAATAGATCGTTGAGCCTGCCGAATATCTAACAAGGGCAAGCCTCGTTCTTTATCAACAGGGGGAATGGGTAAAATGTTACGGCCGTTACGCTTTGCGGGTTTTAGATGTTCGCCATACAAAATTTGTTCAAGATCATTAGCCAGTAAGTGATGCTGCTTCTGGCGTTCATCTCTAATTACAACTTCAGACGCACGACGGAATTCGTCAGTGTCACCACTGGCTCCAGCCTTAATTAATTGTCGAAGAACTTTCCCGTTAGCCATAGCTGTTTCCCCGAAGTTTGAGCTCACGCCATTTGTTATTATATATCGTTGCTTCTATAGATTCTGGAGTTCGTTTCATCCTGACTCTTAGACAGCAAGTTATTTTGTTTGGCATATTCCAATATTAGAACCTCGACCATGGATGCTTGCGATCTATGCTCATGTTCGGCAGCTACCTTCAAAAGCTGCTTGATTTCAGAAGTTGTTCTAAATGACAACGTCTCTTGTTTGGACCGTGCCATGCACACCTCATCATGATACTATGCAGTACAATGTACTGCCTTTTACGGGCATTTTCTATCCTCAAGTGCCCAAGTAGGCTTCATTTCTCGGTTTTTGGCGTAAAAAGTGTTTGGGGTAACGCTGGTTGTGTTCCCAAATTCCCACTTTTCCCAGTTAGGAAATGGGTAATCGAACGCTGAATGACCAGAAAGTTAAGGAAAAAGTATAAATTTTGGCTGATTTCGGCACTCCGAAAGTGCTCCGAAAAATTTACAAGTTATTGTTTTTAAAAGATAATAAATATTCTGTATCGGCAAATAGCCGCTGCCACTCACTACCACTACTCGCCCACTCGCCATTTGGCGCGGTAGCGGCTGTCGCTCCCCAGCAGCGGTGTCACCTGGGACATCGCTGCAGCTAGCTGCTCATCCAGCCCCCAGGGCGGATTGATGACCACCATGCCGCTTCCATACATGCCGTGCGTGCTCTCCGCCGCGGCCCGTAACAGCAGCTCGCTGTGCCAAATCTTGCGAATGCCGCTCGCTTCAAGGCCGCTGAGCAACGTGTCATGATGCCCAGCGGGCAGCAGCGGGTACCAAATCATCACCACGGCGTGGCGCGCTTTTTCGAGGCTGTAGGCCACCGCATCGACGACCTCTTGATACTCCACTTTGCGCTCGTAACTCGGATCTATCAACACGCACAGCCGTGGCGTCGCCACCGGTAACAGCTGCTTCAAGCCAAGCAACCCATCGCCATAAATACGTCGGGCCTGTTTGGGCAGGGCTTGCCCGCTCAAATGTTCGTGCTCACCAGGGTGCAGCTCAAATAGGCGCAGTGAGTCCTGCTCACGCAGCCCCTGAGCCAGCCACCAGGGTGAACCAGGGTAGTGCGAAAGCTCTGTGGACTGTGGCTGTACGCTTTCCAACGACGCCACCCATTTTTCAAGTAAGGGATCGCTCAACTGCTGCCGAGCCTGCCAGAGCGGTGCGACGCCTTCTCGATACTCTTTAAGCCGCTGGGTCTCTTTCGTGACCAGCGGATAGAGCCCTCTGCCTGCATGGGTATCAATATATGTAATCGCTGATTTTTTACGTAATAAATAATCCCTCACTGCGTAAAGCATTAAATGCTTATGAACATCGGCAAAGTTACCGGCGTGGTAGGCGTGTTGATACGACAGCATGGCAGCTCGCTAGCAGTTGAACGAAAAAAAGCCCGCTATGTGAGCATAGCGGGCGTTGGACGGCAATGCCGAGATTAACGCATGAGGTTACTGGCCGTTGCCGGTAGGCGTCAGGGTGATTTCGACGCGACGGTTTTGCGCACGCCCCTGCTCGGTATCGTTGCTTGCCACCGGCTGGTTAGCACCATAGCCCATGGTGTTCAACCGCATGGAGGACACGCCGTTCTGACTCAGGTAGCTACCAACCGACTGGGCACGGCGCTCTGAAAGGCGCTGGTTGTAGCTGGCATCACCGGTACTGTCCGTGTGGCCGGCAATATTTACACGGGTATCGGTGTACTGAGTGAGGACATTCGCCACTTCGTTCAGGGCGCTGCGCGCATCCGAGGTGAGTTCGGCGGAATCGAAGCCAAACGTGACGCTGCTAGGCATGTTGAGCACGATATCGTCGCCACGGCGGTCAATCTCGATACGCGATCCTTGCAGGTTATCGCGAAGCTGCTGCTCTTGACGGTCCATGTAGGCACCCACACCCGCACCGGCGGCCGCGCCAACAGCGGCACCGATCAGCGCGCGGTCGCGACGACTCGTACTGCCGTCACCGGATAAAGCGCCCGCCGCCGCGCCAATCGCCGCACCAATACCGGTGCCCATGGCAGTGCTAGAGCGCTGCGTTTGACCGCCGTAAGGATCGGACGTCGCGCAGCCAGCCAGTAACATCGCCGCTGCCAGTGGGGTCAGTAGTCGAGAAATACGCATCACTCACTCCTTGTTTATGATTGAGATAGTACCGAATCCATCGCTGGTCACTCTTCGCTCATCAAGGCCAGCAACTCGTTCAAGAATAATAGACCTTGGGGCGATGCACGCAGCTTTTCAGGCATTTCCATTAAAAGTCCTTTTTCTTGAGCACTTTGTAAACGCGCAAGTAACCGTGCCTGTGGCTGGCCAGTGTGGGCCGTCCAATCCGCTAGGGGGACGCCCTCGGTCAGGCGCAGCGCGTTCATGGCAAACTCCAGCGGTAACTCGTTTGGCTCAATGAGCTGCTGGCCTGCTACGAAGCCACGCGGATCATTGGCACGACGCAAGTACGCATCGGGCTGACGCGTTTTCCAACGCCGTTCGATCTGCCATTTCCCTTGGGAGTCTATGTAGGAGAGCTTTCCATGAGCACCTGCACCGATTCCCAGGTAGTCGCCAAATCGCCAGTAGTTCAGGTTATGGCGGCTCTGACATCCTGGGCGGGCATAAGCCGATATCTCGTATCGACTTAGCCCGGCTTGCTCCAGTCGCTGATGCCCTGCCTCCTGAATGTCCCATAGCGCCTCCTCCTCTGGCAGGGGGGGCGGATGCGAGAAAAACGCCGTATTGGGCTCCAGGGTTAACTGATACCAGGAAAGATGTTCTGGATTGAGGGCAAGTGCCTGGTCGATGTCTTCCATGGCTTGCTCGGGCGTTTGCTGAGGAAGCCCGTGCATGAGATCGATATTGAGGTTATCGAATCCCGCCGCTCTGGCTTCAGCGATGGCGGTCACCGCTTCGTTGCCAGTATGAATTCGCCCCAGTGCACTCAGTTGAGTGGGCCGGAAACTCTGTACGCCCAGCGACAAGCGATTAATACCAGCGTCCCGATAGCCGATGAACCGCTGCTGCTCGGTCGTGCCTGGATTGGCTTCCAGGGTGATTTCAATCGTAGGCGAAAAGGAGAGGCGTTCACGAATGCCATCGAATAACTGTCGATAAAACGTTGGCGATAGCAAGCTAGGCGTACCGCCCCCAATAAAAATGGTTTGAAGGGGGCGGCCAGACGCCAACGCCAAATCGCCGTCCAAATCACTCAGCAACGCGGCCAAGTAGGCCGCTTCGGGTAGTGCGTTGGTGCCAGGTTCGTGAGAATTGAAGTCGCAATAGGGGCACTTGCGCACACACCAAGGCGTATGAATGTAAAGCGATAGTGGCGGCAACTGTTCAGCCATGCGCCACCTTCAAAATGTCGACCAAGGCATGCAGTGCACGCCCCCGATGACTCAAGCGATTCTTCGTTTCGCTGGGGAGTTCTGCCGCGCTCATGCCCTGGTCAGGTAGCCAAAAGAGAGGATCGTAGCCAAAGCCCCCCTCACCCCGCGGATGGGCCAGCACCTCACCTTCCCAGCTACGCTGAACGATGACCGGTACCGGGTCTTCTGCATGGCGTAAATAAACCAAGACACACCAATAGCGGCCCGTACGCTGGCCTTCCGCGCACTCACTGAGTGCTGCCAGCAGTTTCTCATTGTTACGCTCGTCGCTTTTCGGCTCACCGGCATAGCGGGCGGAGTAAATGCCAGGTGCCCCATGCAACGCATCGACCTCAAGACCTGAGTCGTCGGCGAGCGCCGGTAACCCGCTTACACGACTCGCTTCACGGGCTTTTAACAGCGCATTTTCAACGAACGTTAGTCCTGTCTCTTCGACATCGTGCACACCAAACTCCGCCTGGGGGCGTACATCCAGCCCAAGGGGCGATAGCAACTGATTGAATTCTTTTAATTTTCCAGAATTTCCACTGGCTAAAACGAGCGTTTTGGCTGCATTCATAGGGGCGACCTCCTCACATGAGGCGATCAGTTTACGCCTACCGAGAGCGCAGCTAAAGGCGACAATATGTAACTAAAGGTATATTAGAAAAATGGGTAAATAATTTTTATATTGAAATAATTTATTTAAAATCAATATCTTATTTCAATTAAATTTTTAATTACCATTTTCTTCATGTTTTTTAATAACAAAACTTTACGAAAAGGACGTATTGGGCAACACTCTTCGTACCACCTGATTGCTTTCAATCCAACCGAGGCCTCCACAATGTCACATGAGAAGACGCACGGCTTGGTGTACATCGTCACCGAAAAAAGCCCCCAGTCGCAGCTCTTTGCCGACTATTTACATGACCACACGGGTTGTACGGTGAGCATCCACTCGCCAAGAAGCCAACTGCCTGCCGCCATCCCAAGTAAGCTGCTGATCCTCATCGATAGCGACCATATCGGTGTGGACGCCTTGCCCGAATGGCAAGACAAACTTCCCGATAGCTTGGCTAAAACCTCACTGGCCGCCTTCAACATCCGCGATATGGATCATGCGCTGGAAGCTTTGTCCTGCGCACAGCTCAAGGGCGTCTTTTATCGCAACGAAAGCTTGGAGGTCATTTGCAAAGGCATTCATGCCCTGCTGGAAGGTGAGCTATGGATGTCTCGAGATTTAATGGCGCGTTTGATCCTTTTTTACCGTAAGTATCAAAGCAATGCGTTTCGCCCTGCCTGCGGCTTGACCAACCGAGAAATGGAGATCATTTCATTACTCAGTGCAGGCTCTTCCAATCAACAAATTGCCGACAAACTCTTTGTGAGTGAGCACACGGTTAAATCACATCTTTACAACATCTTTAGAAAAATCAATGTGCATAACCGCATTCAAGCACTGAATTGGATTCACCAAAACTTGGGTCCGATTCTGCCTAATATCGAAACGGCACGCAGCTTACAGCGGCATCGGTAAAACTTAATAAGAGATAAACATCATGGCAGCTAAGCATAAAATATCAATTGCTCTCTTATGGTGTTTAACAAGCGTTGCAAACGCTCAACCTAATGGGCTAGTTGATGCATCGTCACTTACCAGGAATGAGCAGGCCGAAGTAGATGCGATTAACCAATTATCGAGCCCGGACGGGCCCGAAATTCAAGGTAGACCCAATGGTAGTAGTGAGCTAACCGGCATCATGGTGGACCGCACTATCACAATGGCGGGTAAAACGTTCTATCGAGCATTTAGTCAGCAGGCGATGGATAACGTCATCATCGGCAATGCCACTATTACCATTCAAGAGCGTCCTGACGCTCGCTGGGGCAGTCAAGTATGGGTCATGGAAGGCAACCGGATGTACTTCAGAACACAGCTTTCTCCAAGAATCAGCGAAGCTGATCGCGTAGCGGGAGACGCTGTAAAAACCGTCGAGGAAGCGCTGCTTCAACAGCAGCTATCAGCCGCTTTGACCTCGGACAAAGACTTGGGGAAAGAGGAGCTATTCTAATGAAAATGCTAAAAAAAGCAGCCAGCGTAGGGCTGATAATAATAGCAGTTACGCAAGCACACGCAGGCGACTTAATCTATCAGCCCATCAACCCTTCGTTTGGTGGTGATCCTTTTGTGGGTAGCTACCTACTCGGTAAAGCACAAGCACAGGATACAACGACAGATCCGAACACACGCAGTGTACAGTCACTCTCATCAACGGAACGCCTACTACAAAACTTAGAAAGCCGATTAATATCTCAACTGATTTCTGACGTCAGTCGTGGTGAAGTTGAAGAAGGCAGTTTTGATAGCGATGAGTTTGGCGTCGTCGTGAGTGACAGCAGCGGCCAATTAGTGGTTCGCGTCGTCGATAAAATAACTGGCGATGTAACTGAAATTAGCGTAGGCGGCTTATTTAACCCTTAATTATCAAAAAAGTACGCGAAAAATAGCACGGCTTAAAGTATTTCAGGGGAACACCATGAAAATAATCGCCTCGATTGTCATTGCTGGGTTACTCAGCGGATGCGCTGGGATGGTAGCCACGTCGGAAAATTTAGAGGGGGCACAAGCAACGCTGACACCAAGAGGTGCTACCTATCAAGACCTGGTGTCGTTACCACCTCCCGCCGGAAAAATCTTTGTCTCTGTGTATGATTTTCGAGACCAAACCGGACAATATCGACCCGCCCCGGCTAGCACCTTTTCAACGGCCGTCACCCAAGGGGCCGCTGCTATGCTCACCGGCGCGCTCGCTGATTCAGGCTGGTTCATACCACTGGAACGGGTAGGCTTACAGAACCTATTAACCGAGCGACGCATCATTCGCGCTGAGTTCGAGCGTTTTGGCCAGCCCGATACCTTGCCGTCACTACGCGCGGCTTCCGTCATGCTCGAAGGAGGAATCATCGCTTATGAATCCAATATTCGAACAGGAGGAGCGGGAGCGGAGTACTTCGGTATCGGTGCATCAGGTCAATATCAAGTAGACCAAGTAACCGTCAATTTGCGTGCGGTAGAAATATCCACCGGTGAAATACTTGCCAACGTCACCACCACCAAAACTATCTACTCCAAAGAACTCAGAGCCGGCGTGTACCGGTTTATCGACTTTAGGCGTTTGCTAGAGGCAGAGGCAGGTATCACCACGAACGAACCTGTACAGTTAGCGGTGATGTCCGCTATCGAGTCTGCGGTGATTCACTTGATTGCACGTGGGGTGGAAAACCGTCTTTGGAACCTATCACCAGGGACCAATCTACAGGATACGGTTCTAGGTGACTACCTCAACGAACCTATACCTATGCTTTAATTAGCTATTCTATCTATTAATTAAAGCCGCTTCCTTAAGCGGCTTTTTTATTAAAGGCTTCTATCTTTCAGGCTATAGGTACTAGTATTAAAAAACTCATCAATTAAGATTAAAACCATAACCTATATATTCATAAAAAACACCAACTTTATAAGTTAAGGATTAGAAAAATTTCCGATAGCGCCTTCTTTTAAATCGTCCAAACTCAACACAGGAAACAAAAAGACACATAACGTTTCAAAAGGAAGACCCAATGAAACCGTTCAACCAATTACCAGCCCATCAAAAGACAGGATCCGTAGCCTCCTGCATGGCATTGGTAATGGGTGTCTTACTAACCAGTTTAAATCCAGAAGCTTCAGCAAACGACCAGTTCATTGACAGCATGTCTAGAGTCACACAATACGTAGAGTCTCAAGATGTCAGCCATTTAAAAGGCAATGTGAGCATCATTCAGCAGCAAGGCATTAACAACAGCGCGAGCGTCGTTCAATCTCGTTCAGCGAATTACCAATTTAAAAACTTCGCTTACATTAAACAAACTGGATATAACAATCAGGCCAATTTGACCCAGCACAATGGCAACAATATTGGCGTGATTGTTCAGCAAGGCCATAACCATAGCGTTACGGCTATTCAAGAAGGGAACAGTGTTGGCGTTGCGCTGAACGCCATCCAAATTGGCTTCAACAGCAGCTTAATGATTTCACAATCGGGCAGTGGCCTACGCGATGTAAATGTCCACCAACAAAACTACTCGGGCACTTCACGACCGGTCACTATCGATATCAACTGAGTCGCACCTGGCTTCTCAGTTAACCACCAAAGCAAGTTGATCGAAACAAAGGGGAAAGACCATGAAAATCCAAATGACCACACTCGCTGCCGCTATTAGCTTTGCTATCTCAGGCGCAGCACTTGCCAATGCTGATGTAGACCAGTTAAATGATAACCTGAACGATGTGTCAGGAGTAACAATTACAGACCCAGCTGGCGTTACTATCAACACACAGCAAATTGGAGATGGAAACTCCGCTCTTGTATTCCAAGCAAATGGCAGTACAGCTGAATCACGTGTTTACCAAGATAGTCAAGATTCTGTAGCAGGAGTCTACCAGGAAGGAGATAATCAATACTCAGATGTAGACCAACAAATCACGCAAAGTGGCGTTGCAGGTGTTGCGCAATTTGGTTCTAGTCAACGTTCTCGCATTCAACAAAATGGTGCGGACAATAGCTATGCAGGCGTATTACAAGCTGGTTCAAGCAACGACGCCTTTATTAGCCAAGCGAACGTGGGCGGCTCTGCTGAAAATAATGTAGCTGGTATTGCTCAAGATGGCACTGACAACCGTAGTGGTATCCGCCAGTTAAGCTCTAACAACATAGCCCTTTCAGCACAATTTGGTGACTTGAACGAAAGCTATATTGTGCAGCGTTCAGGCAGCGGATCGGGGCAAGATGCTTACTCATTACAAGATGGAACAGGAAACGAGTCTGAAATCATTCAAGGCTCACAAGGCACTACTACCAATAATCTCGCTATCCTTACCCAGGTTGGTGATTATAACGACTCATTCATCACTCAAGATGGATCGACTGGTAACTTTACTGCAACTGTTACTCAAACAGGGAATACGAACTATTCACTAGTTGATCAACTTGGTGCGAACGATGGTACTGCTACAGTTACCCAGACGGGAAGTGGTAACTTTGCTTACAGCTATCAGTATTAGTCAAAGTTAGTTTTTTCATCAAACCGCCCCCACGGGGGCGGTTTTTTTATGCCTTAACGCACCACCACCGTCAGCGTGCCGCCCTTGCCTTGGGTTGAGGAGCGCGAGCGGTTGCTGCCTTTGACGATATCGACCTCTAGCCTCTCGTCATCACTCAACAACTTGACCGTTCCTTCTAGGGTGTCGCCTTCGAAGGTGAATTCTGCGGGTACAGTGCCGCGGGTTTCAGGATGTTCGACAGTTTCGCCGTTATGGGTAATGCGCCACTCGGCGGAAAACTCAGCGCCGGGGGAGCCGCTCATGGTGATGTGGATTTGGGTCATATCCTGCTCCTGTGCGGCTAGCCCTGTTAAGGGAAAGCCAAAGGTGAGCACGGCGGTAAACAGAGCGCCGTGTAAACGTAAAGCCTGCCAAGCCGATGGTTGTTTCATGGTTAGCTACCTCGTTAACCACAAGAGCCGCTCAACATGAGCGGCTCTTGCAGTGTAGCAGGCGTTCTAATTACCAGTTACCCAGTGTTACATAACAGCAAAGGCTTTCTCTGCGGCATCCAGCGTAAGCTGGATATCCTCAGGCGTATGGGCACTGGACATAAAGCCCGCTTCATAAGCAGAAGGCGCTAGATAAACGCCATGATCGAGCATAGCGCCGAAGAAACGGCGGAAGGCATCCGGGTTACAGGCAGTCGCCTGGGCAAAGTTATCGACCCGCGATTGAGAGGTAAAGAAAAGACCAAACATGCCGCCCGCTGATTGCGTCATCATCGGCACTCGCGCCGCGTTGGCGCGCTCTTGCAGGCCGTTACACAGTGTTTGTACGCGCTGGCTCAAGGCATCGTGGAAGCCCGGTACCTGCAGCTTAGTGAGTAGCGCCACCCCGGCGGCCATGGCCAGCGGGTTACCCGACAGGGTGCCCGCCTGATATACCGGCCCCAGCGGAGAGATGTTTTGCATAATGTCGCGCTTGCCGCCAAACGCGCCGACCGGCATACCACCACCGACGATCTTACCCAAACAGGTCAAATCCGGCGTGACACCGTAGTAAGCCTGGGCACCGCCCAATGCTACGCGGAACCCCGTCATCACCTCGTCAAAAATCAGAATGCTGCCGTACTCGTTACAAACGTGGCGCAGGGTTTCCAAGAAACCTGGCTGAGGCGGAATACAGTTCATATTACCCGCCACCGGCTCGACGATAATGCAGGCAATCTGCTCACCAATCTCTGCAAAACACGCTTCCACCCCTTCCGGGTCGTTGTAGGAGAGCGTGATGGTATGCTCGGCCAGCGAGGCCGGTACACCCGGTGAGCTGGGCTCGCCGTGGGTCAAGGCACCGGAGCCCGCTTTTACCAGCAGGGAGTCCGAGTGGCCGTGGTAGTTACCCTCGAATTTAACGATCTTATCGCGCCCCGTGGTGCCCCGCGCCAGCCGAATCGCTGACATGGTGGCCTCGGTGCCCGAGCTGGTCATGCGCACCATTTCCATGGAGGGAATCATGTCGCAGATCAGGTCTGCCATGGTGGTTTCCACGGCGGTGGGGGTACCGAACGAGAGCCCGTTATCCAACCGCGCACGCACGGCTGCCAGCACGTCTTGATCGGCGTGACCGGTGATCATTGGCCCCCAGGAACCAATGTAATCGACGTAGCGGTTGCCCTCCACATCAAAGAGGTAGGCGCCCTGCGCACGCTCCATGAAGACCGGCGGGCGGTGCAACCCTTTGAAGGCTCGCACGGGAGAGTTCACGCCCCCAGGAATATGGCGACTCGCGAGGTCAAACAGTTCAGCAGATGTGGTCATGGCATCCTCTATATAAATGACTTACTACCAATGAGATCAAAAGCGCACGGGGCGTGGCAAGCGATTCGGCAAGCACTGCCCGCTCGGGGGCTGGTAGCCGTGAGACAAGCTCTCCCAGGTAAAGTGCTGCGCCTGTTCGCACGCCGTTGGTAAGCGATCACCTACCGCTAGGCGCGCTGCCAAGGCTGCCGCGAGCGTGCAGCCGGAACCATGAAATACTTCCGGCAGCCGCGGCCATTGCCACTGGCGAGTGGTGTCGGGCGAATGCAGTGTATGCACCACTTGCTGTGCCGTACCGGGTAATGGGTCATCCGTTGCCGTCACCAGCACCGCTTGGCAACCCTGAGACAGTAGTGACACCGCACGGGCGGTATCGTCATAAGACTCATGGATCTCAGGCGTCAGCGCCGCTAGCTCAAAGCGGTTAGGGGTTAAGATATCCACAAGCGGTAGCAGCCGATCACGGTAGAGCGACTGCAAAGCAGCTGTGGATAACATAGTGCCTCCCCCGGCTTTGAGAACCGGGTCGGCAACCACGGGTACCCCAGGAAAACGGCGAATGATCTGCTCCGCAGCGCGTAGCGTAGCTTCATCCGCCAGCAGGCCGAGCTTGATCGCGGCAACCTGCATATCACCGACGGCTTCGGCCATTTGCCGCATGGCACCAGGGTCGGCGGGCATCACCCTAGAGACGTTATGGCAGTTCTGCACGGTCATCGCCGTGGGGATCGTCACCGCCCAACCGCCGCAGGCGGCAATGGCTTCGCTGTCGGCGATCAGTCCGGCACCGCCCGTGGGGTCATGGCCCGCTAACACTAAAACGACGGGGGGAAGGGGTTGGCGCATCAAAAGGGCTTCACAACCGCCAGGAGAATAATCGCGACCAACGCAATCACAGGGGCTTCATTGAACCAGCGAAAGAATACGTGACTCTTGGTGCAGCGCGACTGGTCAAACTGTTTCAGATAGATCAGGCAAACGTGGTGGTAGGCAATCAACAGCACGACCAGCGTGAGCTTAACGTGCATCCAGCCCTGGCTAAACCACGCGGGCACCAAATAGAGCATCCAACCACCAAAAATCAGCACCAGGATCATCGATGGCGTCATGATGCCGCGATAGAGCTTACGCTCCATGGTTTTGAAGTACGTGATTGCTTGCTCATCGCCTTTGTCCCGGGCCATGGCGTGGTACACATAAAGTCTTGGCAGGTAGAACAGTGCGGCAAACCAAGTAACAACGGCCATCAAGTGAATAGCCTTTACCCATTCGTACATGGTCTCTCCTTAGGCGGTGACGTATGGCTAGGAATCGGTCTCGCGGGCATCTGTTTGCCGAGCGTCAGTGTAGTGGTAATAACGCTCGATCGCGCCCCGGGTAATGATACCTGAAATTCGCTGCTGCTTTGGTCGATAGCCATGCACCACATAAAGCGCCCCAAGCGCGCTGTCTTGAAGCTTTAAAAACGCTTCCGATAGCGTGGCCTGCAAACCAATCGGGGCCATTTCCAGCCGCTGGCCGGGAATCTCCAACAGATCTACCAGCTCATCCTCCGGCGGTGCTTCGCCATCGAGTGCCTCATCGTGCTCCAGCAGCCAGCGGGCAAGCTCCGCTGCCTTCAGCGCCAGCACGGGCTTGTCGTCACTGGAGCGCTCGATCACCAGCCACATGGGGTTGGTTTCCAGCAAGCGGCGGGCTTGGTCTGGCGTAATCATCCGTTCGGTACGCACCAATTGGCGCTCCATCACCGCCGGAACCGATACTCGGGAGAGCGCCTGCATCAGCGGCTGCTGCAGCGGGTGTAAACCGTAGCGCACCGAGCTAATGAAGAAACCTTCACAGCCCGTCAGCTGGCGCGACGTCAAGCAGGCCACCACCACGACCAGCATTCCTGGCAGCATAATATTGGGTGTATGCGTCAATTCTAATAACGCCATTAGTGCAGCAAGAGGCGCCTGAAGGACAGCCCCCATCATCGCCGCCATGCCGAGCATGGCGTAAATGCCCGGATCGGCAGCTTTCTCGGGCCATAACCAACCGCCAAGCATGCCGCCGAGCGCACCAGTGGCGGCCCCCGCCACCAGCACCGGGCCGATAATGCCGATGGGCACACCGCCTGCCACGGTTATCGCCGTCATCAGCAGCTTGGCCACCATCAGCGCCAGCAGCACCGTGATCGTCAGCTGATTATTCAGTGCTGCGGCGACGCTGTCGTAGCCGATCCCCTGAATCTCAGGGAACCACCACGCTAACGCCCCAGTGGCCACACCCACTACTCCTAATCTCAACCACAACGGCAATTTTTGTAAGCGTTGGCTGCGGGAAATGTGGATGAAGAGCCCTGCCATTAAACCAATCACTAGGCCAATCACCACGATCCAGGGCAGATTCATCAGCGAGCCAAGCGCCACCTCCGGAATCCGAAAGGCAGGTTCGTTGCCATACATCACCTGCGCCACCAGCGCGCCCATGGTGGAGGCTAAGATCACCGGCATAAAGCTCATCAGGGTGTACTCCATCATCACCACTTCCATGGCAAAGATCACCCCAGCGATGGGCGTGTTGAACGAGGCCGAAATGCCTGCTGCCGTGCCGCAGGCCACCAGCACCCGCAAACTATTATTGGGCAGCCGCAGCTTTAGTCCTAACCCGCTGGAAGCCGCCGCGCCTAAATGAATCGCAGGGCCTTCGCGCCCAGCAGACAAGCCACCCAACACGGAGACGACCCCCACCCACCACTGGTTCAGCCAATTACGCAGTGGGAAACGCCCCTGGTGATAGGTGAGACGCTCGATCACATGGCTGACCCCGAGCTTGCGCGCAGCGGAGCGCTGCCGATATAGCAACAGGCCAATCAATGTGACGGCGACGATCGGCAGAAGTGCTCTCAGCCACGGTGACAATCCTTCGAAGGCTTCCGGATCCCCCTCCGGCATATAGAGCACCGCCCCGGCTTCAAGCAGCAGGCGAAACGCCACCATCACTGCCCCAGTAATCACCCCAGACACCAACCCCAGCACACACAGCTGCGGTAAGGCATCCACGTTCGCCAACTGGCGGCGAAAGCTCTCTAGAGTGAAATCTGACCGAGAAAAACGTGCCACAACGTCCGTCCTTGCGTTTGTTGTTCGTTTCATTGTCTCGCGTTGCGCAGCGCTCTTAAGCGCTGGCTCTCTTGTGTATCATAGCTGGATACACTTCAACAGCCTGGCCACACTCATTAGGCTGTTAATTATTCAAGCGTTGGCTGTGCGAAGCACACAAGGAGTGGTTTGTGATTAACGTTGGCATTGTAGGCGGCACCGGTTACACCGGCGTCGAACTTCTCAGGCTGCTGGCCCAGCATCCCCAGGTAAGCGTGAAAGCCATCACCTCTCGCTCAGAGGCGGGCGTGAAAGTGTGCGACATGTACCCCAATTTACGCGGCCACTACGACACGCTGGCGTTTAGCGAACCCGACGCCAAAGCGCTGGGCGCGATGGATGCGGTCTTTTTCGCCACGCCCCACGGGGTTGCCCACGCGCTTGCAGGCGAGCTGCTGGCTAACGGAACCCGGGTAATCGACCTCTCCGCCGACTTCCGCCTGCGAGATGCCGACGAGTGGAGCCGCTGGTACGACCAACCCCACGGCGCGCCGGAACTGCTGGAAGAAGCCGTCTACGGCCTGCCTGAAATGCATCGCGAAAAGATCAAAACAGCGCGTTTGATTGCCGTTCCTGGTTGCTATCCCACCGCCGTTCAACTCGGCTACCTGCCGCTGTTAGAAGCGGGCTTGATTGATCCGAGCCAGCTGATTGCCGACTGTAAATCCGGTGTGACCGGTGCTGGCCGCGGCGCTAAGGTCGCCTCGCTGCTCGCCGAGGCCAGCGAATCGATGAAAGCCTACGGCGCGGGCGGCCACCGCCACCTGCCGGAAATTCGTCAAGGCTTGGGCGACATGCAGCCCAACCCGGTGGGGTTGACCTTTGTGCCCCATCTAACGCCCATGATCCGCGGTATTCACGCCACGCTCTACAGCACGCTGACCGCCGAGCCAGGCGACCTACAGGCACTGTTCGAGCAGCGCTACGCCAACGAACCGTTCGTGGATGTGATGCCCGCCGGCAGCCACCCGGAAACCCGCAGCGTCAAAGGCAACAATACCTGCCGGATCGCGGTCCACCGCCCGGGTAACGGCAATACGGTCGTGGTGCTCTCGGTCATTGATAACCTGGTGAAGGGCGCCTCTGGTCAAGCCATTCAAAACCTCAACCTGATGTTTGGCTTTGACGAGCACATGGGGCTCAACGCCCCCGCGCTGATGCCCTAACGTTCGAGGAATTCCCAGCAATAGTTGACCAATTTGCTGGGAATTACCCATAATCACCCCCCAATGCGGATTATTCGTTCTTAAAGCTCGCGGGAGGTACCCATGAGCGGTGCAGAAGCTTTTGTTCCAACCCCTCTGTTACTGTCAGACAGCGCACGCAAGCGCATCAAAGCGTTAATGGCTGAAGAGAGTAACCCGGCGCTGAAACTGCGCGTGTATGTTACCGGTGGCGGCTGCTCAGGTTTTCAATACGGTTTTGACTTCGCGGACAACGTTGCCGAAGACGACACGCTGATTGAGTTTGGCGATGCCACGCTGGTCGTCGACCCGCTCTCGTATCAGTACTTGGTCGGCTCCACAGTCGATTATGAAGAGGGCTTAGCGGGCGCACGTTTTCGTGTCCAAAACCCAAATGCCACCACGACTTGCGGGTGCGGTGCCTCGTTTATGGTGTGACCAACGTTGGTGGCAACCCCTTCCCCATGACTTGACGCCTTGGCGGTTTCTCGCCAAGGTTGAAAGGTCAATAACGTTTGCTTGCCCGATTTATAAGAAAAAAAATTCTATAAACAGCGCGGCAAACCACATAAAACATGGGGAAACTAATGAAACACTTACTCACTACCTCTGCCGTGGCAACCGCCATCACACTGGGCTTGGGCAGTACCACCGCGTTTGCACAAACGCCGTCCGTTAACGTGGCCACTGACCCAAGCTTTGTGCCCTTCGAGATGCTCGACCCCGAGACCGGCGAAATGATCGGTTTCGACATGGACATCATCAACGAAGTCGCCGAGCGCGCCGGCTTTGAAGTCAACCTCACCACCATGGAGTTCTCTGGCATCATTCCCGCCGTACAAACCGGCAGCCAGGAGATCGCCATTGCGGGTACCACCATCACCGACGAGCGCTCCCAGGTCGTTGACTTCTCTGACCCCTACTACGATTCTGGTCTGCGCATCATCGTTCGCGCCGATAACGAAGAGGTGTCTTCCATCGACGACCTAGAAGGTCTGGCGGTGGCAACCAAAATCGGCTCCACCAGCTACGACTTCCTCCAGCAAGAGCTCGGCGAAGACGCCGACATCACGCCTTACCCCGGCACCGCCGATATGTACATGGCACTGCTGGGCCGCAACGTCGATGCCGTGCTTTACGATGCGCCGAACGTTGCCTACTTCTCGCAAACCCGTGGCGAAGGCCGTACCAAGGTGGTCGGCCCGCTGTATGAGGGTCAGCAGTACGGCATCGTGTTCCACAAAGGCAGCGAGTGGGTAGAGCCGACCAACGAAGCGTTGGCTGCCATGCGCGAAGATGGCACCTACGATGAGATCTACACGAAGTGGTTCGGTGAAGCCCCCAGCGCTGAGTAAGTAGCGCATAGGCCATCATCAACGCTTAAAGCGACTCTCACCACAGGGCCGGGCGGCCATTTCCCCCGGCCCTGTGTCGTTGTTCCTCTTGCCTGGAGATAACGCGTGGACGTTAACTTTCAGTTCGACTGGTCGGCTGCGTTTAGCTCGATCCCCTATTTGTTACCCGGTATTCCCTGGACCCTACTGATTTCGTTTGGTGGTCTGGCGATTGGTTTTTTCATCGGCATTTTCTTTGGCCTGTTGCGCATTAGCCCGGTGCGCTGGTTACGCTGGCCAGCCATCGTCTATATCGAAGTGTTCCGTGGTACGCCCATTCTGGTGCAGGTACTGTTCATTTTTTATGGCTTGCCACAGCTCCTGGGCGGGCCTATCAACGCGTTGGTCGCCGGTATTGCCGCCATTGCCGTCAACTCCGGTGCCTATATCTCTGAGATCGTGCGCGGCGGCGTGCAGTCCATCGAGCGCGGCCAGCGGGAAGCATCGCTATCGCTTGGCCTCTCCCGAGTACAGTCCTTCCGGTATGTCATTTGGCCCCAAGCCCTGCGCCGTATGATTCCACCGCTGGGCAACCAGGGCATTATCAGTATCAAAGATACCTCGCTTTTCTCCGTCATCGGGGTCAGTGAGCTGGTACGTCAAGGGCAGATCTATATCGCCACCACCTTCACCGCGCTGGAGGTCTACTTCATGGTGGCATTGATGTATCTCGCCATTACCTGGACCCTCTCACTGGTGCTGCGTCAACTCGAAAGCCGCGGCCTCGCCGGCCAATAAGGAGCGCACAATGACCTCTACTCAAACGCCTATTGTGCGTATGCAAAAGCTCCACAAGCACTTTGGCAACCTGCACGTACTCAATGACATCGACCTGGAGATCGTGCCGGGTGAAGTCGTCGTGGTCATCGGGGCCAGCGGTTCCGGTAAATCCACGCTCATTCGCTGTATCAACGGCTTGGAAGAGTTTCAGTCAGGCAGCCTGGATGTGGACGGCAATACGCTGCTACCCAACGGTAAAAGCAGTCAGGCGCTGCAAACTATCCGCACCGAAGTGGGCATGGTATTTCAGCAGTTCAACCTGTTTCCCCACTTGAGCGTGCTCGACAACATCACGCTCGCACCGATGAAGGTGCGCGGCTGGAGCCGTCAGGACGCCGAAGAGACTGCCAAGCGGCTGCTGGAACGTGTCGGCATTGCCGATCAGGCCGACAAGTACCCCAGCCAGCTCTCCGGCGGCCAGCAGCAGCGTGTGGCGCTGGCACGTGCGTTGGCGATGGAGCCGCGCCTCATGCTGTTCGATGAGCCAACGTCAGCCCTTGACCCCGAGATGATTGGTGAAGTGCTGGATGCCATGCGTGAGCTTGCCAAAGAGGGCATGACCATGGTGATCGTTACCCACGAGATGGGCTTTGCCCGTGAGGTGGCCGACCGCATCATCTTTATTCATAAGGGCGAAATTGCCGAACAAGGCCCACCCGAACAGCTCTTTGATGCGCCTCAACACGAGCGCACCCAGTCGTTTTTGGCGCGCGTACTCAAACACTAATACGCTCTCGATTTCCGCTCTGTTCAGGGCAAAAACAGCATAAAAAGCGACTCACCCGATGGCCTGTCTTCCTGACAGGCCATTTTTTTTGCCTGTGGATACTATTTTTTACACACACCCCGCTATATCGCCACAGCCCCCAGCATGTGCACTTCTCCAAGCACGACGGTAATGCCAACGCACTTGTTCACAGGTGCGGTAACAAGCGCGGTATTCATAGGTGGATAACCCGTTGTCAGGCAGCGCTGTGGGTAAGTCGACGTTTCATCCACAGCTCCATCACCGCTTCTACGCAGGGACTCCGCGCTTTAATCACGTAAAGGTCAACAATGTAAGGTATTGATAAATATAAGATAAACTCACTTATCAACAGATTTTGTCCACACCAGTAGTTACTACATCAACAAAACTTCTCTTATTTATTTTTATTTTGTTATTAATAAAGACTGAACCCTTAGATTGGGGTGTGGAAAAACCTGACGGTTACCCACAGGAGGTTTATACTGGCGGGCTTATTCCAACAGCGCTGAATCGCTGACCACATCATCCGTGCCAACAGGCGCAAGACGAGGTGTCTCTTGAACTACCCCGACCGCTTTGACGTGATTGTCATCGGCGGTGGCCATGCGGGAACTGAAGCCGCACTGGCCTCTGCTCGTATGGGCTGTCAAACCCTATTGCTCACCCACAACATCGAGACGCTCGGCCAAATGTCGTGCAATCCCGCCATCGGCGGCATTGGCAAGAGCCATTTGGTAAAAGAAATCGATGCACTCGGCGGTGCAATGGGGCTAGCCACGGATTTAGGCGGCATCCAGTTTCGTGTGCTCAACGCACGCAAAGGGCCAGCGGTACGTGCAACCCGTGCCCAGGCCGACCGCATCCGCTACAAAGCCGCCATTCGCGGCATGTTGGAAAACCAGCCCAACCTGACGATTTTTCAGCAGGCGGCTGGCGATCTCATTGTGGATAACGACACCGTACGCGGCGTCGTGACTGAAACCGGCATTCGCTTTCACGCGGAGTCCGTCGTGCTCTCGACCGGCACCTTCCTAGGTGGGGTGATCCACATCGGGTTGGATCAAAGCCGCGGCGGCCGAGCGGGTGATCCGCCCTCCAACGCGCTAGCGGAACGCCTGCGTGCGTTGCCGTTTCACGTTGACCGGCTCAAAACCGGTACGCCGCCGCGTATCGACGCCAAGACCGTCGATTTTTCGCAGTTGGAAGAGCAGCCGGGCGATACGCCAACGCCAGTGATGTCTTATCTCGGCTCGCGGGAAATGCACCCCCAGCAGGTGAGCTGCCATATCGCGCACACCAACGAGCGCACCCACGAGATTATTCTGGGTAACTTGGATCGCTCGCCAATGTACTCCGGCGTAATCGAAGGGATTGGCCCGCGCTACTGCCCGTCGATTGAAGACAAAGTGCACCGCTTTGCCGACAAATCGAGCCACCAGGTATTCATCGAACCGGAAGGCCTGGATACCCACGAGCTCTACCCCAACGGTATCTCGACCTCGCTGCCGTTTGATGTGCAGCTGCAGGTGGTGCGCTCGATCAAAGGGTTGGAAAACGCACACATCACGCGTCCTGGCTATGCCATTGAGTACGATTTCTTTGATCCACGTGATTTGAAACACTCGCTGGAAACGAAATTTATCCACAACCTGTTTTTTGCCGGACAGATCAACGGCACGACCGGTTACGAAGAAGCGGGTGCCCAAGGGCTACTGGCGGGCCTGAACGCCGCTCGCCGCGCCAAGCAACTCGAGGCGTGGTATCCACGTCGCGATGAGGCTTACTTGGGCGTACTGGTAGACGACTTAATCACCATGGGCACCAAAGAGCCCTATCGTATGTTCACGTCCCGTGCGGAGTACCGTCTGCTACTGCGCGAAGACAATGCCGATCTGCGTCTAACAGAAAAGGGCCGCGAGCTGGGTCTGGTCGACGACGCCCGTTGGGCAGCCTTCAGCCAAAAGCGTGACGCCATCGAACGCGAAACGGCGCGCCTGGCCACTGCTTGGGTGCAGCCTAACAGCCCGGCAGCCGCAAAGATTGCCGAAAAGACCGGTAAACCACTGCCGCGTGAGTACAGCCTGAGTGATTTGCTAAAGCGCCCCGAACTGACCTATGCCGATATCGCAGCGTTACCCGGCATGGAACACGGCGGTATCGACGACGACGCGGTCGCCGAACAGGTGCAAATTCAAGCCAAATATCAAGGCTATATCGACCGTCAGCAGGATGAGATCGATAAGCTAAAGCGCCATGAAGCGACCCCACTGCCCGCCGAGCTGGATTATCAGAAGGTGGAAGGGCTGTCCCATGAGATTCGCCAGAAGCTCAGCGCAGCGCGTCCGGAAACCCTCGCGCAAGCCGCGCGTATTTCCGGTGTGACGCCAGCGGCAGTATCGATTCTGCTGATTCACCTGAAAAAGCGCCGCTTGGTCAGCCATACCGAGGTCGCCAACGGATGAGCGCACTACAGCCATTGATCGATCTGTTGCCCACCCCCGTAGCGCCCAAGTTGGATCAAGGACTGGCCGATTTGGGCGTATCCGTGACGGCAGCACAGCGAGAGCAGCTGCTCGGGCTACTGGCGCTGTTGCACAAGTGGAATCGGGCTTATAACCTCACCGCAGTGCGCGATGTCGAAGAGATGGTCTCGCGCCATGTGCTGGATAGCGCCGCCGTGGCGCCCTACGTTCATGGCCCAGCGCTTCTCGACGTGGGCGCGGGGCCAGGACTGCCGGGGTTGGTATTGGCCATTCTGAATCCCGAGCTGCAGGTCACGCTGTTGGACAGCAATGGCAAAAAAGTACGTTTTCAGCGCCAAGCAGTGATGGAACTGTCGCTGACCAACGTGACCCCGACCCAAGCCCGCGTCGAGCAGTTCGCCGGGCAGTCGTTCGATCAAGTCATCTCACGGGCGTTTGCTAGCTTGGTCGACTTCGTGACGTTGACCCGCGCGCTGCCCGCCGCCCACGGCCAGTGGTTAGCGATGAAAGGACCCGGTGCCGATGACGAGCTGCGTGAGTTGCCCGAAGGCATTGCACTGAGTGAGCGCCACCTGTTGAATGTACCCTTCGAAACCGCCGAGCGGCAGCTGTTGATCCTGACCCCAAAAGGAGTTGAGTAGTGAGCCAGATCATTGCCCTGACCAACCAAAAAGGCGGCGTGGGCAAGACCACTTCAGCCGTTAACTTGGCCGCGAGCCTAGCGGCTCTGGATCGCCGCGTGCTGCTGGTGGATCTCGACCCCCAAGGGCATGCCAGCATGGGCAGCGGGATCGACAAGTACGACCTCGAGAAAAGCGTACTCGACGTGCTGCTTGGTGAAGCCACCGCCCGGGACGTCATCGTGCGCGGGCTACCGGTGCACTACGATGTGCTGCCCGGTAACGGTGATCTGACCGCGGCGGAAGTGGAGCTACTGGATAGCGAACAGCGCCAAAGCCGGCTGTCGTTGGCCCTTGCCAGCGTCGCCGATGATTACGACGTGGTGCTGATCGACTGCCCGCCGTCGCTGAATATGCTGACCGTGAATGCCCTGACGGCAGCCCACGGCGTACTGATTCCGCTGCAGTGCGAGTTTTATGCATTGGAAGGTCTCTCGGCACTGTTGGATACCGTGGAGCAGATCAAGCAGAGCGTGAATTCTGAGCTTGCCGTCTCCGGCATTCTGCGCACCATGTACGACAAACGCACCAGCCTCACTCGGGAAGTGGACAAGCAGCTGCGCGACTTCTTTGGCGACGCGCTGCTCAAAACGACCATTCCGCGCAACGTCAAAGTCGCTGAAGCGCCGAGCCATGGCGTTCCTGTGACCCAATATGCCCGTTTTTCGCGGGGCAGCCAGGCCTATCGCGTGCTGGCCAAAGAGATGATTCGGCGCCTGTCGTTGTAACGGTGGCTGCCGTGGCGTTCAAAGTACGTAACGAAACAGTACGAGGGAAAGCGAATGACGCGTAAACGCGCGCTAGGACGTGGCCTGGATGCCCTGATTGGTGCGGGCGCCCGTCGTCGTGACAGTTTGGATCTCACCGGCGGAACGACGCTGGAGAACGCAGAGACGCCGCTGCCCGAGGGCATGCCGGATGATGCAACCGCCGAACGCTTAGAACGCCTGCCGCTTGGGCAACTGACGCGGGGCAAGTATCAGCCGCGTCGGGACATTCAGCCCGAAGCGTTGGAAGAGCTTGCCGACTCCATTCGCGCCCAAGGGGTGATGCAGCCCATCGTCGTGCGTCCCATCGGCAACGACCGTTACGAAATCATTGCCGGTGAGCGCCGCTGGCGCGCGGCACAGCTGGCCGAGCTCGACGTCATTCCTGCCGTGATCCGCTACGTCAGCGATGAGGTAGCGCTGGCGCTGGCGCTGATCGAGAACATTCAGCGGGAAAACCTCAACGCGATCGAAGAGGCGCTGGCCTTGAAGCGCCTGGGCGAGGAGTTCGAGCTGACGCAGCAGCAGATCGCCGACGCGGTGGGGAAATCCCGCACTCAGGTCGCCAATCTTCTGCGCCTGCTTGCCCTCGATCCGGAAGTGCAGACGCTGCTGGAGCGAGGAGATCTCGATATGGGCCACGCCCGAGCGCTGCTATCGCTCACCAGCGCCCAACAGCGCCAGGTCGCCCATGAAGTGGTCAATAAAGACCTCACCGTACGCGACACCGAGGCGTTGGTGAAAAAGGTACAAACGCAACAGGCGCCTGTTGCCCCCACCAAACAATCGCCCAAAACGCCGGATGTCGCCCGACTCGAGACACATTTAGGTGAACTGCTGGGCGCGCCGGTGTCGATCGATCATGGCCAAAAAGGCAAGGGGAAGGTCACCATCCGGTACACCAGTCTCGAAGAGTTGGACGGCATCCTGTCGCACATTAAATAGCAGGCTAATGAAAGATACGGTCAGTTTTTCACCCTTTGGTCGCAAGTCGGCGCTGAAACGCGCGAAATCCGTGCAACTTCGGTTGAAGGTGTGATAGCGCTTCCCTATAATCGCGCAAGATTTGTGCAGGTTGCTGACAGGTGTGTCGAAAGGCGTATCCCCAGCAGCCTGTCTAACGCGCTGAGGAATCACGTGCCAACAGGCACGATGTTGAATGCATATGCAGCGAATTGAAACCCAGCGTCGGCGAGCCTACGTTGTCCGGCTTATCTGCGCCCAGCTCGTGGTCATGCTCTTCGGTGCGCTGCTCGCTTACTTCGCTGCTCAGGTGTCTGGAGTCGTATCGGTCATCACGGGAGCCCTGGTAGCTCTGCTACCGCACGCTTTCTTCATACAGCGGTTGGGAATTTTTCGTAATACGCGCCGGGGATCGGTTGCGATGGACCTGTTTCGCGCCGAAGCAGGCAAGTTTGGTTTGACGGTGGCGCTGTTTGCACTGGTGTTCGTGGTAGTGCCCCCCTCAAACCCCGCTTTCTTTTTTAGTGCTTATGTTGCGGTTGTTCTAACGCATTGGCTTGCGCCTTGGTTAATGCCTGGAAAATCGCACAACTGATTGAGGTGACATGTCTATGGCCGCAGGAAACGAAGTCTCGTCGACTTACTATATCCAGCACCACTTGCAGAACCTGACCTTTGGTAAACACCCAGAGAATGGCTGGTCGCTGGCGCACTCCGCCGAAGAAGCTCGTGAAATGGGCTTTTGGGCCATTCACCTGGACACCATGGGCTGGTCCATCGCCATGGGCCTTCTGTTCATCTGGATTTTCCGTAAAGCCGGTAAAGCGGCGACCACCGGCGTTCCCAGCGGTCTGCAAAATGCCGTTGAGATGGTCGTTGAGTTCATCGAAAACCTCACACGGGCCACGTTCCATGGCCGCAACCCCATCATTGCTCCTCTGGCGCTGACGCTGTTCGTGTGGATTCTGCTCATGAACACGCTGAAGATCATCCCGGTCGACTATGGTCCCGAGCTCTTCAAGCGTCTGGGCGTTGAGTACATGAAAATCGTACCGACGACGGATCCGAATGCCACGCTGGGTATGGCGCTAGGCGTGTTCTGTTTGATCATCTACTACAGCATCAAAGTCAAAGGTGCCGGTGGTTTCGCCAAAGAGCTGTCACTGACGCCGTTCAATCACTGGGCGCTGATTCCCTTCAACCTGGTACTTGAAGTGATCGGCCTGCTGGTGAAGCCGCTGGGTCTCGGCCTGCGTCTGTTCGGTAACATGTTTGCCGGTGAAGTTATCTTTATCCTGATTGCGCTACTGCCGTTCTGGGCAATCTGGCTGTTGGACGTGCCATGGGCCATCTTCCACATCCTCGTGGTAACACTGCAGGCCTTTATTTTCACCACGCTGTCGGTGGTTTACCTCAGCGCGGCGCACGAACACCACTAAACCAAGCAACGACGTTTTCATTAACCCTCAACCCTTAACCAAAACTTAAACTCAGGAGCAACATCATGGAAATGGTTTATCTCTCAGCTGCCATCATCATCGGTCTGGGCGCACTGGCTACCGGCATTGGCTTCGCTCTGTTGGGCGGCAAACTGCTTGAGTCGACTGCGCGTCAGCCGGAACTGGGTGACCAGCTGCAAACCAAAACCTTCATCATGGCCGGTCTGCTGGACGCCGTTCCGATGATCGGTGTTGGTATCGCGATGTACCTGATCTTCGTTGTCGCCGGTTAATGCAGCTTGACCGAGCGGCCATCCGCTCGGTTTTGTTTCACTCCGGTCGCCACGAACTTGTCAGAGGTACATCCCTGTGAATATCAACATGACGCTTATCGGGCAGACGATCGCCTTCGCGATCTTTGTCTGGTTTTGCATAAAGTATGTGTGGCCTCCGATCAGCAACGCGCTTCACGAGCGTCAGAAGAAAATTGCTGATGGCTTGGACGCAGCCAGCCGTGCGACGCGCGACCTTGAGCTAGCTCAAGAGCGTGCCGAGCAAACGCTGCGTGAAAGCAAGGAGCAGGCTTCTCAAATTCTCGAGCAAGCCAACAAGCGCTCTGCTCAAATGATCGAAGAAGCACGCGAACAGGCTCGCGCTGAAGGCGAACGCCTGATGGCAAGCGCTCGTTCCGAAATTGAGCAAGAAGTGAATCGTGCAAAAGACGAGCTTCGTGCCCAGGTTTCTCACCTCGCCATCCTAGGTGCCGAGCGTGTCCTCGAAGCTTCGGTCGACGAGAAAGCACATCGCAAGTTACTTGATGAGCTTGCTGCTGAACTGTAAGGAGGTGACCCATGGCGGAATTACTTACCGTCGCTCGTCCTTACGCTAAGGCGGCGTTTGAATACGCGCGTGATCATGAGGCGCTTGATAGCTGGTCCAAAGCGCTGGGTTTTTTAAGCGCAGCGGTTGCCAACAGCGATGTACGTCGCTTGCTGGGCAGTCCAAAGCTCGAGAACGACAAAAAGGTCGCCCTGCTCTCCGATATGTTGCCGGAGCAGAGCACCGATGTGTCGCGCTTTTTGGATACCCTGGCCGACCAAGGTCGTCTGATGGCTCTGCCCTTCATCGCTGAACAGTTCGAGCACCTGCGTGCCGATCATGAGCAGCGGGTCGAGGTATTGGTCACGTCCGCCTACGAGCTGGACAGCCAACAGCAGACTAAGCTAGCAAACGCGCTCAAGAAACGTCTGAATCGCGAAATCTCCATTACTACTCAGGTGGACAAGGCGCTGATTGGCGGTGTCATCCTGCGTGCCGGCGATACCGTCATTGACGGCTCGGTGCGTGGTCGATTGAACCGACTTTCCGAAGCGCTGACCGCTTGAGTCTGAGGGACATGGCATGCAGCAACTGAATCCTTCCGAGATCAGCGACATCATCAAGCAGCGAATCGAGAAGCTTGACGTCGCATCCGAAGCCCGTAATCAGGGCACCATCGTCAGCGTTTCCGACGGTATCGTGAAAATTCACGGCCTCGAAGACGCGATGTTTGGTGAAATGATCGAATTCCCCAACAGCATCTTCGGCATGGTACTGAACCTGGAGCGTGACTCCGTCGGTGCCGTTGTCCTGGGTGACTACCTGCAGCTCGAAGAAGGCATGACCGCCCAGTGTACCGGTCGCATTCTGGAAGTGCCGGTAGGCCCCGAGCTGGTGGGTCGTGTGGTCGATGCGCTGGGTAACCCCATCGACGGCAAAGGCGACATCAACGCCAAACTGACCGACGCGGTAGAAAAAGTAGCGCCTGGCGTTATTACCCGTCAGTCCGTTGACGAGCCGATCCAAACCGGTCTGAAATCCATCGACGCCATGGTGCCAATCGGTCGTGGTCAGCGTGAGCTGATCATCGGTGACCGTCAGATTGGTAAATCTGCCATTGCCATCGATGCGATCATCAACCAGAAAGGCAAAGGCGTGACCTGTGTCTACGTCGCCATCGGTCAGAAGCAGTCGACCATTGCTAACGTGGTGCGCAAGCTTGAAGAACACGGCGCGATGGATCACACCATCGTCGTGGCTGCTGGCGCTGCTGACCCTGCACCGATGCAGTTCCTGGCCGCTTACTCTGGCTGCACCATGGGCGAGTACTTCCGTGACCGCGGTGAAGACGCGCTGATCGTGTATGACGATCTCTCCAAGCAGGCCGTTGCCTACCGTCAGGTATCGCTGCTGCTGCGTCGTCCGCCGGGCCGTGAAGCTTACCCGGGTGACGTGTTCTATCTCCACTCACGTCTGCTGGAGCGCGCTGCGCGCGTCAACGCCGACTACGTCGAGAAGTTCACCAACGGCGAAGTGAAGGGCAAAACCGGTTCCTTGACCGCACTGCCGATCATCGAAACGCAAGGTGGTGACGTATCGGCGTTCGTTCCGACCAACGTTATCTCCATCACCGATGGTCAGATCTTCCTGGAAACCAACCTGTTCAACTCCGGTATCCGTCCGGCGATCAACGCAGGTCTCTCGGTTTCTCGTGTAGGTGGTGCTGCGCAGACCAAGATCATCAAGAAGCTGGGTGGCGGGGTGCGTCTGGCTCTGGCTCAGTACCGCGAACTGGCGGCATTCTCGCAGTTTGCTTCTGACCTGGATGAAGCGACCCGCAAGCAGCTCGAGCACGGTCAACGCGTTACCGAACTGATGAAGCAGAAGCAGTACTCGCCGATGTCAGTTGCAGAAATGGCGCTGTCGCTGTACGCCGCTAACGAAGGTCACCTGGATGACGTGAGCGTCGACAAGGTGCTGGACTTCGAACGTGCCCTGCACGACTACATGAAGTCCGAGCACAGCGAGCTGCTCGACAAGATCAACCAGACCGGCGACTACAACGGCGAGATTCAGGACGGCTTGAAGTCAGGTCTCGAGAAGTTCAAGGCGACTCAGAGCTGGTAATGTCCGGCCCGCCTGCGGGCGGGCTTGCATGCTTTCTGAGAGCCACGAACGAAAGGTAGATCGCTATGGCAGCTGCAAAAGAGATACGCACCCAGATCGGGAGCATTAAAAATACGCAGAAGATTACCAGCGCCATGGAAATGGTGGCTGCATCGAAAATGCGTAAAGCGCAAGATCTGATGAAGGCTGGCCAGCCGTACGCCAAGCAGATTCGTAACGTGGTAGGCCACATTGCCGACGCAAACCCCGAGTACAAGCACGACTACATGGTCGAGCGTAGTGAGGTGAAGCGCGTTGGTTACATTGTGGTCTCCACCGACCGCGGCCTGTGTGGCGGCTTGAACGTCAACCTGTTCAAGGCAGTGGTGAAAGACGCCGTTGCCTGGAAGCAGCAAGGCGCTGAGCTAGACTTCTGCGCCCTCGGTTCGAAAGCCGGCGCTTTCTTCCGCAACTACGGCGGCAATTTGATTGCGGCCAAGAGCGGGTTAGGAGAAACGCCGACCGTCGAGGGTTTGATCGGTAGTGTCAAGGTCATGCTCGAAGCGTATGACGAAGGACGCCTGGACCGTCTGTACGTGGTGTATAACGAGTTCGTGAACACCATGACCCAGCGGCCCGTCGTGCGTCAGCTTCTTCCTCTGTCGTCCGATATGGGCGCAGACGCTAAGCATGACGAAGAAAACGCCCGTCCCGGAAGCTGGGACTACCTGTATGAACCGGATGCCAAGGCGTTGCTAGACAGCCTGTTGGTTCGATTCATCGAATCGCAGGTGTATCAGGCGGTAGTCGAAAACGGTGCGTGCGAACAGGCCGCCCGAATGATCGCTATGAAGAGTGCCACTGATAACGCGGGCAACCTGATCGACGATCTGGAGATGGTGTACAACAAGGCCCGTCAGGCCGCCATCACCCAGGAAATTTCCGAGATCGTCGGCGGCGCTTCAGCCGTATAACGCCTAGGGAGCCTACCATCGCTTAGGTGGCTCCCGGCAGACAGGTTTCATTTGCAGGTTTTTGAGAGGAACCAAGATGAGCGGACGTATCGTACAAATCATCGGCGCGGTGATTGACGTAGAGTTTCCGCGGGACTCTGTGCCCAAGGTCTACGACGCGCTGAAGGTCTCCAACGTTGAGACCATCCTCGAAGTCCAGCAGCAGCTGGGCGACGGCGTAGTACGCGCCATTGCCATGGGCTCCACCGAGGGCTTGAAACGTGGCTTGGACGTAACCAACACAGGTGCCGCGATTTCCGTACCGGTCGGTAAGGAAACGCTGGGTCGCATCATGAACGTGCTCGGCGAGCCGATCGATGAAGCTGGCCCGATCGGTGAGCAAGAGCGCATGCCGATCCACCGCAAGGCCCCGAGCTATGCCGATCAGGCAGCCTCTAACGAGCTGCTGGAAACCGGTATCAAAGTCATCGATCTGGTGTGCCCCTTCGCGAAAGGCGGTAAGGTCGGTCTGTTCGGCGGTGCGGGTGTAGGTAAAACCGTTAACATGATGGAGCTTATCCGCAACATCGCCACCGAGCACAGCGGCTACTCTGTATTCGCCGGTGTTGGTGAGCGTACGCGTGAGGGTAACGACTTCTATCATGAAATGACCGAATCCAACGTTATCGACAAGGTAGCGCTGGTCTATGGTCAGATGAACGAGCCGCCCGGCAACCGTCTGCGCGTCGCGCTGACCGGTCTGACCATCGCTGAGAAATTCCGTGATGAAGGCCGTGACGTTCTGCTGTTCGTCGATAACATCTATCGTTACACCCTGGCCGGTACCGAAGTATCCGCCCTGCTGGGTCGTATGCCGTCTGCGGTAGGTTATCAGCCGACGCTGGCCGAAGAGATGGGCGTTCTGCAGGAGCGTATCACCTCCACGAAAACCGGTTCTATCACCTCCGTACAGGCCGTTTACGTCCCTGCGGATGACTTGACCGACCCGTCGCCGGCCACCACCTTCTCGCACCTGGATGCGACCGTGGTACTGGCACGCTCCATCGCCGAGCTGGGTATCTATCCCGCGATCGACCCGCTGGACTCCACCTCGCGTCAGCTGGATCCGCTGGTCGTCGGTGAAGAGCACTATGACGTGGCGCGTGGCGTTCAGAACGTTCTGCAGCGTTACAAGGAACTGAAGGACATCATCGCGATTCTGGGTATGGACGAGCTGTCTGACGAAGACAAGCTGGCCGTTGCCCGTGCGCGTAAGATCCAGCGCTTCCTGTCGCAGCCGTTCTTCGTGGCCGAGGTCTTCACTGGCTCGCCCGGTAAGTACGTGTCGCTGAAAGACACCATCCGTGGCTTCCAGGGCATCCTCGCGGGTGACTACGACGATCTGCCGGAACAGGCCTTCTACATGGTCGGCTCCATCGACGAAGCTGTCGAAAAAGCCAACCAGATGAAGAAGTAATCCCGTCCATTAGGGGGATTCGCTATGGCGAATAGCTTCACTTGCAATATCGTCAGCGCAGAAGCATCCATCTTCTCAGGTAAGGTTGAGCAGGTGATTGCTTCCGGGATTATGGGTGACCTCGGCATTTTGCCGGGGCACGCCCCGCTGCTGACCGAGCTTCAGCCGGGCCCGATCCGCGTGATCCACGATGATGGCAAGGAAGAGAACTTCTTTGTCTCTGGCGGCTTCATGGAAGTTCAGCCAGATGTCGTGACGATCCTGGCAGACGCTGCGGCGCGTGCCAGCGACCTCGACGAGGCCGCTGCTGAAGAAGCGCGTCAGCAGGCGCTGAAAGCCTTTAACGAGAAGTCAGCGGAGCTGGATTATACCCGCGCTGCCGCTGAACTCGCCGAAGCCGTTGCCCAACTGCGAACGATTCAGCAGTTGCGTAAGAAGGCGGGTAAAGGCTAACGACACGCGCTGCGTGACTAAAACGCCTCTTGAGCCCGTCACTGGGCTCAAGGGGCGTTTTTTTTGCCCGATAGTAAAGAAGACGAATATCAGTATGGCGCTGGTCTGCACACAAGGAGATGGCGATGGCACTCAACGAAGAAGCCTTACAAGCCCTAAAAAGCGAGCTGCTGGAAGAGCTGACCCAAGACGCGCCGAATAAAGCACGGCTAGCAGAGCGGCTCGCGGAAATTCGCTCGGCGGATATTGGCGAGGTGCTGGAAGAGCTGATCGAGGAGGACGACGCGCTGTCGGCAGCCCTTGCCGTGTTGGCGATTCTCTCTGCCGAGCGTGCGGCCAACGTGCTGGGCTACCTGCCCAAAGAGAGCCAGCTCGAAGTCGTGGGAGAGCTGACCGATACCCAGGTGCTCAAGCTGCTCGAAGAGATGGGCTCCGATGAGCGGGCGGACTTGTTCAACTTGCTCGGCGAAGATCGCCGCGAAGCGCTGCTGCGTCGTATGGCGCACCAAGAGCGTGAGGATCTCAAACGCCTGGCGAGCTATGAAGAGGGCACCGCTGGCGCCATCATGACCTCTGACTATGTGGCCATAGCCAGTGGCATGACGGTGTCACAAGCGATGATGCGCGTTCGCCAGACCGCCCCGGATGCAGAAACGGTGTATCAGCTCTATGTCCTGGATAGCGACGGCCATCTGATCGGCACCATGTCACTGCGCCAGTTGATGGTCGCGCGACCTGGCGCAATGGTCGACGACATCATGATCAAGGATGTGATCAAAACGCCCGTGGACAAAGCGCAGGAGGAAGTGGCCAGAATCGTCGCCCGCTACGATTTGCTGGCGCTGCCGGTGATCGATGCCGATGGTCGCATGGTGGGCATCGTCACCCACGATGACGCCATGGACGTCGCCGAATCGGAGGCCACCGAAGATATCCACAAGGGCATGTCCATCGGGCAGTTAGAGGATGGCGTGAGCCGGGTACCGCTGTGGAGCCTTTATCGCAAGCGGGTGTTCTGGCTGGTCCTGCTAGTGTTTGCCAACCTCTTTTCAGGGGCCGGCATTGCCTATTTCGAGGACACCATCGCCGCGCAAGTGGCGCTGGTCTTCTTCTTACCGCTACTGATTGGCAGCGGTGGCAACGCGGGGGCGCAGGCAGCGACGCTGATGGTGCGTGGCATGGCCACCGGCGATGTGGGCGTAAAGGATTGGAGCAAGATGCTCGGACGTGAGCTGTTGGTGGCGGGATCATTAGGGCTGACCATGGCGATTGCCGTTGCCCCGATTGGGATCGTGCGCGGCGGTGAAGCGGTGGCCATCATCGTCGCGCTCAGCATGGTGACCATCGTGCTGTTTGGCAGCTTGATCGGCATGTGTTTACCGTTCGTGCTGGAGCGCTTCAACGTGGACCCGGCCACCGCGTCTGCGCCGCTGGTGACCACGCTCATCGACGCCTCGGGGGTGCTGATCTATTTCAGCATTGCCACCGCCGTGTTGGCCAGCGCCTAGCCGAACCTAGCGCATGGCGCTGCTGGCAGCACGGGTGATGAACATGACTTCCACATGGCCCAGCCACTCGATGTCGCTGGCCAGCGCCTTGAGCTGGCTCGCTAGGCACTGAGGCGGCTGGTGAACGGCATCGCCGATGATCAGCGATACCGACACTTTATCGTCCAAGTAGTGCAGCTGTAGTTCGTTCAGCGTGCGCCACACCGGGTGGCGGTACCAGCGCTCGTTCAGCGCCGCTTCCACTTCTGGGCGCAGCGGCAGCCCGGGCAGGCGGCTGGGGTCGCCTTCGCCGGCGTCATCTTCCGGGTCGACGTGGAAAATCACGTCGGTCAATAAAGGAAATTCATGGCGCAGGCGACGGCTCACTTCGTTGCCGATTTCATGGGCTTCTGACACGGTGATCTTCGGCCCGACCACCACGTGCAGATCCACCATCACCCACCCGGCAGATTGGCGGGTGCGCAGATCGTGAACGCTGTCGACCCCCGGTACGCTGCAAGCAACGTCGTGCATCTGCTGCTGGATATCTTCTGGCAAAGCCGTATCGACCAGCTCGCGGGCGGATTCCCACAGCAGATCCCAACCCACCTTGCCGACCAGCAGGCCGACGATGATCGCGGCGACGGCGTCCAGCCAGCCCAGGCCGAATTGCGCGCCTACCAGTGCGACCAGCACCACCGCCGTGGAAAGCGCGTCGCTGCGCGAATGCCAAGCGTTGGCCTCGAGCAGTTTGGACTTCACCCGCTTTGCCACGCGCATGGTGTAGCGGAAAATCCACTCTTTGCTGAGCAGTGCCAAGATGGTGATGGCGATGGCGATGAGTCCAGGCGCGTTGACCTCTGCGCCACTGAATAGGCGATCGAGGCTCGACCAGGCGATGCCCCCAGCCACGAAAATCAGCACGCTGCCCAGTAGCAGCGTGGTCAGCGTTTCGATACGGCCATGGCCGTAGTGGTGGTCGTTATCCGGCTCTTGGCGGCCATAATGAATGGCTGCCAGTACGAACCCGTCGGTCACGAGGTCGGAGAGCGAGTGAATGCCGTCAGCAATGAGCGCGGCCGAGCCGACCAAAAAGCCCACGGCCACTTTGATGACGCTCAGTAAACCGTCTAGCCAAGCGCCGATGTAGGTCACGCGTTTGGCTTCTTGGCTATCCAGCTCGTGGTTGGGAACCACTGGCGTTTCTACGGTCTGAGTCATGAGGTACCTTGCAGGGACGCACACTTCCAATAGATGCCCATTGTAGCTTACCGCCGGGCAAGCTCTATACCCTATTGTGAATTCGCAGGCGTTGCCGGTGCGGACAAGGCAGGGCGGGATGTGTATCCTAAGCGCCGCTGCAGGTGAGACAACCTCCTTTCATAACGACACATCGAACACAGAACACAGACAGGACGACCTATGGATTGGCTCCAAGTGGTGGTATTGGCGGTGGTGCAAGGGCTCACTGAATTCCTACCGATTTCTAGCTCTGCCCATCTGATTTTGGTGCCGGTGCTGACCCGCTGGGAAGATCAAGGTCTCGCGTTCGATGTGGCGCTCCATTTGGGCAGTTTGAGCGCCGTGGTGATCTATTTTCGTCAAGAAATTTGGCAAATGATCGCCAGCAGCCTCACGGCGGTCAAAGGCAACGGCGTCGATGACGACGCGCGCTTGGCGTTTTGGGTCACCGTGGCCACTTTGCCGGTGTGCATCGTCGGTTTTTTACTCCACGACCTGATCGCAGGCTACATGCGTTCGACGCTGATCATCGGCCTTAGCCTGATCGGATTCGGTTTACTGCTAGGCTACGCCGACTGGAAAATGCGCGGCACTCGCAGCGAGTACCAGATGACCTTGAAAGACGTGCTGATCATCGGCGGTGCTCAAGTGCTGGCGCTAATTCCCGGGACGTCGCGTTCGGGGATCACCATGACCGCGGCGCTGATGGTCGGCATGAGCCGAGAAGGCGCTGCGCGCTTCTCGTTTTTGCTCTCGATTCCCGTCATCGTGCTGGCCGGTGGGCTCGAAGCGGTGAACCTGCTCAAAGCGCCTCACCTGATCGACGTACCCGCTATGCTAGTAGGGGCGCTGTTATCGGGTATCAGCGCTTATCTGTGTATTCACTACTTCCTGGTGGTGATTAGAAAGCTAGGCATGCAGCCGTTCGTGGTCTATCGAGTACTGTTTGGTGCTTGGTTACTCTGGTTTTTTCACTTCTGACCCGGCGCGTTCAATTAAGGAAATCGGATGAAGGGCTATCAAACCGCGTGTGGGCGTGTGGGGATCGTGGCACTGGTCGGGCTGCTACTGGCAGGCTGCTCGGAGAGTGACCGTCCTTTGGAGTCGCCAGTGCGCTTCGAAGGCGGCATTTTTGGAACCTACTACCAAGTGACGCTGGTCGACCCGCTCACCCAAGGCGATGCCAAAGCGCTGGAAGAGGGCATCCTGGCCGAGATGGAAGACGTGGACCAGGCCATGTCGACCTACCGCGACGACTCTGAACTGGTCGCGTTCAATGGTGCGCCGATTGGCGAGTGGCAGCCGCTCTCCAACGAGTTGATCGAAGTGATGGCCATTAGCCGCTCGGTGGCAGAAGCCAGCGGTGGAGCGTTCGACATCACCATTGGCGACGTCGTCAATCTATGGAGCTTCGGCCCCGAAGCGCGGCCCGAGGAAGTCCCCAGCGATGCCGAACTCAGCGAGCGCCTGGCGACCGTTGGCTTCGATGCGGTAGAGGTCGATACCCAGCGGATGCAGGCGCGCCGCTTACGCGATGTCTTCGCCGACCTCTCTGGCGTGGCGAAAGGCCACGCTACCGACCGCGTAGCGGCGTATCTAGACCAGCAAGGCATCGACAACTATCTGGTCAATATCGGTGGCGGGCTGATTGCCCGCGGTTACCGCGATATCGACGCGCAGACGCCCTGGCGTATCGGCATCGAAGTGCCGCAAAGCGGCGTGCCGGAAGCACAGCACGTGATAGCGCTGGAGGGCATGTCGGTGGCCACCTCCGGCGATTATCGCAATTACTTCGACGTCGACGGCGAGCGCTTCTCCCATCTTCTGGACCCGCGAACCGGGCGGCCCATCAAGCATCAATTGGCGTCGGTATCGGTGTTTCACCCCTCGAACGCCTGGGCCGATGCCTGGGCCACGGCACTCACCGTCGTCGGGAGCGAACAAGGGATGCAGCTGGCCGTCGAGAACAATCTCAATATATTGATGCTAGTACGCGAAGGGGATCGCTGGCGCAGCCTGGCGAGTCCGGCCTTCGTCAACTATTTCGGTGATGCGCTGATCGACGAATTGGGCATCGAACCCTGGGCGGCGCCCACGGCGAATCGCCAAACGGAGACAGGTGAATAACATGTACGACCTCGATATCGTCATCCTTGCGGCGGGCAAAGGCACACGGATGCGCTCTCAACTTCCCAAAGTGCTGCACACGCTGGCGGGCAAGCCCATGGTGCAGCACGTGCTGGAAACGGCCAATGGCTTGAACCCTAGCCGTACACACGTGGTGATTGGTCACGGTGCCGACCAGCTGCGTGAGGCGCTGGCGGAGTTCAAGGTCTCGTTTGCGTTGCAGGAAGAGCAGAAGGGCACCGGACACGCGGTCGCTCAGGCGCAGCCTCAACTGGGCAGCGGCATCGTGCTGGTACTGTATGGGGACGTGCCGCTGATTCGCCGCGAGACGCTGGCGAGTCTGCTGACCCAGGTGGATGAGCAGCACATGGGACTGCTCACCGTCACGCTGGATGACCCCAGCGGCTATGGGCGTATCGTACGCGATAGCGATGGTCACGCCGTGGCGATCGTCGAGCAGAAAGATGCTACCGACGAGCAGTTGGCGATTACCGAGTGCAACACCGGCATCATGGCCATGACCAGCGCCCAATTGAAGCGCTGGCTACCCCAGCTGTCGGCAGAGAATGCCCAGGGTGAGTACTACCTGACCGATGTGATCGCCATGGCGGCCAGTGAGGGCATTAAGGTGGCCACCGCGCAGCCGCAGCAGGCTATCGAGGTAGAAGGGGTCAATAATCGTGCGCAAATGGCCCGCCTTGAGCGTGCCTATCAGCAGCAGATAGCGGAGACGTTGATGGCCCAAGGCGTTGCCTTGGCCGACCCGGCACGCATCGACGTGCGCGGTAAACTCACCTGCGGTCACGACGTCTTCATCGACGTGGGTTGCGTGTTCGAAGGGGATGTCGAGCTTGGCGAAGGGGTGCGCGTCGGCCCCTACTGCGTCATCAAGAACAGCACCATAGGTGCGGAAAGCGAGATTCACAGCCATAGCGTGATCGACACGACCGTGGCGGCGGGCCTGAATCAGGTGGGGCCCTACGCGCGGCTGCGTCCCGGCACGCGCTTGGCGGTCAAAGCCAAAATCGGTAATTTTGTCGAAACCAAAAATGCCGATGTGGGTGAAGGTAGCAAAATCAATCATTTAAGCTACGTGGGTGATGCTCGCTTGGGGCGCGATGTGAACGTAGGCGCGGGGACCATCACTTGCAACTACGACGGTGTTAACAAGCATCGCACCGAGATAGGCGATAACGCCTTCATCGGCTCCAATACCGCGTTGGTAGCCCCCGTCACGGTGGGTAAAGGAGCCACCGTCGGTGCAGGTTCCACGATCGCCAAAGACGTGGCCGAGCACGCCCTAGCCGTGACGCGCAGCCGACAGCTAGAAAAGCCCGACTGGCCTCGCCCGGTGAAAACGACTAAATAAGTGCATCGACACGTTGAATAACACGGCGTGAGAACGCCCTAGGAGAAAGAGTTATGTGTGGCATCGTCGCAGCGGTTGCACAGCGCAATGTGCAGGGAATCTTGCTGGAAGGCCTTAAACGCTTGGAGTATCGCGGCTACGACTCCTCTGGCATGACGGTGCTGAACGGCGGTGACTTAACACGGCACCGCGCCTTGGGCAAAGTCTCGGCGTTGGCCGAGCGGTTGGATGCCGAAGCGCTGCCGGGCCACAGCGGAATCGCCCACACCCGCTGGGCCACCCACGGCAAACCCTCCGAGGCCAATGCGCATCCGCACCACAGTAGCGATCACGTGGCCGTGGTGCATAACGGCATCATCGAAAACTACGAGCAGATCAAAGAGACGCTACAAGGCAGCGGCTATGCTTTCACCTCGGACACCGATACCGAGGTGATCGCCCACCTGCTGGCGGAAAAACTCGCCACGGGGAAGACGCTGTTCGACGCGACCCAAGAGATCGTGCATGGCCTGGGTGGCGCTTACGCGCTCGGCGTGATGAGCGCAGCCGAACCTGAGGTGGTGGTGGGCGCACGCCAAGGCAGCCCGCTGGTCGTCGGGGTCGGGATCGACGAAGCTTTTCTAGCCTCGGATCCGCTGGCGCTTTTGCAGGTCACCGATCGCTTTATCTACCTGGAAGAGGGCGACGTGGTCGAGCTTCGTGAGGGCGGCACCCTTCGCATCGTCGACCGGCAAGGCAACCCGGTCGAGCGCCCCGTGCAAACGTTCGAACACGGCGACGGTGCGGCCAGCAAAGGTGACTATCGTCACTACATGCTCAAAGAGATTTTCGAGCAGCCCAAGGTCATCGAAGCCGCCCTGGAAGGACGGCTAAGCGCTAGCAGCGTGCTGGTCGAAAGCTTTGGACCGGACGCCCAGGCGTTGTTTCAGAAGACGCGCCAGGTGCATATCATCGCTTGTGGCACCAGCTATCATGCCGGCTTGGTCGCGCGTTATTGGCTGGAGCGCTACGCCGGGGTTCCGGTACAGGTCGAGGTGGCGTCCGAGTATCGCTACCGTCATCCGGTCGTGCCGGAAGGCACGCTGTTCGTAACGCTCTCTCAGTCCGGGGAGACCGCCGATACGCTGGCGGCGCTGCGCTTTGCCAAGACGCTGGGGTATGTTGGCTCGCTGGCGATCTGCAACGTACCCGGCAGCTCCTTGGTGCGGGAGTCGGACATGTCGCTGATGACCCGCGCAGGCCCCGAAATCGGCGTGGCCTCGACCAAAGCCTTCACTACCCAGTTGATTGCGCTGATGCTGCTGACGCTGTCCGTCAGCAAAGCGAAGGGCCAGCCCGAGCAGCCAGAGATCATTCGTGCCCTGCAGACGCTGCCCGCGATCTGTCAGCAGGTGCTGGGGCTCGACCGGCAAATCGAAGCGCTTTCCCAGGCGTTCGCTGAAAAGCATCATGCGCTGTTCCTGGGGCGTGGAGCGCACTACCCGATTGCTCTAGAAGGCGCACTGAAGCTCAAGGAGATCTCCTACATCCATGCCGAGGCCTACCCGGCTGGCGAGCTAAAACACGGCCCGCTGGCGCTGGTGGATAGCGAGATGCCGGTCATCTCGGTAGCCCCCAACGATGACCTGCTGGAAAAGCTGAAATCCAATCTCCAGGAAGTACGCGCCCGAGGGGGGCAACTGTTCGTGTTTGCCGACCACAAGGTAGGCATCAGCCCCCAAGACGACATTCGCGTACTGGAGCTGCCAGACGTCCACGAAGCGCTGGCTCCTCTGCTCTACACCTTGCCGCTACAGCTGCTGAGCTACCATGTCGCGGTCTTGAAAGGCACCGATGTGGACCAGCCGCGTAACCTTGCCAAGAGCGTGACCGTCGAATGATCGGTGCGTCACAAATAATTGCAATTGGATGAATAAAGCGCTTTACAAGATGCGGCAAATGGCCGCATCTTATGCGCCATCGCTGCGTTGCAGCACATAGTTAGTGTGCTTATTATCGTGGCGGTATTCTCTAACCCTGCCAGGATCACGCTGCTATGAAACCACCTAACGCCCTTGCAACTCGGCATCCTGCTTGCCGCGTTGCTTGGTTGTTGACCGCACTCTGCCTATTCGCTTTTCCATCGCTCTCCTTTGCTGCTGCCGGCCCTCTCGATCTCACCGCCTCCCTGACCGGTATTGCCTCCGTCACTATTTTCATTCTGGCCTATGCCCTGGTCATGAGTGAAGAAATCATCCACATGCGTAAATCCAAGCCCGTGCTGGTGGCCGCTGGCCTGATCTGGGCCATGGTGGCGTGGGTCTACGTGCAGGCGGGTATGCCCCATGAGGCAGAGAGCGCCTTCAAGGAGACACTGCTCGAGTACACCGAGCTGCTGCTGTTCCTGCTGGTGGCGATGACCTATATCAATGCCATGGAAGAGCGTCGCGTGTTCGATGCACTGCGCGCGTGGCTGGTGCGTAAGGGGTTTAGCTACCGCAGCCTGTTCTGGATTACCGGCTGTTTGGCCTTCGGTATTTCGTCCATCGCCAACAACATGACCACCGCCATGCTGATGTGTGCCGTGGTGCTGAAGGTGGCCGAGGGGGATAACAAGTTCATCGGCCTGTGCTGCGTGAACGTGGTAGTGGCCTCCAACGCGGGTGGTGCGTTCAGTCCGTTTGGCGATATCACCACGCTGATGGTATGGCAGGCCGGTCAGGTGCCGTTCGAAGGTTTCTTCGCGCTGTTGGTACCCGCGATCGTGAATTTCATGGTGCCTGCGGTGATCATGAACTTCTTCATCGTCAATCGTCAGCCCGCTGCGCTGATCGAAAACGTGTGGTTGAAGCGTGGTGCCCGGCGCATCATCGTTCTGTTCTTGATCACCGTGGCGATCTCGGTGCTGTGCCACTCGATTCTGTACTTACCGCCCGCCATGGGCATGATGTTTGGTCTAGGCCTGCTGCAATTCTTTGGCTATTACCTGCGTCGCAGTCTGCCCCGCTCGCTGGAGCGCAAACGTGAGCGTTACTCACGCCGAGGCGACTGGAAGAAGCTCGAGCAGTTAGGCAGCGTGGTGCCGTTCGATATCTTCAGCAAAATTGCCCGCTCCGAATGGGACACGCTGCTGTTCTTCTACGGGGTCGTGATGTGCGTCGGTGGCCTTGGGTTCATGGGCTACCTGAGCTTGCTGTCAGAGACGCTCTACGGCGGCTGGGACCCGGTTTGGGCCAACGTCGTGCTGGGGCTGATTTCAGCGGTGGTGGATAACATCCCGGTGATGTTCGCGGTGCTCTCCATGGCCCCGGATATGTCGGAAGGCAACTGGCTGCTGATTACTCTGACGGCAGGTGTGGGGGGCAGCCTGCTCTCCATGGGGTCTGCTGCCGGGGTGGCGCTGATGGGCCAAGCTCGAGGCATCTACACCTTCGCGGTCCATCTGCGTTGGGTGCCCGCCATTTTGTTGGGCTACGCCGCCAGCATTGCAGCGCATCTGCTGATCAACGCCAACCTGTTCTAAGCGTCGTTTGGACGTTTGCCTAGCCATATGGCTAGGCAAAAAACGCCCCTTATCGGTTCGATAAGGGGCGTTTGTGTAATAAAGCGATCAAATTCTGACGGGTAATGTGCCTTGCGAGGGTTACAGGTCGTGTCCGGTAATCACCTGGCAGATATCGGCGAAGCTGCGAGCCATGGGGACCACTGTCGTTGGAAGCTTGGCTGGGATTCGACTTCCCATCACCGTTTGAATATCGGTGGCGGAGATGATGCCTCTCACGCTCAGCTCCTCGTTCGGCTTGCGTTCGGTGATCAGCAGGTGCTGTTCGGTAAAGCTTTCCATCGAGAGCACGAGGTCTTCGATGGTGAGCGAGGCGAGCTGCTCCAGCGGCATGGCGCTGAGTTTCTCCCAAGGCGTCATGATCATCGCGGCCGTCACTTCGGAGCGCTCCAAATTGCGCTGCTGCATGGCCAGGTTGATGCGCCGGGTGCCGATGACCTCTTTCGCGGTGAGCACGCCCACGCAGTGAGACTGTTTGTCCATCACGAACAGCAGGCGGATACCGCCATGACGCATTTTCAAATGAGCCTCATCGATGGGCGTGTCGCCCGCGATGGATTGCGGCATGACGTGGGTAAAGTCGGTGAGTACCGACATGGCCGGGCTGTCGGGAGTGAGCTGCTTGGGTGCCGGGGTCGTGAGTAGCGGGGTAGCACCAAACTGAACGAGCGGCTTATGGGAGTGCAGGGATTGGTTCATCGTGGGGTACCTCCGTGGTTGTGAAGAAGCAGGTCATTCACTACGCGCCTGCTCTGTACCTTCACATTTGCACGGAATTCTTATCACAATCTTAAGAGTCTGCCGACGTTACATTTTTTCTCATTCTTTCGCATGGCGCAGTGTCAGCGCTTCTCTTGCCAATACTGCTCGAACGCGCAGGCCGCGGCCCGGGGCGTCCTCCAAGTGCAATTGGCCCTCATGGCGTTTGACCAGACGTTCAACGATGGATAACCCCAGCCCCGCACCGGCACCTGGGCCCGCTCGCTGAAAGCGCTCGATCACCCGGCTGCGCTCTTCGGCAGGGATGCCGGGGCCTTGGTCGTCCACTATCAGCGTAATGCTTTGCGGGGCGGTTTCGAGGGTCACGGTAATGGTGCTCTGCTCGGGAGCATGCTGAAGGGCGTTGCCGACCAAGTTCTGTACCAAGGTTTCAATGGCACCAGGCTCCTCTTCCATACGCCAATCGGCGTGGTCATCGGCAGTGAGCAGTAACTGCTGCTGGCGCTCGGCGGCCAGCGGCGAGAGCTTTGCCAGTGTCTCCTGGGTTTCCAGCAGCATGTTGGCGTAGCGCAGCTCAGGCAGCGGCTCCTCTTCGGGGTCGAGGCGGGCCAGCGTCAGCAGTTGGGAGACCAGCCGCGTCGAGCGGGCGACGCCGCTGCGCAGGTGATGAAGCGACTCTTCACGATCTTCGGCGTTCTCGGCCGCCAGCGCATTTTGGGCGTGAAGATCCAGCACGGCCAGCGGAGTGCGCAGCTCGTGGGCGGCGTCGGCAATGAAGCGTTTTTCGCGCACGCGCAGTTGCCGCAGCCGCTCCAGCAGCCGGTTCAACGCCCCCGCAATGGTGCCCAGCTCTTGAGGCAGCGGGTAGAGCGGTAACGGTTTTAGATTGTGCGGGTCGCGGTTACGGATCTGCTCTGCCATGCGAGACAGGGGGGCCAGCCCCCAGCCAATGGACCACCATAGCAGCAGCGTCAAAAAGGGTAGCCCAATCAAATCGGGCAGCAGGGTACGCAGCGCCACGGCGCTGATCAGCTCACCGCGCACGTCTGCGCGCTCGCTGACCACCACGCGTTGGGTGCTGCCAGGTACGTCGAGCACATAGACGCGCCAAGCGTACTCATCCACCGTCAGCGTCGAGTAGCCAACGGGTTGCTGCACCAGTGGCGTGCTGGGTCCGCTGGCAGAGCGTAGCAGCAAACGGTCCTCTTCCCAGAGTTGAAAGGCCAGTTCACGTAGGCTGCCGTCTAGAGGCGTTGCAGCACGCTGATTGGGGGCTGAGAGCGCCGTTTCCAGGCTTTTAATAAGCAACGACTGATCGTGCGCAGGCAGCGGGGCTTGCAGTAGTCCCTCTAACAACGCGGCGTTTTGCGCTAAGCTCCTATCGTGCAACGCTTCGATTTCGCGCGCGGCATAGCGGTAGCTAATGTAGCCAATGATCAGCATGCTAATGCCAAAGACGAGCAGGACGAGGCCTAACGTGCGGCGGCGAATGGATGTCATGGCGCGGCCTGCTCGGGTTTATCCATGACGTAGCCGATTCCTCGTACCGTTCGCACCACATCGGGAAACAGCTTACGCCGTAAATGGTGGATATGGACCTCGATGGCATTGCTCTCGACATCCTCTTCCCATCCATAAATCAACCGTGTGAGCGTATCGCGGGTAAAGACACGTCCAGGATGGCTCATGAACTCTTGCAGAAGCGCGAGCTCACGGCGTGAGAGGGGAACCGTCTGGTGCTGGTACGTCACGATCAGCGTTTGAGGGTCCAGGCTAATACCACGAAATTTGAGCACGCCGTTGGTTTGACCTTGGCTACGACGCAGCAGGGCACGTAAACGCGCCTTGAGTTCATCCACCTCAAATGGTTTGGTGAGGTAATCATCGGCCCCCGCATCGAGCCCTTCGATGCGATGGTCCACGGCGTCACGGGCAGTGAGCACTAAAATGGGCACTTGGCTGCCCAGGCGCCTAATCGTCCGTAACACGTCCATGCCGTCCACGTGAGGTAAACCGAGGTCCAAAATCACTGCATCGAAGGGTTCGCTTTGAAGAGCACTAAGCGCCGCATCTCCATCGGTAAGATGATCCACCGTATAGTGTTCGGGTTTTAGGGCGATGCGAATTCCCGATGCTAAGCTGGGGTCGTCTTCTACTAATAAGAGGCGCATAACGTGGGATGAACCCTCCTTGACGCATAGGGGCTTTTTCAAATTACCCGGTTATCTAACATGACACGTTGTTCGTTACTCAGCCACATTGTCGTTCAGCCCTGTCCAGAGCACCGGCGGCGTGAAGCCCTGCTGCATCTGGCCGCCGTCCACGATCCTGCCCTTCAGGCTGGGTTGCAACATGCCCTCACCACGGCCAGTGCGGACGCTTGGCGCGGCCTGTGGGTCGCGATGGAAGACGAACACATACGCGCGGTCGCCTGGGTGCAGCCGCTGGCGAACCACACGGCGCAGCTATGGCTCCCCCGGCACAACGACGCTGCTGTCCCACCGCTGCTGAGTGCCTTGCAAGGGTGGGTACATCGCCAGCCCATCACGCTTTGCCATGTGGCGCTACCTGCGCCGTGGGCCGCGTGGGAGGACGTGTTAGTCAATGGGGGGATGCGGGCCATGGCTACGTTGGAGCATCGTGTATGGACGTGCCAACCCCCCGTTGCTCCCCAGGCATCGCTAGGATTACGCCCGTTCACGACGTTACCCCTGGCCGAGCAGCATGCGCTGTTGGCGCGAGTAGGGGAAGCGTCGTTGGACTGCCCGGCGCTGCGCGACGCGCTGCCGGTGAAGACGCTGCTAGCGGGGTTCCAAGCCCAAGCGGCATCGGCTCACCCGCCGCACTGGTATTGGTTGGAACACCAAGAAAAGCCGGTAGGAGTATTGCTGCTCGCTACCCTTTCTTCGCACTGGAGCCTGCAACTGATGGGGTTGCTGCCCGACTGGCGGGGGCGAGGATTAGGACGAGCCATCGTTCGCCATGCGCAAACCTTGGCTGCTCAATCAGGGGCACACTACCTCAGTTTGACGGTAGATGCGCAGAACACGCCAGCTAGGCGGGTATACGACCAGGCGGGCTTCGAATCGCTGGGACGTGAGCGCCTCCTGGGTTGGTACTGAAACGGGCTTTCGACCCGCGTATTGCGGCCGTGGGTTGAATTGCCGCGCTTAGTAGCATTTTCTTACCCTTTATGTTCTCGGTATACTAACTCTATACGTATGTCTTGGCGTTTCGGTGCCCCGGTGGCAGCGTCCATCGGAAGTGGCACGGCCGCACCCCGGTAAGAGCGGTGTCTCCAAGCGCTAGGTATCCAGCATAAGCAAAAAACGGACGCACTCGTTTTGAAGCGCAACGCGTTTACTACATAAAACTCAAGAGGTGGTGAGAGTGAAATCTAAGCTGATCATGAGCGGGCTGGCGGCCCTCGGCGTCATGGCAGGCACATCCGGTGCTTATGCCCAAGATGCAGCGCGTGACGCAATCGCTGAGCGCCTAGCGCCGGTAGGACAACTCTGCCTTCAAGGCCAAGACTGCGGCACGGCAGCAGCCCCCGCGGCTTCTAGCAGTGGCGGTGATGGTGAAGTAGATGGCGAGGGTATCTACAACAACGTCTGTATGGCGTGCCACGAAACCGGCGCGGCCGGTGCGCCGGTACGCGGTGACGAAGCCGCTTGGGCCGAGCGTACCGAGCAAGGCTTTGCCACCCTGCTAGACCACGCCATTAACGGTATTGGCGCGATGCCTGCCCGTGGCGGCAACCCCAACCTCTCTGATGAAGAGATGGAAGCTGCGGTTGCCTATATGGTCGAGCCTGTCATGGAAGTGCCTGAGCTAGGGGGCGGTGAAGAAGAAGCCGCAGCAGAAGCCTCTGAAGAGGGCGCGAGCGACGACATGGCAGCAGCAGCCGACGACGCTGCAGAAGAAGAGTCTGCGAGCGAAGCCGCCGCCGCCAATGAAGAAGAAGCTGCCGGTGGTGACAGCGGTTTAGACGGTGAAGCACTCTACGCCAGCGTTGGCTGTGCGGCGTGCCACGGTGCTGGTGTTGCCGGTGCACCGAAGCTGGGCGATGCGGAAGCCTGGGGCCCGCGTATTGAGCAGGGTACTGACGCACTCTACCAAAGCGTCTTCAACGGTAAAGGCGTGATGCCGCCGCGTGGTGGCAGCAGCGCTTCCGATGAAGAGATTATGGCCGTGGTGGATTACATGGTCTCGCAAGCACAGTAAAGGCGAGCGGCCCGCCCTCATGGGCGGGTAAGCCAAGCGTTATAAACTATCCACAGGTGGGCGCTCCAAACCCCCTGTGGGTATTTTTTTGTGCGATACATCTCGCTTGCCCTGCCCGCTTATCCCAGCAGCGAGCGCAGCCCGGCAATCGCATCTTTACCGCGTGCCTGCTTTTTCTCCGGGTCTTCTTTATCGGCGCGGCCCTCCCACTCCAAATCATCCGCGGGCAGCTCATCCAAAAAGCGGCTGGGTTGGCAGTCCATCAGTTCGCCATACGCCTTGCGCTGGCGGGCCAGCGTCAGCGTTAGCGTACGCCGTGCGCGGGTAATACCCACGTAGGCCAAGCGGCGCTCCTCCTCCACGGTATCCATCTCGATGGCGTTGCGGTGGGGCAGCAAATCCTCTTCCAGGCCCATCAGATACACATGGGGGAACTCCAACCCTTTGGAGGCGTGCATGGTGAGCAGCTGAACCCGATCCGAGTCATCCTCCTCTGCCTGCTGTTCGAGAATATCCCGCAGCACTAGGCGCGAAATGGCCACTTCCACCCCGTCGGTTTCTGTTTCGGTGGAATCTGTCGCGTCTTCCGGGTCGCGGTTCAGCGACTTCTCCAACTGATCAATCAATATCCACACGTTGGCCATGCGCCGCTCGGCAATAGTAGGGGCGCTGGCGTTTTGGTAGAGCCACGCTTCGTAATCCATATCCCGCAGCATGTCGCGGATCGCGGCAATGGCATCGCCCTGGTCCATCCGTTTGCGCACGCCATCGATAAAGTGGGTAAAACGTGATAACCGCTCCACGGCGCGGGTAGGTAGGGTTTGCTCGAGCCCTAATTCATGGCAGGCGGCGAAAAGCGAAATCGAGCGCTCAGTGGCATAGTTGGCGAGCTTCTCCAGCGTGCCGGGGCCAATTTCGCGGCGGGGCACGTTGACGATGCGCAAAAAGGCGTTGTCGTCGGCGGGATTAATCAGCAGGCGCAGGTACGCCATGGCGTCTTTGATCTCGTTACGAGAGAAAAACGATGTGCCGCCGGAGAGCTTGTACGGAATTTGGTAGTGCTGCAGCTTTAGCTCAAGCAGCCGTGCCTGGAAGTTGCCCCGGTAGAGCACCGCAAAATCGCGCCATTCGGCTTTTTCTTTAATGCGCCGGGTGAGCATTTCGCTAGCGACCCGTTCAGCTTCAGCCTCTTCATGACGATTCACCACCACGCGAATCGGCGCGCCGTCGCCCATATCCGACCACAGGGTTTTGTCGTAGACGTGGGGGTTGTTAGCAATCAGCGTGTTGGCGGCGCGCAGGATAGTGCCGGTGGAGCGGTAGTTCTGCTCCAGTTTGATGACTTTCAAACGAGGGAAATCCTCCCCCAGCGTAACCAAGTTTTCTGGCCGCGCGCCCCGCCACGCGTAAATCGACTGGTCGTCGTCGCCTACCACGGTAAAGGTGGCGCGTTCCGCCATCAGCAGCTTTACCAGCAGATACTGGGAGACGTTGGTGTCCTGATACTCATCCACCAGCATGTAGTGGATTTTACGCCGCCAGCGGGCTAGCGCCTCTGGGTCGCGCTGTAAGAGCACCACCGGCAGCAGAATCAGGTCGTCGAAATCCACCGCGTTGTAGGCTTTCAGGTGACGAACATAGGCTTCATAGACGCGGGCGGCGAAGTGCTCGTCATCGTCGGCCGCGAACGAGAGCGCATCCCCTGGCAGCACCAGGTCGTTTTTCCAGGTCGAAATTTTGGCCTGCACGGCGTTGATCTGCTCGGCATCGACCTGGGCATCCTTGTTCATCAAATCCCGCAGCAGCGCCTTGGCATCTTCCGGGTCGAACAGCGAAAACCCCGGCTTGTAGCCCAGGGTTTTCAGCTCGCCGCGAATGATATTGAGCCCCAGGTTGTGGAACGTAGAGACCGTCAGCCCGTGGCCCTCTTTGCCCTTTAGCATCTGGCCCACCCGCTCTTTCATCTCCCGAGCGGCCTTGTTGGTAAAGGTCACCGCGGCAATTTTGCGTGCGCTCATGCCACACTCTTGCACGAGGTAGGCAATCTTGGTGGTGATGACGCTGGTTTTGCCCGACCCCGCGCCCGCCAGTACCAGGCAAGGGCCATCGATGTAGCGCACCGCTTCTTGCTGGCGTGGGTTGAGCCCTTTGATACGGCTAAGAATGCTCTTTGGCGGTTGGGGCGTCATGGCGAAGGGTGACCTCTACAAGTGTTTCAGGGCAATTTCTATTACAATCAGCGGCGCTGACGAAGGCGCAGCAGGCAAATACAGCAGGTAACTCATAGGCAGGTGGTGATGTTTGAAGTAGCGCTATTCGAGCCGCGCATGGCTCCCAATACGGGCAACATTATGCGCCTAGTGGCGAACAACGGCTGCCGTCTCCATTTGATCGAGCCGCTGGGCTTTGATCTCGAAGAGAAAAAGCTGCGCCGCGCTGGTTTAGACTACCGCGACCTTGCCAACGTGACCCGCCACGCAGATTTTACGGCGTTTTACACCGCCATGCAGGGGCGCACCATCTGGGCGATTACCACCAAGGGCACCCGCGCCCACAGTGATGCTAGCTTCGCACCGGGTGATGTACTGCTGTTCGGTTCAGAAACCGCCGGGCTCTCTCCAGACGTGCACGCCATGCTTCCGGCGGAGCATAAACTGCGCATCCCCATGCAGCCTAATAACCGTAGTTTGAATCTCTCCAACGCGGTAGCGGTGGTGAGCTATGAAGCGTGGCGCCAGCAGGATTACGCCGGCGCCCTCGAGATTTAGACTTACCCGGCAATGCCGTATTGGTCGCGGTAAGCGCGTACCGCATCGGCGTAGGCGAGCATCTCGCCGCCTGCGTGCTCTTCAAGATACGTCAGCACTTGCTCAAGGGTGACGATGCTGACCACCGGCATGCCGTACTGGGCCTGTACTTCTTGAATGGCGCTCTGTTCGCCTTGGCCGCGCTCCTGGCGGTCGAGGGCAATGATCACCCCACCGGCACGGGCACCGCTCTGCTCAATCAGGCCCATCACTTCACGGATCGCGGTGCCTGCGGTGATCACGTCATCGATGATCAAAATATCGCCTGAAAGCGGCGCGCCCACAATGTTGCCACCTTCGCCGTGGGTTTTGGCTTCTTTGCGATTGAAGGAGTAAGGCATATCCAGATCGTGGTGGTCGGCCAGCGCCGCCGCAGTGACCGCCGCCAGCGGAATGCCTTTGTAGGCCGGGCCAAACAGCACGTCAGCTTTCAAGCCACTATCCACAATCGCCTGGGCGTAAAAGCGGCCCAGCTTGGCCAGCGCCCGACCGGTTTGGAACAGCCCGGCATTGAAAAAGTAGGGGCTAACGCGGCCAGATTTCAGCGTAAACTCGCCAAACTTAAGTACGCCCTGTTCAATGGCAAAAGCAATGAAATCGCGCTGGTAGGGTTGTAGAGTGGTGGCCACGGCATTCCTCACTAAGCGGTAGGTTTCAATCGGCACGAAAGCAACAATAAAAGTAGGGTAAATGGCAAGTTTTACTCGCTGCCTTTACCCAAACGTCTAAACGTCGGGTATCATACAGCAGCGACGCAAAAGGGACGATTTATGAAAATTGCCAGCATCAATGTCAATGGTATACGTGATGCCGTCGACCGTGGCTTCCTGGACTGGCTGGCTCAGCAGGATGCCGACGTGGTCTGCGTGCAGAACATCAAGGCGAAAAGTTTTGAACTGGGTGACCACATTCTCTATCCGGAAGGCTACGAAGGCTACTTCCTGGATGCCGAGGAAGATGGTTTCTCCGGTGTGGCACTCTATTGCCGCAAAATCCCCAAAGCCATTATGTACGGCCTGGGGTTTCCTCAGTGTGACCACGAAGGGCGCTTTCTGCAGGCGGACTATGACCGCTTCAGCATTGCCACCTTCCTGATGCCTGATGGAAGTGACCAAAAAGCCAAGCAGGCGTTTATGGAGCAGTACCAAGAGTACCTGACGAAGATGTCGCGCAAACGCCGCGAATACATCATCTGCGGTACCTGGCACATTGCCCACAAAACCGTCGATTTGGCCAACTGGTCGGACAACCAGCTCACCTCGGGTTTCCGCCCGGAAGAGCGTGCCTGGATGGATCAGGTGCTTGGCCCCACCGGCTTTATCGACACCTTCCGCGAAATTAATCGCGATGCAGGCGAGTACACCTGGTGGCCAAAACTTGACCAAGACGTGCCCCGTGACCGTCAAGAAGGCTGGCGGATCGACTACCAACTGGTCGGCCCCAACTTCCGTCGTCACGTGGTGGACGCGTGGATTGATTACGATGCGACCTTCTCAGAGTTCGCACCGCTGATCGTTGAGTATGATCTAGCGCTTTAAGCGTTAGCTACTTCCCGCGTCGCACCGCCAACAGGCCAGCTTACCGCTGGCCTGTTGCGTTTCAGGGCCCGAGTCATGCTGGGCTCCTTTAACCGCGAATCCCCAGCGCTTCACGCTGCTTCTCACGCAGTTCATCACCGGCTTTCTCGGCCAAATCCAGCATCGCGTTCAGCTCTTTACGATTAAACGCGCCCGCTTCCGCCGTGCCCTGTACTTCAATCAGCTCGCCGCCTTCGGTCATCACGACGTTCAGGTCGGTGTCGGCTTTGCTATCTTCGGGGTAGTCCAGGTCCAGCACCGGCACGCCCTTGTAGATGCCTACTGAGATCGCACTGACCAACTGCTTGAAGGGGTCGCCTTTGATCTTCTTTTCCCGCTGCAGGTAGCGAAGCGCATCCACCAGCGCCACGCAGCCGCCGGTAATGGCCGCCGTACGCGTGCCGCCATCGGCCTGGATGACATCGCAATCCACGGTGATGGTGAACTCGCCCAGCTTCTTCAAATTCACCGCTGCGCGCAGGCTGCGGCCAATCAGGCGCTGAATCTCCAGCGTGCGGCCACCCTGTTTGCCACGGGTCGCTTCGCGGCCGCTGCGGGTATGAGTCGCGCGGGGCAGCATGCCGTATTCGGCAGTAATCCAGCCCTGATGTTTACCGCGCAGCCAGCGCGGCACGCCCGCTTCCACGCTCGCGTTGCACAGCACCTTGGTATCGCCAAACTCCACCAGCACGGAGCCTTCCGCATGGCGGGTGTAATCACGGGTTAAGCGAATTTCACGGAGCTGGTCGGCCTCGCGACCGCTGGGGCGAACTACATCAGGACGCATAGCACCTCACATCATGTTTAAAGTGGAAAAGCCCTCTATTGTACACGTCTGAGCGTGCGCGGATGGGCCTATCGGTTAGACTGTTCGGAATCACATTGATGGAAAGGATGCATCGACTTATGGCCGCTTCCCGCCGCGTACACAGCATGACCGCCTTCGCCCGCACCGAGCAGGCCGCCCCGTTTGGCACCCTGCAGGTCGAGATTCGCTCGGTGAACCAGCGCTACCTAGAGCCGCACTTTCGCCTCCATGAAAGCCTGCGAGATTTAGAACCGGTGCTGCGCGAAGCACTGCGCACGCGCCTGGCCCGTGGCAAGGTAGAGTGCAGCGTGCGGTTCGAGAGCGCCGACACCGCCCAAGCACCGGCCGTGAACGCCCAGCGCCTAAAAGAGATTGCCGATGCCCTGGCCGCCATTCAGCAGCAGGTGCCCAGCGCTGTGCCGCCCACCACGCTGGCGCTGCTCAACCAACCCGGCGTGATGGAAACCCAGCACCTCGACCAAGACGCCATTAAAGCCGCCGCCAAAACGCTTTTTAACCAAGCGCTGGATGAGCTGATCGACGCCCGCGCCCGCGAAGGCGAAAAACTGGCCGAGATGATCACCACCCGCCTTGACGCGGTGAGCGAGCAAGTGGCCACCGTACGCAGCCTGCTCCCGCAAATCCTGGAACGCCAGCGTGCCCAGCTGCTAGAGCGCTTAGAAATCGCCAAAACCGAGCTCGACCCCCAGCGCTTGGAAGCCGAGCTGGTACTGGTCGCCCAAAAAGCCGACGTGGACGAAGAGCTAGACCGCCTCACCGCGCACATCGACGAAGTGCGCCACCAGCTCGCCCAAAAAGGCCCCAAAGGCCGCCGCCTGGACTTCCTGATGCAGGAGCTTAACCGCGAAGCGAATACGCTTTCATCGAAATCTGTGGTAGCGGAAACGACCCGCTGCGCGGTGGAGTTGAAGGTGCTGATTGAGCAGATGCGGGAGCAGATTCAGAATATTGAGTGAGCAGTAGCAGCCGAGCGGGTCGAGCACGTGGCGATGATTCCGGGGGGCAGGCTAGGATTCGATATCCGCGCTTGGCAAAGTGATCGTCAATAACTGATGGTGGCTGACGCGTTTACGGATTTTCGTAAAGAGCTTCGCTCACAGCCCCAACAACTCCTCAACCGGCAAGTGGCTAGTCGCCTTCATTTCCCTCAGCGAGAGGTTGGAGCGAATGCTCGATACCCCAGGCAGCTGGCGCAGCACCGTTTCGACGAAGTGGCTGTAGTCGTCTAGGTCTTTGGCGACCACTTGCAGCAGGAAGTCGGCCTCGCCGGTGGTGTTGTGGCAGCTCAGCACCCGAGAGCTTGATTGGATGATGCGCTCGAACTCTGCCGTCGCGGCTTCGCTGTGTTGGGTGCAGGTAATCTGCACGAAGGCCAGTACGCTGGCGCCGACTTTGCGTCGATTGAAGATGGCTTGATAGCCCTCGATCACCCCCAGTTCTTCCAGGCGTTTGTGCCGTCGCCAGCAGGTGGCTTCGCTCAGGTGCAGCTGTTCGGCCAGCCGCGCGTTGGGCATTCTGCCATCAATCTGGAGTAACGCTGCTAACTTGGCGTCTTTTTTATCCAATGCGCTCATATCGCAAGTCTCTTTCTTATCAACACTATAAAGAGAAAGAGTGCTTCACATTGATGAGTGTTGTCCACGATATGGAAAGCTCATTTCAGGCCAGGCTCGCTATAGTAGCATTAGCGAATCCGCAGCCTAAACGTTCAGGAGTGCTCCATGAAAGCCGTCGTACTTGAGCAGTTTTCCGCCCCGCCCACTATTCAGCAGGTGCCGGATCCGACTCCCGAACCTCACGGCGTCGTGGTCAAGGTGATGGCTAACGGCGTATGCCGCAGTGATTGGCATGGCTGGATGGGCCACGACCCGGATATCCGGCTTCCCCATGTGCCGGGGCACGAGCTGTCCGGCGTGGTGGAAGCGGTGGGCAAGGATGTGACGAAGTGGCGGGTCGGGGATCGTGTGACCGTGCCGTTCGTGGGCGGCTGCGGCATTTGCCCGGAGTGCAACGCAGGCCACCATCAGGTATGCGATAGCCAGTTCCAACCAGGGTTTACTCACTGGGGCTCGTTTGCCGAGTATGTGGGCATTCACTACGCCGATGTGAACCTAGTCGCCCTGCCGGATACCCTGACGTTCGACACCGCCGCCAGCCTGGGCTGCCGGTTCGTGACCTCTTTTCGTGCGGTGGTAGACCAGGGCCGCGTGTCGGCGGGCCAGTGGGTGGCGGTGCACGGCTGCGGCGGTGTGGGGCTGTCGGCCATCATGATTGCCAGCGCAGCCGGCGCCAACGTGGTGGCGGTGGATATTTCCGAGCAGGCGCTGGCTTTGGCGCGCCAGCTGGGGGCGGTGGCCACGGTGAACGCCAACCAGGTGGCCGACGTGGTGGAGGCGGTGGTCGAGATCACCCAAGGCGGCGCGCACGTCTCGCTGGACGCGCTGGGCCACCCCACCACCTGCTTCAACTCCATCAGCAATTTGCGCAAGCGCGGCAAGCATGTCCAGGTAGGGTTGATGCTGGCAGATCACAGCACGCCTGCCATTCCCATGAGCAAGGTGATTGCCAACGAGCTGGAAATTCTGGGCAGTCATGGCATGCAGGCCCATCGCTACGGTGCCATGCTGGCGATGATCCAGTCAGGCAAGCTGGCGCCTGAAAAATTGATTGGCCGCCGTATCACGCTGGAAGAGTCCGTGCAGGCGTTGGTCAACATGGGCAAGTTCGAAGGCGCGGGGGTCACCGTGGTGACGAAATTCTGATAAAAGAGGGGAAGACTGTTCTCACCAGAGGGCTTGCCCGTGTTCAACCTGCGTTTCTTCACTCTGTGCATGCTCTCAGGCCTGCTTAGCCTCTTACCCCTCACCACCTACGCCAACACCGCCACTTGGCAAGCGCTCCAAGAGGGCGGTTTGGTCATCCTCATGCGCCACTCCCTGGCCCCAGGCATCGGCGATCCGCCGGGGTTTGTATTGGAAGACTGCGATACCCAGCGCAACCTGTCCAGCGAAGGGCGTGCCCATGCGGTGGCAGCGGGGCAGGCGCTGCGGGAGCGGGGCGTGGCGATTGATGCGGTGTACAGTTCCCAGTGGTGCCGGGCGTTGGAAACCGCTGAGCTGATGGCGCTGGGGGCGGTGGTGCCTGCGCCGTGGCTGAATTCGTTCTTTCGCGGGCGTGGGGATCAGGTGGCCATTACCCAAGCGGCTCGTGAGCGTATGGCGGGGTGGCAGGGGCCGGGGAATATGCTGCTGGTGACGCATCAGGTGAATATCACGGCGCTGACCGGTGGGGGCGTTAGCTCCGGGGAAATGGTGGTCGTGCGCCCGCAAGAGAATAGCTTCACGGTGGTGGGGCGGCTGAGCGTTCCCAGCCGTTAAGGCGTTCTATTCATTTCCTTCAATGAACCGGGGCAAATTATTCGCTCCTCATCCGTTAGCTGAGGTTTTACGCTGGGCGTATTGATAAGGAGAGCATTATGTCATCAGCCAATACTCCATCCGTTCGCCGTGTGGTCGCTCAGCATCCTGCCCATCGGGATGATATCGGTGATTTGGTCACCCGCCGGCCGCTGCCGGGGCCGGGGTTGGATCAGCTCGATCCGTTTCTGTTTTTGAATCACCACGGCCCGCAGGTTTACCCGGCCAATAACCGTGGGCTGCCCTTTGGGCCGCACCCGCACCGTGGGTTTGAAACGGTAACGTTTATTTTAGAAGGCTCGCTGGCCCATGCCGACAGCGCCAAACACCAGAGCGTGATTCACGCAGGCGGCGTGCAGTGGATGACCGCCGGTAGCGGCATCGTCCATGCGGAAATTTCGCCGGAGGCGTTTCTGCGCGAGGGTGGCCCTCTGGAAATCTTGCAGCTGTGGGTCAACCTGCCGTCACGGCTGAAGATGAGCGAGCCGCGCTACGTGGGCTTGCAGCAAGAGGGCATCCCCGCTGTTCAACTGGCAGGCGGCGGTACGCTCAACCTGATTGCCGGGGAGTGGCAGGGGCAAGCAGGCCCGATCGAGTCGCTGACGGGAGTATTCATGTCGACGCTGGCGCTGCCTGCTGGCGCGCATGAGCAGCTACCCGTCGCCCCTGGGCGGCAGGTGTTCTTGTACGTGGTGAGTGGCGACGTGACGGTAGGTGGCGAGCCTGCTAAAGCTCACCATTTGATCGAAGTCGACCGTGACGGTGAAAGTCTGAGCATTGAAGCAGCGAGCGATGCGCGTCTGCTGTTTGGCCATGGCGACGTCATCAACGAGCCGGTCTACTCCCACGGCCCCTTTGTGATGACCACCCGCGATGAGATAGTACAGGCGGTAGAGGATTACCAGAACGGTAAATTTGGCGGGCTTACGCTTTAAAGACCGCTAAACCGGCTCGCCGCGATAGTAGTGCCATAAAAACAGCGAGCCCACGCTGCGCCAGGGCGACCAGAGCTCTACCATCTGGCGGGCTTGCTTCGGCGTGGGTTTGTTCTCCATGCCCTTCAAGCGGCCTAGCGCTACCCTTAAGGCGAGGTCGTCGGCGGGGAAAATATCGGGCCGCTGGAGCGAGAACATCAGATAGATCTCCGCGCTCCAGCGGCCAAACCCGCGCAGTTGAGTGATCGCGGCAATGGCCTCGTCATCGCTGAGATGCGCTAAGCCATCGGCGCTAAACGTGCCCGCCAGCTCTGCCTCGGCCAGTCCTTTGGCATACTCGATTTTACGCCACGATAGCCCCGCATCGCGTAGCGCCTGACCTTCCACCTCCATCACCGCCTTGGCATGTAGCTCCGGCAGCAGCGTATTCACCCTGCCCATGATCGCCCGGGCGGCTTCGGTGGATATCTGCTGGCTGACGATGGTCGAGAAGAAGGTCGCAAAGCCTGGATCGCGCTGGCGCGGGTTGGGCGCGCCGACTAAGGGGTACGCGCGGGCAATGTCGGGGTCGGCATTGGCCAGTGCCTGCATGGCGTGCTCGATGGTGTTGGAGGTCATAACCGGCCCTCTTAATGAAAAGATAATCGTCACATCCTAGCAGTTGCCTCTTGGGTGCTGCCGCGTCAGTGTCCACGGGTTACCCCTTTGCACGCTAACTTTTTTAACGTCATATATTCCTACTTTCGTCTAATCCTGCCATCATTTGACGCAATCTAAGACCGTTTTGATAAGCAGGCGTTTTATCCAGCGCCTGGGGAGAGAGGTATGCAAGAGTCGTCAACGGGGCTGGCGCGTAACCCGCGATTGGCAGAGTTTGTACTGGCGCTGGGTGGGTTCGGCATTGGTACCAGCGAGTTCGTGATCATGGGACTGATGAACCGCGTGGCGGAGGATTTAGCCGTAACGGTGCCGCAAGTGGGCTATGCAATCAGTAGCTACGCCCTGGGCGTGGTCGTGGGCGCGCCGTTGATTTCCGCGCTGGCCGCGCGGGTGCCTAAACGGGCGCTGCTGATTGCGCTGATGCTGGTGTTTGCCGTGGGCAACATTGCCAGCGCCATGGCACCGGGGTTCTGGTCGTTTGTGGGCCTGCGTTTTATCGCCGGTCTGCCCCATGGTGCTTACTTTGGCGTGGCGGCGCTGGTCGCAGCCGGAGCGGTACCGGTCGACCAGCGGGCGCGGGCCATCGCCAGGGTCATGCTGGGCCTGACAGTGGCTATTTTGATTGGTGCTCCGCTGGGTACCTGGGCAGGCAATCTATTGGGCTGGCAAATTGCGTTTGCGGCGGTTGGAGGCATTGCACTGCTGACGGCGCTGTTAATCCGTGTGTGGGTGCCGGTACAGCCCTTCGATGCCAATGCCAGCCCGTTGAGAGAGCTCTCGGCGCTGGTGAAACAGCGCGTGTTGGTCACCGTTGCCATTGCCTGTATCGGCTGCGGCGGCATGTTCTCGATCTTCAGCTATGTGATGCCGACATTGACCCAGCAGGCAGGCATGAGCGAAGCGCTGGGGCCGCTGGTGTTGGTGATTTTTGGCCTGGGCTCTATCGCCGGTAACCTGGTGGGCGGGCGCATGGCGGATAAAAACCTGATGCGGGCAATACCTACCATTTTAGTGTGGTGCGCGGTGGTGCAGGGGCTGTTCTACTTTGCTGCGAACGAGGTGTGGTCCGGGCTGCTATTTGTAGGCTTGGTGGGCACCAGCATGGCGCTTGCGCCGTCGCTGCAAACCCGCCTGATGGACGTGGCCGAAGACGCCCAAACCATGGCGGCCTCCATGAACCATGCGGCCTTTAACGGGGCGAACGCGCTGGGGGCGTGGCTGGCGGGCTTGGCGATTAGCGCTGGGTTCAGCTGGTCGAGCACCGGGCTGGTAGGCTCGGGGCTTGCGCTATGCGGCCTAGTGATTTTCGCTTGGGGGCGGTGGCTGGAAAAACGCACCTACCCCGCCAAACCTGCCGTCGCGCGGGGCTAGCAAAAAGCATAAGCAGTGGCGAAATGCGCGTATCGTTCCTAGGGTATATAGGTGCAACCCATAAGGAGGTGACCTATGCATAACCCAGTAATGAAGACATCGCGTGTTGTGACGTTAAGTGCCATGGCCGCACTGATCATCGCGTTAGCGGGCTGCGGTTCGACCACGGGTGAGCGGGCGACCAGCGGTGCCGGAGTGGGGGCCGCCGTTGGCGCAGGCGCCGCTGCCGTCACGGGCGGCAGCGTCACTCAAGGCGCCGTGATTGGTGGTGGCGTGGGTGCTGCCACGGGAGCGGCCACCGATGAAGAGGACATCAACCTCGAATAACCCAACGCACTAGCGGCACAGCCTGAAGCCGCGCATGCCTAAATGAAAATGGTCGGCATGCGCGGCGTTATAGTCTGGCCCCAGTACGTTGCCAAAGGTATCACACGCGCCATCTCGCGCTGCGCGTAAAAACTTCCCCGCGTTACCCGCGTCATCCCAGTCGTTAATCAGCGATATTTGCCGGCCATCCTCGAACTGAAACCCCACCACATCCAGCGCGTCGGCGGTGGCGTGCTCGCTGCGTCGGCCGATGTCTCGGCCATAGACGTTGCGACAGGCAAAGCTACCCACGTGGTTCACCTGGGCGACCCGGCTACCCATAATCGCCTGCGCCGCAGGCTGCAGTGCATGGCGTTCATACATCACCCAGGCCAATGCCAGCGGGCAGGAGGCCACGAAACTCTGGTTAAAGCGCACGCTGCTGCTCTGCATGCGCACGACATTGGTGAGCGGGCAGCTGGCAGTAGGCGTGTAATCGGCCAACGGCGTGTAGCGCAGCTCGTCTTCGGGCACGGTATCCAGCGCAGCTAGGCAGGCGGCGCGGTCATCGTTCAAGCGTTTGAGCTTCAGTTGGGTGACGGGCGTGATGGGGTCATCCACGTATAGCGGCGCCCAGGGCGTCCAGTGGCGGGGAATGTCGATGATGCCTTTCTGCAGCGCGACCCCCAGCGCAATCAGGCCTAAAATGAACAGTGTGCCGCGCATGCTGACCTCCTTGTGGCCGTATCGAAACGCTACAGTCCCTGCTATGGGTGTGCGATACTGCGCTCCCCATAATGTCGGCGGTGGCCGGCCTGCGTGATGACGAACGACCATTTTGACTAACTAGGGAAGCGCTTCATGTCCCAGGGTACGCTGTTTATTGTTTCTGCCCCGTCGGGCGCGGGTAAAACCAGCCTCGTTCGCGAGCTGATCGAAAGCCTGGATGGCATTCAGGTGTCGGTGTCGCACACCACGCGCGCCAAGCGCGACGGTGAGGTCGATGGCGTGAATTACCACTTTACCCAAGTGCATGATTTCGAGGCGATGATCGCCCGTGGCGACTTCTTTGAGTATGCCAAGGTCTTCGACAATTACTATGGCACTTCGCGCGAGGCGGTCCAAACGCTGCTGGACGCCGGGCAGGACGTCATTTTGGAAATCGACTGGCAAGGCGCGCAGCAGGTGCGCGAACAGATGCCTTCTGCGGTGTCGATCTTCATCTTGCCACCGTCGCGCAGCGAATTGGAGCGCCGCCTGTCGAGCCGGGGCACCGACGAGCACGCGGTCATTGCCCGGCGCATGCGCGATGCGGTCAGTGAGATGTCCCATTACGACGAGTATGACTATCTGGTGATCAACGACGACTTCACCACGGCGCTGCAGGAACTCCAGTCGCTGGTCATTAGTCGCCGTCTCACGCGTGTTGCCATGCAAGAACGCCACGCACCCTTGCTCGATGCACTCTTGTCACAGGCGCCTAGCGTCGAGTAATCTATCAGGTCCTATCACCACTCTTTTCGCTGGGTCGGCGGCGTTATCCAACAACGCCGGCCCGGCGTCGTTATTACAGGAAGGCCCCCATGGCTCGCGTAACCGTTGAAGATTGTCTGGAAAATGTAGAAAACCGCTTCAAACTGGTGATGATTTCCACCCAGCGTGCTCGCCAGCTGGCTCGCGGCTCCCGCGATGCGCTGCTGCCCTGGGAAAACGACAAGCCCACCGTTATGGCGCTGCGCGAAATTGCGGCGGGCCTGGTGGACCACACCGTTCTGGACGAGCCGGTCGAAGCGCCCGTGCGTGCGCGTCCTGCCATGACGCCTAGCGCTCACATCGACGATTAAGCTAGCACCGATTAGGGGCGCGGTACATGTTCACCATTGATGACCTGGCCGACCGACTCGGCGGCTACTTACCCCCGGACGAGATCCAGCAGGTCAAGCGCGCCTTCTACTACGCAGAGCAGGCCCACGACGGCCAGCGCCGCCGCTCTGGCGAGCCCTACGTCACGCATCCGCTTGCGGTCGCCAATATTCTCGCCAACATGCACATGGACCATCAGAGCCTGATGGCCGCCATGCTGCACGATGTGATCGAGGATACCGGCGTCTCCAAAAAGGCCCTGGCGGCGCAGTTCGGCAAGCCCGTCGCCGAGCTGGTGGATGGCGTCTCCAAACTGACCCAGATCACTTTTGAAGATAAAGCCGTCGCCCAGGCGGAGAACTTTCAGAAGATGGTGCTGGCGATGTCGCGGGATATCCGCGTCATCATCGTCAAGCTCGCTGACCGGTTGCACAACATGCGCACCTTGGGAGCGCTGCGTCCGGATAAAAAACGCCGCATTGCTCGGGAAACCCTGGAAATCTATGCGCGCATTGCCGGGCGGCTGGGGATCAACACCATCCGCGTCGAGCTGGAAGACCTCTCGTTTCAAGCGATTCACCCCATGCGGGCCGAGCGCATCAAGCGCGCCGTGGCCAGCGCGCGGGGCAACCGCCGTGGCGCCATGCGGGAAATCCAGTCATCGCTGCAGCAGAGCCTCGACGACGAAGGACTGAAAGGCACGGTGATTGGTCGCCAGAAGCACCTGCTCTCCATCTACAAGAAGATGCGCGACCAGCGTAAGCCTTTCATCGAAATCATGGATGTCTTCGGTTTTCGGATCATCACCGAAGACGTAGCGAGCTGTTATCGCATTCTCGGCGTGGTGCACAACCTCTATAAGCCGGTGCCGGGGCGTTTCAAAGACTACATCGCGATCCCCAAAGCGAACGGCTATCAAAGCCTGCACACCACGCTGTTTGGTCAGCGAGGCATGCCCATCGAGGTGCAAATCCGCACCCGTGAGATGGAAGCTATGGCCAACAACGGCATTGCCGCCCACTGGCTCTACAAAGCCGGGCAGACGGCGCACCCGATTGCCGAAGGCAGCCACGCCCGCGCTCGCGCTTGGGTAAAGGGCCTGTTGGAGATGCAGCGCCACGCCGGGGATTCGCTGGAGTTCATCGAACACGTCAAGAACGACCTTTTCCCCGACGATATCTACGTGTTTACGCCTAAAGGCGACATCATGGAGCTGCCCCAGGGCGCCACGGTGATCGATTTCGCTTACAGCGTGCATACCGATATCGGCAATAACTGCATTGCCTGCCGAATCGACCGCCACCTTGCGCCACTCTCGACGCGCTTAGAAAGTGGTCAGACGCTGGAGATTATCACCGCCCCCGGCGCGCGGCCCAACTTGGCGTGGCTGAACTTCGTGACCACCGCCAAGGCGCGCTCTGCCATTCGCCATGCGCTGAAGCATCAGCAGCAGGCGGAAGCGGTGATGCTCGGGCGGCGGCTGCTCAATAAAGCCCTGGCGCCCTTCGAAACGAGTCTGGAAGAGCTGGACGAGAGCATCTTCGAGCAGGCGTTCAAAGAGTTGGATGTAGCGTCGCTAGACGCTTTGCTCGAGTCGCTGGGGTTAGGCAATCGCATGGCGCACGTAGTGGCGCGCCGTTTGGTGGATGTCGCCCATGGCGACAGCTTTGATAAGACGCTTTCCGACAACGGCGACAAGGCCGTGGTCATCAGCGGTAGTGAAGGGATGGTGATCAACTTCGCTCGCTGCTGTCACCCCTTGCCCGGCGACCCGGTGGTAGGACATCTGTCGGTCGGTAAAGGGCTGGTGGTACACCGTAGCGAGTGCAAAAACCTCGCCGAGCGCAAAAACGACCCCGAAAAGCTGTTTGCTCTGGAGTGGTCCGAGCATATCGACGAAGACTTCCCGGTGGCGCTGCGTATTGAGATCGAAAGCCGTCGCGGCCTCGTAGCCGAGCTGGCGGGACTGGTGACCGATGCCGATGCCAACATCGAGCGCATTGGGATCGAAGAGCGCGATGCGCGCCTGTCCACCGTCAATCTCACGCTGGCAGTCAAAGGGCGTGTTCACCTCGCGCGCATCATCAAACGCATCCGCAACCTGCCCAACGTTGGCAAGATTACCCGCACCGCTAACTAAACGCCCCTGTGCCTACCGCTGGCGATGCGCGCCAGTCTGCGTAGGCCATGGCGATAATAATCAACGTTTCATTCCTACAGGAGCATGACACCCTATGAGCAATAAAGCGGTTATCAACACAGAAAAAGCCCCTGCCGCCATCGGCCCGTACTCCCAGGCCATCAAAGCCGGCAACACGGTTTACCTGTCGGGCCAGATTCCGCTCGACCCGGACACCATGGAGATCGTCTCCGACGATTTCGAAGCTCAGGCGCGTCAGGTGTTCACCAACCTGCAAGCCGTGTGTGAAGAAGCCGCAGGCTCGTTGGGCGATATCGTCAAACTTAACCTCTACCTGGTCGATCTGGACAACTTTGCGATCGTGAACAAGGTGATGGAAGAGTTCTTTGCTATGCCGTTCCCCGCTCGCGCGGCAGTGGGTGTTAAAGCGCTGCCCAAAGGCAGCCAGGTAGAAGCCGAAGCCGTGATGGTGATTGGCGACTAATCGCCACGCTTACGCTAGGCGCGGCGTTGAATCGCTGCATAAAAAAAGAGCGAGCTGTGATCAGCTCGCTCTTTGCGTTTGGATAGCGCTAGGGTAACTAGGCTTTTTGCAGCTCTAGAAATCCACCCTCTTTCAATACCTGGGCATACCCTTCTTTATAAGTGGGGTAGCGGAAGGTGTAGCCCGTCTCGAGAATGCGGCGGTTGTCGCAACGCTTACTGGCGCGACGGCGCAGCGGCGACTGCATGGTATCGGTCGACTCCACCTTCAATTGCTTGGCCAGCCATGCCATCACGTTATGCATGGTGACCGGCTCGCAGTCGCTGCCCAGGTAGAGATCGGCCAGTGGCGTGCCGCTCTCCTGGCAGCGAATCAAGTGCCCCAGAATGCCGGTGCAGTCGTCGCGGTGAATGCGGTTGGAGTAGATCACGGGCGTCACCGCAGCAATGCGGCCCTCGGCCACTTGGTGAATCAAACGATCACGCCCCGGGCCATAGATGCCTGAGAAACGCACGACGGTGCCGGGAAGCGGATGATTCAGCAGCGCCTGTTCGGCTTCGCACATCAGGTTGCCCGAGAAGCTGGTCGATTCCGTGGGGCTCTCTTCGTTGACGACTTCGCCCTCTTGCTGGCCATAGACACTCGTAGAGGAGACGAAGAAGATGCGCCGCGGCGGCGTGTCGTGCTGTTCCAGAACGCTGAGCACACGCTTGAGACCGTCTGGATAGGCGCTTTGGTAAGCACTCTCTTCAAAGCGGTCTGCGCTGACGGTGTAAATCACGTAGTCGGCTTGGGGTAGGGCGTTGGCACCGGCCCCGTCCAGGCTGTTGAGATCGAGGGCTAATGGCTCGATGCCGGTAGACTCCAACGCCTTGGCTTGGCGGCGCACACCAATCACCCGATGCCCCTCGTCCAGCAGCTCTTGTCCAAGCGTGACGCCGATGTCTCCACAGCCGATAATCAGTACCGTTAGCTTCACCTTGCTCACCCCTCTTGATAAATATTCCCTATCAGATACAAAGTCCCTATGAGATGTGCCATCTTCAATAGGGCTTGTCTGTCCTTTTCCGTCTCGCTAACACGATGACTCGAGCTGCAACGAGAGGATGCCACTGGCACCGCTATGACTTTAACAGAACTTCGCTACATCGTAACCCTTGCCCAAGAGCGTCACTTTGGCCGCGCCGCCGAGCGCTGCCATGTTTCCCAACCGACGCTCTCGGTCGCCGTGAAAAAGCTCGAAGACGAGCTGGAGATCCCGCTGTTCGAACGCTCCAAATCCACCGTGCAAGTCACCCCCTTGGGTGAAAAAATCGTCGCTCAGGCGCAGCGCGTGTTGGAGCAGAGTGGGCTGATCTACGAGCTGGCCAGCGCTGGCAAAGACCAGCTCGCCAACCCGCTGCGCATTGGCGCGATTTACACCATTGGGCCTTATCTGTTCCCCCACTTGGTACCGGCACTGGCGAGTGCTGCGCCGCAAATGCCGCTCTACATCGAAGAGGGCATGACCGGCACGCTGCGGGCCAAGCTGCGCAGCGGCGAGCTGGACGTGATCATCGTCGCGCTACCGTTTACCGAAACCGATGTGGTCACCAAACCGATCTACGACGAACATTTCGAGGTGTTGATGCCCGCCAGCCATCCATGGGTGGCGCGGGAGGCGATTCATAAAGAAGATCTATTAGAAGAGCGGCTGCTGCTATTAGGGGAAGGCCACTGCTTCCGCGATCAAATTTTGGAAGCCTGCCCGGCGATTACCCAAAAGCTCAACAGCCCCAATAACACCCTGATTGCCGAAGGCGGCTCGCTCGAGACCATTCGCCATATGGTGGCCTCTAAGCTGGGTATCACCGTGCTGCCGCAGTCGGCGCTAGGCACCGACCAGTACGAAAACGCCATGCTGGTCAGCCGCCCGTTTGTGGACCCCGCCCCTTCACGCACCGTGGCGATTGCCTGGCGGGCCAGCTTCCCACGGCCCAAGGCCATTGATGCCTTGGCCAAGGCGATCAGCCAGTGCCAGCAGCCGGTGCATAAGAAGAATGCTCCCTCATGAGTGAGCTGTCTGCACCGGTCACGGCGCTGAAGGGCGTGGGGGAGGCGCTGGCGATTAAGCTCGCCCGGCTTGGGGTAGAACGCATCAGCGACCTGCTGTTCCACTTGCCGCTGCGTTACCAAGACCGTACGCGGCTCACCCCCATTGGACTGCTGCGGGCAGGGCATGAAGCCGTGGTCGAGGGGGAAGTGACGGCCAGCGATATCGTCAAAGGCCGTCGGCGCAGCCTGCTGATTCGTCTGCGCGATGGTAGCGGCATCTTGAGCCTGCGCTTTTTCCACTTCTCGCCCGCTCAACAGCAGCAGCTTCGCCCCGGCGTGACCGTTCGGGCGTTTGGCGAAGCGCGGGCAGGCGCCACGGGGCTAGAGATCTATCACCCAGAGTATCGGCTTAGCGGCGGTAGCGAAACGCCGGTCGAGGAGTACTACACGCCTATTTACCCGACTACCGAGGGGCTTCACCAAACCCGTCTGCGAGCGCTGACCCAGCAGGCGCTGCGCCTGCTGGAGCAAGCGCCCGAAACGCTGCCCGATGTGATTCCCGATGCGCTGCGCCAGCGCTTCCAGCTGCCGGGGCTACACGCCAGCTTGCAGTTACTGCACCAGCCGCCGCCGGATGTGGATTTAGAGCAGCTTGCCCACGGCCTTCATCCCGCTACGCGGCGGCTCGCCTTGGAAGAGCTGCTGGCCCATCAGCTTAGCCTGCGAGAAGTGCGCTTACGTATTCAAGCTGACGGCGCGCCAGAGCTACCCTCCGGGCGCAGCCTGCAAACGCGCTTCTTAGCGCAACTGCCGTTTGCGCTTACCGGCGCCCAGCGTCGGGTGCTGGAAGAGATCGCCCTCGATCTGGCTCGCCCCGCGCCCATGCTGCGGCTGGTACAAGGGGATGTGGGTTCTGGAAAAACCGTGGTGGCCGCCATGGCGGCACTCTCTGCGCTGGCGGGCAACTGCCAAGCGGCGATGATGGCACCGACGGAAATCCTCGCTGAGCAGCACTACCGCGCATTTAAGGCCTGGTTCGAGCCGCTGGGCATCGAAGTCGCGTGGTTGGCAGGCAAGCTGAAGGGCAAAGCCAGGCTGGATGCCAAAGCCGCCATTGCCGATGGCCGGGCGCGTATGGTGGTAGGTACCCACGCGCTGTTTCAAGACGACGTGCACTTCCAGTGCCTGGGGCTGGCGATTATCGATGAGCAGCACCGCTTTGGGGTTCACCAGCGCCTTGCCCTGCGGGAAAAGGGCGAAGCGGGTGGGTTAACCCCCCATCAGCTGATCATGACCGCCACGCCGATTCCCCGCACGCTGGCCATGAGCGCCTACGCGGATCTGGATGTGTCGGTGATTGATGAACTGCCGCCAGGGCGCACACCGGTGAAAACCGTGGTGGTCTCTGACGAGCGCCGCCCGGAAGTGGTCGAGCGGATTCGTAATGCCTGCAGCGACGGCCGCCAAGCGTATTGGGTGTGCACGCTGATCGAGGAGTCTGAGGCGCTGCAGTGTCAGGCCGCCGAGGTGACGCGCGACGAGCTGACCCAGGCGCTGCCGGAATTGGCCATTGGGCTGATTCATGGGCGTATGAAAGCCGCAGAAAAGGCCGAGGTGATGGATGCCTTCAAAACCGGCGAGCTGGATCTCCTGGTGGCCACTACGGTGATTGAGGTGGGCGTAGATGTGCCCAACGCCAGCCTGATGATCATCGAAAACCCGGAGCGCTTGGGGCTTTCCCAACTTCACCAGCTGCGCGGTCGGGTAGGGCGCGGCAGCACCGAAAGCTTCTGCGTGCTGCTTTACCATCCGCCGCTCTCCAAAAGCTCCCGGGAACGGCTCGGCGTGATGCGGGAAACCACCGATGGCTTCCGCATTGCCGAAAAAGACCTGGAGATTCGAGGCCCTGGCGAAGTGCTGGGCACGCGCCAAACCGGCCTCGCCCAAATGAAGATCGCGGATTTAGAGCGCGATGCCGACCAGCTAGAGCGGGTGACCGCCCTGGCCCAGGCGTTGCAGGGCAACGCCGAGGTGACGGCCGTGTTGGTGCGCCGCTGGCTGGGTGAAGCGGCAGGCCGCTACGGGCAGGTGTAGCGGCAGGGCGTGGGTATGCGCGCGGTGCTAAGCCGCTGCGTTAGGTTCGTGGAGCTTTTCGGCGCTTGGGCTTGTCAAGCGGTTGGCGGCGTCGCTTAGCGGGCCAAGCTGACTGGCAATCAGGCGCAGCTGGCTTTGGATGGGCCGATAGAGCGTGACGGCGTTCTCTTCCGCTGCGCCGCTTTGCTCCTCTAACTGACTCAGCAGCTCGTTGGCAGGCTCGCTCAGCGGCTCCACAGGCAGGCGTTTATCCAACTGTTCGGCCAATTGCTCTAACAGGGCGCTGATCCGCTTGGCCTGAGGCACGAAGGCGGCATCGTCCTCATCTTCGGCCAGCCGGTGGCGGTGGGCACCCAGCGCGGAGAGGTGGCTTAACAGCGTGTTGGAGAGCACCAAAAAGCGCAGCCCGTTATCGGCATCCTGCTTCCGGTAGTGCCCCGGCTCATGGAGCATGTTGGTGAGCAGCGTCGAGAGCGCCGCATCCGCGTTATGGGCGTTACGCCGTGCTAAGCGGTAGGCCAGATCATCCTGCTTGCCCTCTTCATACTGGTGAACGATCTCGTCCAAATAGCGGCGGTGGTTGGTCAGCACCTTGGCCGCTTCGCGGTACAGGCGGCGGCCTTGCCAGTCCGGCAGAATAAAGAACACCGCCAGCCCCGCAATCAGCGAGCCAATTAACGTATCGAATAGCCGCGGCCAGATCAGGTCGAAGCCATCCCCCACTTGGTTAAAGCTGCACAGTACCAGCAGGGTGATCGACGCGGTAGCGATCACGTAGTGCTTTTCCCGGTTGGCAAAGAACGACACACCCGCTGCTACGGCAATCATGCTCTGGATGAGTGGCTGGGGGAACAGGCTGATAGACGCCCAGCCTGCAATCAGCCCAAGCACCGTGCCCAGAATCCGCTGGGAGAGAAAGCGTCGGGTGGTGGCGAAGTTAGGGCGGCACACGAACAGCGTGGTGAGCAAAATCCAAAAGCCCTGCTGCGGGTCGATCCACTGTAACAGCCCGTAGCCCACCACCAGCGCGGTGGTTAAGCGCACCGCGTGGCGAAAGGTGGGCGAGCCCAGCGTAAAGTTCAGCCGCACCCGTTTCCAGGCTTCCAGCAGGCTAGAGGGCGAGCGGTCATAAAGCGCGCTGTCCCGGCGTTCGCTGCCGGTAGCCGGGTTGTGGGCGCTGGCAATCTGCGCTTCGAGCGTGGTGAGGTTGTCTGCTAACGCATTCAATGGGCGCATGAGAGGCCGCCACTCCGGCTTGCCGCGCTCGCTGAGGTTATCAATCGAAGCGCGCAGGTCAGCCAACGCCTGCTCGCTCTGCTCGTGACTGAAAGGACGGTTGAGCAGCAGCGACTTGGCTAGCTGGCGGCAGGCGCGGCCCTGCTGGTCCAACAGTCGCTGGCAGCGAAATAGCACGTCATGGTGGAAAAAGGCTTCAGTAAGCGCGCTGTAGGGGTAGTGGGTGGAGCTAGCCCGCTCATGGATATCTTGAGCGATAAAGTAAATCTGCAGATAGCGGTTGAGCTTACGGCTGCCGCGCTGGCCTTCTAGGCGGCGAAAGATCATCTCTTTTGCCTGATTGAGCGCATCCACCACCTTGCCGTTCTGGCGGGCGAGCGCCACGCGGCGGGCCTCTACATCGACGCCCCGTACCGGCTCGAACAGCGCCGATTTTAAAATCAAGAACTCACCCAGGGCTTTATACACCCGCGCCATGCTCTGTTTCACCGGCTGGCGGGAGAACAGTGCGCACCACACCACCGAAATCGCTCCGTACCAGGCGGCACCGGCCAACAGCAGCAGCTGGCGGGAGGCGACGTCCTCATCCACACCGCCGTGCTGTTCAATATTGATCATGGAGTAGATCGAAAGAATCAGCGTGCCGGAGGCAATCGTCGCGTAACGCTGGCCAATCGCCCCCAGCATGATCAGCGTGAAGGTGGACACCGCCAAACCCACCGCAAACAGCCACGGCCACGGAAACAGCCACTGCACCACAAACGACGCCGAGGCAAAGCAGAGCAGCGTCACCATCAACGCCTGCAAACGCCCCTGCCAGCTATCGTCGGTCTCTGATAAGGCGCTGGCGATGATGCCTAGAAACAGCGGAATGACCAGCGCTACATCCCCCGCCAGCCCACTAAACAGCAGCGCTCCGCTGAAGGCGATGAACACCCGCAGGCTGTAGGCGAACTTATCCAGTGTCCAAAGGCGGCGCAGGGAAAGGGAGAGGGGCATAGAGGCTCTTGTGAGTTTGCTATTGTTAGACTTTAGTATAAATACTGTGTTGGCACGTGGCTATGGCTAAGCGTGAACGCTCATAAACAGTCAATCTTGTACGATGTTTGTAAAAATCTGTTATAAGGAAAACTTTCCCTACACACAATAGGATAGCGCTATGAGCTCCCGCTCCGCCTCATCCCGCTCAACCCGCACGCTGTCGATGCTTAACTTTTCGTTGGCAGACGTTCGCGACGGGTTAGGCCCGTTTTTAGGCATCTATTTAGTGGGATTGGGCTGGGCACCCGATGAAATCGGGTTCGTGATGACCGTCGCCGGGCTCGCCAGCCTGTTGGCCACCACGCCTGCTGGGATGTTAGCAGATGCGACACGGTTTAAACGTTTACTGGTAATTGTCTGTGCCTTGCTGGTGGCGGTCGTCAACCTAGTGCTGCTGCTGTGGCCGCAAACGTGGTTAATCGCTATTTCACAAATTGCCACCGGGATTGCCGCAGCGGCCATTGGCCCTGCCATCCTCAGCCTGACGCTTGGCTTGGTGGGGCAGTCTGGGCTTGCCCACCAGTTGGGCCAAAACCAAGCCTATAACCACGCCGGTAATGCCACCGCTGCCGTACTGGCGGCCTTGGCAGGCTATGTGTATGGGGTAGAGGCGGTGTTCTACCTGATGGCGCTAATGGCCATGGTGACGGTCGTGCTCGTGCTGATGATTCGCCCTGAAGAAATTGATTACGACGAGGCTCGGGGCCTGGATAAAACCAGTCATCAAAGTGAAAGCATCATGAATGTGTTTCGCCGCCACCCTATGCTGCTGGTGGTGGGCGCAACGCTACTGCTGTTTCACTTGGGTAACGCCGCCATGCTGCCCCTACTCGGCCAGCGCGTGGCAGCAAACGAGGTGATGAACCCGGCGGTTTACACGGCGGGTACGGTAGTGATTGCTCAGATGACGATGATTCCCATGGCGCTATTAGCGGCGTGGTACTCCCATAAAAATGGCTACTGGCTGCTGTTTTTAATTGCCCTGGTAGTGCTGCCGATTCGCGGTGTGATCGCCGCTACCGTGCCAGGGCTATGGACGGTGATTCCCGTACAGATGCTGGATGGCATCGGAGCGGGATTACTGGGCGTTGCCACACCGGGCATTGTGGCACAGATACTGCGTGGCACCGGGCGGGTCAATATGGGGCTGGGGGCTGTCATGACCATTCAGGGCATAGGTGCAGCACTCAGCGCGAGTTACGCCGGTGTGATTGCCAGCTGGCTAAGCTATGAAGCCGCCTTTTTAGCCCTAGCAGGCGTGGCTGCCTTGGCAGTAGTGGTGTGGTTACTGCTCTTTGACCGCTCGGTGTCGTCATCGGCGCTTCACAGGGCAGCGACATAAATTTGCACAAAAAAAACCCGCAGCATGACAGCGGCGGGGTTCGAGTGTTGCTTTAGGCTACGTGGGCGAGCCTACAAATACTTCAGCAGCTTTTGCAGCTTGTTCATATCGGAGGAGTCGCCGACGAGGCGGACGTCTCCCGCTACCATGCCGTCTAGGAACGCCTGCTGGGTAGGCTTCTTGAGAATGCGCAGCGCGGCGTCTTGGTCGCGAAAACGTAGCTCAAGGTCTAGATCGACGGGCAGCCCTTTTCCGGTACTGATGCCGTTCGGCGTCATCCGGTAGTAGCGGGCAATGCTCAGGTCTTCCGTGGCCACACCCCAGTCGAGGCCGCGCATGCGTTCAAGCTGCTCACGAAAGCGCGGCTTGCGGCGCAGGGCTCGCTTGAGCATAAAGCCCAGCAGCCACAGCGTCAGCGAAAACTTCATTAGGAAACGGCGTCCTTGAGCGCTTTGCCTGGCTTAAATGCCACGTTCTTGCTGGCCGGAATCTGCAGCGGCGCGCCGGTTTGCGGGTTTTTGCCGGTACGAGCAGCACGCTCGCGAACGGTAAATGTGCCAAAACCGATCAGGGCAACATCTTCGCCTTTGGCGACGCTGTTGGTGATTTCGTCCAAAATGACGTTGAGCACTTGGCCCGCTTTGTCCTTGGACAGGTCAGCACTTTCAGCGATGGCGGCAGCGAGTTCAGGTTTGCGCATAAAGGAATCTCCCTTGTGAAAACAGACATCAATGTTGTTGGTAGCTCAGCTCACCCCAGCAGGCGGAGCTTCTTTAGCCTAGTCGCGAACGCGGCGAAAATCAGCCTAGCAGGGCGGGGGCCGCTCTGGAAAGCTCCACTTTCCTTCTCACGCAGCCGCCTGTCAACGCAAAACCAATCAAACGTCCGTCTTTATCTTCCGCCAGTGCCGTCAAGTCGTCGCCCTCGCCTTCGATTCGCCAGCGCTCGGGAGGCTGCACGGGTGGGTAGGCCACCACGGGCAGCATTGGGGTTTTCACCACCACCGGCCAAGCGCCAAAACTGACCGAGGTGGGTGTGCCGGTCAGAGTCGCCGCCAGCGCTTTGATGCTGGCTTGCAGCGGTTGGACGTACATGGCATTCACACCGTCGATGCAGGCCGCATCGCCCAGGGCGTAAACGTTAGGCGAGTGGGTGCGTAGCTGGCGGTCGACGTGGATGCCGGTGGCGCTCACGTTGAGGCCAGCGGCCTCTGCTAGCGCCGTGCGCGGCACCAGGCCGGTGGCGAACAGGACGAGGTCCACCGTGTGCCGCTCGCCGTTATCCAGTTGCAGCGCTAGGGCGTTGTCGGCATCTTGGGAAAGCGTGTCTAGGCTGCGCCCCAACGCGAGGCGAATGCCAGCGGTGTGAAACGCGTCGGCCAGCGCATGGCCCAGCGGTTCGGGTAGCAGTCGCGGCAGTGGGGCGCTCTCCGGCGCGATCACGGTGACTAGGTGCCCGCCCGCGTGCAGGTCGTTGGCAAATTCGCAGCCGACGAGCCCGGCTCCGATGATGGCCACTCGGCTTGGCTGGACGAGCTCTGCGTGCAGGCGTCGGTAGTCGTCCAAATCGTTGACGGTGAAGCAGCGCTCCGCCAGTGTGCTGGGCACGCTGAACGGCCTGCGGGGGGCCGCGCCGGTCGCGAGCACCACGTTATCGTAACGCAGCGTGTCGCCGCTGCTCAGCTGCAGCGTTTGGTTATCCACATCCAGATGCGTGACTTGGGTGTGGGTAATGACCTGGGCATCGAGCTCGTCGGCCAGCGCCGTCGCGTCACGCTGGGCGAGCTTGTCGGGGCTCAAGCGTTTGGCAAAGCCGGTGGAGAGCAGCGGCTTGCTGTAGTCATCACCGCTGTCAGCGCTGACCAGGGTGATGGTACGGGTATCTCCCTGGCGTCGTAGGGCGCGCGCTAGCCCCACGCCAGCCATACCGGTTCCCACGATCACCAGCGCAGCTGAGTGGTGAGATGGCGTGGAAGAGGTCGTGTGTGAGTTGGGCATACCGTCCCCAAACGTCGGTGGAACAAAAGCCAGTCAAGGCACCATGTTACACTAGCCCGCTCTGAATTGACTGCCCTGGAGGCTTTGGTGACCGCCCCCGAGTTATCCGCTTCTGCTTTTTCGCTCTTTCCTCAGTGGTTGCCGGTAGCCGCCGCTCAGCCAGCCATGAGCACGGCTTGGTGGCAGTGGGTCGCCTCCACCGATTCATTGACCGCTCGCCTGATGGTTGCCGGTGAGCCGGGCGCTTTTCGGGTGCGCTTGCTGCGCCAAACCATCGGCTTGCCCCAGCGCGATGAAGCCCTGGCGCTTGGCATCGCGCCGCGCCGTTACGCGTGGCTGCGCGAGGTGGCGCTGTGTATCGATGAAACGCCGTGGGTTGTAGCGCGTTCGGTGGCCCCGCTTCACCAGCTACAAGGCAAAGGGTTAGGCAAGTTGGGTGAGCGCTCGCTAGGCAGCTGGTTGTTTCAGCAGCCCGACTTGGTGCGCGGCCCGCTAGAAGCGACGGCGACGCGGCCGCGCTTTATCCGCTCGCAGCCAGGGCTGGCGGCCCAGAGCTTATGGGGGCGGCGCTCGGTCTTTGAGCACGGTGGGCTTTCGTTACTCGTGCAAGAGTATTTTTTATCCACCATGGCAGATGCACTGGGCCTGCCGTCGCGCTAGGCTAACGCAGCGACTTTTTCGACGAGGTAAGCATGAGCATGGACCGTTCTCTATTGCGCCCGACCGGGTGGGCCCGCTTGACCGATTTCTTACAGCTAATGCGTTTGGACCGACCCATCGGCACCTGGCTGTTGATGTGGCCAACGCTATGGGCGCTGTGGGTCGCCTCCGAGGGCGTGCCGGGCCGCGATGTGCTGCTGATTTTTATCGCTGGGGTATATGTGATGCGCGCCGCAGGCTGCGTGGTGAACGACTACGCCGACCGCCACTTTGATGGTCATGTTAAGCGCACCAAGCAGAGGCCTTTAGCAACGGGGCGGATTAGCGAAACCGAAGCGCAACTGCTGTTTGTGGCGTTGGTGGCCGCCGCCTTTATTTTAGTACTGCTGACCAACTGGTTTACCGTGCTGCTTTCGCTTGGGGGTGTGCTGCTGGCCTCCATTTATCCGTTCATGAAGCGTTACACCCATTTTCCCCAGGTGGTGCTCGGGGCGGCGTTCTCCTGGTCGATCCCGATGGCGTTTGGTGCCGTGCTTGGTGAGGTGCCGTTAGACGCGTGGATACTGTTCAGTGCCAACGTGCTCTGGACGGTCGCGTATGACACCCAGTACGCCATGGTGGATCGCGGCGATGATCTCAAAATTGGCATTAAGTCCACCGCGGTGCTGTTTGGCAGTGCCGACCGTTTCATCATTGGCCTGCTGCAGTTGGCGACGCTGGCTCTGCTTACCTGGGTAGGTATACGGGTTGGGTTAGGCGGTTTCTTCTGGCTGGGTTTGGCAGGCATGGCCGCAACGTTTGCCCATCAGCAGCGGTTAATTTTTCACTGTGACCGCGACCGCTGCTTCCAGGCGTTTCTGAACAATCACTGGTCCGGGCTTTTGGTTTTTGCTGGCATCGCGCTTAGCGGGTGGCCGGTGACTGGCTAATTATGCTGGGTGTCATAGAATTGTCATTAAGTCATGGTGTTATCGTCACAGACATGTCATTGAACTGTTTTCGCATAGATGAGCTTTCTTAGAACACCGTGAGGCCCTGGAATGACCGCCAAGACCGTACTGATCGTCGATGATGAGGCGCCCATTCGCGAGATGATCGCTGTGGCGCTGGAAATGGCTGACTATCGCGTGCTTGAAGCGGACAACGCCCAGGATGCTCATGCGATGGTGGTCGATCACCAGCCCGACCTGCTGCTGCTGGACTGGATGATGCCGGGCACCAGCGGCATCGAGTTGGCCCGTCGTCTCAAGCGTGAAGAGGCCACGGCCGAGCTGCCGATCATCATGCTGACCGCCAAGGGCGAAGAGGACAATAAGATTCAGGGTCTGGAAGCGGGCGCGGATGACTACATCACCAAGCCGTTTTCGCCCCGTGAATTGGTGGCGCGCCTGAAAGCCGTGCTGCGCCGAGCGACCCCGCGTGGTGTGGAAGACCCCATCGAAATCAATGGCCTGCTGTTAGATCCGGTGAGCCATCGTGTGAGCGCGTACGGCAAGGCCCTGGAGATGGGTCCTACCGAGTACCGCTTACTGCAGTTTTTCATGACCCACCAAGAGCGTGCCTATACCCGTAGCCAGTTACTCGATCAGGTGTGGGGCGGCAACGTATACGTCGAAGAGCGCACGGTGGACGTGCATATTCGCCGGTTGCGCAAAGCGCTGGGTGAAGCGCACCAGAATCTGATTCAAACAGTGCGGGGCACTGGATATCGTTTCTCTGCTCGGGTGTAATCGTGCGCCTGTGGAGCCGTGAACTGTGGCGAATCATCTGGCTGGCTTTCCTAGGGATGTGCCTGGGATGGCTGCTGGGCTACCCCGGTTTCGGCTTGGCGGCAGGTCTGACGCTCTGTTTAGTCTATCAACTCCGTCAGCTTAGAGCCCTGTTCAAATGGCTTACGCTGAACCCCCACGATGAGCCACCTGCGGCCACTGGCATGTGGGGCGAACTCTTCGATCGCCTTTATCGTTACCAAAAAAGCCAGCGCATAACGCAAAGCCGCTTGCGAGCCACCCTCGCGCGTATTCAAGAGTCCTCGGAGGCGATGCGTGATAGCGTCGTGATGCTGGATCGCCACGGAGATTTAGAGTGGTGGAACAGTGCCGCCACCGACATGCTCGGCCTGCAAACGGCCCATGACCGCGGTCAGCACATTACCAACTTGCTGCGTGACCCGCGTTTTATCAGCTACTTCAATGCCCGTGAATATAGCGAGCCGCTGACCCTCACCTCGCCCATCGACGAGCGACGCATTTTACAGTATCAAATCACGCTCTATGGTGATGACGAGCGCTTGGTCATGGCCCGGGACATTACGCGCCTGCATCGCCTGGAACAGATGCGCCGCGACTTCGTGGCCAACGTGTCTCACGAGCTGCGCACACCACTGACCGTCCTTTCGGGCTACCTGGAAACGTACGGCGATTTGAAAGAGCTATTGCCGCCTCGATTGGGCAAAGGTATCGGTCAGATGGAAGAGCAGACCAAGCGCATGCAGAACTTGGTCAACGACCTGCTACTACTCTCTCGGCTCGAAATCGACCGAGGGGGAGAAGATCACCAGCCGCTTGCCGTAGGGCCGATGCTAGAGAGTATTCGCCGCGATGCGCTGGCGCTGTCTCACCAGCAACACAGCGTGCAGGTCGTGCTCGATTGCGAAGCGCGCCTAGTCGGCAGCGAGCAGGAGCTGCGCAGTGCGATCTCCAACTTGGCGTTCAACGCGGTGCGCTACACGCCAGCGGGAAGCCAGATCACCCTCCGCTGGGCGGCGCTGCCCAATGGCAGTGCCTGCATCGAAGTGGACGACGACGGTGAAGGGATCGATCCTGTCCATATTCCGCGCCTCACCGAGCGCTTCTACCGTGTCGATAAGGGGCGCAGTACGGCCACCGGCGGCACTGGGCTGGGCCTTGCCATTGTGAAACACGTTCTACTACGCCACGACGCGCAGCTCCAAGTGGAGTCATTGCCCGGTGAGGGAGCGCTGTTCCGCTGCGTGTTTCCGGCTACGCGGGTAGTCCACGACTAACGCGTCGATCGGGCCACCTGCGCCTCTCTCCTCACCTACGCGTTACTGCCCTCTCTCTGGTTTGCATAATCTATGTATAAGTGTGCCATATTGGCATGTAAGCATGGTCAAACACCGCGCATGTGCCATATGTAGCCACCGTATTCGCTTTCGATTCCATGCGAAGCCTACTTTTGGCACGGTGCTATTTTTCATAAGTCTTTGTATTTTAATATCTTTTTTTTGATGCGCGGATTGTTGGCATATCGGCTGCAACGTTATGAGTAAGGAAGATTACCGCAGGAACTGGTAAGACACGAAGTCACTCTTCCTTTTAAAGCGGTATTTCACAGCGATCGAGGAGGCGGAATATGATGTCCAAGGAACTACTCAAGAAAGCTGGTATTTTAGGTGTAACGTTTGGTTTGGTAGCGAGCCCACTGGCTTTTGCCCAAGAGCCTGCCGACCCGGCCGATAACATCTCTCCAGATGAGCAACCGGTTGAATCTCAATCCAGCGGCTCGGCCATGTCATCTGATCATGACAACCAGGATTTAACCCATGACGAGGGCGATCATGCCAGCGACATGGAGCCGAATTCCATGAGCGACGACTCGGATGCGACGTATGACAGCACCGAGGAGCTGCCGGAAGAAAATAGCGGCATGTAACTCGTAACATTTATTTGCAAAGCTGTAAAAAACTCTTACGCTTAAGGTTGAGCATTTAAGAGGCAAGGATGTCTCACAGCAAGGATGCTCGAAGATTCAAGGAATGAATCATACAACGATCAATACGCTGGTTAGGGTGAACTCCAAGGTTGGAATCCCGCAAAAGGACAGGAAGCCAGACGTCGGTATCGTTCACAAGTAAGAGTGATCAAGACCCCGCCCTGCGGGGTCTAATTTTTTGTTCCTACGACATACGCGAAGTGCTCTACGAGGCACGTCAGCATGAAAGGACTGTGGAGGCGTTCTGGGAAAGTGAGTCATTTTGCGTCACTTAGAAAGCGCATGTGTCATTGTTGCACAATATTTTTGAGGTATTTTTGACGCTGCAACATTATATTGCGCACTATTTAAATTTAATAAATATCTGTTTTTATTGGTTTTTTTATTTTTTTTGGAAAAGTGGCATCCTGCATGCAATAGCTAGGTGTAAAGTTAGCCATTAGTCGTAGACGCTCATTGGTTCTCGCCTACGCCGATTGGCTCCATGTTAAAGGAGTACGTATCAATGTTATTCAACGAGTTAGCGAAAAAGACGGCTGTTCTAGGCGTTGCGTTCGGTTTGGTTGCAAGCCCAATGGCCTTTGCCCACACGTCCATTGAATTGAATAAAGACCGCTCTGCAGGTCACGACATCATCGAGCCAAGCTCGCACAATACGTCGGGCCCCGCCCAGTACTCCACTAGCGACCTGACCCATGACGAAGGCGACACGCTGGATTACTCCACGTCTAGCAGCGCCAACGACTCAACCGACACAGCGACCAGCAAAACGGGCTATGACGCCAATGAGCTGAACCGCGACGAAGGTGACGGTATCCGTTGGTAAGCCCAGCGCTATATCCACAAAAACCCCGCCTAGGCGGGGTTTTTTGTGGCGATGCCTCTGCCTGTCGCGTCGTTAAGGGGTAGCCACATCGTGCGTGCCGCGGTAATGACCATCCCACATGAGCACCGCCCCTGCGACGGCGCCGGGAATCAAGAACAGATTGGCCAGGGGAATCCAGGTGATCAGCATGATCAGTCCACCGTAGGTGAGGCTGGGCCACCAGCGTCGTGAGAGACGGCTGCGCATATCGCGAAACGTGACCTTGTTGTTATCCATCGGATAATCAAGGTAAGTGATGGCCATCACCCAGGCAGAAAACAGGGCCCACAAGATCGGTGCCAACAGATTGAGGCCGGGTATCCAGCTGAGAATGAACAGTGCCGCCATGCGCGGCAGAATATAGCCGAGCTTGACCAGTTCGCGACCCAGCGCGTCGACGGCCGTTTTAGCCAGTCCGCGATCATCCAGCGGTTCTCGCCCGGTGGCTTGTCGCTCGACTTTTGCGGCAAGAAAGCCGTAAAACGGTGCGGCAATCAGGTGAGTCACGAGGGTGAAGGTGAAAAAGATCACCACCAGCAGACTAACGAAGAAGAGCGGCCAGATCAGCCAGGAGAGCCACTCCAACCAACCGGGTACCATGGTCATGGCGCTATCCAACCAGCCTGAAAAGCGCTGAAAGACGACGCTGAGCATACTGGCGTAGACGATGAGGTTAACCAGGATCGGTAGGAAAATATAGCGCCGCAGCCCTTTTTGGTACACCAAGCGCGTGCCTTGGCTCAACGCCGTGATGGCATCCACCATGCTTACTCCTTTAAAAAAACGCCCAGATGAATCATCTGGGCGTATTGCAGGAGGAATGGCCTGCTAGGTCAAGACTTTTTCAGTACCTTCTGATCTAGGGTGTCGGGATCGCTGTGGCGAATATCCAAGCCTTTCACCAGGTAGACCACGTACTCCGCCAGGTTGTTGGCGTGGTCGCCGACGCGCTCCAGTGCCCGCAGTACCCACATGATGCTGAGCACCGAGCTGATCGAGCGCGAGTCTTCCATCATGAACGTCATTAGAGAGCGCATGGCGCTGCCATACTCGTCGTCCACGGACTCATCTTCCCGCACGACCTGCATGGCCAGCTCGGTGTCGAAGCGGGCAAAGGCCGTCAGCGCATCGCGCAGCATCTTCCGCACGTGTTCGCTGATATGGCGCACTTCCACCAAACCGCGAATACCGCTGCTGCTTTCACTCAGCAGCAGCGCGTTACGGGCGATTTTGCTGGCTTCGTCACCGATCCGCTCGAGATCCGAGGTGGCGCGAATGACGGCAAGTACCAAGCGCAGGTCAGAGGCGGCCGGCTGGCGACGTGCCAGGACGCGGGTACACTCGTCATCGATCTGAAGCTGCAGGTCGTTGACCTGGCGGTCGTTGTCACGCACTTTTTCGGCCAGGCGGCTGTCGCCTTCCAGCAGAGCGTGAACGGCGTCTTGTACCTGTTTTTCCACCAGACCGCCCATGGCCATCAGGTGGGTTTTCAGCTCTTCCAGCTCCTGGTTGAACTGGCGAGAGATATGCTGGCTGTGGGTATCGCTCGTAATATCCATTGAGCACTCCTGACGTAACGTCGGTTGGGCCTAGGTCATGCGGCCGGTGATGTAGTTTTCGGTGCGTTGTAAACGCGGGTTGGTGAACACTTGATCCGTTGGCCCGTATTCAACGAGTTCACCTTGCTGCAAAAAAGCCGTGTAGTCGGATACCCGTGCGGCTTGCTGCATATTGTGGGTAACCAGTACCAGCGTGAGCTGGGATTTCAGGTTACGAATCAACTCTTCGATTTTCAGCGTCGAGATCGGATCCAGCGCCGAGGCGGGCTCGTCCAGCAGCAGCACGTCGGGTTGGACGGCGAGCGTTCGGGCAATCACCAAACGCTGCTGCTGTCCGCCGGATAACTGCCACGCCGAGCGGTGCAGGCGGTCTTTCACCTCATCCCACAAGGCGGCAGACGTTAGCGCCCACTCGATGATGTCATCCCGTTTGCGCTTGGGCATGCGCCCTTGTAAACGCAGCCCGAAGGCAACGTTTTCATAAATGGACATCGGGAACGGATTGGGCGTTTGAAACACCATGCCCACGCGGCGGCGCAGTTCGGTGACGTTCATCTGTGGGGCGTGAATGTCCTGGCCCTCCAGCTGAATCTGGCCTTGATGCGTCACCGACTCGTTGAGATCGTGCAGCCGGTTGATGGCACGCAGCAGGGTCGACTTGCCACAGCCCGACGGGCCGATGAAGGCGGTGACCCGATGGCGAGGCACATCGAGCGTTAGGTCGCGCAACGCCGTTTTCCCCGCATACGCGAGGTGAAACTGGTTGATGCTCAAACAGCAGGTCTCGGCAGTAAAGCGAGTCACCGGTGTTTGAGTCGGGTGGGCGGACGATAACGCTAGCATTCGTTCCCTCGTTGACGCCTTAGATAATGACGCAGAAATATGGCAGTTAAGTTAAGCACTAGCACGATCAGCACGAGCAGCAGGGCGGTGGCAAACACCAGTGGGATGGCGGCTTGAACGTCTTCGCCGTGAAACGCGGTATCAAATAAATGATAGCCGAGGTGCATGAATTTGCGCTCTAGGTGCAAATAGGGAAATTCGTCATCGACGGGCATTTGTGGGGCCAGTTTCGCCACGCCGACCAGCATCAGCGGCGCCACTTCTCCGGCGGCCCGGGCCACGGCCAAGATGACCCCGGTGAGCATTGCTGGAGTCGCCATGGGCAGTACCACGCGGGTCAGCATTTCTAAGCGGGTCGCGCCTAGCGCCACCGCGCCCTCTCGCTGAGCGTCAGGAATGCGCGCCAGTCCCTCTTCGGTGGCGACGATGACGACGGGCAGCGTCAGCAGCGCTAGGGTCAACGATGCCCAGAGCAGACCGCCCGTGCCAAACGTGGGCGACGGCAGCGCATCCTCGAAAAACCAGCTGTCGATGGAGCCCCCGATACCGTAAACGAAGACCCCCAAGCCAAATACCCCATATACGATCGACGGCACGCCAGCAAGGTTGCGTACGCCGATACGGACCAAGCGGGTCAGGCGGTTTTGATGCGCGATCTCGTTGAGATAAATGGCAGCCAGCACGCCGAACGGTGTCACGATCACCGACATCAGAATCACCATCATGACCGTGCCGAAGATGGCCGGCCAGACGCCGCCGCCGGTATTGGCCGCACGCGGACCCTCGCTGAGGAATTGCCAGATACGTCCGCTCCAGGCGGAGACTTTTTGATGCCAGGACATGGCGTTGGGCGCTTGGAAGCGCATGACGCCCGCCAACGGTTGGGTCACGCGATGGCCATCGGCAGCGGTGAGCCATAGCTGGGCGACGGGGCGCTGGCTCTCGGGAAGCGCCATGGCCTGGGCGACAAATGCCCAGGCGGCATCTCCCTCGAAACGCTGGCCATCGCTCTCGACGGTTTCCAGGCGGCCAATGAAGTCGCCCCAGGGGGCCCGTTCTAGGCGGATGAGGTCGTTGGGTACGGCGACGGTGGCGATGTCGTCCAAGGCCACCCAGCGCCAGCTATTACCGTCGATATCGCGGTTGCCGGTAAAGTAGAGCCGCTCTGTGCCCGCCGCATTGGGCAGTGGGGCCTCCCGCACCGCCTGGCCGATCAACGTCTCACCGGAGCGTAGAGTGACTTCTTCCAGCGTGGCGGGCCAAAAGTGGCCAAGGCCACGGGCGGCCAGCAGCGTCAGCAGGGTCGCCAACATCAACAGCGATAATGCAACGCTGGCCGCGCATAGCCATGGCCATAGCAGGCTGCCCATGGCCGTGAGGCGGGGCGGACGTGGGAGCCAACGCATTAGCGGTTACCCCCTAGTCGTTGATAGCGTTGACGCAGCCGCTGGCGAACCACCTCGGCGAGCGTGTTGACTAAAAAGGTGAACAAAAACAGCGCTAGAGCAGCAAAAATCAGCAGGTGGTAGGTCATGCCACCGGGGGAGGCTTCCGGCAGCTCGATGGCAATCGACGCCGATAGGGAGCGAAGCCCCTCAAAGGGGCTAGCGCTAAAGAGCGCCGTATTACCGCTGGCCATCACAACGATCATGGTTTCGCCCACGGCGCGCCCGGCACCAATCATGACCGCCGAGAAGACCCCTGGCCCGGCCGTAGGAAGGGCTACCTTCCAGAGCGCCTGCCAGCGGCTCGCGCCGAGCGCTTGGGCACCTTCCATCAAGTTGGCGGGCACATCGGCGAGGGCATCCTCTGCCAGCGAGTAGATGCTGGGAATCACCGCAAACCCCATGGCGATCCCCACGATCAGCGCGTTGCGGGTGGCGTAGTCCAGGCCGTACTGCTGGTCGAGCATGCGGCGCAGGTCGCCGCCAAACCATGCGTGCTCCAAGAGCGGGGCTAGCCATAGTGCGAGTGTGATCATGATGGCGAGCCACGGCATTAGCCACACGCCCGCCCAAGAGAGCGGCAGCCACTGGCGCACCTTGGCGCTGGCAACATACCAGAGCATACCGGCCAAGCCCGCGCTTAGCGGCAGCCACACCAGCACCAGTAGGGTGCTGGCCAAGTGTTGCTCCACCCAGGGGGCTAACAGTAGTCCGGCAATGAAACCTACTACCACGCCGGGAATGGCTTCCATTAGCTCCAGCATGGGTTTGATACGGCCACGCAGCCGAGCCGACATGAACAGCGCCGAGTACATGGCGGCACCTAGCGCGATGGGCGTGGCGAACAGCATGGCGGCAAGTGCCGCTTTGAGTGTGCCCCAGGCCAGGGGCGATAAGGTATTGAGCGATAAGGCGTCGCCAAACGTCAGCAGTGGCAGCGTTTCCCACACGAGGAAAACACCAATGGCAAGAATGGCCAACAGAACGCCGATGCCACCGGCGGTAATCAATCCGGTAGCGATACGGTCGTGAATGAGGCGCAGCGGCTGACGCGAAAGAGGTAGCCGTGGGGGAGTCATGTCGACATCATAAAGAAACGAGTGCCGTGGCAAAAAGTACGTACATGGCCGAAGCGTCCCACCCTACGGTATGTTTATGACAGTTAAGTGACAGCTCAGGGAGCCAGTAGCGGCGGCTGGCGCTGAGCTTGGGACAACGGCACGAATCCCGCCGCTTGAACGATTTGCTGACCCTCCTCTGAGAAGATCAGTTCAATGAACGCCTGCTCGGCCGGTGGCAGCGTGTCGCCGGGCGGAAGGTTAACGTATAGGTAGAGATCTCTCGATAGCGGATAGGTATCGTCCTGAATCGTCGCGACGCTTGGACGGATGGCGTGGCCCGTGTCGTCGATCAACGGTAGCGCGCGGACCATGGAGTTCAGGTGGTTATAGCCGGCATAGCCCATGGCGTTGGGTGACTCGCCCACGGCGGCAATCACCGCCGAAGAGCCGGGGTGTTCGCTGATATCGCGGCGAAATTGGCCATTGCACAGGGCGCGGTCTTGAAACAGCCCGTGCGTGCCGGAGGCCAGGTTGCGACCATGCAGCGCAATCTTGCCGTAGGGCCACTGTTCGCTGGGCAGCAGTTGTTCCCAGCGCCGGATGGGGCGCAGCCCACCGCAATCTAACGAGGTGGAGAAAATCGCGTCGGCCTGCTCGCGGGTGAGCGATGCCAGCGGATTATGGCGATGCACCACCAGCAGCAGCGCATCTCGGGCCACCTTCAACTCTCGGGGCGGGTATCCATATCGCTCGATGAATTGCTGGCGTTCGGTGTCGGACATGGGGCGCGACATAGGGCCAAAGCGTGTCGTCCCCGCGACCAACGCGGTGGGCGCGCTGGCGGAGCCGCCTGCTTGAAACTGCAGGTTAATGTCGGGATGGCGGTGATCAAGCGCTTCCCCCCAGCGGAGCATCAGTCCGGCCATGGTATCGGAGCCAACGGCGCCCAAGGTGCCACTGACCGACGTTGGCTGCCCCACGGCAACCGTGCAGCAAAGCAGCCAGGCGATCGCCACCAAGAGGCGATAACACCGCTGAATCCGCCCACAATGGCGCGTCAAACGATTGCCCTTCAAACGTTACCCCTCTTATGATTAACTATCCCCAACCTGTTGCGATGCAGCAACGCTACGCTCCTCCGTGCCACCGACCGACCTTCACCACAACAATAACCTTACAAAGCGACCACCTTATGACACCGCTGGACACCGACTTGGACGACGTACCGGCCCCTAAAGGGCAGCTCACTTTAAAGTTACTGGCTTCTCGGCAAGATACCAATCTCTACGGCGATATTCCTGGCGGCTGGTTGGTCAATCATATGGATCAAGCGGCGGAGCTGGCAGCCGGGCGTGAAGCGGGTGGCCGCACCGCGACGGTCGCCATCGAAGCCATGGACTTTTTGAGTCCGGTGCGAGTAGGGTCCATGGTGAGCGTCTATACCCAAGTGCAGGAGATTGGCCACAGCTCGATCAAAATCGATGTCGAGGTGTGGGTACGCCCGCCCCATGGCCGCCACATCGAGGAGCGCCAGAAAGTCACCGAAGCGCGTTTTGTCATGGTGGCGCTGGATGACAATGGCCGTATCCGCGCCGTGCATGGCTAGTACGCCCTCGCCTTAGCCATTCACAGCAGCAAAAAGGGCGCCGAGGCGCCCTTTGACGTTGGCCGGTAGGTTAGGCGCCGACGTTGTCGCGGCTCTTCAGGTAAGCGTACTCACCCGCGTCGCTAAACGGGCGCACCACTTTCTGGAAGGCCGAGTAGGATTCGTAAACGCGGCGAGACTCTTCATCGCTCTCTACCTGACGCTGAATCGCCTGCTTGGAAGACTCGTACAGCGCGGCCATAACGTCTTCCGGGAACGTGCGTAGCTGCACGCCGTGCTCTTCCACCAGTGTTTCCAGGGCCTGGGCGTTGCGGTAGGCAAACTCGCTGATCATTGCGAGGTTAGAGGCGCGTGCCGCTTCACGGACCACGTCCTGCAGATCTTCCGGCAGCGCGTTCCACGCATCCAGGTTGATGGTGCCTTCGAGGACGGCAGAGGGCTCGTTCCACACGGACGTGTAGTAGTAGTCCGCCACTTGGTGCAGGCCAAAGGCCAGGTCGTTGTAGGGGCCCACCCAGTCCGCCGCGTCAAGCGCACCGGTTTGCAGCGAGGTGAAGATCTCAGAACCGGCCATGTTCACGGTGCTCACACCGATGCCGTTCATGGCTTCACCAGCGAGACCCGGCAGGCGCAGCTTCAAGCCCTGCATGTCTTCGAGGGAGTTGATCTCTTTTTTGAACCAGCCCGCCATCTGGGTGCCGGTGTTGCCTACGGCAAATGGCTTAAGATTGTGGTTGGCGTAGATCTCGTCCCACAGCTCCTGGCCACCGCCGTGGTACAGCCACGCGTTCATTTCGGTGGTGGTCATGCCAAACGGCACGGCGGTAAAGAACTGGGACGCAGCCACTTTGCCGCGCCAGTAGTAAGACGCGGAGTGACCCATTTCAGCCGTGCCAGCGGCAACGGCATCAAAGACTTCCAGTGCCGGTACCAGCTCACCCGCACCGTGTACACGAATGCGCATACGGCCGTTGGAGAGTTGCTCCACACGACGCGCAAAGTCGTTGGCGCCGGTCCCGAGGGCGGGGAAATTCTTCGGCCAGGAGGTGACCATGTCCCAGGTGTAGGTTTCGTTAGCGCTAGCGGTAGAAACGAAAGGGGCAGCAGCGACACCGGCGGCACCCAGGCCGGCGGTTTTCAAAAATTGGCGGCGTTGCATGGCGGGCATGACTCCGAAATTATAGGCTGTTTTTTTATAAGCGCAGTGAGCGCAGTGTCCGCCCGCCAGTATGCGCTAAGCCGCTTTTATAGGGCAAGTCTCTGTCTTGCCTTGCCCTTTTTTTGGGTTGATCGGGGCGGTCGGTTCAACGCGGCGTTAGTTTGGCAAACCCCAGTACGAGCCACTTCACGCCCTCGCCATCGAAGCTGACTTGTACCCGCGCCCGGGCGCCTTCGCCTTCGGCATTGAGGATGATGCCTTCGCCAAACACCGGATGCTCGACGCGCTGGCCGACATGCAGCGCGGGGAGCTCGCCGTCGCTCTCGATACTGGTTTGGGCGAAGCTTTGCCGCGAGGCGGTCACCGGGCGAGACACATGGCCCCGCAGGCGGACCTCCTCCAGCAGGTGGGGTGGCAGTTCACGCAAGAAGCGCGACGGACGCGGAAACACCTCTTTACCGTGCAGGCGGCGGGTTTCCGCGTGGGTGAGGTAGAGCTTCTGCATGGCGCGGGTAACGCCCACGTAGCAAAGCCTGCGCTCCTCCTCGAGCCGCCCAGGCTCCTCCACCGACATCTTATGCGGGAACAGCCCCTCCTCCACACCGGCGATGAACACCACCGGAAACTCAAGCCCTTTCGCCGAGTGCAGCGTCATCAGCTGCACGCTGTCTTCGAACTCTTCGGCTTCGTGGTCGCCTGCGTTGAGGGCAGCTTCTGATAAAAATGCTTCCAGCGCCGCCATGCCTTCGCCCGCTTCCGGGGTTTCAAAGGCGTCGCCATGGGTGAAGGCGCGGGCGGCGGTGACCAGCTCTTCCAAGTTTTCGACCCGCGCCTGGCCCTTCTCGCCACGCTCGCTTTTGTGGTGCTCGATTAACCCGGTGTGCGCGGTGACATGGTCGATGATCTCATGCAGCGGCAGCCCGGCGGAGTCGTTATCGAGCTGCTCGATTAGGTTGGCGAAGGCCTGCACGGCGTTGCCCGCCCGGCCTCTTAAGGTGCCATCCTGAATCGCGTCGTGGAGCGCCTGCCAGAGCGAAACGCCCTGTTCCCGTGCGCGGTGGCGAACAATTTCCACCGTGCGGGTGCCGATGCCTCGGGTGGGCACGTTGATGACGCGTTCCAGGGAGGCGTCGTCGTCCCGGTTGAGCAGCAGGCGAAGGTAGGCCAGGGCGTTTTTGATCTCCAGCCGCTCATAAAAGCGGTGGCCGCCGTAAATGCGGTAGGGCATGCCTTGGCGAATCAACGTCTCTTCCAGCAGTCGCGACTGAGCGTTGGAGCGGTACAGGATGGCGACATCACGGCGATTGAAGCCTTCCTCCACTTTCTCTTTAATGGTGTCGACGATGTAGCGGGCTTCTTCCAGGTCGTTAAACCCGGCGTATACCGAGATCGGTTCGCCCTCGATACCGTCGGTCCAGAGGCTTTTGCCCAGCCGCTCGGTGTTGTGGCTAATCAACGCGTTGGCGGCATCCAAAATGGCGCTGGTCGAGCGATAGTTCTGCTCCAGGCGCACCGTCTGGGTATGGGGAAACTCCTCCTCAAAGCGGCGGATGTTTTCCACTTTGGCGCCCCGCCAGCCGTAAATCGACTGGTCATCATCGCCGACTGCCGTCATCGGCGTTTGTTGGCCGGTGAGCAGTTTCAGCCACGCGTACTGCAGGGTGTTGGTGTCTTGGAACTCGTCTACCAGCACATGCCCAAAACGCTCGCGGTAGTGGTTCAGCAGCGGCGGGTTATCGCGCAGAAGTTCCAGGCTGCGCAGGAGTAGCTCGCCAAAATCCACCAGCCCGCCGCGCTCACAGGTGAACTGATAGCGCTCGTACAGCTCGACCATTTGGGCGAGGTACGCATCGCCATTCACGTTCACCTGATGAGGGCGCAGCCCTTCCTCTTTGCAGCCAGATATAAACCCCTGTACCTGGCGGGGCGGGAAGCGCTCATCGTCAATCGAGTAATCTTTGAGCAGCCGTTTGATCAGCCGGAGCTGGTCGTCGGAGTCAATGATTTGGAAGTGTTGCGGCAGGCGGGCATCTTGCCAGTGGGTGCGCAGCAGCCGGTGGGCAATGGAGTGGAAGGTGCCGACCCACACGTGGCGCATGGAAATACCCAGCAGCGCTTCAAGGCGCGTGCGCATTTCCCGCGCGGCTTTGTTGGTAAACGTGACCGCCAGCAGTGCGTAAGGGGACAGCCCCTCGGCCTGCATCAGCCAGGCAATGCGGTGAACCAGCACGCGGGTTTTACCGGAGCCAGCGCCCGCTAGTACCAGTAAATTGCCCTGGGGGGCGCTCACTGCCTCCCGCTGGGCGGGGTTGAGCTGATCAAGTATCGCCGTGACGTCGTCCATATAAGCCGCTGCCGGTTCGAAAATGGGCGGTTAGTTTAGCACAGTCCGCCCACTGGCTGGGTATACAGCGTACGTCGCGTCAGCCCGCCGTTAGTGGTCGTCTGGGTAACGCAGCGTGGTCAGGCTCTTTTTCACTGCTTTGAGCTGCTCGGCGAGTTTGGGGCCACGGGTTTTCGCGACACCGACGGCCAGTACGTCGATCAGCACCAGGTGCGCGATGCGTGAGCTGAGCGGCGTGTAAATCTCGGTATCTTCATGCACATCGATAAACAGCGGTAGGCTCACTTCATGGGCTAGCGGCGACTCGCTGGGGCACAGGCCAATCACCGTAGCCCCCGCTTCGCGGGCCAAGCGCACGCTGGCCACCAGCGCCTTGGTACGACCGGTTTGTGAAATCGCCACCACCACATCGCCCTCTTGCAGCGTCACTGCCGACATGTTCTGCATGTGGGGGTCGGCGTAGGCGGAGGTCGAGATCTGCAGGCGGAAGAACTTGTGCTGGGCATCGAAGGCCACCGCACCAGAGGCACCAAAGCCGTAAAACTCCACCCGGTTAGCCATGGCCAGCGCATTCACGGCCCGTCCCAGCGCATCGTTATCGAGCCGGTCGCGCACCGACAGCAGCGTGCCGACGGTGGAGTCAAAAATGCTGTGAGAGAACTCCGCCACTGAGTCGCTATCGTTCATGGAGAACTGGGCGAACTGACTACCGCTGGCCAGCATCTGGGCGAGCTGGAGCTTGAAGTCCTGGAAACCGTTGCAGCCAAGAGCACGGCAAAAGCGCACCACGGTGGGCTCGCTCACCTTCGCCTCGGTGGCAAGGTCCACGATCCGCATATGGATCACTTCATCGGGGTTACGCAGCACAAACCGCGCTACCTTTTGTTCGGAGCGACGGAAATGCTCCATGCGGCGTCTCATTTCATCGAACAGGGCGCGGCTCACGTTCAGCTCCTTAAATTCTCGATCGTGCTTATGCAGCCTGGGTAGCCACAGTATGCCTGAGTGACGGGAAGAGGGCAGCGGGAATCACCCGTAATGGCTGCCGTTTAAAGGGCGTTAACCCATTTCTTCAAGATTCGTCATCATTTTGTCAAGTAGGTTATAGTAAGAAGTGACGTGCCGCACTGCATCATTTAAAAATCAGTCGTCACGGATGCAGGTGGACGTAGGCAACTTCACCTGGAGGAGCGTCGATCATGAGAAACGTCGAACGAATGACCTCGGTAAAAAGCGAATTGCTCGACATATTCATGAGTATGGAGGTCGATGAGCATGCCCAACGTCGGCGCAGCGCCGCCCAGCGTAGCCTAAGGGCACGCAGAGGGATTGAGCTGCATCGGGAGTTTCAGAAATTGTCGCGGGATATCGCTCCCTTGCCGGACGATGACGAACCGCAAGAGAGCGAATTGCACTAACAACAGCGTGCGATAGAACAGCCCCGCCAGCTAGCGGGGCCGTGACGGCTTAGAGTAAGCCTGTGACGAAGACAGCGATGACGCCTGCGGGCGCTACATAGCGCGCGATGATGTTCCATACGCTGATGCCCGTGGCTGATAGCCCAAGCTCAGCCTCGACACTCTTGCGCTCTAAGCACCACGCAGCGAAGAGAATCGCACCCAGGCCGGTGAGCGGCAGCATGATTTTGCTGGTCAGCGTATCCAGCAGGTCGAACACGCCCATACCGAACATGAGCGGCTCGCTCCACACGTTGAAGGAGAGCAGAGCGGCAATACCCAGCGCCCAAGCACCCACCCCGGCAACAATGGTCGCCATCACGCGAGACAGCGGCGTGCGCTCTTCAATAAACTCCACCACGGGCTCAAGCAGCGAAATGGCCGAGGTCAGCGCTGCGAAAGTGAGTAGCAGGAAGAACATCAAACCCAGCAGAGAGCCACCGTCCATGTTGCCAAATGCCAATGGCAGCGTGACGAAAATCAGCCCAGGTCCCGAGGCGAGGTCCAGGTTGTTCGCAAACACGATGGGGAAGATTGCAAGCCCCGCTCCGAGTGCAATTACCGTATCCATGATGATGACGGTACGGGCAGTTTGAAGCAGGTTGATCTCTTTGCCCAGGTAAGAGCCGTACGCCATCATAATCCCCATGCCCAGCGAGAGCGTAAAGAACGCATGCCCTAATGCGGCCAGCACCGTCTCTGCGCTTAGCTTGCTCCAATCCGGGTTGAACATGTATACCAGCGCCTGGCCGAAATGGCCGGTCGACATGCCATAACCGATCAGCACGACCAGCAGAAGCGCCAGCACCGGCATCAAGATGCGCACAGCGCCTTCCAGACCCTTCGTGACACCCTGAGCCACAATGCCAATCACCAAGAGCATAAAGGCAGAGTGGCCTAGCAACAGCAACCCAGGATTGCTGAGCATGCCGTTAAACAGCGCGCCGATGCCGTCAGCATCTTGACCGCTGAAGGTGCCGGTGACGGAGTTCAGGGTGTAGTAGAGCGACCAGCCGCCGATCACGCTATAAAACGACAGGATTAAAAACGCCCCAATGATGCCGCTGATGCCTACCACGGCCCACATACTGGATTTATTGGCTTGGCGTGCCAGCTCGGACATCGTGCTTGCGGGGTTCTTCTGACCGCGCCGCCCGATAAGCCACTCAGAAACAAGAATGGGCAAGCCAATGAGCCCAATACAAAGCAGATAAACAAATACGAAAGCAGCCCCGCCGCTTTCGCCCACCATGTAAGGGAACTTCCAAATATTCCCTAAGCCAACCGCTGAACCCGCTGCGGCCAGCACAAAGGTCATACGCGATGACCACTGTGCATGTGCAAGTTTTGCCATAAATCACCTGTGTTACGTTCAATTGTAATGAGTCGTTATCGGCGTGCTGAGCCGATTTTCGGAAATAGAGAAATTGCCAGCGTACTTTTCCGAAAGAACGCGCAATTTATCCGATCATGCTAGGGCTTGCCAGTCAGCCCGCCTAAAAAGACGGCCTAAAATAGCTGGCTCTGCTTCTCGTTGGCGAAGGCTTCAAGCGCAGGCAGTGCCATCTGCTGTTGAAGAAGGCCGTAGAGCGCGCGCGCCATCTCGGGCGACTCGCGGTTATCTGCTGTATGCACAAATAAGAAAGGGGTTTTCCCCTGACTTATCCACAGCTTTAGGCGCTCTATCCACGGCGCGAAATAGCGAGTGTTGATGGTTTTGTCAATATGGCCGATGAAGCGAATAATCGGTTGCTCTGCCGTGGAGAGCACGTGTAACGGGAGTTTCGGTTTTTCCTGCTGAGCGTGAGCAAGACCCGGATGGCCGTTGGCAGGGGTCGAGAACACCGGACGTACATCCAGCATGACACGGTTGGCCCTATAAGTTATCAACAATCGGTTGAGGGCTTTCTCCTCCTCACCCTTGTGGAAAAAAACAGGATGGCGCACCTCGACAGCGCTGGGTAGCTGCGTTGGCCAGTGGGCGAGCAAGGCTTCGAGTTTAGGCAGCTCTGAGGGGCCGAAATCACGCGGCAGTTGGACCATGGTCGGGCCAAGCCGGTCATGGAGCGGCGTCAGTGCCTCTATGAACTCCCAAGCAGAGGCTAAACTGCCGAGCCGCTGGTCGTGCGTCACGCTGGCGGGCAGTTTAAAGCAAAAGCGAAAATGGGCGGGTGCTTGGCGCGCCCAGGCAGCGATGGTATCGGGCTTGGGGGCGCCGCTGTAAAACGTCGTATTGCCCTCCACGCTGGAAAACACCGCGGCGTAATCACTGAGCAAGTCGGTTTTGGCTTGGCGCGGGTAGAGGCTGCCCTGCCAATCCTGGTTGGCCCACATGGGCAAGCCCAGATAGAGCGGTAGCGGCGAGCGTGAGGCAGTCATCTAAACGGTGGCCTTTGTCGAAGCGTAGAATTGTCGAAACAGAAAGGCTTAGTGTAACCGTAACACCATGGGCTGTGGCGGGGGCTCAAGGCGTGTTAATGAAGATAACGGCCAAATTTATGCAATTTTCCCCGTCGCTGCAGCGCTACTATGGTAATCGTCATAACCCCCACAAGATGACCAACAGGACGCCCCATGGATGCTGCTTATGTAAGTGCCGACGATATTCGCGATCAGTTTTCCAAAGCGATGTCGGCGATGTATCAACAGGAAGTGCCGCAATACGGCACGTTGCTCTCGCTGGTGGAGAGCGTGAATCGTGATGTCTTGGCCCAAAATGCCACCTTAGCCCACACACTCGAAGCATCGGACGAGCTAGCGCGCCTTAGCGTTGAGCGGCATGGAGCGATCCGCGTTGGTTTGCCTGAAGAGCTGTCACTGCTACGGCGTATGTTTGCGGTGATGGGCATGCACCCCGTGGGGTATTACGACTTGGCCGCCGCCGGTGTGCCGGTTCACTCCACGGCGTTTCGCCCGGTGGATGATGACGCCTTGAAGCGCAATCCCTTCCGCGTATTTACTTCCTTGTTACGTCTTGAGCTCATCGAGAACCCACAGCTGCGTGAGCAGGCGCGGGACATTCTCTCTCGCCGTGAGATCGTCACGCCCGCGGCCCAGGCGCTGATCGCCCGCTGTGAAGCGCAAGGTGGCCTAAACGCGGCCGATGCCAGGGCGTTTGTTCAGGCCGCGCTGGATACTTTCCGCTGGCACCACGATGCCACCGTGGATCGCGCCACCTATGACCGCTTACACCAAGAGCATCGGCTTATTGCCGACGTGGTGAGCTTTCGTGGCCCGCATATCAACCATTTAACCCCGCGCACTTTGGATATTGATGCAGTACAGCAGCAGATGCCGAACGTTGGCATCGACCCCAAGGCGGTGATCGAAGGCCCGCCCCGTCGCCGCTGCCCGATTCTACTGCGCCAAACCAGCTTCAAGGCGCTGGAAGAGACGATCACCTTTGCCGATAGCGTGGCGGGGCATCACACCGCCCGTTTTGGCGAAATCGAGCAGCGCGGCGTTGCCCTCACCCAGAAAGGGCGAGCGCTATACGACCAGCTGCTGGCCCAGTCGCAGCAATTGCCTCCCGCCAAAGATAACAGCGCTCATCAGGCGCAGCTGGCGGAAGTGTTCCAAGCATTCCCTGACGACCACGCCACGCTGCGTCGTGAAGGGCTCGCGTTCTTCCACTACCAAGCGGTGCCAGATACCAACGTATCGCTTCCCGCGCAGATCAACGTGGATACCCTTGAAGCGCTTATTGATCAAGGCGCACTGACCTGCCAGCCCATGATTTATGAAGACTTCCTGCCGGTTAGCGCGGCGGGCATCTTCCAATCGAACCTGGGCGGCGAGCAGCGCGACGAATACGCCAGCCAAGCCAACCAAGCTCAGTTCGAGCGTGACCTGGGTGCCTCCGTGATTGATGAAATTGCGCTGTATGAACAGCGCCAGCAGGCATCACTGGATGAGGCGTTGTCGGTATTGGGGGCTACGCACTAATCGTAGTGCGAATGAGGCGCGCCGTTTCCTGCAACAGCGGCAAATACTCTTTGAGCAAGGTGTCCATATCGACGCGAGCGGCATTAGTGCTGATATTAATAGCGCCAAGCAGTTTACCGTTTGCGTCGAAAGCAGGTACGGCCAACGAGCGAAGCCCAGAGTCTAGCTCTTGGTCGGAGATGGCATAGCCTTGCTGGCGCACTTGGTTAATGCATGTTTTTAGGCTAGATACATCGGTAATGGTTTTGTCGGTGTATCGCTGTAGTGAGATACGTCCTAAATAATCGTCTAGCGAGGTTTCGGGCAACTGAGCCAATAAGACGCGTCCCATCGACGTATGCGCGGCTGGTAAGCGTGTTCCTACGGAGAGCGTGATTGCCATTAAGCGGTGGTGCGCTGCTGAACGAGCAACGTAAATTACGTCATCACCATCCAGCACTCCCAACGAGGAGGATTCACCGCATTTGAGCGTAATTTCCTCTAAATACTGTTGGATAGCACTACGGTAATTATTGGACGATAAATACGAATAACCTAGCTGGAGTACGCGTGGTGCTAATTCAAAGTAGCGCTGCTGTTTACGAACATAGCCAAGGGCATGCAGTGTCAGTAGAAAACGCCGGGCCTTGGCACGGTTCATGCTCGTGCGGGCAGCCACTTCACTCAGCGTCATACGTGGATGGCTATCATCAAAAGCCATGATGACTTCTAAACCACTTGCCAGGGCAGTCACAAAGTCGCGGTCGTCGGGCTTGAGCGCCTCTTCCTGGGGGAAGTCGTCCATTCTTGTCTACTCATCGTATTATTACATGGTCAGTCGTTAAGGTAGCATAGTGTTCGAATAGCGAACAGTTGTGCTTTCTGGCTAGGAGGCGGATGAACAGTTCCCCCACTATGGTAAATTCATACTGTTCGATTCATTCACAAAGAGACAGAACAATGAGCCAAGGTAAAGTCACCGTGTTGCATGGGCCTAATTTGAATCTCTTGGGAGCTCGTCAGCCTGAGATTTATGGCTATGAGAACTTAGAGGATGTGAATAATACGTTGCGTGAAATAGCCGTCCTATCCGGTTGGGAGATCAATTGTTTTCAAAGCAATCATGAAGGCGCATTAATTGATGCAATTCACTCGGCACGAGTAGACGGGACCAGTGCCATCATCATTAATCCTGCTGCCTACACGCACACATCGGTCGCTATCCTTGATGCGCTGAATGCTTTTGAAGGAAAAGTGATTGAAGTTCATATCTCAAACGTACACAAGCGGGAAAGCTTTCGCCACCACTCCTATGTGTCACTGCGTGCCGATGGTGTGATTGCAGGCCTTGGGACTTATGGCTATCAGGCAGCTTTAAACTCACTCATAAGCGAATCCGCTACATAGTTTATATATTAAGAATACTGCTGAGTGTCATGAGCCAAATAAGTAGGCTAAGCGTAAAAAAGGAAGCGATCGTCGCCACTAGCATGGCGGTGGCGCTGACGTCTCCTAAGTGATAGCGCTGCCCAAATAGGGGATAGATGCTAATCATTGGTGACGCGGCAAACAGTAGTGCACCCGCCATGTATATTGGCTCAATATTAGGCATCAGTAGAAACGCGACCAAAATAGCCAAGGGGTGAATGAGCAGCTTACCAACCACAATTTGCTCTACATCTCTCATCATCCCTTGAGCGCGCAGACCAAATAACGATCCACCGATGACAAATAGCGCGGCAGGTCCTGCTGCTTCCGCCAGCATATGAATCGCTTTATCAATAGGGGGAGGAATGACGATCCCGGTAGATGCGATGACGATCCCCACGGTTAACCCAATCAGTATGGGGTTTTTGGCCAGGCTTCGTGCCGTTTGGCGCAGGGTATGCCACACGTTTGAGCCATGCTGGTTACCCATCTCAGCAAGAATAAGCGCGGTGGGAATCACAAGCAGGTTTTCAACGAGCATATTGAGAGCTAATAGCACCGCAGCCGGTGAGCCAATGACCATTGCGGCGACCGGGTAGCCAACAAATCCGCTATTCGATGCGGCCATTCCGAGTGCTTGCATGGCGCTGGCGTTAAGGGGTTGGCGCTGCAGTTTTAAGCAAAGTACTAAGCCTGCGCCTAACACGGCTATCGAGCCCAAACCGTACGCCAGCAAATAACTGGGCTGAAAAATCTCGCCTAGTGGCTGTTGGGTTAATGCGCGAATCACCAGGGCTGGCAGGGCACAGTACAGCACAAAAATACCCACGCCTTGCAGCTGTTCGCGCTGGATAACCCCGCTCCACCGAGCTATGTAGCCAATACCAATCAGCAGAAAAATAGGGGTGGTAATGGCTAGGATGGCGAGCATGGAAGTCTCTCCAGCGCATTAGGAGGTTGAAAGGCTCAAGTTCGAATGGCGAATAATTGTACGCTATTGCGAGAGTCTATCATGGCACACGTTGTGCTCTTGGTGAGACAAGTTGCTCGATATAGTGCGTGCGCAGGGGGATCACATGAGGCGTAATCTGTTCAGCGCTGAGGTGGCCATGGGTGAAAAATCGAAATGCGTCCACGCCCTGAAAGACGAACAGGTCAACGCCGGAGAGCGTTTTCGCTTTTGCTCGATGAGCCGCCATTAACAGCTCGGTATGGGCCGGAATATAAACCGCATCAAACACCCAGTGCTGAGCGCCAAGGCCGGTGGTATCGATAGGGCAACCGGGATGGTTGATGTGTCCAATGGGGGTGCAGTTCACGACTCCTTGCCACGTTGGCAGTTCGCGCTGCGCTTGCTCGGCTGAAACGCACTCCGCTGCGATGCCCATGGCGTTAAGGTCTCGACACAAGGTGTCGGCACGCTGCTCGTCGCGCTCCAGAATATGGATGCAGTGGGCAGACAGCTCGCCGAGCGCACATGCCACGGCGCGTCCTACGCCACCGGCACCGATCAGTAAGACATCGCCCGCTGGCTGGCTGCCAAACGAGTGGCGGTAGGCGCTAATAAAACCCGTGTAGTCGGTGTTTTCGGCTCGCGACCCCTGTTCATCGAACAGTAACGTATTGGCGGTACCGACTCGTTGTACGCCTTCTCCGCAGATGTCCGCTAATTTTGCGGCTTTCTCTTTAAAGGGAAAGGTGACGTTGGTGCCCCGGTATCCCTCTGCGCGTAGCGTTTGAATCGCTCTGGGGAAGTCAAAATCCACGATACCTAGGCTGTCCACTAAGTCGTAGCGAACAGCCACGCCCAATGATGCGCCCAGGCGTTCGTGCAGGTCGGGAGATTGTGATTTGGCGATACCTTCGCCGACGAGTCCTAATTTGATCATGCTGGGCGCTCTCCCGTGTCGCGACGAGTGTTGTCCGTGTCACCATTAATATCTGAGGCTAAGAGGTCAGCTTCTAGGCGCTGCTGTGCCGTGACGCGAACAAAGGCATTTGGCGCGCCTAACCCTTGATAGCCCTCTCGCTGCACCAATTCGATGAAGAAGGCTTTATGGTTCGGTTGCGTATAGAGCTGATGGAAGTCGCCGTGACTGTCTTGGTCAAAGAGAATGTGGTGCTCCTGCATCCAGGCGTGCGTTTGTGCGGGGAGATCAAAACGCGCCGCCAAGTCACGATAGTAGTTGCTGGGTATCGGTAGCACTGGGGACTTCGCCTGATGTAAGGCCGTACTGGTATCGCGCATGGAGGTGGTGCTTAAGGCAATGTGATGAACGCCGGAACCACCGTACTGACGGACAAAGCGGTTGCTGGCCGTATCCGGTGAGGCGCTGGCATTGAGCGCTAAGCGAAAACGACCATTGCCGTTTTGGAGGACTTGGCTTTGAATCAAGCCCCGTGGGTCGGTGACATCGAAAGAGGGGGTCACCTCCAACTGGAAGATGGCGCGGTACTGCAGCATCAGTGAAAGATAGTCATGGTAGGAGAGCGCGACGCTGATATGGTCGATATCCACCAGTGACCCTTGGGGAACCGGCTGGCGCTCCACTGGAAACTCGCGATCCCATGTGCGGCTCAGCTGCGAATCGTCGATGATATAAGAGAGGCTGCCGTCGACATTGCGCAGCGCGCTCATTCGGTGGCTTGCCCCTACCTCTTCAGGCTCCACAATCTCGTAACCCAGCTTGTCTGCTCGTTTAAACGCCTCATACGCGTTGCCTACACGTAGGCCAATCGCTGTGACGGCCGTGGCGTCACGCCCTGGTACACGGCCCGTAAAGCTTGATTCAGTATTCAATACTAAGTTGACGTCGCCTGCGGCCCAGCGCTCGGCGTTCAGCGTGTGATGCCGACCTACGCAAGCCATTCCCAGTGCGCTGAGCAGCTCGCGCAGCGGTGCCAAATCATTGGGTTCAACCGCTATTTCGAGAAAGGCCACGGACTCAATCGGCTGTGGAGCGGGAATGCCGCTATCGGCTTGCATGCTGCGCAGCAAATGGTAAGAGCGCAAGCCATCGCGGGCGGTTTGGTCGCTGTGGCCCATGCGAAACACATCGTTAAAGATCTCATGGGAGAGCGGGCCGTCGTAACGAGTCTCTTCCAGCATGGCCATGAATTTATCCATCTGAAGCTCGCCTTGGCCGGGGAAACAGCGGTAGTGGCGGCTCCATGAGAGATGATCCATAGACAGGCGCGGCGCATCGGCGGTCTGTACCAAAAAGATGCGATCGCCGGGAATACGGCCAATGGTGCCTAACTCTGTTTGGCGCGAGAAAATATGGAAAGTATCCAGCACCAAGCCAATATGAGGGTGGGCGGCACGGCGGACCACTTCCCAGCTGTCTCGGTAATCGTGAATATGTCGCCCCCAGGCCAGCGCTTCATAGGCCACGCGTAACTGGCGTTTAGCAGCGCGCTCGCCAAGCTCGAAAAAATCATCGGCAGCGCGGCTAATCCCTGGGAGTGCATCTGGGTGGACGGTGCTGCATGCCATCAGCAAATCGGTGCCGAGCTCTTCCATCAGGTCGAACTTATGCTCGGCGCGATCAAAGGCCCGTTGCCGCGCGCGGCCCTGTAGTCCTTCAAAGTCACGAAAAGGCTGTAGGGTGACCAGCTTCAAACCGCGGGCGCGAATGAGCTCGCCTGCTTCCCGTGGCGTGCCTGCGAACGCGGTTAAATCGTTTTCAAATAGCTCAAGCCCTTCAAAGCCTGCCTGCGCAATCGCGTCTACTTTCTCTTCCAGTGATCCGCTGAGGCAAACGGTAGCAATTGATGAGTACATAGCATCATGCTCCTTGTAATGGTGGAGATCAGTAGCCAGCCAAACGCGGCAGGAACGTCACTAAGGACGGTACAAAGGTAATGAGCAGCAGCACTAAGAACTGGACCGCGAGCATGGGCATAATGCGACGGATAATGGGGCCCATGCCCACGCCTGAGACGGAGTCCGCAACAAAGAGGCAGAGACCCATGGGAGGGGTAATCAGGCCCATCATTAAGTTAAAAATAACCACAATGCCGAAGTGCAAGGGGTCAATGCCCAGCGCCATGGCAATGGGGTGAAGGATGGGGACAAGCACCAAAATAGCGGCAATGCCTTCTAAAAATAGCCCGACCACCAGCAGCAAAAGAATGACGGCAATGAGGAAGGTCCATTGGGTATCAATGCTCATTAAGGCCCATTCTGTCAGCATGTTGGGCACACGCTCGAACGTTAACACCCAGTTGGCGGCGGCCACGGCCCCCATAATGACCATGATCACTGCACTATCGCGCATGGCGCGGGCAAAGATACCGGGCAGGTTGACCAGTTTGATATTGCGGTAGAGCACCACGCCGAGAATCAGCGCATACACGACGGCAAACGCTGCCGCCTCCGTAGGCGTGACAATGCCCGCAAGAATGGCGCCCACCACAAACACCGGCATGAGCGCAGGCAGTAAGCCATGCAGTAACGCGTGACGCCGTGACTGCTGTTTTACCTTCGCCGTACTAAGGTCGCCTGCAAAGAAGTAGACGTAAGTTGAGAGCCCAAAGGCAAGTAAGAAACCAGGCACGATACCGGCTAAGAAGAGCCCCGGCACCGAGACGCCCGATACGGTAAGCGCGTAAATAATGACCGGAATGCTAGGGGGAATAATAGGGCCAATCACGGATGAAGCCGCAGTGAGGGCGGCAGCAAAGTCACGCGGGTAGCCCTCCTTTTCCATCGAAGGAATGAACACTCGGCCAAGCGCCGACGTATCCGCAATCGCTGAGCCCGAAAGCCCGGCAAAAATCACAGATGCCCATATATTGACGTGTGCAAGTCCGGCCTTGAGTCGGCCAACAATAGCGCTGGCTAGGTTAATAATGCGGTGGGTGATACCGGCTTCGTTCATCAGCTCGCCGGCTAAAATAAATAGCGGAATAGCCAGCAGCGGAAAAGACTCCATGCCACCAAAAAACTGCTGCGACACGATGCGAATGTGGTACGGCAAATCACCGGCGCTCATGAGTACCGTGAGAGAGCCTAAAATCGCAAAGGCAAACGGCACACCCAGTAAAATAAGCGCTACAAGTAGGATAAAAATCATGAAGATGCCTCCTCGCCGGCTGGCTGGCTCAGTCGCAGGGCGCCCATAACGAGCGCTGAGAGGCTAAGTAACCCACCGCCTAATAACATAGAGGCTTGGAACAGCCACATTGGCATGCCGGTACTTGATGAGGTGCGCCCGCCCCGTGCTGAGATAAACTCAACCGCTGACACCATTAAACCGATGCCGACAGCGAGCACCACTAAGTCAACAGCGACCGCTTGCCAACGCATCCAGTGCGCAGGCAGTAAACGGCGGATAAGGTCGAATCCGATATGCTTATCTTGTAAATAGGCCCAGGCCATACCGAACATCAGGCCATAAATCATTAAGTAAATAGCGGTGTCTTCTCCCCAGCTAATGGAGCCGCCATAGGTGTAGCGCGCAAACGCATTGCCCGCGACCAGCAGGAAAATCAGCATCATGGCAAGCCCTGCCAAACTGCCATTAAAAAGTATGAGGCCACGGTGTATCCGGCTGAGAAGAGCAGACATAAAGGCACCTTCAATCAATAGTCAGGCACGCAAGGGGGCGAGTAGGCCACTATGGGTCTACTCGCAAGCACTCGCTTTGCATGGCATGTTAGAAGCGTGAGGAAGCGTCATTCACTGCGGAAGAGAGGCGATCGATCCATTCGGCATCATCGCCAAGCTCATTGCGCAGATAGGCCTGTACGGGCGGTTGTGCTGCTTCGCGGAAAGCCTCCATTTGTTCAGCGGTTGGCTGAGTGATCTCCATACCTTCTGCTTGCAGCTTGGTAATCCCTTCCGCGGAGTTGAACTGCTGAATGGCACGGCCGGTGGTGCCTGCTACCACGGCAGCACGGTTCACTGCGGCTTGCTCTTCTTCAGAAAGCGACTGGAATATCTCATCGTTGATGAGGATGTGATCGACACCATACACGTGGCGATCAAGCGTGAGGTAATCCTGGAACTCGTAGAAGTTGTTGCCGTAGATGACGGAGATAGGGTTTTCCTGGCCATCAACAACGCCAGTCGCCAGTGCCGTGGGCACTTCACCCCAGGCGATACCCTGTGGCTCACCACCCAGCGCGGTGACCATTTCTAGGTAAAGCGGGATGGTTTGCACTCGGAATTTCAAACCCTGCATGTCTTCAGGGGCATGAATGGGGCGGACAGAGTTGGTGAAGTGACGAAAGCCAGTTTCCCCATACGCCAGAGTACGCAAGCCGGTTTGTTCGAGGCAGTGTTCAGCGAGTGCCGTACCAAACTCACCGTCCATAACTTCCCAAGCGACGGGCGCAGATGGGAAGGTGTACGGAATATCTGTTACCGCGACGGCTGGGCAGAAGTTAGCGTAGGCGCCGGAGACCATCGCAATACTAATGGTGCCATCCTGTGCACCTTCAATCAGTTCAGTTTCACCGCCTAAAGAACCCGCCGGATAAAGCTCAACCGTCAGATCGGTTTCGGCTTCTACTAGGTTTTTGAAGACTTGACCGGCCGCGCCCTTTTTAGAAGTTGTCCAGTCGTCAGGGTCCACATGGGCAAAGCGTAAGGTTTGTGCTGAGGCATGGGCCGCAGAGAAGAGTGCAGCCATGGTGACGGCCACTGTTAGCGTGCGTTTCATAGATGTTTTTTGTAGTGAAAACATGGGGCGTAGAGACATTATTGTTGTCCTCTTGTCGAGCCATTGTCATGGAGCTTGAAAAGCCATGAAGGTAGCGCGCATGGCCATTTCACTGTGTCCAAATCAACAATGTACGAAATGGTACGTTCAGTCAAGGTATGGCATACTAGACCAAAGACGATCACGATAATAAAGGCCTATCAATGACAGCCAAATCCAACGCTTCTTCGTCCTCCTCTCTACGACGTGGTCGTAAAAACGACCCTGAGTCTGTCCAGGCCGATATTCTTGCAGTCGCCACTCGAGAATTCTCGGAAAAAGGTTTGTCAGGGGCGCGAATTGATGAAATCGCTGAAAAAACGCGCGCCTCTAAGCGTATGATTTATTACTACTTCAAAGATAAAGAGACGCTTTACTTACATACGTTAGAAGCGGCTTACCAAAAAGTGCGCTTGCAAGAAGCTGAGCTACAGCTAAATCATTTGGCCCCGATAGAAGCACTGAGCCGATTAGTGCGGTTTACGTTTTGCCATCATGCTAAAAATCCCGATTTTATTCGCCTCGTCATGATTGAAAATATTCATCATGGCCGCTATCTGGCGCAATCGAAGCTGATTCAATCGCTAAATGCGGGGGTGATTGATGCCCTAACCAACGTATACAACCGCGGTGTTGAGGAGGGGTGTTTTCGTGAAGGGCTAGATCCCCGTGAGCTTCATTGGCTCATTAGTGCACTGTCATTTTTTAATGTCTCCAACCAGCACACGTTTTCACGCATTTTTGATTGGAAACAGGCGGCACCGGAAAATCAGCGCAAATTAGAAGACCATGTCACGGACATGGTGATGCGGTACGTAGTGCCGGATGATGCCGCGATAGCAAAGCCACAGATAGCAAAACCAGAGTAAGCAACAATAGCGCCCATTCCCAGATTTTGGTTGCCTGATAGGCAGAGGTCTATTTAGCCTATAGTTCGAAGAGCGAACATAAGTACAAACATGAGTACAGACAAGACAGTAAGCTCAGAACTATCGTCTCTTGGCACTCTGTTGCCAAGGTATTGCTAAAGGAGGCTTCGTCGCCATGCCCGCTATATTTACCAAACACCCCTTCATGAGCCAGCCCGCCTTAAACGCATGCGATGAGCACGCCATGGTGAATGCCATGCTGGCCTTCGAACTAGCCCTTGCTGAGGTGCAGGAAACCAGCGGCGCCGTACCGGCCGGAGTTAGCCAGCAAATGCGTCACCAGTTGGAAAATGCCACCTTCAGCGTCGCCACCATTGCGGAAGGCATTGCCAGTGGTGGCAATGTGGCGATTCCTTTTGTGAAGCAGGGGCGTGCGCTTTTGGCAGATGACCTCAAGCGTTACTGGCATCAAGGGGCGACGAGCCAGGACGTGGTCGATTCGGCGCTGATGCTGCTGCTGAAACCGCGCTTGGCGGCGCTGAATGCCTTGCTGCTGCGCTGTCGTTCAGCGGCGATAGCGCTGATGGACGCTCACGCAAAGACCGTGATGGTAGGGCGCACCCTGATGCAGCAGGCGCTGCCGATTACCTTTGGGGTCAAGGTGGCCCACTGGGCGATTGGCCTAGAGCAGAGTCGACGTCACTTGGCAGAGGTGGAGTTACCCGTGCAGTTTGGCGGGGCGGTGGGCGTGCACTCAGGGTGGGACAACCTGGGGCTAGAGTGGATGGACGCCTTGGCTGAGCGGCTGGGGCTGTCTGCGCCTGTGCTTCCCTGGCATACCGACGGCTATCCGATCCATGCCCTCGGCACGGCATTGGATGCAGTCGCGGGGGCGGCTGAAAAAATCGCCCTTGATGTTTCTCTACTGACGCAAACCGAAGTAGGCGAAGTGGCAGAGCCTTTTGCTCCTGGGATGGGCGAGTCATCGTCAATGCCTCATAAGCGTAACCCCGTACGTAGCGCACTGATTAAGGGGGCAGCGCGACAAGTGCATGGCCATACAAGTGTATTGATCCACGCTGCGGCTCAACCTCTTGAGCGAGGGTTGGGCGAATGGCATGCAGAGTGGGCGCCGTTAGTCGAAAGTACTCTGCTGGTAGAAGGCGCCTTGGAGCAGGTCGCCGCACTGTTGGAAGGGCTCGAAGTGAACTCTGAGAATATGGCGCGCAACTTGGCGGCCACGGGTGGGGGCATCATGGCCGAGCCGGTAGCCCGATTATTGGCTCCCACCCTAGGCACTGACAAGGCCAAAGCCATCAGTGCGGAAGCAGCGGAAACGGCTCGTCTAGAAGCCCGTGCCTACGCAGATGTGCTCTCAAGCCATCCTGATGTGCAGGATATTATCGACGCCAATGCGCTGCGTGATGCCTGCAATCCAGCTTTATACCTTGGTAGCAGCGAAAAGCAGGTGACGCGTGCCCGTGCATGGCTGCTTTCTGATTAAGCGATTGTTTATACGTGTTTTTTTAGTTTATTAGTCACCTTTGTGCTGTTCGCTCATTGTCCGGGAAACTCAGCCGCCATTTGACCCCGTAGGTGTTCGGAAGTAACTTGTTCGTATTAAGAATCTATGTTCGTTTGTCGAACAAATACCGACAAGTATGGCAACGACCAGCTAAGAGGCACCTAATATGGCCGAGTTTCTCAGCTTGCATGACGCAGTAGCGCGCTACGTTCAAGACGGCGCTACCGTGGCCATGGAAGGCTTTACCCATCTGATTCCTTTTGCGGCGGGTCATGAAGTGATCCGTCAGAAAAAGCGTGATCTAACGCTGATTCGCATGACCCCCGATATTATTTACGATCAAATGATCGGCGCGGGTTGTGCCAAAAAAGTCATCTTCTCGTGGGGGGGCAACCCTGGCGTGGGATCGCTGCACCGCCTGCGTGATGCGGTTGAGAAAGGCTGGCCCTGCAAGATCGAGATTCTTGAGCACAGCCACGCGGCCATGGCCTGCGCCTTTGAAGCGGGTGCCGCAGGGTTACCGCTAGCGGTTTTCCGTGGCTATATCGGCAGCGAGCTGCCCAGCGTCAACGATCAAATCAAATTCATTGAGTGCCCGTTTACCGGCGAGCGCTTAGCCGCTGTTCCTTCGGTGCGCCCGGATGTTTCGATCATTCACGCTCAGCGTGCCGACCGCCAAGGCAACGTGCTGGTCGAGGGGATCGTTGGGGTGCAGAAAGAGGCGGTGCTGGCGGCCAAGCACAGCATCGTCACAGTGGAAGAGATTGTCGATGACCTGGGCGCGACCCCTAATGCCTGCGTGATTCCCAGCTGGGCGGTCAGTGCCATTGCGGTGGCAGAGAAAGGTGCGCTGCCTTCTTATACTCACGGCTACTACGGCCGCAGCAACCTCTTCTATAAGGAGTGGGATGCCATCGCTCGCGACCGCGATACCTTTACCCAGTGGCTGGATGACAACGTCTTTAATGCAGGAGGCCAAGCCTGATGAGTCTGGAATATACCTCTTCTGAAATGATGTCGGTCACCGCTGCGCGAGCGCTGGAAAACGGCATGACCTGTTTTGTAGGGATCGGTTTGCCCTCAGAAGCTGCCAACTTGGCTCGACTCACTCATGCACCCGACGTGGTGCTGATTTACGAATCCGGCACCTTGCAAACCAAGCCCGATATTCTGCCGCTCTCTATTGGCGATGGCGAACTGTGCGAATCGGCGCTCACCACCGTGGCAGTGCCGGAAATGTTCCGCTACTGGCTGCAGGGCGGCAAGGTGAGCGTGGGTTTCTTGGGCACCGCGCAGATTGACCGCTTTGCTAACCTTAACACCACGCTGATCGGCGATTACAAAGCCCCAAAAGTGCGCCTGCCAGGCGGCGGTGGTGCGCCGGAAATTGCCACTAATGCAGGTGAAGTCTTTATCACTCTAAAGCACTCTAAGCGTGCTTTTGTGAAAGATGTCGACTTCGTCACTACGCTCGGCTTTGGTCGCGACGGTAAAGGTCGCGACAATGTGCCCAATATTGGCAAAGGCCCCACTCGCGTCATCACCGACCTCTGCGTGATGAAACCCGACCCGGATACTAAAGAGCTGGTTGTGGTGTCGCTGCATCCCGGTGTGAGCCGAGAAGATGTGATTGAAGCGACCGGTTGGGAGGTACGCTTTGCCGAGCAGCTTGAGAGTACCCCAGAGCCTAGCGAAAAAGAGCTGACTATCCTGCGCGAATTAAAAGCGCGTACCGAGCGTGCCCACGCTGGCGAATAAGGAGACTGTTATGAGCGATGTTGTGATGAAAGACGTCTATCTCTGTCATCCCCGCCGCACTGCCGTTGGGCGCTTTGGTGGCACGCTGGCCAGCGTGCGCCCCGATGACTTTGCCGCGACCATCTTTAAAGCCGTCTTGGCCGAAGCGCCAAACCTTGACCCGGCCGCTATTGAAGAAGTCTTTATGGGTTGTGCCAACCAAGCGGGGGAAGATAACCGCAATGTGGCGCGCATGTCGTCGCTGCTGGCGGGCATTCCCACCTCGGTGCCCGGCACGACCATGAACCGCCTGTGTGGGTCGGGAATGGATGCCGTGGGCACCGCCTTTCGCGCTATCAAGGCCGGTGAGATGGAACTGGCCCTGGCGGGTGGTGTGGAATCTATGTCCCGTGCGCCCTATGTGATGGGCAAGGCCGACAGCGCCTTCGCCCGGGGGCAGAAAATCGAAGACACCACTATCGGCTGGCGTTTTATAAACCCCGTCATGAAGAAAGCGTACGGAGTGGATTCAATGCCGGAAACGGCGGAGAACGTGGCCGAACAGTTCAACATCTCCCGAGCAGACCAAGATGCCTTTGCCCTGCGCTCACAGCAGAAAGCGGCGGCTGCCCAAAAAGCCGGGCGTTTTGTTCAAGAAATCACTCCTATTGAGATCCCCCGCCGCAAGCAGGACCCACTGATCTTTGATCAGGACGAGCATCTGCGGGAAACCACGCTTGAGAAGCTGGCGGCACTGCCTACGCCTTTTCGTGAAGGCGGTAGCGTGACGGCGGGCAACGCTTCTGGTGTCAACGACGGCGCAGCCGCCATGCTGGTGGCCAGCGAAGCGGCGGTTAAACAGCACGGCCTTAAGCCGATGGCGAAAATTATCGGCATGGCCACGGCTGGCGTTGAGCCGCGCATCATGGGCTATGGTCCGGTACCCGCGGTACAAAAACTACTCAAACGTACCGGTATCGCCATGGACGATATCGATGTGTTTGAGTTTAACGAGGCATTTGCCGCCCAGGCGTTAGCTTGTATGCGCGACCTAGGCTTGGCTGACGATGACCCGCGTGTTAACCCAAACGGCGGTGCGATTGCCCTTGGACATCCGCTGGGCATGTCCGGTGCCCGCCTATTGCTGACCGCTGCCCATGAGCTGCAAAACAGCGGCAAGCGCTATGCCCTGTGCACCATGTGCGTAGGTGTCGGCCAGGGTATCGCCACGCTAATCGAACGCGTTTAACGGAGGTAGGCATGGCTTTTCATACCACCAACGGCCGCAGCGTCGCCTACCGACTGCTCGGCTCAGAAGTGAACCCACTGATCGTGCTGGCGCACCCGCTGGGCATGAGCCAGGCAGTATGGGATGACGTGATCCCCGCGCTGCTGCCCCGCTATCGAGTGCTTACCTGGGACCTGCCCGGCCACGGTGCCAGCCAGGCGGTCAGCGGCACACAGATAACGCCTGCCGATCTAGCCGAAGAGGTGCTAGCGTTGGTAGAACTGGCGGGCGTGCAACGGTTTCACTTTGCCGGTACCTCCATTGGTGGTGTGGTCGGCCAGCAGCTGATTGCCGCACATCCTGACCGGCTGCTTTCCGCGACGCTGACCAATACAGGGGCGGTAATCGGCAACCCCGATTTGTGGAACACTCGCGCTGGGCGCGTGCGTCAGGAAGGCTTGGCGGCGATGGCTGAGGAAATCGTACCGCGCTGGTTTGCCCCTGCGACGTTCGAGGCAAGCCCCGCACTGAAAGCGGGCTGGTGCGTGCAAATGGGTCGTGGCGATGATGAGTCCTACGCTCAGCTATGCGAAATGCTCGGCCGCGACACCTTTACCGGCAAGCTTTCCGGCAAGCGCGCCAAAGTGCAGCTGTTTGGCGGTAGTGAAGATGTGGCCACACCGCCTGCGGTACTGGACGCGCTCTCTGCGGAGCTCGGTGGCGTCCCGCTGGAGGTTTTTGACGGCGTCGGCCATGTGCCCTCAGTAGAAGCCCCGGCACTGTTCTCACAAAAGCTGCTCGCCGTGCTGGCAACGGATCTAGGCGATGTGGCCAACCAAGGCGTGGCCTACTCGACCGGCCTGGAAACCCGCAAGCAGGTATTGGGAGATGAGCACGTGGCACGTTCTACCGCCAACGCCAATACCCTCGATGCCCCCTTCCAGCAGATGATTACTCGCCTGGCCTGGGGCGAGCTGTGGAGCAACAATGACTTGACCCGCCGTGAGCGCAGCATGATCACCACGGGAATTCTCGCCGCGCTAGGGCGTGAAGAGCTAACCCTGCACTTGAAAACCGCCAAGCGGGTTGGCCTGACTGAAGCCGAGTTGCGCCAAGTGCTCATGCATGTAGCGATTTATGGCGGCGTTCCGGCAGCCAATCACGCCTTTGCCCTTGCGAAAGAGCTGGGCTGGGGCGAGTAGCGAATCAAAATAATGGATAAGAGGTAAGGGCGATGACCCACGATAACAAACGCTTTGTGGCCCGTGACCGTAACTGGCATCCGCCTGCTTATGCGCCTGGTTATAAAACCTCAGTAGCGCGCTCGCCCCAGCAGGCATTGGTCAGTATGCAACAGCCCACTGCATCTGAGCTGACAGGCCCTGATTTTAGCCATCTGCGTATGGGGCCGCATGATAACGACTTGTTAATGAACTTTAGCCAAGGCCAGGGCCTTCCCCAGGGCGAGCGCATTATCATGTTTGGCCGGGTGGTGGATCAGTTCGGCAAGCCCATTCCGCATACGCTGGTAGAAATGTGGCAAGCCAACGCGGGAGGGCGCTACCGGCATAAGAATGATAAGTACTTGGCTCCACTCGACCCTAATTTCGGTGGTGTAGGGCGCTGTCTGACCGATGAGCAGGGCTTCTACCGTTTTCGCACCGTCAAGCCTGGCCCCTACCCGTGGCCCAACGATATGAACAGTTGGCGGCCCGCGCATATTCACGTCTCAGTCACTGGGCCTTCGATCTCTACCCGACTGATCACTCAAATGTATTTTGAGGGTGACCCGCTGATTCCTCTCTGTCCCATCGTGCACACGCTGAAAGACCCGCTCGCGGTCGAGACCATGATTGGGCGACTGGATATGGCGCATAGCAAGCCGATGGACTGCCTAGCCTACCGATTTGATGTGGTGGTACGCGGTGAGCTGCAGACCTACTTTGAAAACCAATAAGGGCGGGGATATCTCATGAATCAGCCTAACAGCCAGCCGACCAGCGACCTGATGCTGCGTGAAACCGCCTCGCAAACCGCTGGCCCCTACGTGCACATCGGTCTTGCCCTCGCCGCTGCCGGTAATCCCGTGCGGGATGAAGAGATCTGGAGCGAGATGGCCAAGCCCGATGCAGAGGGTGAACACATCCAGGTGGTAGGTACCGTTATCGACGGCAACGGCGACCTGGTGCGCGATGCCTTCTTGGAGGCATGGCAAGCGGATGCGAACGGTCACTACCAAGCCGATTACGACCTGACCAAGCCGTTCAATAGCTTTGGCCGCACCGCGACCACTTTCGATCATGGCAGCGAGTGGTCGCTGACCACCATCAAGCCCGGTTCGGTGAAACATCCCAGCGGTCAGTTAATGGCGCCGCACATCAACCTCACACTGTTTGCCCGGGGCGTGAACATCCACCTACAAACACGGCTCTACTTTGATGATGAAGCTGAGGCGAACGCCCAGTGCCCGGTGCTATCCCGCATCGAATCTCCGGCGCGTCGGCAAACCTTGATTGCCAAACGTGAAGAGCAGGATGGCCAGGTGCGCTATCGTTTGAATATTCGACTGCAGGGTGAAGGCGAGACGGTGTTTTTTGATTTTTAACCCTGTCGGCAATTAAATACCCTCTACCTACAAAAAAGCGTTGCTTATTCATGAGCAACGCTTTTTATTTTGTCCCGACCTTAGTCGATAGGTAATCTTCTAAAAGTCCAACTTTTACCTGGCATTGTATCTTTTAAGAGTCATATTTTTTCAGCAGCACGCATTGTGCTCATTAAAAAGCAAAAATACCCCTTTGCTGGCGTTTAACCATAGACGAAGGTCGATTAGCTCTAGGCAGAATAGTGAACTAATGTAGGCTCTATGGCGAACTACTATTCGCTTTGCGAACTTATAATAATCCAAATAAGCCTGGAGTCCCCATGAAGAAGACATTTGCTCGGTGTGTACTGGCTGCAGCCGTTGCTGGACTTTCCATTAGTGTTGCTCAAGCAGAAACCACACTACGAATGGCCCATTTTTGGCCAGGCGCTTCTGGTGTTAACGAAGATGTGCTGCAGGCATGGGCGGATACAATTGCGGAAGAGTCGAATGGTGAACTGACGGTGCAGATGTTCCCATCCGGCACCCTGGCCAAGCCAGACTCCATTTATGAGGCCGCCGCTAATGGCATCGCTGACATCGGTGCCACAGCGCAGGGTTATACCGCTGGCCGTTTCCCGTTATCACAGATTGTTGAGCTGCCAGGGATTGCCTCGACAGCAACCCAGGGTGCCTGCGTACTGCAGACGCTTTACGACGATGGCCATTTAGATAGCGAGTACGAAGATACTCGACCGCTGTTCATGTTTACCACTGGGCCGGGCGGTATTCATACCATCGACACTGACATACAAACACCTGCCGACCTTGAAGGGCTGCGTATTCGTCGCCCAACCGCGGTTGCAGGCGAAATGCTTGAAAATATGGGAGCTACCCCAGTGGGTATGCCTGCACCGGATATCTATACCTCCATGCAGCGTGGCGTGATCGATGGTTTGAGCTTCCCGTGGGAGGGCCTGAAAGGCTTCCGTGTTAATGAGTTGGTGAACTACCACACTGAAGTACCTTTTTACACGTTGATTTTCGTTGCCACCATGAATCAGCGCAGCTACGACAACCTCACGCCAGAGCAGCAGGCGGTCATTGATAATAACTCGGGTATGAAGTGGGCTAACAACGCCGGGGCGGTGTTTGATCGACTGGATGTGGAAGGTAAACAAGAAGCTACCGATGCTGGCCATACCATTCGCGAAATCGAAAATCCGCTAGAGCATCCCGACTGGCAGGAACCGCTTCAAGCAGGCATTGAAAACTACCTGACTCAGTTGGAAGAACGAGGCCTGGATCAGGCACGTGATGTCTATCAGGCTGCGTTGGCGGCCAGCGAGTCTTGCAGCGCCCAATAGGGGTAATGTTTTATGCAGTCTACTCTCTACCGGGCCAGCCATTGGCTGGCCCTTATTTGTCGCTTAGTTGCTGGGGTTGCCCTCACGGGTCTCCTGGCGGTGACGATTGCCGATGTCAGCACTCGCTACCTTTCCAGGATAACGGACGGTGCGATTGCGCTGAGTGTTTCCGGTAGCGTCGAACTGGTCAGCTACTTGATGTTGTTTGCGCTATTGGCGGCGATGGCCGCAAATGTCGAAAAGAGCCAAGTCGTCGTGGAAGCGTTTTCTCACCGTTTGCCGCAATCCATAAAAAATCGCCTGCAGGGCGTGTTCTTGCTTGGTTTCATGGCGCTGGGGCTGGTGTTGTTCGTGGGGCTGCTGGATTCGGCGGCGGCGGCAACTCGGCATGGGGAGGTCACCCAAGACTTGCGCCTTCCCATGGGACCTATTTTCCAACTGGCTGCTGTGCTCAGCTTACTCCTTGGATTACGCAGCTTTATCCATGCCTTATTAGGCATTATTTATGCTCAAGGCGAGGAGGCCACCCATGGGGAGTGAAGCGATTGGTGCCATTGGCTTAGGGCTCTTATTGGTATTAATGATCCTGCGCGTGCCGGTGGCTCTTACCATGCTGATTGTGGGAGTCGTGGGGTTTGCTCAGATTATTAGTTGGGATGCGGCAGTGGCTCAGTTAAAAACAGTGCCCGTCGAAGTACTCTCCAACTACAGCTTCAGCGCCGTGCCCATGTTTATTTTAATGGGCGTACTAGCGGCTCACTCGGGAATGGCAGGCAAGTTATTTGATTCGACCCGTATCATTTGTGGAGGCTGGAAAGGCGGCCTTGCCATTGCTGCAGTGGGTTCATGCGGCATTTTTTCTGCTATTTCTGGCTCTTCGCTAGCCACAGCCAGCACCATGACGCGGGTGGCACTTCCTGAAATGGAGCGCTACGGCTATAACCGTGGCTTGGCCACCGGAGCTTTGGCTGCGGGTGGCACCCTAGGCATCATGATTCCACCCAGTATCGCCCTGCTGATCTATGCGATTCTCACCGAGCAGTCCGTAGGCGATATGTTTATGGCTGGTTTAATCCCCGGCCTGCTGGGCTTGGTGATGTACTCACTCACCGTCACGGTGGTGATGTATTTGCGCCCCTCGTTGGCGGTGGCTGGTGAGCCTACGCCTTGGAAAGAAAAGCTGCGGTCACTGACCGGCTTGGTGCCTTTCTTTGGCGTGTTTCTGGTGATGATTTTAGGCATCTACTTTGGGGCCTTTACGCCTACAGAAGGGGCCAGCGTGGGTGCATTTGCCACGCTGATTTATGCCCTTGTCAAAGGTATGCGCAGTGCGCAGTTATGGGCCAGCGTCCAAGAGACATTGGCGCTGTCTGCCGTGGTGTTCTTCATGCTGGTAGGGGCAGAGACACTGGGTTACTTCATTTCGGTATCGCGTATCTCGTTCTCCATTACGGACGTGCTATACGGTATGGATCTCACGCCCATCGTCGTCGTGCTATGCATACTGGCGCTCTACTTTGTGCTAGGCATGTTTATGGACTCTATCGCGATGCTGGTGATCACCGTTCCGGTGGTGTACCCGATCATTCAAGCGATGGGGATCGACCCGGTATGGTTCGGTATTCTTACCGTGCTGACCGTTGAGCTGGGACTAATGACGCCGCCAGTGGGGATGAACGTGTTCGTGATTAAAGCCATGGCGCCCCACGTCGGGCTAGGTGAGATTTTTAAAGGGGTCGCGCCCTTTGTCGTTTCTGACTTAATACGCTTGGCACTGCTTATCGCCTTCCCAATTTTGAGCACGCTGTTTCTGCTTTAGGCTGTTTTATTACAAGGAGTTAATGCCATGGTCACTCTTCAGCTATTGTCCGCAGGTGAATCAAAAGCAGCTGAGCACGGAGCCACTTTTACTCGAGCGAATCCGCTGAGTGGCGATGTTGTCACTACGGCGGCGGCGGCAAGTGTGGGTGATGCAAATGCGGCTGCCGACGCGGCTGGCCGGGCGTTTGATGCATGGTCGCAAACAGGCCCAGGTGAACGGCGCGCCAAATTGCTAAAAGCAGCTGAGCTGATGGAAGCGCATCAGGGCGACTTTATTGACCGAATGATCGATGAGACTGGTGCTACGCCTGGATGGGCGGGGTTTAACGTCAAAGTGGCGGCAGATGTGCTGCGTGAGGCAGCGGCGCTCACTACGCAAATTCATGGCGATATTATTCCCTCGAACGTACCCGACAGTATGGCCATGGGAGTGCGTGTACCTTGTGGTGTGGTCGTGGGCATCGCCCCCTGGAATGCGCCCATTATTCTAGGTACGCGAGCCATCGCCACCCCTTTGGCCTGTGGCAACACCGTTATTCTGAAAGCTTCTGAGCAGTGCCCCGCGACTCACCATCTTATTGGTGAAGTGCTTCAAGAAGCAGGGTTTGGCGGCGGTATTGTCAACGTGATTACCAATGCACCGGATAACGCTGCGGATGTGGTGAGTGCCTTGATTGCCCACCCGGCGGTACGGCGGATTAACTTTACCGGCTCTACAGGCGTGGGAAAAATCATTGCCGAGCAAGCCGCTAAGCAGTTGAAGCCTGTGTTGCTTGAACTGGGCGGTAAAGCACCGTTTCTGGTGTTGGATGACGCGGATATTGACGCAGCGGTGGATGCAGCCATCTTTGGCGCATTCTTCAACCAAGGCCAGATCTGCATGTCCACCGAGCGTGTGATTGTCGATCAGCGCATTGCGGATGCGTTCGTTGATAAGTTTGCCGCTCGAGCCAAGGCGCTAAAGGCGGGTGACCCGCGTGATAAGAGTCATGCGCTGGGCACGTTAATCAACGCGGCGTCAGGAGAAAAACTAAATAGCCTCATTGAGGATGCCGTGGATAAGGGCGCCCATCTCGCTGCTGGCGGTAAAGCAGAAGGGGTCGTGATGCAGGCCACGGTCATCGATGGCGTGACCAGCGACATGCGGCTCTATAGCGAAGAGTCGTTTGGCCCGATCGTGGCGGTGATTCGCGTGGAGGGTGAGGAAGAAGCAATTCGCATCGCTAACGATAGCGAGTATGGCCTCTCATCAGCGGTGTTTAGCCGCGATAGTGCACGAGCTATGAAAGTGGCAGGGCGCTTACAAACGGGAATCTGCCATATCAATGCACCCACGGTGCATGATGAGCCACAGATGCCGTTCGGTGGCGTCAAATCCAGTGGTTACGGACGCTTTGGTGGTAAAGCAGGCATCGAAGAATTCACCGAGCTGCGCTGGATGACGATGCAGCTCGGGCCGCGGCATTATCCTATTTAGCAATGGTGTTAACCGCCGTTTGGCGCAGTCGAAACTCGCGAGGAGAAAGCGCTGTATTGCGCTTAAAAAAGCGCGTGAAGTAGGCGGGCTCGGAGAAGCCTAAGTTGTCAGAGACTTGTCCAATGGTCATGTTGGTGTAGGTGAGCTGACGCTTGGCTTCAAGCAGCAAGCGTTCGTGAAGCATTTGCAGGGCACTGCGTCCGGCAAGTTCGCGGCAAAGCATGTTCAAGTGTGCGCTACTAATTCCTACCTGCCCGGCGAGCCACTCAATACTGGGTTGCTCACGATAGCGTGCCTCAATCAGCGCTTGAAAGTGTTCTATGTGTTGCTGCCCCTTGTCATTTTGGCGAGGGGTATAGCGCTTTTTAAGGCTACCGGCATAGTGACCAAGTCGCGAAAGCTCAACGACGAGTGCTTGGATAAGCGCTTCAAGAAGCATGCTGCGTCCAGGGGCGGGTTGACGATATTCCCGGTCAATCTGCGCCACAAGCGTTGTAATGCGCGTTTGCTCATGAGCGTGCGATAGGCGAAAGAAGTCCGCCTTTCTAAGGGCGCTGCTCTCACCCAGCAGGGTATGCAGATGGTCTGCCAGCGGCTTGGCCAACGTAATGATGTGCCCTTGTACATCGGGTGAAAAATGGAAACCATGAATTGCCATAGCGGGCACAATAATCGTGGTAGCACTCTGTAGGTCATGACGAGTGCCTTCCAACTCCAATGTCACGCTGCCCTGACTAATCAATAAAATGTGCACTAAGTCGGCATGGCGATGGGGGCGAATACGCCAGTCATGTAGGCGGCTGCGTTCGGGAATAGATTCGCAGTGAAGCAAATCCGGCGTAGGCCAGTGCTGCGTTTCACCATAGAGTTTGAATACCGGAACAGACGTTGCCGATGAGGGGGTCATTTGTTTTTTCTCCTCTACGACTAAGGTTGGGTAATTAAGCGCTAAATGTCCAATAATTGACCTAAATCATGCCTTATTATGCGGTGTGTTTCATTGAAAAATACAAGTTATCTGTTTTAGATAATGACAAGGATGAGGCATTCCTATGAAAACGCAGGTCGCCATTATTGGTGCAGGGCCTTCTGGCTTATTGTTGGGCCAACTACTGCATCGCAAAGGTATTGATAACGTGATTGTGGAGCGGCGTAGTGGTGAGTACGTCTTGAGCCGTATTCGTGCGGGCGTGCTAGAACAAGGCATGGTCGATCTACTGAGCGAAGCGGGTGTTGATCAGCGCATGAAGCAAGAGGGCTTGCCCCACGATGGCTTCGAACTTGCCTTTGATAATCGTCGTGTGCGTATTGCGCTGGATGAGTTGACCGGTGGAAGCAAGGTAATGGTGTACGGCCAAACAGAGGTGACACGGGATTTGATGCAGGCCCGTGAAGCAGCTGGAGCCACGACGCTCTACGAAGCAGAAAACGTTCAACCTCATGATCTTGAAAGTGATCATCCCTACCTGACCTTTGAACACAATGGCGAAACGGTCAGGCTTGATTGTGATTATATTGCCGGTTGTGACGGCTACCACGGTGTATCCCGCCAAGCGATTCCTCAAGACCGCATCAAAGAGTTTGAAAAGGTGTATCCGTTTGGCTGGCTTGGTGTGCTTTCGGATACTCCGCCGGTCTCCGATGAGCTGATCTACGCCCGGCACGAGCGTGGCTTTAGCCTCTGCAGCATGCGTTCCGCCACTCGCAGCCGCTACTATCTCCAGGTACCGTCAGATGAAAAGGTAGAAAACTGGTCTGATGAGCGATTTTGGGAAGAGCTTAAACGTCGCTTGCCCGAAGAGGTGGCCCAAAAGCTGGTAACGGGGCCATCAATTGAGAAAAGTATCGCGCCTCTGCGCAGCTATGTCGTTGAGCCGATGCAACACGGGCGACTGTTCTTGGTGGGTGATGCCGCCCATATCGTGCCACCCACCGGTGCCAAGGGACTTAACCTAGCCGCTAGCGATGTGAATACCCTCTATCGATTAATGGTGAAGGTTTACCAAGAAGGCCGCACCGACCTGATCGAACGTTACTCGCAAACGTGCCTGAAACGCATCTGGAAGGCGGAGCGGTTTTCCTGGTGGATGACCTCCATGCTGCATAATTTTTCCGATGGGGAAGACTTTAATAGCCGCATGCAACTGGCAGAATTGGATTACGTCACTAGCTCCGAGGCAGGGCTAACTACCATTGCGGAAAACTATGTTGGCCTGCCCTATGAGTCGCTTGAATAAGCGCTTCGCCATTTCCCGTTTTTCCATTGCCCAAGCTTTTGCTTGGGCTTTTTGCGTGTCTTCTGATTCAGTTTAAACAGCGTTTTCGAGGAACTATCGAGGGGCTCAATGAGAAGTGGTGGTTGAGGCTTTCGCTTGAGCATGTCGAATTAAAAACGAGCAGATGCTCTTTAGTGTGCACAGTATCGGTGCTTAGTAATACCGATAGAGGCATTTGATAGTTCAGAAAAATACTAATTATTTTTAAAATATATGTTTATCTATTTGATAAAAATATATTTTAATATCAAACGGCAAGTTTTTTGCAGGAAAAAAATAGATCCGTGCGTGGGTATTTACTTTACTTTTCATGTGATGTTGAATGTTTCTACTAGGCTTATATGACATTCAACACAAAAATAAATAGGGCTAATGACCAATGACCAGCCAAAAACAGCTGTGGCACGAAACCTCTCGCCGTTTGACACGCCTAAGCGGCGTATGCGCTGGGGTGTTGCTCAGCACCAGTGCGTTAGCGGATAACATCAACCTCAGCTATGCCTTCTTTGCGCCTTCCCAAACCTTCCCCGCCGTGCAGATGGAGCAATGGGTGAAAGAGCTTAACGCAAGAACCGATGGCCAGGTAAACGTCAACACTTTCCCAGGTGGAACGTTGCTGACGGCGGCCAACATGTTCGATGGCGTCTTAAACGGTGTTGCCGATATAGGTCTCTCTGCCACCTCATACGAGCCGGGACGTTTTCCGTTACTCAATTTGGTCGGAAATCTAACAGGCATCGAAGTGAATTCGCAGACAGCCAGTCAGGCAGTGTACGAACTGATCAAAGAGTTCCCCGCAGAGACGCTGGGCTTGGAAGAGTTTAAAGTCATTACCGCGTTCACCTCAGAGCCAGGCTACTTACATACTCAAGCAGCAGTGGCTTCACTGGAGGATCTTGAGGGCCAAGAGATCAGGGTACCAGGCGACAGTACAGCCGTTGTTCAAGCCCTTGGTGGCGTGCCGGTGGGTCTCACCCAGTCGGAAACGGGAGAAGCCCTGCAGGCTGGTATCGTTAGTGGCTATGTAGGTTCCCGTGAGACGCTGATGGATCTGCAGTATGCCCGCAATGTGAGCTATATCACTGACTATCCTTTGACCAACGTTGTCTTCGTTGCGGTGATGAATCAGCAGCGATGGGACTCCTTGCCCGAAAATGTTCAGCAGGAGATTGATGCATTGGGTGCCGAAATGGCCTCTTATGCAGGTAAGTACCTAGATGAACACATCCAGGAATCCTTGGCTTGGGCTGCTGAGAATCATGATCTTGAGCAGCTCGCCTTGTCCGAGGAGGAGGCTGAGCGCTGGTCGTCCTTGCTGGAGCCGATCAATGAGCAACGGTTAGAAGAGGTGGCTGCTCAAGGGCTTCCTGCTTTTGAGTTGCGTGACCGGTTTATTGAGCTGATCGAACAAAACCAATAGTGCCTATGCTTTTGTCTGGGCGCATATCTTTGCGCCCAGTAAGCGCCATGTTGATAGACCTAGGTAGTTACCATGAATAAATTTAATTGGGTAATTAGCCGTCTCTTACTCTATGTAGCCGGCTCGGCATTACTGATGATGGTGTTTCTGGTGGTCGGTAACATCATAATGCGCCAAGTTAGCTCTTCATTTGGTGGTGCCACCGAAATGGTCGGCTGGCTAACAGCGGTAGTCGTGGCGCTGTCGCTCGCTTACTCCCAAGTCACCAAAGCCCATATTGAGCTGGACTTGCTGGTCGAACATTTCCCTGTCCGTTTGCAAAGTGTTCTCTACGTCCTGGTCTCAGGCGCAAGTTTTTTATTCTTCTCAATGGTGGCTTGGAAGCTCTGGGAGTATGGCTTTAGCGCTATGCAAAGGGGCTCCTTATCGCAAACACTGCGTATTGCGTTTTATCCCGTTGTTTACTTAGTGGCATTAGGGTTTTCAGCTTTTTGCTTGGTTCTTTTAGCAGACTTTTTGAGTAGTTTAAAAAAGGTGGTCACACAATGAGTATGACGCTGGTAGCTTTGTTAGGCGTGCTCTGTTTGTTTCTTCTTATTTTATTAAAAATGCCGATTAGCTTCGCTATGTTTATGGTGGGCTTTTTTGGCATGCTTTACATGACGAGCCCTATTGCCGCGTATAACGTGATTAGCTCAGGCATCTGGGAACAGTTATCGGGTTACTCCCTTAGTGTTATACCCCTATTTATTTTTATGGGGGAATTGCTGTTTCGCTCGGGGATAACGGAAAAGATATTTGCAGCTGCCTATGCCTGGATAGGCCATTTTCGTGGCTCCATGGCCACAACGACGATCCTTAGCAGCGCAGGTTTTGCAGCGGTGAGCGGCTCGAACACCGCCACAGCAGCCACTGTCGGCACTATTGCGCTCCCCGAAATGAAGAAATTTGGCTATAACCGTGCGCTCAGTGCCGGCAGCGTTGCAGCGGGGGGGACTCTGGGGGTCATCATCCCACCAAGCTCTGTGCTGATTGTTATTGCGCTGCAAGCCGAGCTGGCCATTCGCGACCTGTTTTTAGCCAGTATTGTCCCTGGGCTTATTCTGGTTGTGCTGTTCATCGCTACGATTGGGCTACTCTGTCGGCGTCGCCCAGATATGGGGCCCGCAGGTGTGCGTTCGAGCTGGTCTACAAGGTGGCGTTCGCTGAAAGGCGTTATCGAAATTGGTGCCCTCTTTACACTGGTGCTAGGTGGGTTGTTTGCGGGCTGGTTCACCTCGACAGAGGCTGCTGCGGTGGGCTGCATTGGTGCAATGGTCATTACCTTGATACAAGGCAAGCTCTCCTGGGCCGTCTTAAATGAGGCCATCGCTAATGCACTCAAGTCGTCGGCCATGATATTGATGTTGGTTGCTGGAGCGGTCATTTTCGGGCGCTTTCTTACCATCACAAGACTGCCTTACATGGTGGGCGAGTGGGCGGCGGCACTGCCCTTGCCAGCCATAATGGTAATGGCCTGTATTCTGCTGATCTATGTGATCGGCGGAGCGCTAATGGATGCGATGGGATTTTTAATTATCTCAATTCCGATTTTCTTTCCCGTAGCGCTTGCCTTGGGTTACGACCCAATTTGGTTTGGCGTGGTGGTCTGTATCGTTACTAGTATGGGAGCGATTACACCGCCGGTCGGAGTGAACGCTTTCATTGTAAAGAGCCTGGATGCAGAGTTACGAATGGGTGAGACATTCCGTGGAGTGGGTTACTTCATACCCCCTTATCTGCTGTGCATTGCCTTGCTGTTAGTGCTTCCTCAAATCGTACTGTTCGTCCTTTAGCGTTCACCGGATTAGATGAATGGTTATAAAATTCATGCCTATTTACTTGAAACTTCATGTGATAAATCTAGCGGGGTGGCTGAGGTGACTATATTGACATCGAGGTTAAGCCTGGGGCAGGGGCCGTGCAAAGTGGTCGTCAAAGATACGATCGATATCGCCGGCTTCCCCACCTGCGCAGGGTCAGCTGCCCTTGCTGATGCACCGCCTGCCGCGGCTCATGCAGAGGTCGTCGAGCGGACGCTCAAAGCGGGCTACCACATCGTGGGAAAGGCTAATCTGCATGAGCTGGCATTCGGTATGACGGGTATTAATGCCTGGGCTGGCACGCCAGAGAATCCGCGCTACCCCAACCTTATCCCTGGCGGTTCTTCCAGTGGGTCGGCCGCCGCGGTGGCCGCTGGTCTTGCCGATATTGGTATTGGTACAGACACAGGTGGCTCTATTCGCGTCCCTGCTGCCTGCTGTGGTGTCTACGGCCTTAAGCCCACCTTCGGGCGCTTGAGTCGCCGCGGCGTTATGCCTGCAGAAAGTAGTCTTGACTGTGTAGGCCCCTTAGCTTGCGATTTTCAGAAGCTGATGGCGTTCATGGCGGCGATTGACCCCGGTTTTCAGTTGCCAAAGGACACTCCTAGGCCTGTTATGGGGTGCATCGGCGTAAATGCCGATTCAGCCATTTGGGCAAGTATTGAAGGCCAGCTCAGTCGGTCTGGAATGGCGCGTGGGGATGTTGCCTTGCCGCTTATGGCAGAGGCGTTTGAGGCTGCCATGGTAATTATCAATCGCGAAACTTTCCGTGCCTGCGAGGCATTGCTTGCCACAGGCAAGGTAGGCGCAGATGTCGAACAACGTTTGAAGGCCGCTGCCGTGACAACCGATGCTGAGATAAAGGAGTCGGAGCGGGTCCGTCGTGCCTTTACCAGCGAAGTAGATGCACTGCTAGAGAACCATGATGTCCTGGTGCTGCCGACGTTGCCGCATTTTCCCATGACTGTTCAGGATGCGCTCTCGGGCCACCAGGATTTGAAAATATCGTCCCTTGCGCGGCCCTTCAATCTTTCAGGTCATCCCGCCTTATCGATTCCTCTTGAGTCTCAGCAAACATTGCCTGTCTCCGTGCAATTGATCGGACGTCATGGCGATGACGCAGGCGTCTGCCGGATGGCTTCGCAACTCATAGGTCAGGTTAAGTCGGCGGGAGAGGAACAACAAACAGGAGCGAAGCATGCAACAGCACATTGATAAATCACAGTGGGGAGGCGAGGAGCGTTTTGACGCATTGCTCGAGTCAATTCGATCCCGACGCAAAGAGTTTGAGGAACTGCGCCATATCCCCATGGATATCATTGATGAGTTCAAGGCGATCGGTATTTATCGGGCCATGGTGCCCGCCATCTACGGCGGTGATGAGAAGTCGCCCGCCGACTTCCTGAAAATGGTCGAAGCGATCTCGGCGGCGGATGGCTCCTCTGGCTGGGTAGCGAGTTTTGGCATGAACCCCGCCTACTTGGCAGCGTTACCCGAGGAGACCCTAAAGGAAGTGTGGGGGGATTCCCCCGACATCGTCTTCGCTGGAGGGATTTTTCCGCCCCAACCCGCTGAGCGGGTTGATAACGGTTTCCGTATCAAAGGGCGATGGAAATTTGCCAGCGGTTGTATGGGGGCATCGCTATGTGGGGTGGGCATCCTTCCCGCCGAAGAGGGTGCTTTGCCGCGCATGGCAGTGCTGCCCTGCGACCAGGTGAAGGTCGACCCGACCTGGGATATGTTGGGCATGGTGGCTACTGGCAGCCACGACCTCGTGGTCGAGGAAGCCTATGTTCCAGAGGCTTGGACCTTCGTGCGCGGCGGCAAGCCCAACGTCGATACCCCCTTCTTCCGCTACCCATCGCTCTCCTTCGCCGCTCAGGTGCTGGCAGTGACTACCCTGGGCTTGGCCCGGGAGGCACTGGATATCGTCCGCGCCATGGCCGATGGGCGTAAATCAGTCACCGGCGCCCCCAACCTGGGCGAGCGTGAGTATGCCCAGATTGCCCTCGGTAAGGCCGAGGCCAAAGTTCGCGCTGCCCGCGCCTTCTTCTATGAGAGTACCGACGCCGCCTGGGCAAGCATTCAGGCCGGGGGCGAGCCAAGCCGTGAGCAGGTCAACCTGCTGCGCCTCTCCACCACCCATTTGACCCACGAGTGCGCCGAGTCTATTCGCAGCGTATATCAAATAAGCGGCATGACTGGGGCCGACAACGGCCACCCTCTGTCGCGAATCCTGCGTGATTCGCAGTTGTGCACCCAACATGCCTTTATGGGCGAGATCACCTGGAAGAACGCTGGCGCCATATTCTTCGGCCACGATCCTTTACCGGGTTACCTATAACCGCCCTACGTAGTTTAACCAACGGAGATTAACACTATGCATCGCGTACTTTTCTGCATCGGTATCAACCAAAACTTCATGGATGCTACGGCCGAGGAAGGCAAGCAAGTTTGGCAAGCCTTCAGCCAGATGATGCAAGGCATCGATGAACTCCCCGGCGTCACTATCCTGGGGATCATGGATGACGACCGCATTATGGTAGGCCCTTCTGCCACTGCCCCCTGGACCGCCTACATCATGGCCGATGTTCCTGATTACGAATCTGTTGTCGCTGCCTGCAACTTCTTCCGCACCATCCCGGTAGGTGATGGCACCTATAAGCTCTGGAAATACGCTCGTGTCGAAGCACGTATCGGCCGTGAGTTGGTGGTACCTGAATAAAGACAGCATTAGCTGGCTAGGCATGAGGAGAACAGAATGAACCAATTAATCGACGTCAAAAACATCGCGCTCGAACCAGATCAACTGGTCCATAACGATAAGATTGCGACCCCGATGTACACCAGCTCAGAGCTGTTTGAGCAAGAGCAGGAGAAGATTTTCCACAAGACCTGGGTGTGGGTAGCGCATGCAAGCGAGATCCCCGATAAGGGGTCTTTTAAGCTGTCCAAAGTAGGTCGTGAACCGGTCATCGTGGTACGTGACCGTAAAGACAATATCCATGTAATGGTTAATCGCTGCCGCCACAGGGCAGCGACGGTGTGCGAGGTTCACAAGGGCAAGACCTCATCTTTCCAATGCCCTTATCACGGTTGGGGCTATGGGCTCGATGGCAGTCTGCGTGCTTTGCCGAATCCCGAACAGTATGGCGATGATTTCGATAAGTCACAGCATGGGATGCTCAAGCTACGCGTTGAAAGCTATCAGGGCATGGTTTTCGCCACTTTCAACGATGACATTGAGCCACTGGAAGACTTCCTTGGTGCTGCCAAGAAGTGGATCGATCTGTTTATGAAACAGGGTGGTGGATACCCCGTAAAAACCCTTGGCGAACATCAGTTTTCGGTGCCAATGAACTGGAAAGTTCAGCTAGAGAACACCACTGACGCCTATCACTTTCCGATCGTGCATAAGTCCTTTCTGCAATCCCTTGATGAGGAAGCTGAAAAGACATTCACCTTCCTTGATGGCGAAGGCTTCGTTGAAGACCTGGGTAACGGTCACTCCGTCATGGTCATGATTCCCGAACTCGTTGATCTAGAGGAGGATCTTGATCGCAAAATTCCAGAGCGGTTTGAAGAGCTGGCACAGGCGCTGCGCGACGAAGGCTACCCGGAAGATCAAGTCCGCCGCATTGTGCGAGCGGTAGGTGGCTCCGGGTTCAATCTTAATTTGTTCCCCAACGTGGCGTGCTCAATGGCCTTCTTCCGGGTGTTGACGCCCGTTGCTGTCGATAAAACTGATATTCGCCATATTGCCCTTGGTATGGAGGGAGGTCCCGACATCGCCAATCGCGTACGCCTGCGCTTGCATGAACACTTTCAGGGCCCCATGGGCTTTGGTTCTCCCGACGATGCCGAGGTCTGGGAGCGAATCCAGCGGGGGGTTGATGGCGGTGCTGAACTGCCGATTCTGGTCAATCGAGGCATCGAGAAGGAAGTGCCGGGCGAGGCGGGGCCGCGTGGTCATGTATCGGATGAAACGGGTATGCGTGCCGCCTATGCGATGTGGAAACGGATGATGCAGGAGTGAGCGAAATGAACACAATCGACAATGAAATCCTGCTCTGGCAGGTCACGCAGTTTATTTGGCACGAAGCGGCGATTCTGGACGCAAAAGAGTACGACGCTTGGCTAGACCTGTGGCAGACAGAGGGCTTGTACATCATTCCTATCGAGGACGCCGACGATTACGCGGCAGTGCTCAACCTCTGTTACGACGATGACAAGATGCGCCGGGATCGTATTAAACGCTTCCAGGATGGTTTCTCGATCTCTTCGGCACCCCCGGCCGTCACCGTACGCACCGTATCTCGTTTTGTGATCGATGCTGTCGATGGCAATACGGTTGTCGTTTCATGCGCTGAGCACCTGGTGGAAGACAAGTTTGGGCGTCAGCGCATTTGGGCAGCCAATGTGCGCTACACCCTCACGTCCACTGATACCGGCTTTCGTCTTCAGGAAAAGGTGGTTCGTCTACTCAACTCTGATGGAGTGCTGAATTCGTTCAGCTATTTGTTCTGATGAGCGTACCACTACCCGACAAAATTCAGACCGCAGTGGTAACCGGCGGCGCACGTGGACTCGGGGTTCACATCGTACGCGCACTTCATAAGGCGGGGTTTCGTGTCGTTATCACCGATATCGACACCGGACCCGCCGAAGCGCTGGCATCCGAACTCGACCTGGCCGGGGAAACCGCTGTGACCGCGACCCTCGATGTCGCCAAGCCAGAGGATTTCCAGTGCGTGCTGGACAAAATTGTCGCCCGCTGGGGCAGTTGCGAAGTACTGGTCAACAATGCAGCCCGCACCGCAGTGCAAGGGGTGTTCGATATTGACCCCGCCCAATTTAACGAAGTGATGACCACCAATGCCGGCAGTGTCTTTGCCGGTTGCCAGGTCTTTGGTCGCCACTTCCGAGAACGTGGCTATGGGCGCATCGTCAATCTGGCGTCGCTAGCAGGGCAGAACGGAGGTACAGCCACTGGCGCTCATTATGCTGCCTCCAAGGGCGCCATTCTGACCTTGACCAAGATTTTTGCCCGCGACTTGGCGGCGGACGGGGTGACCTGCAACGCGATTGCGCCGGGGCCACTGGATACCCCGATGGTGCGTGAGGTGCTCGGTGACAATCTGGATAAAGCGCTTGCCAATATACCCGTAGGCCAGCTGGGTTCCCCTGAGCTGGTCGCGCAAATGGTGAGCTTTCTTGCCAGCCCTCAGGCGGTTTTTGTAAACGGTGCCTGCTGGGACGTCAATGGCGGCATTTACATGCGCTGAGCATCTGGAGATGACCATGCAAGATGACATCATGATCCTGAACGTTGTGCGCCGCGATATCCATACCAATGAGATCGCGGTGATCGATCTGGCGGCTGAGAGTGGCGCTGATCTGCCTGCCTTTGAAGCAGGCGCTCACATTGATATCCACCTCGATGACGGGCTGGTGCGCCAATACTCGCTGAGTAACCCCCCAGGGGAGCGCCACCGTTATCGGCTCGGAGTACTCCTCGACCCGGCTTCGAGGGGAGGATCCAAGGCGGTACACGAGCGCCTGCACGAAGGTGTTCAGGTGAAGGTGAGCACTCCCCGCAATCTCTTCCCCCTGGATGGATCGGCATTGCATAGCCTGTTGGTGGGCGGGGGTATCGGTATTACGCCCATGATTGCCATGGCGTACGAGCTGCGCGATGCCGGGCGCTCCTTCGAGTTGCATTACTGCTGCCGTGGGCGTGACAAGGCAGCTTTTATTGACGAGCTTGAAGCCGCCTTTGGCGATGCATTAGTGATGCACTTTGATGATGAGGAGGCCTCCCAGCGGTTGGACATAGAGGCTTTGCTGGGGGTACAGCCCGCCGATACCCACCTCTATGTTTGTGGCCCCACTGGTTTCATGGACTGGGTGATAGGTGCCGCAGGTCAGGCGGAGTGGCCGCATAGCCGTGTGCACTCAGAGTACTTCTCTGCAGAAGTGGATACCAGTGGCGCCGCTTTTGAAGTGGAGGCGGTTGCCAGTGGTGTCACCGTTCAGGTGGAAGAGGGCATGTCCATCGCCCAGGCGCTCAAGGCGGCGGGAGTCAAGGTCAATGTTTCCTGTGAAGAGGGGGTTTGCGGCACCTGTATCTGCGAGGTGCTGGAGGGCACTCCCGATCACCGTGACCACTTTCTAAGCGAAGAAGAAAAGGAAGATAACGACCAGATGGCCGTGTGCTGCTCCAGGGCCAAAAGCGCACGCCTAGTCCTCGACCTTTGATCTGCCAGCGTAAAGGGAAACCGTATGCACGCCATCAAAACAAGACTATGTGAGCCGATTTTAAACCTGTGTGGCCTGTGCCTGTTACTGATCGCCTTTGTTATCGGTGCGGGGGTGTTGATGCACCTGTTTGGAGTGTCGCAACTCATTGCGTTTGAAACGCCCCATTGGCTGGTGGGAGGAGTAATTACGTTTAACTCTTTGATGGGGTTACAGGTACTGCTTTTTGCAGTGGCCATCATGATGGCTATTGCCCCGGTCATGCTGTTGGATCGGCACGTTAGGGTTGATGTATTTCACTCGCATCTATCGGCACGCTATCGGCATGGGATCGATATTGTTGGGCATGCCCTGTTCGGTATCCCTTTCTTTGCGCTGCTACTGCTACCCGCTTATCGATTTGTCGAGCGCGCCTACCTGACCAGTGAGCGCTCGACAGATGGGGGGTTGACGGACATATACGTTATCAAGGCCACCCTGCCGATCGGTATCACCCTGTTTTTGGCGGTGCTGGTGTATCTGTTAGTGAAAAGAACTTGGTTATTGATGTCAGGGAGCTCGAATCATGCTTGAACATTGGCTGCCTCTCGCTATGGTGCTGCTGCTCTTTACAGGTATTTTGTCTGGCTATCCGGTGGCGCTGGTACTGGGTGGAGTGTCGGCCATTTTTCTGCTGTTTTCAGATCTTCCCTTGGCCTTCTCCAATCTCATGTTGACGCGCGTGTACGCGAACGCGCTGAGCAACTGGCTATACGTCGCCATACCGATGTTCATCATGATGGGGTTGCTGTTGGAGCGAACCGGCTTGGCCCGTGATGCTTTCCGCGTTAGCGAAGGCTTGCTGCGCAGGCTGCCGGGCCATCTCGCGCTGACGGTGCTGTTCATCGGAGGGTTGATGGCAGCAACTACTGGCGTTGTTGGCGCTTCCGTTGTCTTGCTTGCGGTACTGGCGCTGCCCCGAATGCTTGATGCTGGCTACTCAGCATCGGCGTCGGCGGGGCTAATTTCAGCCTCGGGCACGCTAGCCATTCTGATGCCGCCTTCCGTTATGCTAATCATTCTATCCAGCCTGGTATCGGTACCTGTCGGCCATCTATTCAAGGCTGCCTTGATCCCGAGTGCTTTGTTGCTCCTGCTCTATACCCTCTATTCGCTTGCCCTTGCATGGGGGCAGCGGCGTTCGTCTTTAACGGAGATCAAACGCTCAGTTGAGCAGCAAGGGGGCGGCGTTTGGCGCAACCTGCTGGCTTTGTTCCCTTTTCTCGTACTGATCCCCATCGTGCTTGGCACCATCGTCTCTGGGGTGGCGACGCCTACGGAGGCCAGCGGTGTTGGCGTACTGGCGGTGTTGGGGTTTGCCGGTGTTATGCAGAAAATCGATATGGAATCGGTAATGACAGCGGCGAGAGAGACCGTTGTTTCGACCGCCATGATCATGATGTTGGTCATTACGGCGACCTGCTTCTCGCTAATTTTTAAAGGGGTCGGCGGTGATGGCTTAATTCGCAGTAGTTTGGGGCTGATGGGAGGAGGCAGTTGGAGCGTGTTAGTCCTCATCCTATTGCTGGTCTTCGTGCTGGGATTCTTTCTGGACTGGCTGGAAATATCCTTGATTCTGATGCCCATCTTTGTGCCTATCATTACCCAGCTGGAATTGTCGAATGGTCTTACCGGTGGAGCGCTGCTGGTGTGGTTTGCCATTCTGTTTGCAATCAATTTGCAGACTTCCTTTCTCACTCCCCCGTTCGGCGTATCGCTCTTCTATTTGAAAGGGGCCGTGGGAGATCGCGTTGCCACCTTGGATATTTATCGAGGCGTGCTGCCCTTCATCGCCATCCAACTGTTCGTCTTACTACTGATACTGCTGTTCCCGGGGCTGCTCATGCTGTAAGTCGTTGCATTAACAATCACCGCACAGAGCTTGAGACATAGAACTTAATAAATAGAACTTAAGAAATAAAACTTACGAAACAAATAGAACAGGAGTTAACACTATGAAGTTTTCTTTGAAGAGCACCATTATCGGTACAGGAGCGTCACTACTCGCCTCCACCGCGATGGCCCAGAATTTGACGCTACAATCCGCTTTCCCCTTCAGTCTTGAGGTTATTGATACCTCAATACATCGCTTTGTCGAGGATGTCGCCACGGCGACCAACGGAGAGCTGACCTTCACTCCTTATGATGCTGGGTCCTTTTCACCCCCTTTCGAAATTATGGAGAACGTCGGTAACGGCAGCTTGGATGCAGGTTGGTCGGCCGCCAGCTACTGGGCAGGTCAGATTCCGGCTGCCGCGCTGTTTCAAAGCATCCCCTTCGGCCCCGATGTGCCGAAGTATCTGTCCTGGCTATATGGTGGCGGCGGTCTCGGGCTGTGGGAGGCGCTGTACGCACCCCATAATGTCGTGCCGATTCCTTGTGGGAGCATGATCTCTGAAGCGGGCGGATGGATCACTGAGGAAGTCAACAGTGTTGAAGACCTCAATGGCATGAGCATGCGCATTAGTGGTCTGGGGGGAGAGATAATTAGCCGCTTGGGAGTGTCGCCGGTTTCCATTCCTGCTGGCGAGACGTTTCTCGGGCTTGATACAGGGCGCATTGGTGCCGCTGAACTCAGCTTTCCCACCATCGATACCAGTGCAGGGTTCTTTGAAGTTGCCAAGCACTACTATTTTCCAGGCTGGCATCAGCCCGGTAGCCTCAATGAGCTGCTAATTAATGCTGACGTATGGGCTGGATTGGCGGAAAGCCAGCGCTTGGCCGTACGCAATGCCTGCAGTGATTTGAGCATTCGCATGTTTGCCCACGATATGCAGGCTCAATCCGCCGCCTTGGAAGAGTTTCGCAGCGCTGGAGTAACCGTTGAACGCTTTCCTGAAGAGGTGTTGGCGGCCTTGCAATTGGCCACGGAGGAGGTGCTTGAAGAAGCAGCTCAACGTGATAGCGACTTTACCGAGGTCATTGATTCGTACCAAAACTTTAGCGAGCGCTATGACGAATACCGCGAGCTAACCGATTTTTAACCACTCCGAGTCAACCGCTCTAAGACGGGTAATGAGGATTGCGATGCCTACCGTTCACGTTTACATGATGTCAGGAAGAACACCGCAGCAAAAAGAGTCACTGATCAGTGAGGTGACCGATGCTGTTGTCTCTTCGTTAAGTGCACCTAAAGAGAATGTACGGGTGATTATCAGCGAGGTACCCAAAAGTGAGTATGGGATAGGTGGCGTCACCGGTGAAAAACTAGGCCGCTGATACTCCTCTGCATAAATAGTACAAGAGAGATAGTTTATGAGTATTGATACCCGAGATTTCAGAAACGCCCTGGGAAAGTTCGCTACTGGCGTAACAGTGATAACCACCCGTGATACGGAAGGTGAGCACTATGGCGTAACGGCAAGCAGCTTCAATGCCGTCTCCATTACACCGCCGCTGATTCTATGGAGCATCGATAAAAGCGCCTATAGCCTAGATGCCTACTGTCATGCAGAGCACTTTGTAGTCAATGTGCTGGGCAGTGATCAGGTACCCATCTCTAACCGATTCGCCCAGCGGGGTGAGAACAAGTTCAAGGGGATCGATTTTGAAGAGGGAGTTGGGGGCGGCGCACGAATAGTGGGCGCTGTGGCCCATTTCGAGTGCCGCACTTGGCAGGTATACGAAGGCGGCGACCACTTCATCATCGTCGGGGAGGTGCTGAAGTATGACTACCAGGATGGTCGAGGGGCTTTAGTCTTCCACAACGGGCGCTATGCCCTGCCTGAGCCCCATCCGATGACGATTTCTCAAGAGGAGGTCGAGACGGGAGAGGGGCTTCTGGGGCATCACTTTCTTTATCTGTTGCGCCAGTCCCTATCTGCCTATCGTAAGGATTTCTATCCTCGCCTCAAGCACATGGGGGTGGACGAGAAGGAGTGGCGAGTTCTGACCCTGCTGCTTGATCGAGGAGCGCTGCCCCTTGAAACCATTGCCCAACGAGTAGCGCAGCCCATCGAAGACCTGGAGGACACCTTAAGCGGTCTGACACGCCGGGGACTGGTAAGCGACCATTATGATAAAGCCGCTACCTTTGCTCTGACTGATGCTGGAGGCGAGCTGGCCTGTAAGCTGCTGAAAATGGCGCGGGAGTATGAGCAGAAGGTATTTGAAGGTGTGGGTGAGGAGGAGGTGAGCGTTCTGAAAGGGGGACTTGAGCGTGTTATTGAGCAGCTAGGAACCCCCTGACGAGTCACGGCGAAGAGTAGAAAATAGCGCTACCATCGGAGGAAAATAATATGACGGAAGTGTCTGCAGCAGCGTTTCAACAACTCATGAATCGCGTCGATACCCTAGAGGCCGAGTCCGAAATTCGTCGGATTCAAACCCGGTATATGTTTCTTTGTGACACCCCCATGCCGGAGTACGGTATCGAGAATGACGAGCAGCGTATTAATCAAATCATGGCGCTCTATACTGAGGATGCGGTTTGGGAGGGGGTCGGTGAGTATTACGACGGTCAGTTTGGACGTCTAGAGGGAGCTACAGCTATTCGACGCCACTTCGAGAATTTCTGGGGGCAGAAAAAAGATCCTCAATTACTCCTGAATGTGCACTACCTGACCTCTGAACAAATTCATGTCAAGGGCAATACAGCGACTGGGCAGTGGGTGCACTGCCAGCCGTGGATTTTTTCTGATGGTAGCTCGCTCCTGCGTTCATCACGGCTTAATAATGCCTTTAGAAAGCAGGATGACGGACGCTGGTTAATTACCCGTACACGGACGGAAAATGTGTTTGTAACCCCCTTGAAAGAGGGTTGGGCAACGGACTTTCCTGCTAAGTCGGTGTTAATGAAATCCTAGTATTTCGTGAGTCAGTATTGATTAGCAGCACCTATTTACTACAGTAGAGTGCTGTTATGTTTTTATTTTTTATCGAGTTTATTTTTTCTAACTGAGGTGGCTGGTTTAAGGCTTCCCATAAAAAAAGATGATCGATCATCTTGGTCGCTGAGGCTGTTCTTTATTTGCTAAAAGGCACGCTTTTAAAATTTTATTTAGGATAAAATGAAATTTTTATCGGTAATATAAAATGCCGCAGTTTGTGGTGTGGTTGTTAGATGTCAGCGTTAATAATTTCTCCATTAATGATGAGCGCGGTAGGGCTGATCATGCATTGACTGTTTTCGAGTTGTCGTTCTGCAGCCAAAAGGTAATTTTAAGCTATTGATAAAATTAATTTTTAATAGTGTTGCTGTAGTAAGGTTCGTTTTGGTTCAGTCCTAAAATTCGATTCATATTAAAATTAGCTAAATCTTCTGGTGATTTTTCTAGTTTAAGTCTAATGCTGGTGGTCAATCTCTTGATGCTAATTCCAAAAGCTAGGGGAAGTCTCATCAATGAATACATGGCGGCCGGCATGTTGTAATAAGTGTTGAATTGTTTGGGTTGAGCTGTTTGGTTTTAATTTAAAGGTAAATTTTTAGCGCAAAGTCGTTGGGTTTGAATGGTAAGAACGCATTAGTTGCGTTTTTTGAATATCGACTGCGCATTGTGGATATCCGTCAGTAACCTTATGGCTATACCGTTGGATGACCATACACGGTTAACAAGAAACGGAGATAAGCATGAAAGTCAGCGTTATTGGCGGTGGACATGGTTGCTACGCTGCAGCCATCGAGATGGTGGAGAAAGGTTTCGATGTGACATTATGGCGGCGAGATGGCAATGCTCTGAAAGAGTTGCGTCAATTGGGCTATTTGGACGTCAAGGATGCGCAGGGCGAGCGGCGTATTCAGATTGGCACTCACAAGGATCAACTATCGCTAACAGATAGCCTGGCGGAGGCGACGCAACAGGCGGAGCTGCTGATTGTGCCGTTACCCGCCACGTCTCATGACACTCTAGCCGACCAGTTGGGTCCGCTACTACGGGGTGATCAGGTGGTCTTTCTACCGCCGGGTACTTTTGGCAGCTATCTGTTCCACCGAGCGATGCGAAAAGCGGGCAACAGAAGCCAAGTGGCTTTCTGTGAAACGGGAACGCTCCCCTATTTGGCGCGTAAGCACGGTACGAATAAGGTAGTCATCAGTGTTTATGCAACCCGGCTCCCTACCGGTGTCTTCCCCAACGAACTGTCAGCACACGCCTTTTCTGTATTGCGAAAGGCCTATCCCAGCGTTGAACCCATCGAAGATGGCCTCAGTGGCGCCTTAATGAACGCTGGCCCTATTATCCATCCGCCTTTAATTATGATGAATGCGGGGCCACTAGAGCATTTTGATGCCTGGGATATTCACAACGAAGGAACCCAGCCCTCTATCCGCAGAGTGACCACCGCGCTAGATAATGAACGTATCGCGGTGCGCGAAAAGCTGGGTTACCAGCCCTCCCATTTTCCTCTTGCTAACCACTATGCCGCTGAAGGCGAGGAGTGGATGTATGGTCGTGGAGCCCACGGCAAACTGACCGATAGTGGCGACTGGCGAGAGAACATTGACCTTCATAGCCATCGTTACATGCTGGAGGACACCCGGATAGGGCTCTCCTTCATCGTGTCGGTTGGCCGCTGGGCGGGGCAGCCAACGCCAGTGGCGGAGGGGCTGTTGAGCATTGCTTCGGCGATCACAGGCCAAGATCTCTATGCTCAAGGCCGAACGCTGGAAATGCTGGGGCTGGATTCGCTCTCTCAAGCGCAGATGCGCTCCTTATTGACGTATGGCATTCAGGCCTGACCTACCGATAGAGGAGACCGCATCATGCAGGACAACATCATCGTTTTGGGAGCAGGAAGAATGGGAGAAGGTATTGCCCTCTCATTCATTCTGGCTGGGAAGGAGGTCGTGCTGATCGACTTCAAGCCTCGCAGCCCTGAAGAGCGTCAGCACTATTATGAGCAGGCTCGCAGTCGGCTAGTAACTGAGCTCAAGTATCTTCAAGAGAAGCGGCTCATTCAGGAAGAGCAGATCGCTTCAATGGTGAAGCAACTTCGTATCGTGGATGACCAGCAGGTGCAGATGGTGGCAGGAAGCCGTCTGGTTTTCGAGGCGCTGCCTGAAGTTAGCGAAATTAAGCAGCAAGGGCTGTCCTGGGCAAGCCGCCATTTAGATAAAGAGGCCGTTATCGCTTCTACGACGTCCACTTTTCTAGTCACCGAACTCGCTTGCATGGTTAGCCATCCAGCCCGTTTTATGAACGCCCACTGGCTTAATCCTGCTCATTTGATGCCCTTAGTGGAGGTAAGTCGGGGCAAGGATACCGAGCAGCGCTATGTCGATGAGCTGTTCACGGTGCTTAAAGGGATAGGGAAAGTACCGGTGCTGTGCGAGGCGGCGCCAGGCTACATCATTCCTCGCCTGCAGGTGCTGCTCATGAATGAAGCCGCGCGTATGGTCGAGGAGGGCGTTGCCAGCGCCGAGGATATCGATGTGGCCATCCGGGTTGGGCTGGGGTTGCGCTACTCGGTGCTGGGAGTGCTGGAGTTCATCGATTGGGGCGGTGGCGATACGCTTTTCTACGCATCCAACTACCTGTGCGACAAGCTGGATAACCGCTTCAAGTCACCAGAGGTTATTACCCGAAATATGCAAGAGCAGCGTCGAGGCTTCCAAGATGGCGTGGGCTTCTTCGACTACTCAGGGGTCGATCTATCGAACTACCGAAGACAGCGCTCCGACGCTTTTCTAAAGCGTCTTGAGCTACTTGACCTTATGCCGACAGTCACTACCCATTATTAATCCTTCACAGTCTATAAAGCGCCTATTGGAAACCATGCTGTTGTTTCTGTAGGCCTTCGCCGAGGATAGTCATAATGAAAAAGAGTACACAAGTGGGAGCGTTAACAGCACTAATAGCTTTAATGACGTTGGTGGGGTGTAGCGATGCGCAGGAGGAAGTAGTCGATGAGACTAGCGAAGATGCACAAGTGATTACCCTCAGCTACGCTTTCTTTGCCCCTGCGCAGAGCTTTCCGGCCATTCAGATGAAGCATTGGGCGAAAGAGCTCAATGAACGTACCGATGGTCGTGTCGAGGTTGACCTCTACCCCGGGGGCTCCTTGTTGACGGCCAGCAATATGTACGATGGGGTGTTGAACGGTGTTGCGGATATAGGACTTTCCGCCACCTCTTACGAGCCGGGCCGTTTTCCCCTGATCAACTTGGCCGGGAGTTTGACTGGCCAGGACGTCAATTCAGAAGTCGCCAGCCGCGTGACTTACCAACTGATTCAAGAGTTTGGTGACCAAATGCCCGAACTCGAAGAGTTCAAGGTCATCACGGCCTTTACATCGGAGCCTGCTTATTTCCAAACCATTGAACCGATTCATCAACTGGAAGACTTGAATGGACTGGAAATCAGGATTTCCGGCGATAACTCCAGGGCGCTGGATGCACTGGGAGTAACAGCAGTAGGCATGTCTCAGGCCGATGCTGGCGAGGCACTTCAGTCGGGCATTATCGATGGGTATGCGGCTTCCCGGGAAGTGCTAATGGATATGCAGTTTGCGCGTTTGGCTAAGTACGTGACCGATTATCCCTTAACTAACACCATTTTTGCAGCGCTGATGTCGAGAGAGAAGTGGGAGGCGCTCCCTGATGATATACAGGCGGTTATCGAAGAGTTAGCGCCGGAGATGGCAACCTTCACCGGTCAATATCTCGATGAGCATATACAGCGTTCACTTGAGTGGGCGCAACAGGAAGAGGCGGTTGAAGTGATAGCGCTTGACGATGATGAGGCTAGCCGTTGGGACGATCAGCTCGCGCCGGTCAATGAGGCTATCCTGTCGGGTGCAGAGCAGCAGGGCCTACCCGCGTACGCCTTTGCAGAACGAATGAGTGAGCTGATTAAGGAGTTTCGTACCGAGGCTGAGTAAAAGAGCAGAGACGATCATAGCCTCAGAACGAGGCGTTGGTCAATTCGTTACCAATAGTATGTTCGCGTTTTGAATGTAGTGTTTGCACGGGGGTCACCCCATAGACCTCCTTGTATTGTGCAGAAAAGTGGCCAGGACTGTTGATGCCATGCTGCATGATGATATCGGTGACACGGTGGTCACGAGGGGCATTAATCAGTGCTTGGTGCACACTCTTCATGCGTTGCTGAGTAAAATAGCTTTTGGGTGAGAGGCCGACAAATTGCTGGAAGCCGTACTGCAGCGTGCGCTTTGATACCCCCACCATCGAGGCCAGTGTTTCGAGCTCGATACTCTGCTTAAGATTTTGTTCAATAAGCGTTTTGGCGTTTTTTACATAGTGTGGAAGAGGAGTGTGGTTGCCACTCAAGCGCTGACTGTAGTTATTCATGAACAGCCCAAGAAGACTGTCATATAAGTAGTTTTCCATCAGTTTGGTCTGCTGGCTCGGAATATTTTGCTGATGAAGCGAGTCAGTGATACGGGAAAAATACTTGATGGTATCCAGAAGAAAGGCCGTGCCGGGATAATGCTCGGGAAAGTAGTGGTCAAAGATAATTGGAAGATCGATGCGCTGTTCAAGTCGACACGAAAGGCGTTGTTCCAACCGGTGACGTGGTACTCGAACGATAATGTTATGGCAGTTCGGAGAGGTTTGAATGAGCGCGCGTTGACAGGGTGATGTGACGGTAACTCCTCCCTGAATCATCCTGACCTGACGGTCAGCGTATACGATAGTTCCCTGTCCTTCCAGAGTGACCCGAAATAGATAAACGTTTGACTCTTCGACAGGATCAATTTCGACATTAGCACCATATTGCAGTTCGATAATAGCCAATTGGTCGAAGCTAACCGCACTTAAGCGTGAGGCAAGTCGCGGGCCGTCAAATAAACGCATGCGATGTGGGCAGAGGTAGTGTGTGACATGCTCACGAATGACCTCTTGTGAGTCGGTGCGCAAAATAGCGTGCTTTTGCAGCAAAAACGGTGTTGTACCCATGGTTCGCCTCAACAATGCACCGAATAGGTGATGGTTTTGGGTTGTGAAGCCGAGGCAATATCGGCTGAGCCATTAAATGACACGCTCTATCTCTAAAAGCTCCAGGCGCTTACACTCGAATGGATATATGCTAGAATAATCCACTATTTTTTTGGATGGCGTACTTCTTATGGTCGACAAGGATGAATTATCGTCTTCCTTTTTTCCTCTTGCCGATGAGTTTCGCTCGCGTGATTTTCCTTTTTATTGGGTCGCGAGGCTGAATGCTAAATACAGCGCTGATGTCGATACACTACTGAAACCACACGGGCTCAGTTCGTCTAAGTGGCGCATTCTCATGATCCTACATGAACATGGGCGCCTTAGCATGTCTGATATATCAGTACACGCTGTTGCAAAATTGTCAACCATCACAAAAATTGTGTATCGAATGCAAGAGGCGGGTTTACTCAAAACAGAAGCCAGCCCGCAGGACGGTCGCGTCACGGAAGTAGAGCTTACCGAGGCGGGTGAGGCAAAGCTGGATATTGCTCGGCAAGTTACTAGCCGTCTGGTGGAAAAAGCCTTTGCCGATTTCAGTAAACAGGACATTGTGTATATCAATCAGTGCTTAAGTAGGATGTTTCATAACTTAAACGCGCTTTAAGGTCTAGAGGGACGCTGGAATTACTGCCGTCGTGGCCAAAGTGCTTACATTTGCCCTATGGGTTATCTAATAGCCCTGCCCTTTCCTGGACTACTCCTTTTTATTCAAACTTCAGCTTAGCGCTTTTGCTTAAACGTCACGCGGGTAGTGAAATTGCCACGCTTTTCGCAGTAGCCCATCCATTAGTCGTAAACTATACGTCGTAATTAAGCAGGTTATTACCTATCCCTTGTGAAAGTCACGAATAGGTCAAGTACAAAAATAACAGCTGTTTATATTTAAATGACTGATTTTATTGACTATATGGAGTTCTCTATGTTCATGCCAATTTACTCAGTTAGGTATGTGCATCAACCTGAGAGGTATTGGTAGCACAACACTACAAACGTAACACTCATCTGCACTGTTATTGCTATGCAGGTAAAACGATCATGTCGCATACCTCAGGGGCCGTTGAACAAGCGCCCTACCCTGAAGCCTCTGCTTTCAAGCCAATCTCTCTTGTAATGGGTATCGTTATTGGCTTGGGTGTTCTCTTCCTTTTACCTGAAACGCTGGCCTTCAATGCTCGTCTAGTGGCGGGTATTGCTATGTTGATGGCCACTTGGTGGATGACAGAGGCGATACCTATTCCGGCCACGTCGCTGTTGCCGCTTGTAATGTTCCCTTTTTTCGATATTGCCTCGGTCGGAGCGACCGCCTCGCCCTATGCTCACAGCATTGTCTTTCTAGTATTGGGTGGTGTACTGCTGGGCTTGGCAACGCAGCGCTGGGATTTACATCGTCGCTTCGCGTTACTGACGGTGCTCACCGTGGGTACTAAACCCGCTCAAATTGTCTTCGGTCTGATGTTCGCAAGCTGGTTCATCACCATGTGGGTGAGCAACACAGCAACCGCAGTGATTATGGTGCCAATCGGTGGCTCGATCATTGCCTTAGTGAAGTCGCTGGGTAACGGTGATGACACGCCCAAGTTTTCTGCTGCTGTGCTACTGGGCATTGCCTATGCCATCACCATCGGCTCCATGGCGACGCTGATCGGTCAGCCACCGATGGCGCTAATGCGCGCCTACATGGAAGACACTCACGGGCTTAGCATCGGCTTTGGTCACTGGATGCTGGTAGGTGTGCCTTTCTCATTCACTATGCTGATGCTGGCTTGGTTAGTCCTGAACAAGCTGGTATTCCGCTCGGAAGTTGAGAATATTCAGGGAGGGCGAGCGATGATAGAGACAGAGCTCAAGGGTATGGGCCGACTATCGCCTGAAGAATCACGTGTATTGATGGTCTTTGCTGGGGCAGTGTTCTGCTGGGTATTTTTGCCATTAATCGCGCAATTTCCATTTGTGCAGAATGCGCTGCCTTGGCTCTCCAACATCAACGACACCAGCGTGGCGATTCTCGCGGCAATTCTAATGTTTGTAATTCCTGCTTCTAAAGGAAAAGGGGCATTGCTGGCGTGGTCGGCTACGCGGGACGTGCCTTGGGGAGTACTGATTCTATTTGGTGGTGGCCTAACACTTTCAGCCCAATTCACCGCCACCGGTTTAAGCGCCTGGGTTGGCGAGAGCGTATCGGGATTATCGGGGTTACCTCCAACCCTGATCCTAGCCATCACTGCTATCGTCATTATCCTATTGACCGAGCTAACCAGTAACACGGCGACGGCGGCTGCCTTCTTCCCGATTATGGGATCTATTGCCGTGGGACTGGGTATAGAACCTTTTCTGATGACCATCGTGGTTACCTTTGCTGTGAGCTGCGCCTTTATGCTGCCCGTAGCGACACCCTCTAATGCCGTGGCTTTCGCAACCGGAGATCTTCCCATCAAGAACATGATTCGGGCAGGTATCTGGCTCAACGTTATTGGTTTGTTGGTGATAATGGTCGCGCTCTACACCATTGTTCCTCTGGTATTTGCTGTCTCTTTCTAAATTGGGTCTACAAAGGTCACTGACAGCGATTTCGATTTGACGCTGATAAGTATCCGCTCTATTTTGTTCGTAAAAAAAATTAATGTTCGCAATAAGAACAAAAGGAGTTTTACATGTCTCAGCCCTGCATAATTTGCGTCGCCATTACCGGTAGCCTGCCACGCAAAGAGAACAACCCTGCCGTGCCCATCACGGTTGAAGAGCAGATTGAAAGCACTCAGGCAGCGTTTGAGGCGGGGGCTACCATCGCCCACTGCCATGTGCGTAACGATGATCAAACCCCCTCATCCGATCCTGAGAAATTCGGTCATCTGATGGAAGGGCTCAATAAACACTGCCCAGGAATGATTATTCAGCTCTCTACTGGCGGGCGCTCGGGGGCAGGAGAAGCACGAGGAGGAATGCTGCCGCTCAAGCCTGATATGGCCAGCCTCTCGGTGGGTTCCAATAACTTCCCCAACCGTGTTTACGAGAACCCGCCCCAGCTAGTGGAGTGGCTTGCCGATGAGATGCTCAAGTACGGCGTAAAACCTGAAATCGAAGCGTTTGATTTGTCACATATCCACCAAGCGGTGAATCTTTCAAAGCAAGGCAAGCTAAAGACGCCGCTCTACGTACAGTTTGTCATGGGCGTCAAGAATTCGATGCCAGCGGACAAGCCAACGTTTGATTTCTATATCGATACACTCAAGCGACTGGCTCCGGATGCGCAGTGGTGTGGTGCTGGCATCGGCGCCAATCAATACCTGCTTAACGAGTGGTCGATTGCGGCGGGTGGTCATACCCGTACCGGGCTTGAAGATAACGTGCGCCTGTATAGTAAGACGCTGGCGCCCTCCAACGCGGCGTTGGTAGAGCGCACCGTCGACCTATGCGAAAGATATGAGCGCTCGGTGGCTACCTGGCAACAGGCGCGTGAGATGCTTGGGTTATAAACAATATAAAACCGACAATTAATAAGCAGGAGTTAAGTTATGACCGATGTCACTATCGTGGGTGATGCGCCTGAGATCGACGAGATTAAGCGTGTTGTGCAGCTATATGTCGATGGCTTTCAAGGCGGTCGAGAAAAGCTGGAGGAGGCGTTTCATAAGGATGCGTGGATTTTTGCTGTGGACGCTGATGGTGCGTTAGCGACTGATCTGATCAGCGACCGTTTCGAGCGTTGGGCGAACAGCCAGCGAGCGGTGAAGAGCCGCTTTATTGCGGTGACCCAAGCCGGAGAAGTGGCCAGCGTATTGTTAGGTTTTGATAACAGCGAAAACCTTGAGGATTCATGGGTCGATGTGATTGCCTTGGTGAAGTTCGACGGCATCTGGAAAATCACCAATAAAACGGTCGCCCATAGCACGCGTGCCGCGTGGGCGAAGCCAAGCTCCTAGGGCGTTGGTTGCACCTACTCAGAAAACAGAGAAAACATCAGCCCACGCAGCCAGCGGTTGCCAGGGTCCTGATGAAAGCGACGGTGCCAGAAAAGATTAATCGGGATTTCTGGGAGCGTTAGGGGGTGCTCACGAATGGCTAGCCCGAAACGTATTCGCGTCGCCTCGGCTAATTTATCGGTGACCGTCACCACTAGATCGCTACTGCTGACGATATAGGGAACCGCCGCGAAATGCGGCAGTGTTAGCCGAACTGGGCGCATAACCCCAGCGTGCGCAAGATGCTCTTCGATAATGCCATGCCCGGTGCCTCGTGCAACCACCACAGCGTGGTGCGCTGTGCGAAACGCCTCAAGGCTAAATTCTTTTGCGGCGAGCGGGTGATGCTCGCGCATTAGGCAAACATAGCGTTGTACAAACAGTCGCTGCTGGTAGAAGCCTGCTCCTAGTTGCGGGATCAGGCCAACTGCCAAATCTATCTCTCCCTCTTCCATCTCATTTTTCAGGTCATTATGGTGACTGCGCACGGTGTTGATTGACACCCCCGGTGCGTGGTGTGAGAGATGTTGTAGCAGGCGTGGGAGAAACACTATTTCACCGATATCGGTCATGTTGATATGGAAAGTGCGATCACTCTGCGCGGGGTTGAAATCGTCGCATAGGTTCAGCGTGTCGTTCATTCGCGACAACGCATCCGCAATGCCCGGGTGAAGTCGACTGGCACGGGGCGTAGGTTGCAAACCTTGCGACGTGCGCTCGAAAAGTTCGTCCTCCAGCAAGTGGCGTAAGCGTTTCAGTGCGTGGCTCACCGCCGGTTGGGTGATACCCAAGCGCAGCGCCACCCGTTGTGTATTTTGTTCTTGGTACAACAAGTCAAAAAAAACCAGCAGATTCAGGTCAATGTTGGCAAGTTTCTCCATCACCTTGCGCCTCGCAGCGTATTCCACAATAGTCGAATGTAGCTGTCAGAGAGGTTTTTAACTGTTTGATTCATCTTGTTATTAGTGCCGTTTATAGTCTGAATGAAGGAAGCTGTGTGGTGGCAGTTGACGCTTCCAAATAGCGTTAGGGGGAGAGCATAGTGCTCAACATATAACGATAAGCCCCTGAGCAGAGTTAAATCATGGTAGCTAACAGCACAGTAGCAAATACACAGCCAAAACGTTTTTCGATTGGCATCATCGGTGGTGGCATCGGAGGGGTCGCCTTCGCCGTTGCATTATCCCGTGATAGCCAGCTTGATGTTCAGCTTTTCGAAGCTGCTCCCCAGTTTTCTGAAATTGGTGCTGGCGTTTCCTTTGGCCCAAATGCGGTAAAAGCCATTCAGCTGTTGGGGTTGGAAGACGCTTACCAGCGTATTGCCGACTCTTCCCCAGCACCTTTTGAAGATGTTTGGTTTGAATGGCGGCGTGGTAGTGATGACGCGTACTTAACCGCCAGCTTAGCGCCAGGTGTGGGCCAATCTTCAGTACATCGAGCCGATTTTCTGGCTGCCATTGTCGCCAATCTACCAGAAGGCATCGCTCACTTCGGCAAGCGCTGTGTCAAGGTGAATCAAGATACTGATAGCGCCACAGCCTTTTTTGACGATGGCACTCACTTCACGGGTGATGTGATCATCGGGTTTGACGGCATTAAGTCGGCAGTGCGCCATCATGTGTTACCCCCAGAGCAGTACGGCGAAATTATACCTTTCTGGAGTGGCACTTACGCTTATCGCGGCATGATTCTCACCAGGAACCTAGAGGTTGCTCTAAAAGCTAAAGGCAGCGAGAGGCGCTTGGCATTGGTGCCTCAGATGTATCTTGGCAAAGATCGCCATATTCTGACCTTCCCGGTTAAGCAGTCCCAACTGGTTAATGTTGTGGCTTTTATGACGGATCGTTCAACACCGCACCCTCAGTTGCCTGAAGGTGAAGAGTGGGTAAAAGTCGTGACTCAAGCAGAAATGCTGGACGTATTTGAGGGTTGGAGTCCGGCTTGCCAAGCCATTCTTGAATGCATTTCTGAGCCAACGCGCTGGGCGCTGCATGAGTTACCTGAGCTTGCCCGCTACCATCGTGACCGCGTGCTGATTGTTGGTGACGCCGCTCATGCACTTGTGCCGCATCAGGGGGCTGGAGCCGGTCAGGCGCTGGAAGATGCCTACGTGCTAGCGAGTCTACTGACCGATGAAAGCTGTCATCGTCATAGCGTCCCTAATGTGTTGGCTGCGTTTGAGCAGGTGCGCCGCGCGCGGACCTGCAAGGTACAGAGGACGTCGCATGAGGCAGGGGATGTCTATGAATATGCCGGTGTTGGCATTGGCGATGATGAAGCAAAGCTGATCGAAAACCTGGAAACCCGCTTCGATTGGCTCTGGAATCACGATCCGCACAACGATGTTGTCGCCGCACGGCGGCGTTTAGCAAGTCATAGTTTGGCATGAACGCCCATTGGTAGCCACTTTCGCCTTATGCTTTTGTCGCAACCCCCTCTGCCCCTATTCAGAGGGGGAAGTATGCTCGTCAGTATTTGATAGTTTTATCATATGCTTTTGGTAATTAAAGATTTTTATATGATTTCTGCACAGCGTTGCGTAATGCAGAGTCTATTGATAGACACAGCGCGATAGGAGCGCGTTGCGAGTGCGCTAGTGCACAGGGTGAATCATGCACTGGTGATACCTCCTTGGTATGGCTAGGCACTTAAACAATATTGGTTCCGTCTTCTCGCGCCTATCAAACTAATTTCCAGTTAAATGATTGCCAGACGCCGGAGCTGCCATGTCAACCGTCATCCAACATATTGAGACGCTGTTGGTCGATTTACCGACCATTCGTCCTCACAAACTTTCCATGACTACCATGGCCTGCCAAACCATGGTCATAGTGCGCATGCGCCACTCCGACGGTATAGAAGGACTCGGTGAAGGCACCACCATCGGTGGCCTCGCCTATGGACCCGAAAGCCCGGAGAGTATTAAGCGTAATATCGACACTTACTTGGCACCTCTCCTGATAGGTCAGCCCTCCAACAATGTCCACCAGTTGCGTTCCCGCCTTCATCGCCATGCCCGTGGCAATATGATTGCTAAATCGGCGCTTGAGACTGCGCTATTAGATGCTCAGGGGAAGCGGTTGGGGCTGAGTGTGGCCGAATTGCTAGGGGGCGCTCGCCAAGAACACTTACCTGTACTTTGGACATTGGCCAGCGGTGATACCGCTAAAGATATTGATGAAGCGATGCTGCGTTTAGAACAGCGTCGGCATTGCGATTTCAAACTGAAAATCGGTGCCAACCCAGTAGATCAGGATGTGCGGCATGTGGCAGCCATCAAAGAGGCATTGGGAGATCGTGCCAGCGTGCGTGTGGACGTTAATCAGGCTTGGGATGAATCCACGGCGGTACGTGGGATTCAGGCGCTGCAGGACGCCGGTATTGACCTCATCGAGCAGCCGATTCACGCCCGTGAACATGCCGGTCTGGTGCGGTTAGCAAACCGCTTCAATGTGCCCATGCTTGCGGACGAAGGTGTTCAGGATGCCCGCGATGGGCTGGACCTGATATGCAGCGGTTTTAGTGGCGCGTTCGCCCTGAAAATTGCCAAATCCGGCGGTCTTCATGGCGCGTTGGAACTAGCGCACATCGCCCAGGCGGCTGGGGTCGGCCTCTATGGCGGCACCCTGCTTGAAGGCACCATCGGTACTGCCGCTTCACTTCATGCTTGGGCAACGTTGCCGGAAATGGCCTGGGGAACCGAGATGTTTGGTCCATTGCTGCTCAAAGATGACATTGTTGTTGAACCCCTTAACTACACCGAGTTTGGTGTAGAGCTGCCGCGAGGCGTGGGTCTAGGCATCACACTTGACGAAGATAAATTGGCTCACTATTCGCGTAAATAAACGCACGTAAATAGAACCCATATAAATAAAGTAACCGTTTGCGTGTTAGCCCGCGATACAAGAGGAGAGACGTATGCTGTTTCAAGTAGAGATGACCGTTAAGCTGCCGCCAGATATGCCAGCCGAGCAAGCGGCCAAAATTAAAGCCACTGAAAAAGCGTATTCACAAGACCTGCAGCACCAGGGTAAGTGGCGGCACTTATGGCGCGTGGCGGGCAGTTACTCAAACGTCAGTATTTTTGACGTAAAAGACAATGCTGAGCTGCAAGAGTTAGTCAGCAACCTGCCTCTGTTTCCTTATATGGACATTAGCGTCAAGCCGCTGTGTCGCCACCCTTCTTCGATCCGTGACGACGACAGTTAATTATCTGCAGAACACGCCAGTTTTTTATAAAACAATAGTCTATAAAAAAGAGGTTTCACTATGACCGTAAAGATTTTCGACACGCCCGACGTTCAAGACTTCATTAAGACTGTGGCTGGCTTCGACCAGGCCGGCGGCAACGACCGCGCCAAGCAAATCGTTCATCGTTTGGTCGGCGACCTGTTCAAATTGATCGACGATTTCGACGTCACCGAAGAAGAGTACTGGGCGGCGGTTAACCTGCTCAATGCTCTGGGCAGCCAGACCCAGTTCGGCCTGCTCTCGCCTGGGCTCGGTTTTGACCACTTCCTCGATATGCGCCAAGATGCCATCGACGCCGAAGCCCAGCGTACCGGCGGTACGCCGCGGACCATCGAAGGCCCGCTGTACGTAGCCGGCGCTCCGGAAGCCGACGGCTTTGCCCGCCTGGACGACGACGATACCGATGGCGAGACCATGTGGTTGACCGGCCAAGTACGTGACGTCGACGGCACCCCGATTGCCGGTGCCAAGGTCGAGATCTGGCACGCCAACTCCCTGGGCGGCTACTCCTTCTTCGACCCCTCTCAATCCGAGTACAATCTGCGCCGCACGATTTATACCGACAGCGATGGCCGCTACACCGCGCGCAGTATTATCCCCTCCGGCTACGGCGTGCCCGAAGGGGCCCCTACCGATGTGGTGCTCAAGTCACTCGGCCGCCATGGCGAACGCCCGGCGCATATCCACTACTTTGTCTCGGCCCCGGGCCATCAGCACCTGACCACCCAGATCAATCTGGCAGGCGATCCCTACACCTATGACGACTTCGCCTTTGCCACCCGCGAAGAGCTGGTCGTGCCCGCCGAGCGGATTGAAGACCCCGCCGAGATCGCCAAACGCGACTTGGACGGCCCGTTCTCTCACGTGGTGTTCGACGTGGAGCTGGCACAAACCGACGCCGCCGAGCTGCAAGTCCGCCATGCCCGCCCACGGGCCAAAGAAGATGAGCAGGACCTTGCCAGCCAGCTTGCCGGAACCGCCAAGGTTTAAGGCCCGATCTTGATCAAGGCGAGCCTTCCCCTGGGCTCGCTTTAGCAAGACATAATAAATACGAGGAGAGAGCTCATGACCACACAGCTTGATCAGCTCGAAGCCCGCGTGCGCGACGCCGTCCAAGACGACCCCGCCCAGGGTATCTTCCGCTGCCACCGCAGCATGTTCACCGACCCCGCCTTCTTCGAACTGGAGATGAAGCACATCTTCGAAGGCAACTGGCTGTTCCTGGCTCACGAGAGCCAGATCAGTGAGCCGGGTGACTACATGACCGTCACCATGGGCCGCCAGCCGGTGATCATCACCCGCGACAAGCAGGGTGAACTGCACGGCCTGATTAACGCCTGCGCCCACCGCGGCGCCACCCTTTGCCGCCGCAAGCGTGGTAACAAAGGCACCTTCACCTGCCCATTCCACGGCTGGACGTTCAAAAACGACGGCCAACTGCTCAAAGCCAAAAACGAAAAGAACGGTGCCTACCCTGACCAGTTCAAACAGGACGGCTCTCACAACCTCAAACGCCTGCCGCGCTTTGAAAACTACAAAGGCTTCCTGTTCGGTAGCCTGAGCGACGACGTGCAGCCCCTCGAACAGCACCTAGGTGAAACCACCAAGGTCATCGACAACATCGTCGACCAAGCCCCTGAAGGCCTGGAAATCCTGCGCGGTACCTCGTCGTACACCTACACCGGCAACTGGAAGCTCCAGGCCGAAAACGGCGCCGACGGTTACCACGTCAGCTCCGTGCACTGGAACTACGCCTCCACCATGGAGCGTCGCAACTACGATGCGGGCGGCACCAAAGCAGTCGACGCCGACGGGTGGTCGAAAAGCAAAGGCGGCTTCTACTCCTATGAAAACGGCCACATGATGCTGTGGACCCGGCTGCTTAACCCAGAAGTGCGTCCGGTCTACCAACATAAGGACTGGATCCAGGAGCAGCTAGGCGACGCCCGCGCCGACTCCATCGTCAACCAGACGCGCAACCTCTGCCTCTACCCCAACGTCTACCTGATGGACCAGTTCTCCACGCAAATCCGCGTGATCCGTCCGGTCGCCGTTGACAAAACCGAAGTCACGATTTACTGCTTCGCGCCCAAAGGCGAAGCCGCCGAAGACCGGCGCGTGCGTATCCGCCAATACGAAGACTTCTTCAACGTCTCCGGCATGGGCACGCCCGACGACTTAGAAGAGTTCCGCGCCTGCCAAGAAGGTTACAACGGCGCGTTGGCCGAATGGAACGACCTCTCCCGTGGCGCCCAACAATGGATCGAAGGCGCCGACGAAACGGCCCAGGCGATCGACATGAAGCCCCTGCTCAGCGGCGCCTCCCCGGAAGACGAAGGGCTCTACGTGCTGCACCACAAGCACTGGGTCAGCGAAATGCTGCGCGCCATCGACAAAGAGCGCAGCCAATTTATCGCCACCGCGTCCGCCTAAACGCCCAGCGCCAGAAGAGAGGAGAGAAGTGCCATGAGCATTAGCTATCACGACATCCAAGCTTTTTTGTACCGCGAAGCACGACTACTCGATGACCGGGAGTGGGACGAGTGGCTCACTTTATATCGTCAGGACGCCGAGTTCTGGATGCCGGCCTGGGACGACGACGACCAGCTTACCCGAGACCCGCACAGCGAGATCTCGTTGATCTACTACCCCAACCGCGAAGGGCTGGAAGATCGCGTCTACCGGATCAAGACCGAGCGCAGCGGGGCGAGCACGCCGGAACCGCGCACCACCCACCAGATAAGCAACCTGGAGATCCTCTCGCAAGACGGTGACACGGTGGAACTGCGCTTTAACTGGCACACGCTCAACCACCGCTATAAGAAGACCGACAGCTTCTTCGGCACATGCTTCTACACCCTGGACGTGTCGGGCGAGAGCCCGCTGATCACAAGAAAAGTCGTGCAGCTGAATAACGACTACATCCATCAGGTTATCGACGTGTATCACGTGTGACCTGAGAGGAGAGGAGAGGAGAGTTAACCATGAGCTATACCATAGCCCTCAACTTCGAAGATGGCGTCACCCGCTTCATTGGCTGTAAAGAGGGAGAAACCGTTCTCGACGCCGCTTACCGGCAAAAAGTTAACCTGCCGATGGACTGCTCTGACGGCGTATGTGGTACCTGTAAAGGCCACTGCGAGCAGGGCGAATTCGACATGGGTGACGAATACCTGGAAGACGCGCTTTCTGACGAAGAAGCTGCAGAAGGCCAAGTGCTCACGTGTCAAATGGTGCCTTCTTCGGACTGCGTTATCCAAGTGCCCGTGGCCTCCACGCTGTGTAAAACACAGGTGGGCAAGGTTGAAGCCACTGTCACCGCGGTTGAGCAACTCTCTGAAGATAGCATTGAGCTAGCGGTTGAACTGGATGATGAGGAAGGCCTTGCCTTTTTACCAGGTCAATACATCCATATTGATGTGCCCGGTACAGAGGTACACCGTTCCTACTCCTTCAGCTCACTGCCAAGTGATAAGCGCGCCACCTTTTTGATCCGCAATATTCCCAATGGGGTAATGAGCGGCTACCTAACTGAGCGAGCGGCGGTGGGCGAAAAGCTTACGCTGACCGGCCCGCTGGGCAGCTTCTACCTGCGAGAAGTGAAACGTCCGGTGCTAATGCTGGCGGGGGGGACGGGGTTAGCTCCTTTTCTTTCCATGTTAGCGCAGTTGGTCGAAAAGGGGTGCAATGCGCCGATTCACATGATTTATGGCGTCAATAAAGACGATCACTTGGTCAAAACCGACGCCTTAGACGCCTTCGCTGAGAAACTGCCAAGCTTCAGCTACGCCACGGTGGTGGTTGATGAAGCCAGTGAGCATCCGCGTAAAGGGTATGTGACCCACCACATGGACGCTGCTGTCATGCATGACGGTGATGTGGACGTTTACCTGTGTGGCCCGCCTCCAATGGTCGATGCCGTGCTGAAATACTTTGACGCAGAAGGCATTGAGCCACAGAGCTTTCACTACGAGAAGTTCACCCCCAATGAAGCAGGGAGTACATCATGACACACCGCTTTCAAGGCAAAGTGATGGTGATTACCGGTGCAGCTCAGGGAATTGGGCGTCGAGTTGCTGAGCGCGCAGCCGCCGAAGAGGCGCGTTTAGTACTGGTAGATCGCAATGATTACATCCATGAAGTGGTGGCTGGAATCCGCCAGCAGGGATGTGAAGTGATCGCGGTACAAGCGGATCTAGAGACCTATGAAGGTGCTGAGAAAGTGATTCAGGAGACGCTTTCTCACTTTGGCCGTATCGATATTCTAGTGAACAACGTAGGTGGTGCAATTAACTTTAAGCCGTTTACCGAGTTCACTGAAGCACAAGTTGTCGCAGAGATTAACCGCTCTTTAATGCCCACGCTTTGGTGCTGCCGCGCGGTACTGCCCACCATGGTAGCGCAGGGTAGCGGCGTGATCGTCAATGTTTCTTCCGTGGCGGCGCGGGGCATCCACCGGATCCCCTACTCGGCGGCCAAAGGGGGGGTCAATGCGCTGACCGAGTCGCTGGCTTTCGAATACGCTGATGCTGGCATTCGCGTGGCTGCCGCTGCTATCGGTGGCACCGAAGCACCGCCGCGCCGGATTTCCCGCGGCACGCCCGAGCCTAGCAACGAGACCGAACGGGCATGGTTCCAGGCGCATATCGATCAGACCAAGCAGAGCTGTCTGATGAAACGCTACGGCACGCTCGACGAGATGGCCGCGCCTATTCTGTTCCTGGCTTCCGATGAGGCGAGTTACATCACCGGCAGCGTGCTGCCAGTGGGTGGGGGCGACCAGGGCTATTAGTAGGTTAAATAAGTCAATTCTAAAAAAGTGTTAAAGATAACTTTAAGCACAATAATCCCCTGGAGCAAACCGTGAAACATATTGAGAAAGGCGTCAGCCTAAGGCATGCGCCCCGCGATTTTCTGCGCGACCTCAATGCCGACAACGCCAGTACTGGACTAGTGGCGGGAATTTTAGGGCTCAGTGTTGGGGTGGTTCACATTAGCGCCGGCACCTCTGCCGGTCTCGATTCCTCCTTCATCATGATATGGGTCATCAGTTACTTGATGATCAATGGCTTGTTTGGGCTTTTCATGCCCGCCTATTATCGCTTGCCGCTGCCAATGGCCAACTCTATTCCCGGCGCCTTAATGTTTGCAGCAGTCATTCCTGTGATAGGGCTGGAGGCCGCATTAGGCGCTAGCTTGACTGCTGGCGTCATTACCTTAATCGCAGGTGTGACTGGCGTGATGGGTATTGTGATGCGCTTGATACCGATGCCGATTGTGATGGGTATGGTGGGCGGTATGTTGCTTAGCTTTGGTCTCAATATGGTGAAACCATTGGAAAGTGCCATTGTGCCAGCCTCCATCATGATTTTGGCCTTCTTCATTTCCGCACGGCTGTTTCGTAAAGTTCCACCGTTGGTCGTCGCGATGCTGGCAGGCATTCTTTATCTGATGGCAACGGGCGTTGACCTATCAGGTATTGAAGCAACCATACGTTTTCCTGAGTTCATCATCCCCGAGTTTACCTTTGGTGCTTTTCTCACCTATGGCTTACCACTCGCTATTATTCTGGTCGGCATGGAAACACCAGCAGGCGTTGGCTTAGTGAAGGGAATGGGCTACAAAGACGCCCCGGCTAACGCGATTACTGCTGTGGGTGGTTTGGGTACCATGGTGTCGTCATTCTTTAATCTACACAGTACGTGCATCGCGGCACCGATGACCGGCGTGTGCGCTTCGCCAGAAGCGGGGACTCACGACAAACGTTGGGTCGCAGCGGTGATTGCTGGGGCTATCTTCGTAGTAGCCGCGCCATTTTACGGCTATGTCGTTAGCTTGCTGGAGGCAACGCCGCGTTACTTCATTGCCATTATTGCGGGATTGGCACTCATGCGCGTGATTACCTCATCAATGGCGATCGCCTTTTCTGGTAGAAAGCATGAAATAGGCGCGTTGTTCGCTTTTCTGATTGCTGCATCCGGTATTCAGATTCTAGGCATCGGTGCAACGTTTTGGGCGTTGGTATTGGGCGTGGTCGTTTCAGCAATTTTCGAAACCAAGGACTTCGAGTTTATTTTCACCAGTGAGGTGGTCACCAAAAGCGGCTGACCTTTTATTACCTCTGTCACTCGATAATCATCCTCCTTTGCCCGTGTCTGCTATCGCTGCTCGGGCATTTTTATCCATAGCATTGGATAAAAAGGCCGATGGAGAATTCCCACCGGCAAAGGCTTGTTTTCAATGCACTTAAGGCGGTGCGCTGATGCTGCGTCCACTATAAGCTAGCCAGCATTAATGGACGCTACATGCTCAGCCATTCATCCGGATAATAGGCTTAAGCGTCATTCCCTCAGAACTATCGGCGGCTGCTTGGTTGATGTCCTCAAAGGAGTAGTACTTCACCAGCTTATCAAAGGGGAAGCGACCCTGTTGGTATAGTTCTACCAACTGAGGGATAAACTTTCTTGCCACGCTGTCTCCTTCGACGATACCGCGAATACTTTTTCCTCCTAAAAGGAGATCGTTCACATCAAAAGCGGCCTCGGTGCCCAAAGCAGGAGCCCCCACCACCCCTAGCATGCCTAGCCCACCAAGGGCGTCAACCCCTTGACGAAGTACCTCGGGACGCCCTGTAGATTCCAACGCGAAATCAACACCGCCTCCGCTTATTTGCTGAATACGCTCTACTACAGATTCCTCTTTAGAGTTGATGGTATCTGTCGCCCCCAGCTCTTTGGCTAGCTCCAGGCGTGAAGGGATGATGTCAATGGCAATAATGGTAGTGGCACCGGCAATTTTTGCTGCCATGATGGACGCAAGCCCCACGGCCCCTGCACCAAAGGCGGCAAAACGGCTTCCAGGCGTGACTTTGAGAGCATTGATAACGGCACCGGCGCCTGTCTGTATGCCGCAACCTAGTGGGCCAAGTAATTCAAGAGGCGCGTCTTTTGGCACTTTGACTGCATTGTTTTCCCGGCTCAGGGAGTAGGTAGCGAAGGAGGACTGGCCAAAAAAATGATCGTGCAGAGGCTGGTTGTTACCATCACGAATGGCTTGGTTGCCGTAGGGGTCACCACCGCTGAAATTGCGTCCAAAAAAGTCTTTACAGTACGATGCATGTCCGGCATCACAAGGGTTGCAAGCACCGCAGTATGCATAACTCAGGACGACGTGGTCGCCAATTTCAAGTGAGGTGACTCCAGGGCCTACGGCTTCCACAACACCTGCGCCCTCATGCCCCAATACGGCAGGTAACGGCACCGGATAATACTGATCACGTACGATCAGGTCTGTATGGCACATACCGGTCGCCACCACCCTGACCAGCACTTCGTCTCCCTGGGGTGGGCGAATGCTCGCTTTTTCTATTGTAAATTCAGCTCCTTTCTCTCGGGTGACTGCAACTGTGATGTCTGTGTGTGTATTGTTTGTCATGGTTCACCTCGGTATTGCGTTGCAATAAGAAATTTCTGGTTAAAGGCCGCATTTAAAGAGGGTAGGCGGGCGCCTCCCCCTTGAGCGTTAGCCACTGCCACTGCGTGAATTCATCCATATTGCTGCTCCCCCCCACGCTGTTTCCATTGCCTGAGGCGCCAACCCCGCCGAAGGGGTTGATGACTTCGTCATTCACTGTTTGATCATTAATGTGCAACAACCCTGTTCTTAGCTGCTCGCCTAAGCGTAAAGCACGGCCCACATCGCGCGAAATCACCCCGGCCGATAGCCCATACTCTGTATTATTGGCAAGTGCTACTGCCTCTGCGTCTGTGTCAAAAGGGATAACCACGGCAATAGGGGCAAACGCCTCCTCGTGAAAAATAGGGTTATCGGTGGTGACATCGCTGACGACCGCCGGCTTAAAGAAAAGCCCGTCGGTTTCACCACCCACGAGTATGTTGCCCCCGGACGCTTTTGCGCGAGACAGCAGGTCACATGCGTGATCCAGTTGGCCCTTGTCAATCAATGGACCGAGAGCGAATTTTCCACTGCGCGGGTCACCAACGCTTAAGCTGCGTGCTTTCTCTGTCAGGCGTTCGAGGAAACGATCATAGATGTCCCGCTGGACCAGAATGCGGCCGCTCGACATACAGATTTGACCCTGATGCAGATAGGCCCCCCAAGTGGCATTACTAATGGCCAAATCTAGGTCGGCATCATCAAGTATGATCAGCGAGTTTTTGCCGCCTAGCTCCAGCGATACTTTCTTAAGCAAACGGCCCGCGGTTTCGCCAATTTTTCGTCCTGCGGCTGTCGAGCCCGTAAACTGAATCATGGCAACGTTACGGTTCTCGACCAGTGCCGCCCCTGCTTCACCGCCTCCAGGCAGCATGGCAAGCACACCTTTAGGTAAGCCCGCTATCTCAAATAGACGCGCAATACTGACACCGCCACATACACTGGTGCGTGGGTCGGGTTTGAGTATGACCGCGTTACCCAATGCAAGCGCAGGGGCGACCGCGCGTATAGCGAGGTACAGGGGAAAGTTAAAAGGTGATATGACGCCGACAACACCCACAGGACGACGGCGTGCAATATTGAGACGGCCAGGTGTTGAGGGCATCAGCTCTCCCGCCGCACGTGAAGGTAACGAGGCGGCTTCATGCAGTACTTTTATTGATATAGCCACTTCAAACGCGGCCTTGGCAGGCGTTGAGCCGCTCTCGTCTATAAGCCAATGGATCAATTCATCTTGGTGTTCCTCAGCGGTACGGGCGGCTTGGCGCATGATAGCCGCACGCTCATCGTATGAAGTGTCGCCCCAAGCAATGGCGGCTTCATGGCTTTTGTCGGCGACGGCATCTAACTGCTCGCTTGTCGTGCTGCCAATATGGCCGAGAGTTTCGCTACTAGCAGGTGCCGTGACCGGCAATACATTGCCTGAACCGGCTACCCACTGACCTGTAAACACGTGCTCTTGCCATATGGTAGGTTTCAGTAATAGTGCATCGGACATGATGTTTCTCCTTTTCAATCGTCTCCCGCGTGCTCCAATAATCGGTGCTACGCCTTTCTCTAAGTTACCCCATTGCCTTAGCCAAAGGCCCAGGGGGCATATGCCATTGTGTTGTCGTTGCCAGTAGTTGCGTGTTCAGAATACTTTGGCTACACGAACATTAATGCGCTGGTCTTCCTTGAAGCCATTTTCAACATTAATGTCCTGGCCGTACTGCATCTGGAGTTGAAGAGTGGGCTGAACAAAGGTCGCGAACGTTGCCTGCCAACGACTGTTATCAAGTACGTCGTCTTGCCGAACACCGCCAACGGTCGTTTCGCCGCCGAAGGAGTGATAGTAGGAGAGGGCAAGGTGGCTTTGAGGGCTGAGTAAGTACTTGAAATGTGTCTGTAGGCTTTGGCTATCATTTTGCTCACGATGCGTACCTATAAAGTCATCGTTATCGCCGTAAGTCGCGTATTCGGCGATGACATCCAGCATAAAATCTTCACCAAGACCGGTGACGTAACCTGCTTGGAAAATGCCTTTCCAGCGGTTTTCACCGACATTAATGGGGCCATTAGAGGCGTCGTACTTTCCCGCAGGGATTGAGGCAAAGGCGGAGAAACCAAACCACTTTTGTTGATCCGGGTTGTTCACTAACCACGTAGTGGCGCCGATCATGGGATCGCCCATGCCACTAGAGGAGGTTGGCCCCATAGGGCCGAAAGGTGCTTTCAATTCAACCCTACCGAAAGGCAGTATTATCTGAGGATTGACGGTATACCCACCGATATCCATATAGTGAATAAATCGGGCTAAACCTATACGGGTATCGAGCTCCGTATCACCGCGAAGCAAATCACCGTTCGCGTAAACTGAATCCCGGCTAGCATGCTGTAAATAAAGCAGCCCTAGCGTACTGCCTTCGGGTAGTGGTACGTAGTCCCCCGGGTCTGTGGCAATTTCGGCGGCATTGGCGGTTAAAGTGGCGGTGGTGCTAAGCGTTAATGCTCCAGCCATCGCGAGAACATGTCGAATCTTTTTGCTCAGTGGGCTGCAGTGCATGGGCAGGCTATACGGCCGCATGTTATGTATCTCCATCATGCTTATTAATCTTGTATGGTGCCTGCAATCTTTAGCGAGAAGCATGCCAACTGAGACGGTCGTGAATATTTATTTTAAGTTGTTGAATTTTATGATCCCTAAGCGCTCCTTCAGGGCCTTGATATAGTGCGTAGGCGTCTCAAAGTGAGAGAAATGTCTTAACATTCTCATTTTGATACAGCTTTAGCTTAGGGTGTATGCGTCGCTCTTCTTTTGCTCCTATGCCATGAGGCCCAGCTTGGACGGCTATTTTATGCTCTGGATTTCTTTGATTTTGCGATACAGCGTGGCGCGGCCTATCCCTAGATGTTTGGCAGCTTTGCTGACATTGCCATCGGTCTTTTCTAAAGCTGCCTCAATCATATGCTGCTCTTGGGCCTTTAGTGTTGATGAGTAGCGCTTCCTTGAATGTTGAGGAGGGCTGTCAACGATCTCTGTGGGTAGGTGGCAAAGATCGATCAGATGATCGCTATCATCAGCCATTACATCAGCGTGTTTTAGGGCGTGGCGCAGTTCGCGTACATTTCCTGGCCAGGGGTAGTTCTCCATTCGTTTGAGGGCATCAAATGAGAGCTGACGCGTACCCTGGGTAACTTGTGAACACTGTTCTACTAAAAATGCCTGTAACCGCGAGCGCTCTCTTAAAGGTGGAATTCTTAGCGGCATCCCTTGTATGCGGTAAAGCAGATCATCACGGAAAGCACCTTGAGCTACGGCTGATGCCAGATCATGGTGAGTTGCACAGATTAACTGGAAGTTTACGCTTTTCGTCTTACCCGCCCCCAGGCGGCTCACTTCGTTTGTTTCCAGCACTCTCAGCAGCCTGGATTGAAGAGTAAGGGGCATATCCCCAATTTCATCGAGAAATAAGGTGCCGCCGTTGGCCTGCTCGATCTTACCCGGCGCGCCGCCACGGCGAGCGCCTGTGTAGGCCCCCTCGGTATATCCAAAAAGCTCGCTTTCAATCAATGTCTCAGGAATAGCGGCGCAGTTAATAGCGATGAACTCTCCTGTTTTGTTGCCACTCTGTTCGTGAAGAGTCTTGGCCATGACTTCCTTGCCTACACCGGTTTCTCCCAGAATCAATACGGGAAGACGCTTGTTAACAGCTCTCAGGGCAAGTGGAATCTGTTTGTTAAGAGTCGCGTCGCCAAAGTCGGGTACCGAGGCAACCGTTGACAAATGACGCTTGCTATCTTTGCAGGTCGCCGTTCCCTCAATCAGGCTTGTCTGATGCTGCACCGTGGGATTTAGTACGAAGGAAAGTCCGGAAGATGTCCGGCCTAACAATGGGGGGCGCTGACCCCGGGCGGCATCGGCCAGTTCGCCAAAGCGAAGATCAAATAGTTCCTGGAAGTTTTTCGGGGCATGGCCAGCGGTGAGGCCGATCACTTCGCGCACCTTCGGCGTCATACCCAGGATTTCACCCTCCGGGCCGAGGGCGATCAACATATCATTAGTCGTGGGTACTTTCTGCCAGCTTAGTTGCAGGGTCAAGTAGGGCCGTAGTTGCATGATCAAGCGATGTTCGATCGCCCGCGCGCACTGGGTGACGAGTGAAAGTGCACTTCCTGGGGCCAAACTATGCTCCCGAGTGATATCAATCGAACCAATCACTTGACCATAGGGGGAGATAATGGGAGCGGCCGCACAATTCAGCGATTGATTAGTGGTGTAGTAGTGCTCCGGTCCTGAAACTGCAACAGGTCTGCCAGCCGTAAGCGCGCAGCTCATCGCCGATGTCCCAATGCATTGCTCCGAGAGATTGACTCCAGGACGGAAGGCCTGCTTGAGCACCCTGCCGGAGTGAGCGTTAGCTTGATAGGTGCATAGAGCATGGCCTTGGTGGTCAGTGAGTAGCAGTGCGTAGCCCGCACCACTAATGGTGCGATGAAGCTGTTCAATTGGGATAGTGGCTGCATTAGTAAGATTTTGATTTTTTTGTTTAATTTCGTTAAATCTACTGCACGGTACCGTTTCGTATATGACCCGCTCAGTCACACTCTTGTGCTCGGCGATACAGCGTTTCCATGAGTTCAGGATCGCTTCGTCTATGATTCCATTAGGAATATTCCCATCTTGGAAGAAAGCCTTTCTAGCCTCACTCAGCCTTTGTAAGGGCGTCAGTTGTGTATTCATTTCTTATCCCTTTTCACTGCAATATTGTTCTATGTAGGCTTCAAATTCGGATGCGTTGCCAAGGATCTACTACATAAGAAAATATTAAATTGGTCATTAGAGCTTGCCTTGCACTGGCTTGTTATTCTTTTGTCGTAACCCCAAAATCTGTTGGATACCCTCTTAGGTGTGAAATGCTCTGTGCAAGGTTAACTAAACCCTACATAACAAAAAAAATAAATAAGCCGAGTATCCTTTTCGCAGAGCATTAAGAATTCTTGCATGTTTTTATTTATTTTTTTACATGTAAAACAACTGGTTATTTTTTAACAAAGCACTAGATAGCATTGATGCTTGTAGGTGATGGTGCCGCATCGAGATACCTATGAAGTATGGCAAGGAACTCAAACGATATTGGTCTGTTAAGTGGGGGCTAGTCGATATTACTGACGAACCGACAACAACTGTAGTCTTTAAGCCTATGATAGACGTACCCCAATCTCACCTCGAATGTTGCTGCTATCGCCGGGCCCCAAGACAACAAAAAAACCAACGATAGGGTTTCCTCATGACCGTGAAGATTTTCGACACGCCCGAAGTCCAAGCCTTTGTTAAAACCGTCGCTGGCTTCGACCAGGCCGGCGGCAACGACCGCGCCAAGCAAATCGTTCATCGTTTGGTCGGCGACCTGTTCAAATTGATCGACGATTTCGACGTCACCGAAGAAGAGTACTGGGCGGCGGTTAACCTGCTCAATGCTCTGGGCAGCCAGACCCAGTTCGGCCTGCTCTCGCCTGGGCTCGGTTTTGACCACTTCCTCGATATGCGCCAAGATGCCATCGACGCCGAAGCCCAGCGTACCGGCGGTACGCCGCGGACCATCGAAGGCCCGCTGTACGTAGCCGGCGCTCCGGAAGCCGACGGCTTTGCCCGCCTGGACGACGACGATACCGATGGCGAGACCATGTGGTTGACCGGCCAAGTACGTGACGTCGACGGCACCCCGATTGCCGGTGCCAAGGTCGAGATCTGGCACGCCAACTCCCTGGGCGGCTACTCCTTCTTCGACCCCTCTCAATCCGAGTACAATCTGCGCCGCACGATTTATACCGACAGCGATGGCCGCTACACCGCGCGCAGTATTATCCCCTCCGGCTACGGCGTGCCCGAAGGGGCCCCTACCGATGTGGTGCTCAAGTCACTCGGCCGCCATGGCGAACGCCCGGCGCATATCCACTACTTTGTCTCGGCCCCGGGCCATCAGCACCTGACCACCCAGATCAATCTGGCAGGCGATCCCTACACCTATGACGACTTCGCCTTTGCCACCCGCGAAGAGCTGGTCGTGCCCGCCGAGCGGATTGAAGACCCCGCCGAGATCGCCAAACGCGACTTGGACGGCCCGTTCTCTCACGTGGTGTTCGACGTGGAGCTGGCACAAACCGACGCCGCCGAGCTGCAAGTCCGCCATGCCCGCCCACGGGCCAAAGAAGATGAGCAGGACCTTGCCAGCCAGCTTGCCGGAACCGCCAAGGTTTAAGGCCCGATCTTGATCAAGGCGAGCCTTCCCCTGGGCTCGCTTTAGCAAGACATAATAAATACGAGGAGAGAGCTCATGACCACACAGCTTGATCAGCTCGAAGCCCGCGTGCGCGACGCCGTCCAAGACGACCCCGCCCAGGGTATCTTCCGCTGCCACCGCAGCATGTTCACCGACCCCGCCTTCTTCGAACTGGAGATGAAGCACATCTTCGAAGGCAACTGGCTGTTCCTGGCTCACGAGAGCCAGATCAGTGAGCCGGGTGACTACATGACCGTCACCATGGGCCGCCAGCCGGTGATCATCACCCGCGACAAGCAGGGTGAACTGCACGGCCTGATTAACGCCTGCGCCCACCGCGGCGCCACCCTTTGCCGCCGCAAGCGTGGTAACAAAGGCACCTTCACCTGCCCATTCCACGGCTGGACGTTCAAAAACGACGGCCAACTGCTCAAAGCCAAAAACGAAAAGAACGGTGCCTACCCTGACCAGTTCAAACAGGACGGCTCTCACAACCTCAAACGCCTGCCGCGCTTTGAAAACTACAAAGGCTTCCTGTTCGGTAGCCTGAGCGACGACGTGCAGCCCCTCGAACAGCACCTAGGTGAAACCACCAAGGTCATCGACAACATCGTCGACCAAGCCCCTGAAGGCCTGGAAATCCTGCGCGGTACCTCGTCGTACACCTACACCGGCAACTGGAAGCTCCAGGCCGAAAACGGCGCCGACGGTTACCACGTCAGCTCCGTGCACTGGAACTACGCCTCCACCATGGAGCGTCGCAACTACGATGCGGGCGGCACCAAAGCAGTCGACGCCGACGGGTGGTCGAAAAGCAAAGGCGGCTTCTACTCCTATGAAAACGGCCACATGATGCTGTGGACCCGGCTGCTTAACCCAGAAGTGCGTCCGGTCTACCAACATAAGGACTGGATCCAGGAGCAGCTAGGCGACGCCCGCGCCGACTCCATCGTCAACCAGACGCGCAACCTCTGCCTCTACCCCAACGTCTACCTGATGGACCAGTTCTCCACGCAAATCCGCGTGATCCGTCCGGTCGCCGTTGACAAAACCGAAGTCACGATTTACTGCTTCGCGCCCAAAGGCGAAGCCGCCGAAGACCGGCGCGTGCGTATCCGCCAATACGAAGACTTCTTCAACGTCTCCGGCATGGGCACGCCCGACGACTTAGAAGAGTTCCGCGCCTGCCAAGAAGGTTACAACGGCGCGTTGGCCGAATGGAACGACCTCTCCCGTGGCGCCCAACAATGGATCGAAGGCGCCGACGAAACGGCCCAGGCGATCGACATGAAGCCCCTGCTCAGCGGCGCCTCCCCGGAAGACGAAGGGCTCTACGTGCTGCACCACAAGCACTGGGTCAGCGAAATGCTGCGCGCCATCGACAAAGAGCGCAGCCAATTTATCGCCACCGCGTCCGCCTAAACGCCCAGCGCCAGAAGAGAGGAGAGAAGTGCCATGAGCATTAGCTATCACGACATCCAAGCTTTTTTGTACCGCGAAGCACGACTACTCGATGACCGGGAGTGGGACGAGTGGCTCACTTTATATCGTCAGGACGCCGAGTTCTGGATGCCGGCCTGGGACGACGACGACCAGCTTACCCGAGACCCGCACAGCGAGATCTCGTTGATCTACTACCCCAACCGCGAAGGGCTGGAAGATCGCGTCTACCGGATCAAGACCGAGCGCAGCGGGGCGAGCACGCCGGAACCGCGCACCACCCACCAGATAAGCAACCTGGAGATCCTCTCGCAAGACGGTGACACGGTGGAACTGCGCTTTAACTGGCACACGCTCAACCACCGCTATAAGAAGACCGACAGCTTCTTCGGCACATGCTTCTACACCCTGGACGTGTCGGGCGAGAGCCCGCTGATCACAAGAAAAGTCGTGCAGCTGAATAACGACTACATCCATCAGGTTATCGACGTGTATCACGTGTGATTTAGATCTGATGAGACAGGGATGTCGCTTACTGCTGTAAATGCAGCCAAAACAACTTCATAACAACTGAATCCTGGTGAAAATATAATGAAAACATTTAAAAAGACCTCCCTAGCTACGCTCCTTAGTGCCACTGCAATGCTTTCAGCAGGCGGTGCCTTCGCCAATGAAGATCCGGTGAAACTTGGCTTGATGCTTCCTTATTCAGGTACCTACACCGCCCTCGGAGAGGCCATCACTAATGGGTTGAAATTGGCCATTGAGGAAGAAGGCGGTCAGTTGGGCGGCCGCGATGTGGAATACATTGAGCTAGATTCTGAAGCTGATCCCTCTAAAGCGCCTCAAAACATGAGTCGTTTGGTCAATGGTGACGATGTGGATTTCGTTATTGGGCCCGTTCACTCGGGTGTTGCCATGGGCATGCTTCGAGTGGCCAAACAGACCGGTGCCATCACCATCATTCCTAATGCGGGGTTGGGAGCTGCTACTAATGAGCTATGCATGCCAAACGTGTTCCGTACCTCGTTCAGCATGTGGCAAGACAGCTACCCTATGGGCAAAGTGGCTTACGATCAAGGGCATCGCAAGATTGTAACTATTACCTGGGATTACGCTGGAGGCAAGGAGGATCTGGCAGGCTTTGAAGAGGCATTTACCGCTGAAGGTGGTGAAATCGTTGAGCAAATTTTAGTGCCATTCCCCAGCACCGAATTCCAGAGTTACTTGACGCAGATTGCCAGCCTTCAGCCGGATGCAGTATACACCTTCTTTGCGGGAGGCGGTGGTGTCAGCTTCGTAAGGGATTACGCGGCGGCGGGACTGAATGAAAGCATTCCTCTACTAGGGTCCGGCTTTCTTACCGAGGGCAATCTAGAAGCTCTTGGCGATGCGGGTGAAGGGGTTATGACCACGCTTCACTACGCAGAAACTCTAGAAAATGATGCGAACCGCTCGTTTTTGGCCGCCTACGAAGAAGCTTACGGTGAAGCGCCGGATACTTATGCAGTGCAAGGCTACGATACCGGCATGATGTTAGCCCAGGCGCTTAATGTGCTGGGCGGTGACATTTCAGACCGTGAGCGATTAATCGAGGTCTTGGCGGATGTACAGTTAGCCAGTCCGCGAGGTCCGTTGAGCTTTTCGGACTCTCACCATCCTATCCAGAATGTTTATCTCCGTGAGATTCGTGACGGCAAACATGAGGTCGTCAGCATCGCTGCCGAGAATCTAGAAGTGCCTGACGACGCCTGTCAGATGTAACGGCATTTCGTAATGCATGGGAGCGGGGCAATCCCGCTTCCCCTTTTATGCTCGGAGGGGTCTCATGGATCTCGCATTCTTTGGTGTCCAACTGCTGAATGGACTCCAGTATGGGTTGCTGCTGTTTTTAATTGCCAGTGGGTTAACGCTGATTTTTGGAATCATGGGCATTATCAATTTGGCCCATGGTGCCATGTATATGATCGGTGCCTATTTGGTGTATGACCTGACCATGCGCTTCGGCAATTTCTGGTTGGCCATCTTAGTGGCTATCCCCATTGCCATTGCATTAGGTTTAGTCATTGAGAGGCTGTTCCTCGACACGCTTTATAAACGTGACCATTTGTACCAGGTACTGCTGACCTTTGGCTTGATTTTAGTGCTCAACGAGGCCCAGAGAATCATCTGGGGAGGCGATGTACATCGTGTACCGGTACCTGCGCCGTTCGACGTGAGTATTCAATTGACCGACAGCCTGCAGTATTCGGTTTATCGGCTTTTTGTCATGGGGGTTTGCCTGGCGTTGGCAGGGATCATTTACGGTGTTATTCGCCATACCCGCTTAGGCATCATTATTCGGGCCGGTGCTGTTAACCGCGACATGGTAGAAGGGCTCGGCATCAATGTGCGCACGCTGTTCACGCTTATCTTTAGTGTGGGTGTGGCGCTGACCGCCTTTGCTGGCATGATTGCCGCCCCTCTCACCTCAATTGCGCCCGGCATGGGTGACAGCATATTGATCACCTGCTTCGTGGTCGTGGTCATCGGTGGGATTGGTTCCATCAAAGGCGCCTTCTGGGGTGCCATCATTATTGGCATGGCCACCACCTTTGGCGCAGTGCTTATCCCTAGTCTCGCCAGCATGGTGATTTATCTAATTATGGCAGCGGTTCTATTGGTGAAACCGCGCGGTCTTTTCGCGTGAGGAGAAAAAGCAATGTTACATAGATACCCCAAGCGCGTTGCCTACATCATGCTAATACTGACGGCGTTAGTGGCTACTTTTCCTCTTTGGGGCGAGACGGTCTTCGGCAATCAGGCCAATTTCATGCTAGAGAAGCTGACCTTGATGCTAATCCTTGCGCTGTTTGCCATGAGTCTCGATCTGCTCGTAGGCATCGTGGGCCTAGTGAGTTTGGGACACGCACTCTTTTTCGGATTAGGCGCTTACACACTTGCCCTCGCCAGTCCTGACTTTAGCCCAGCCTCCATGTGGTGGATGCTGCCCCTGGTCATCGGCGTTTCTGCATGCGTTGGGCTCATCGTCGGCCTTTTGGTTATTCGCACCAAAGGCATCTTCTTCATCATGACTACTTTGGCGTTCGGCCAGATGCTTTACTACTTCATTAGTACTTCCCAGTTTGCGGGTGGAACCGACGGCGTCTTTATTATGTTCCGACCCAGCCTCGCAATAGGCGATACCACGCTGGTGGACCTGGATAACCCTTATAGCTTCTTTTACTTCTGCCTGGGAATGCTTCTGGTCGGGTATCTCTTTTTACGCTGGCTGACCCGCTCCTACTTCGGTCAGGTGCTAGACGGTATTCATGATAACGAGCACCGCATGCAGGCCCTGGGTTATTCAACCAGTGGTTATAAGCTGATCGCCTTTGTGATTGCTGGGGTCATGGCCTCGATTGCCGGAATGTTGGCGGCGATGCAGTACGGGTTTGCCAACCCAGCTCAGCTTGGCTGGCACACTTCCGGTGAAGTGTTAATGATGCTGATTTTAGGCGGCATGGGCACCATATTTGGCCCCATTTTAGGCGCTTTCGCGTATGAAATACTGCTGTTCGTCTATGAGCACGCCACGACACATTGGCCCATCTTGATGGGGTTGACCATCATCGCGGCAGTGCTGGTGCTACCGCGTGGTGTAGCCGGCCTGATTATTGCGCCTCCCTGGGGAAGCAAGAGCAGCAAAACGCCCCATGACACGACGGAGAAAGCGGTAGCCTCCGCTCAGCCCGTGACGCAGAGTAAGGTGGACTAGCCATGAGTAATGACATCGTATTAGCCACCCAGGGGCTGACGCGTCGTTTTGGCGGTCTAGTCGCTGTCAACGACGTTGACTTTGATGTGAAAGCCCACGAAATACATGCCATTTTGGGTCCTAACGGCGCCGGAAAAAGCACTTTGATCAATTTGCTCTCCGGCGAGATACCTCCGTCGGAAGGCCAAGTGCTCTATCGGCAGAAACAAATACAAGGCAAAAGTGCTCGCCAAATTGCGCGCCTGGGCATTGGTCGCAGCCATCAGAAGACCAATATCTTCCCCCGCCTTACGTGCCTGCAAAACTGTGAGCTAGCAGCGCGTATTCATCTGGGCGGTGTGTTTGGCAGTTGGCGTTCTCGTCATACGGCGCAGCAGGTGAGCGAGCGCGCCCAAGAGGTGCTGGAAACCTGTCAATTGAACCATCGGGCACACACGATTGCCTCGGACATGAGCTACGGTGAGCAACGCCAGCTCCAAATTGCCATGGTGCTAGCGACAGCACCGTCTTTGATGCTGCTGGATGAGCCGATGGCAGGCATGGGGCGTGAAGAGACTGCCCAGGTCACGGAGCTGCTCGCCAGTTTAAAGGATCGCTATACCTTGGTGTTGATTGAGCACGATATGGACTCAGTGTTCCGTTTGGCCGATCGCATCACTGTAATGGTCGATGGCTGTGTACTGGAGAGCGGCCCAACGGAACAGATACGTACAAGTGAGAAAGTTCGTGATGTCTACCTGGGACGCCATGATGAGGGGGCAACCGCATGACCACAAACGCCACAGAGACGCCCTTAATTGATGCCCGAGGGCTGCATACCTATTACGGTGAAAGTCATGTTTTGCATGGTGTGGATTTGGTCTTAATGCCAGGTGAAACACTTAGCCTTCTTGGGCGTAACGGCATGGGCAAGACCACCACGCTGAAATCGATTCTCGGCTTTGTACCACCACGCCGTGGGGAAGTCTTTATCAAGGGGGTCTCAACTGCGAAGCGTCGTCCCTGGCAGCTAATGCGTCAAGGGATTGGATACGTGCCGGAAGGGCGTGGGATATTCCCCGGTATCAGCGTGCGTGAGCACCTCATCATGGCGGCGCGCCCTAATGAGCGGGGAGAGACGCTCTGGACTATGGAGCGGGTTTTGGACACGTTTCCGCGCCTAGGGCAACGGATTAATCATGATGGAGCGCTGTTGTCTGGTGGAGAACAGCAGATGCTCTCGATTGGTCGTGCGCTGACGACAAACCCCGATCTGATGATCCTTGATGAAGCCACCGAAGGCTTGGCACCACTGATACGTGATGAAATCTGGAAGATTATTCGCGCCATCAAGACTACGGGGATCTCGACAATCATCGTTGACAAAAATATCGATAACTTGCTGGAAGTGGCTGAAAAGCACTTGCTGCTAGTAAAAGGCGAAGTGAAGTACAGCGGTGATTCACAGGGACTAAGAGATAACCCAGAGCTTTTGGAAACGCACCTAGGCGTTGCGTAATGAAAAGCCTGGCAAGTCTGTACTTGCCAGGCCATTAACATTGGGTAGTAACACTTAATCGCTTTGGGATACTTCTAGTATGCAATTACACAAGGACTGGTCGGTTCCCGCGGTCACCGCAGGCTTCGTGGCCGTTCTGGTCTCGTACTCCGGCCCACTGGCTATTTTTTTTCAAGCCGCTCAGAGTGCTGACATTTCGAACACTATGATGACCTCTTGGGTTTGGGCCATTTCGATTGGAGCTGCCATCTCGGGTATCTTGCTGAGTTTTTGGTTGAAAGTGCCCGTCGTCACTGCGTGGTCTGCTCCGGGAACTGCATTGTTGGTGACACTGTTTCCGGGTCTGTCGCTCAATGAGGCGATAGGCGCTTATCTAACGGCAGCCATCATCATATTCGTGATCGGCGTAACAGGCTCGTTTGATCGAATTATCCAGCTGATTCCTCCTGGAATTGCCAGTGCCATGATGGCGGGCATCTTGTTTCAATTTGGTATCGGTATTTTCGTGTCATTAAACAATGTGCCCGCATTGGCGATTGGGATGATTATCGCTTATCTGGTTTTTAAACGTCTGACGCCCCGCTACAGCTTGGTATGCCTATTGATTGTAGGTGTCGTTCTAGCGGTTTTTCTGGAGGGGGCGAGCCTGAAGGGCGTGGGGTTCCAGTTAGCGCAGCCGCAATTTATTCAACCGGACTGGACATGGCATGCGACCCTTAGCCTAGCGATACCGCTGGTGCTTGTCAGCCTAACGGGGCAGTTCCTACCGGGCATGGCGATATTGCGTACCTCGGGCTACTCAACGCCCGCCAAGCCAATTGTCACCTTGACCAGTATCACTTCGCTGTTAACGGCTTTTTTTGGCGGTATTACCACGGTTATCGCTGCAATTACCGCCGCAATATGCACCAGTAAAGAGGCGCATGAAGACCCTGATAAGCGTTACGTTGCTGGCGTCGCGAACGGTGTATTTTATCTGGTGGGCGGTATTTTTGCAGGCACTATTGTGGCGCTGTTTACTTCATTGCCGAATGAGTTTGTTGCAGTACTGGCGGGCCTCGCGTTGATTGGCGCTATCAGCAGCAATATAAGTGCCTTCGCCGCCGAAAAGAGCCACTTGGAAGCTTCTGTGATGACGTTCGTTGCCACGGCATCCGGCGTTAGCTTTTTGGGGCTTGGCTCGGCCTTCTGGGGCGTTGTTGTAGGAGGGCTGGCGTATAACATACTGCATCGGCGCTTTTCGTCATTAAACAAAAACACGCAATAGCAATAAGGATGGCTTAAGCAGTCACTGGAGAATAACGATGGATACGATTGTAGTGGCTATTGATGATAGTACAGACTCTTTCAAGTCGGTGGAGTTTGGTAGGCGCCTCGCGTCGCAGCTTGGCGTAGAGGTGAAGGCAATCTCAGTGGTGCCCGAGCAAGAGGCTGTCACCTCATGTTCGGCGATGCTGAAAGCACGCCTTGAGGCACACCGTTTCGATAATATTGCGCTTGAGGTGGTCGCTAATCACAGCGTCAAAGACTACTTGGGGGAGCTAGCAAATCGCGAGGATATTGGGGTATGCATGATGGCGTATGGGCGCCGCCCCGTACCGGAGATGCTGATCGGTAGCGTCACCGCCGGTGTGGTTCGGCGTTCTCGACGGCCAATTTTTTTGTGTGGGCCTCGTTATAATGGCCGTGCTCACCAGCAAGTTGACGTATTAGCTGTTTGTGTTGATGGATCTGCGCTCTCTGAAAAAATGTTGCCCTATGCCGCCGTGCTGGCAAAGCGATTAAGTGCGCGCTTACAGCTTTTACAAGTTATCAATACTTCAACTGTTAGAAAACCAACGTCGTTAGACCGCACCGACGTCTCAGAGTCGGCTTATTTATCTGGGTTGGCACGCCGTGTTGAAAGCGAGCAAGCGCTTGAGGTTGACTGGGAAGTTCTCCATGGCGACCCAGCAGATTCTATCGTCAATTACTTAGCAGATAGTCACAACACCATGCTGGCCATGACAACCCATGGCCGAAGTGGTCTTTCTCAAGTGGTTGCGGGAAGCGTAAGCCATGAAGTCGTTCATGAAGCGCCATGCCCGGTTGCTGTGCTTCGTCCATAGAGCTGTTAGCGATCCCGAGGCTACGGATATCGGCCTGTGCGCCGGTTTTCAACAAGCACATCTAAGATGGCATTGGCTTTTTGCATGAGTGGAGACGGTTTTTCGCCACGACGACGGCTGCAAATAACGGGCGATGTGATGCTGCTGTCCGCCAAATATACATAGGTGATGCCGTCTCTCTGCACGCGTTTGACCTGCTCTGGTACGAGCGTAATGCCAATGCCAGAAGCGACGAGGCTGAGCGCAGTTTGCACCTCATTTGCTTCTTGAAAAACCTGAACTTTTAATCCCCGTCTACGAAATATGCCAAGTACCATGTCCGCTAAGCTCGGGCGCGGTTTGGCGGGAAAGAGAATGAGGGGGTAGCATGCAAGCTCTTCACAGCTGGGGGTTGTTCCTTCGAGTGGGTGCCCGCTGGGCAAAGCCGCAATGATGGGTTCATCAAAAAGGATATCCTGTTCCACATCGGGATCGTCGATCCTTATACGGCCAAACCCCATATCGATACGCCCGGCTTTCAAAGCTTGAATTTGCTGTACCGTCGTCAGCTCAGCTAGCGATAGCTCGACATTGTCCATTTGTCTTAAATCACGCACGAGCGTGGGCAGCTGCCCATAGAAAACCGAAGGCACAAAGCCAATTCCAAATAGCTGACGTTTATGGCGCGCCATATGGCGAGTAGCCTCAACCGTTACATCGACTTTTTCTAATATTTGTATGGCGTGTTGTTGGAAGAAAATGCCTGAAGGGGTAAGTTGCAGTCCTCGCGAGCTGCGCTCAAAAAGATCAGTACCTACTTCTTGCTCCAACTGCTTGATCTGACGAGAAAGTGGAGGCTGAGACATGTGTAGGCGTTCGGCAGCGCACGTGAAGTTTAGCTCTTCAGCAACAACGCAGAAGTATCTGAGGTGCCGTAGTTCCATGATACCTCCAGGGTATACTTATCTTTTTTATGATATTGAAGCTATTTTTATAAGAGTATGAATACATAGATGTTATTTAAAATTAGACTGGATCTACTTTGCATACCTTAAAAGTATAGGTTATCAGTTTTTCTAAAAGGATCGTCTACTACTTTAGATAAATACAAAAGATAACTATTCATATGAATGTTGGTGATGATCTCTCGCAGTTAATCCGATCTTCATTCCTTTAGCCCTTGCCGCACTTTTAACCGTGGCCCATTCTTCTCTCAGGGCAACTTAGCCCTTGGCGTTTCATTGGCTTGGTGAGGTTAAACGGCGTATGGCTAAATTTTTTCGGGAATTCCGCGAGTTTGCTGTTAAGGGCAACGTCATTGATATGGCGGTGGGTATCATCATTGGCGGAGCGTTTACGCTGATCGTGCAAAGCCTCGTCAAAGACGTGATGAACCCGCTGATTGGCCTGTTGGTGGGTGGGATCGATTTTTCGAATCTGTTTGTTGTATTGCGGGAAGGCGTGGCGGGAGCGCCCTATGCCACCTTGGCGGAAGCTCAAGCGGCGGGGGCGGTGACGCTGAACGTGGGGCTGTTTATCAACGCGGTAGTGAGCTTCTCCATCGTCGCGTTCGTGGTGTTTTTGCTGGTGCGTACCATCAACCGCTTAAAGCGTGAAGAGGCGGTGGCACCGGCAGACCCAACCGAAAAGCCCTGCCCGTACTGTTTTATGGTGGTGCCGATCAAGGCCGTCCGCTGTGGTCACTGTACGTCTGAGCTGCAGACAGCGGCCCCAGAGAAGCCTGCCGAGAGCGTGTAGCGAAGCGTCATAAAAAAAGGGTGCCCGTGGGCACCCTTTTTGCGTTACAGAAGGCGGTTACGCCGTCTTTTTCGCTGCTTTCTTATCGCTTTGCGTGCTGTCACTGGCATCGCTGGGTTGGGGCAGCGATGGCAGAGATTTGGCGAGCATATCCACACTGTGACGATAGTAGAGCTGGCTCTTGTTGTGCTCGCCTAGGCTTGCGTAGAGGCGGGCAAGCTCGGCACACACTTCGCCATTGGGGCGCTGGCGCTGGCTGGCTTCAAAGTACTCCAGCGCTTTTTCCCACTGCCCTACGCGCAGCGACAGGCGGCCACAGGCGAGCAGCAGTTCGGGGTCGTTGGGGCGCTCTTGCAGCCACTTTTCGGCCTTGGCCAGCTGGCGAGCGGCATCCACGTTGAGCAGACCGTAGCGCTTGACCAAGCGGGCGTCCCAGTGGTTATCCAGCGAGTGGTTCAGCAAACGCTCGGCAATCGGCTCTTCGTTGGCGTGTAGCAGTGCCTCGGTATAGAGCACGATCAGCTCGGTATTGCCGCGCAGGTAGTCGGGCATATCCGCCCACAGCCCGCGAACCCGTTCGATATTGGTAGGGTTCTTCGCTTCGAAGATGATCAGCTCGCGATACGCTTTGAACTCCAGCTGTTCGCGCTCCTGCTGCGTAATGAGCTTCTGCGCGGCCAAGCGTGGAATCAGGCGACGCAGGCCTTCCCAATCGTTGACGCTCAGGTGTACCTGCTTCAGAAGCTTCAGTACCTGAGGATGATTGGTGAGCTGCTTATCCAGGCGATTGAGAATCGCCAGGGCCTCTTCCGGCTGCTGACGGTCGATCATCAGCTGCGCCTGCATCAAGCCAATGGCGGTATCCGCACCGTCGGTGGTCAGCTGGGCCTGGTTCAGATGCTCTTGAGACTTCTCGTGGTGGCCCTGGTAGTGAGCGGCCAACGCGGCCGATAGGTAGTTCACCAGCGGCGTGCTGGAGTCGTCGGCGGCGCGCACCAAGGTTTTCTCCGCTTTCTTCCAGCGGCCTTCGGTGAGTGCCACCAAGCCGCGCACGGTGCGTTTCATGGCGCGACGGTTACGGGCACGGCTGTTCCAGGTGCGAAAGCGACCCACTGGGCGAATAATGCCGGTGAGCAGGCGCAGCGCGAAGTGCAGCACAATAAAGGCACCCAGCAGCAGCACCAGACCAAACCAGAACGAGGTTTGAACCGACGTGTCACCGACCCGAATCAGCCAGTAGCCGGGCACCGACATCATCAGGTGCCCGAAGAGTGCGCCAACCGCAAGGCCCGCAACAATTAGCAGGATGAGTTTTCTCATGCATCACCTCCATCCTGACGGCGCGACTCGAAGCGATTGTCGATGAAGCTGGCCAGCGCTTGTTGAGAGGCGCTGATGTCCGGCAGCTCAGGCTGTACCTGAACCTGCTTCAACTCTTGCAGACGGGCAATCACGCTCTGGGTCTCTTCACGCTCGGTGTCGTAGTAGCCGTTCAGCAGTTCCAGAGCTTTGTCGATGCTCGCTTCGTACAGCTCCGGCTCCTCTTTGAGCAGCGCTAGCTGAGACTGCTCAAGAATCAGGCGCAGGCTCTGGCGCAGGTAGGACTCTTGTTCAGGAGTGATCAGCGCTTCCAGTGCTTCATCGTGCTGACGAATGACGACGAGGTCTTTGAGCTCTTCACCGAACCGGGCAAGCTGGCGCTGGAACGTGCCGGTAGGCGGCTGTTCGATGCTCGACGTCACGGCGCGCTCTTCGATTTCTTGAGACAGACGTAGGCCTGCCACGCGCTCTTGCTGGGCATTCAGGGCCAAGTAAATACCGGTGCGGTCCACTTGAGGCACGGCATCCAGCGCGGCGAGCTCGTTGGCAATCTCGCGACGCACGGGCGTCAGTGCCGGGTTATCCGCATCGGCCAACCGGGCATCGGCAGTGCGCAGTAGGGCGGCAGCACCCTCTACGTCACCTTCCAGCTGTAGGCGCTGATTCGCCAAGCGCAGCAGGTAGGCGGCTTCGGCGTGGAGCCAGTCGCGCTCGTCGGTGTCCTGCTCTTGAGAAAGCTGTGCCAGTACGTCGTCCAGCGTGCCGTTCACTTCGCTGCGGTAGCTATCCAGCTCGCTACGCAGCTCGCTCATGGTGCTGTCTAGTGCCTGGCTACGTTCGGCTTCGCCTTCATCGATACGTGTTTCAAGCTCGCTGACGGCTTGCTGGGAGGCGCTGTTTTGCGCTTGCTGTGCCAGCTCATCCAAGCGCTGCTGCTGACTATCCAGGCGCTGCCATCCTTGCCAAGCGACCAGCCCCAGGGCGAGTGCCAGGATAATCACCAGGGCAAGGGCTACGCCGCCACCTTTGCTGCCACCACCACCGGTAGAAGTGGGCGGCGTCGGTTTGCCTGTGCTGCCCGTAGCGGATGTGTTGCCACTTTTAGCAGATGTGGACGCTGCAGGCGTAGCTGTGGCAGTCGGTTTGGTATCTGCTGCCGTCGCTTTGGTATCGTTAGGGGCGCTTGTCTGTTTAGAGGCGCTTTCCTGAGCGGGGCTGGACGTGGTTGCACTGGCGCTGGATGCGCTCGTGTGGGAATTAGTCGGGCCACCTTTGTTACGGCGGCGCGAGCGGCTATTTTTGGCCGCGTAAGACGAGGAGGCGCTGCCAGCAGTCGACTCGCTTTTCGCCGAGGAGGCCGCAGTATCGCTCGACGGCGTGCTCGCTTGGGATGCATCGGCAGACGTGTTGTTGACGCCTTCCTGCTCGTTTGGTTGTTTGCTCATCTGTCGCTAGCCCTTATTAAGTTCCTTGATCGACATCGGCACCCTATGGGTTGCAGGACCGATCCAACGCGGCCACCAGCGCAGCCGGCGTTGCTCCCGACGCCACCTTGAGGTCACAAAAACCCAGTTTACCGGCCAGTGTAGCTAAACGGTGACTGGAAACGATTAGCGGTTGGTTCAACGCTGCTGGACCACACCATTTTGCCAGATATTCAAGCAGTTCGCCGCTGGTGACGATCAGCGCCCGGTAGTCGCCACTGTGTAGGCGCTCGCGCAGGGCGGGGGGCGGCGGCTGATACGTTCGCCGGTAGACCGCCAAACGAGTCACCTGGGCGCCGCGTGCCGCCAGGGTGTCGGCGATTAGCGTACGACCCCCTTCGCCTGCCACCAGCAGTACGCGCTGGTGCGTCAACTGGCGAAGCGATGCCAGCGAGAGCAGCGCTTCACTGGTGTCCTCCCCCTGTTGGGGCGGAGGAATACGCACCCGCACCCCAAGCTGATCGGACAGTATGCTGGCAGTGCCCCGTCCAACGCTATAGTAATCAATCCCGACGGGGAGCTGGGGCCAGTAGCGATCCAGCGCCTCGCTCAAACAGTGCGCAGCGAAGGGGCTGACCACCACTATCTTATGGTACTGATCAATATCCAACCAGACTTGGCGCTGGGCGGCCTCTTCAGGCAGCGCCTCCAGGCGCATCATGTCAAGCGGCTCCACCCAGCCATGGCGTTCGCGTAAGGCATCCGCCAGGGCTTGCCCCCGCTCTCCGGGGCGGCAAATCAGTACCGGTTGGTTCATACGTGGCGGCCGTACACCTCGGCCAGGATATCGCCAGCGCCTTGATCCAGCAGCTCTTCGGCAATCCGAATACCGAGCGCTTCCGGCTCGTGGATAGAGCCACGGCCTTCGGCGCGCAGCACTTCCGTGCCTTCGGGGTTACCGACAAGCCCGCGTAGCCACAGGGTGTCGTTGGCTTTATCCAGAATGGCATGCCCGGCAATGGGCACTTGGCAGCCGCCTTCCAGGCGGGTATTCATGGCGCGCTCGGCGCGCACGCGGGTGGCGGTGTCCTGGTCGTCCAAGGGTGCCAGCAGCGCAATCAGCTCGGGGTCGTGCAGGCGGCACTCGATGCCCAGCGCGCCTTGGCCACAGGCAGGCAGGCAGATTTCGGGAGGCAGCGCTTGCGCGATCCGTGCGTCGAGACCCAAACGCTGCAGGCCGGAGGTCGCCAGGATAATGGCATCGAATTCGCCGTCGTCGAGCTTGCCAAGACGGGTTTGTACGTTACCGCGTAGGTTGAGAATCTGGAGATCCGGGCGTGCTTCGCGCATTTGCAGGCCACGGCGCAGGCTGGCGGTGCCGATACGTGCACCTTCGGGCAGCTCGTCGATACTGTTATAGTGATTGGACACAAACGCATCGGTGGGATCTGCCCCTTCCAAAATCACCGAGAGCCCCAAGCCTTCTGGAAAGTGCATCGGCACGTCTTTCATCGAATGCACGGCAATGTCGGCGCGCCCATCCAGCATGGCGTCTTCGAGCTCCTTGACGAATAGCCCTTTCCCGCCAATTTTGGAGAGAGGCGTATCGAGAATTTTGTCACCTTTGGTGGAGAGGGGGACAAGCTCAACTTCCAGACCGCTATGTGCCGCCATCAAGCGGTCGCGGACGTACTCGGCCTGCCACATGGCCAACTGACTTTTACGCGTGGCGATGCGCAATTTAGTGATGGATGACACCTGATTCTCCCTTTGCCGCTGACACGGCGCGTCGAACTGTGATAATTCTCATCATAAAGCACCCAGCCACACAGTAAAAATAACCGGCCATATTTAAGGCCAGCATTGAATGCGTTGAACGCCTATTTAGGAAACGCCATGCCCCTCGCTGAACCGCAAGGCAAGCTCGACCAGTTCTTCCTGCTCTCGCAGGATTTGTTCTGTTGCATTGACTTTGCGGGTACGCTGCTCAGCGTCAACCCCACCTTCGAGACGCTGCTCGGCTACTCAGCGGACGCCCTCCTGGGAAAGCCGTGCGGTGTCGTGATCGAGACGCGTGATCATCCCGTGATCGAAGCGGCGCTGGCAAGCTTGTGCCGCGGGGAGAAGGTCAGTGCTTTCGACGTGTGCGCGCTGACGTTAGACGGTAAGCGGGTTTGGTTGGAAGTGTCGGCCTCCGCCGGTGATCGGGTGATCTACGTCATCGCGCGGGACATTACCCGGCGCAAAGCGGTGGAAAAGCAGCTTAGGCGCAACCAGCGCCTGTTTCGCATTGCCGGTGAAACGGCGCATATCGGCGGTTGGTATCTGGACATGGCGGTGGGGCTGCCCATCTGGTCCGAGGAGGTGTGCCGTCTGCACGATATGCCGGTGGGGCATCAGCCTACTTTGGAAGAAGCCATTGGGTTTTACACTCCCAGCGCGCGGCCGCGTCTGCAAGCCGTCTTCTCCGCCTGCTGCGAGCAGGGGGTAAGCTTCGATGAAGAGTTCGAAATCATTACCCAGCGAGGACGGCGGCGCTGGGTGCGGGTGATTGGCCGTGCCGTGCGCGATGAGCTGGGGCAGATTATTCAGGTGCAGGGGTCGACCCAAGACATCACTGAACGCAAAGACACCGAGCGGCAGCTGACGCTGTTGGAGCGCAGCGTGGAGTCCAGCACCAACGGGGTGGTGATCGTGGATGCCCAGCGCCCCGATTTGCCCATGGTCTACGTCAATGCCGCGTTCGAGCGCATTACCGGGTACTCCCGCGAGGATGCTCTGGGTCGCAACTGCCGCTTTTTACAGGGCACCGATACCGACCCCGCTACCCTGGCGCAGCTGCGTGAGGGCATCAAAGCGCAGCGCGATGTCCACGTGGTGATTCGTAACTATCGCCGCAGCGGCGCTCCTTTCTGGAACGACCTCTATATTTCACCAGTGCGCGATGAGGGGGGCGTCGTGACGCACTTCATCGGCGCGCAAAACGACATTACCGCCCAGCGAGAGTACCAGGCTCAGCTGAGTCATAACGCCAACCACGACGCGCTGACCGGGCTGCCCAACCGGCTCATGCTCGACCAGCGTCTCGATCAAGGCTGCTTGCTGGCCCGGCGCTATCACCGGTACTTGGCCGTACTGTTCATCGATCTGGATGACTTCAAACCGATCAACGACACCCTGGGCCATGAAGTGGGCGACTATATCCTGCGCGACGTCGCCAAGCGCCTGGAGGAAGAGCTGCGCCCTTGGGATACCGTAGCGCGCTTTGGAGGCGACGAATTCATCGTGCTGCTGCCGGACTTGGCCCACGAAGATGACGTGCTGCAGGTGGTCGAGCGGCTGCTGGCGAGAGTGTCGGCCCCCTATTGGTATCGTGGTAGCGAGCTACGCATTACCGCCAGTATCGGCATCGCCACCGACGATGGGACGATTCAAGCGCCCCGCCAACTGATTCAACAAGCCGATCTTGCCATGTATAAAGCCAAGCGGCGGGGGCGTAACACCTTCCAGTGGTACACCGACGAGCTGAACCGCAAGGTGACCGAACGGGTCAATCTGCGCCACGCGCTGCAGCAGGCCATCGAACAGCAGCAGTTCGAGCTTCATTACCAGCCGCAGATACATCACAGCGGTCGCGTCGCCGGGGTCGAAGCGCTCATTCGGTGGCACCACCCCGAGCGTGGCAACATTCCGCCGGGTCAGTTCATTGCTCTGGCCGAGGATACCGGTCAAATCATCCCGATCAGTGAGTGGGTGCTGGAAACGGCCTGTCGTGACGCGGTCGCGCTCAACGCACAAAGCGCGGCACCCATGACCATGGCGATCAACGTGTCGCCCATGCAGTTTCAGCGTCCGGGCTTTTTGGATTCCGTACAGCAGGTGCTGGCGCGCAGCGGTTTACCGCCGGCCTTGTTGGAGTTGGAGCTGACCGAAGGCGTGTTGATGGATAGTGCCGAGCACACCATTCAAGCCCTGCAAGCGCTGCGCCAGCTGGGCGTTCACATCGCGCTCGACGACTTCGGCACCGGCTTCTCCAGCCTGAGTTACCTGAAACGACTGCCGATCAACAAGCTGAAAGTCGACCGTTCGTTCGTGCGCGACGTGGCCACGGACTCCCGCGACGCGGCCATTGTCGAGGGCGTGGTCACCATGGCCGACAAGCTGGGGCTGGAGGTGCTCGTCGAAGGCATCGAAACCGCCGAACAGTTTCATCACCTGCGCACTCTGCAGTGTGACCACTTCCAGGGCTACTACTTCGCCCGCCCGATGTCGCTGAGCGCGCTTCGGCACTTTTTGGAGTCGCCGGTGGACACCACCAGCCCCGCCGCCCCGACCTCGTAAGGGGCGCGATCGCAAATGGCATGCCGCTCCACGCAGTGACTCTGGTACACTTTCTCTTAACGACTCCATTAGATTTGTCAGCAGGATATCTCACCGATGAGCCAAGCTACGAACCAGTCTTGGGGCGGTCGCTTCAGCGAGCCCACCGATGCCTTTGTTGCGCGCTTTACCGCGTCTGTGACCTTCGACCAGCGCCTGGCGCGCCAGGATATTCAGGGCTCGATCGCCCACGCCACCATGCTGGCGCGAGTGGGCGTGCTGACCGACGACGAGCGTGATGCCATCATCAACGGCTTGACCGAGATCCAGGGCGAAATCGAGCGGGGCGAGTTCAACTGGTCGGTGCCGCTGGAAGACGTGCACATGAACATCGAAGCACGCCTGACCGACAAAATCGGCATTACCGGCAAGAAGCTGCACACCGGTCGCTCGCGCAACGACCAAGTCGCGACCGACATTCGCCTGTTCATGCGCGATGAGATCGACGTGATCGAAGCGGAGCTGACACGCCTGCGCGACGGCATGATCGAACTTGCCGAACGCGAAGCCGACACCATCATGCCGGGCTTCACCCATCTGCAAACCGCCCAGCCGGTCACTTTTGGCCATCATCTGCTGGCGTGGCAAGAGATGCTGGCCCGTGACCACGAGCGCCTGCTGGATTGCCGCAAGCGTGTGAACGTGATGCCGCTGGGTGCCGCCGCCCTGGCGGGCACGACGTACCCCATCGACCGCCACGTAACCGCCGAGTTGCTCGGCTTCGACCGCCCGGCGGAAAACTCGCTGGATGCGGTGTCGGATCGCGACTTCGCCATCGAATTCACCAGCTTTGCCAGCATTCTGCTCATGCACCTGTCGCGCATGAGCGAAGAGCTGGTGCTGTGGACCAGCGCCCAGTTCGATTTCATCGACCTGCCCGACCGCTTCTGCACCGGCTCCTCCATCATGCCGCAGAAGAAGAACCCCGACGTGCCCGAGTTGGTGCGTGGTAAAACCGGCCGCGTGTATGGCCATCTCATGGCGCTGCTGACGCTGATGAAGTCGCAGCCGCTGGCCTACAACAAGGACAACCAGGAAGACAAAGAGCCGCTGTTCGACGCCGTCGACACCGTGCGCGACTGTCTGAAAGCCTTTGCGGACATGGTGCCTGCCATCGAGCCGAAGAAAGAGAGCATGTACGAAGCGGCGCGTCGCGGCTTCTCCACCGCGACCGATCTGGCGGATTACCTGGTGCGTAAAGGCGTGGCCTTCCGCGATGCCCATGAAATCGTTGGTTTGTCAGTCGCCTACGGCCTGAAAACCAAGAAAGACCTCTCTGAAATGACGCTGGAAGAGCTTCAGCAGTTCTCCGATATCATCGCGCAGGACGTCTTTGACGTACTGACCCTGGAGGGCTCGGTGGCCGCCCGTAACCATATTGGCGGCACCGCGCCTGACCAAGTGCGCGCGGCGGCCAGCCGTGCCCGTGAAGCGCTGGCGGCGCTCAAGGGTACGTCATGATGCGTCACGCGATCACACTTAGCGCGCTGCTGCTGGCCGCGCTGCTACTCGTCGGCTGTGGCCAGAAAGGGCCACTCTATTTGCCTGATGACACATCCGATTCGGCCGCCGAGCAGGAGGGGTAATGGATCACTTTAACTACCGCGACGGCGTGCTCTACGCCGAGGACGTACCGTTAACGCAGCTGGCGGATAAGCTGGGGACACCCTGCTACGTCTACTCCAAAGCGACCCTGGAGCGCCACTTTCGTGCCTACACCGAAGCGCTTGGCGGCCACCCGCACCTGATTTGCTACGCGGTGAAAGCCAACTCGAACCTGGCCGTGCTGGGCCTGTTGGCGCGCCTAGGGGCCGGGTTCGACATCGTCTCCGTGGGCGAGCTGGAGCGAGTGCTCAAAGCCGGTGGTGACCCCGCCAAAGTGGTGTTTTCTGGCGTCGCCAAGCAGCCCCAGGAGATGGCGCGTGCGCTGGAGGTCGGCATCAAATGCTTCAACGTCGAGTCGCGCCCGGAACTCGAGCGCTTGAACGCCGTGGCGGGCGAGCTGGGGAAAGTCGCTCCGGTCTCGCTGCGCGTCAATCCCGACGTGGATGCGGGGACCCACCCGTACATTTCCACCGGTTTGAAGGACAACAAGTTCGGTATTCCGGTGGACGAGGCGCTGGAGGTGTACCAGCTGGCCGCTAGCCTGCCCAACCTGCGGGTGACCGGACTTGACTGCCACATCGGCTCGCAGCTCACCGAAACCGCGCCGTTCCTGGATGCCCTGGAGCGCCTGCTGGTGCTGATGGAGCGCCTACGTGAGCGCGGCATCGAGATCGACCATCTGGATTTGGGTGGCGGCTTAGGCGTCCCCTACCGGGACGAGAAGCCACCCCAGCCCTTCGATTACGCCAGCCAACTATTGGCGCGCCTCTCCCGCTGGGAAGGCGGTGAACAGCTCACGCTGCTGTTCGAGCCGGGCCGCTCCATTGCGGCCAACGCCGGATTGATGCTCACCCGGGTAGAGTTCTTGAAACCCGGCGAGACCAAGAACTTCGCCATCGTCGATGCGGCCATGAACGACCTGATTCGTCCGGCACTTTATCAAGCGTGGCAGGCCATCGTGCCGGTGGATACCCGCCAAGTACGGAATACCGCCACCTACGACGTGGTCGGCCCTGTGTGTGAAACCGGCGACTTCCTGGGCAAAGAGCGCGAGCTTGCTATCGCCGAAGGCGACCTGTTGGCGGTGCGCTCGGCCGGGGCGTATGGCTTCGTCATGGCCTCGAACTACAATAGCCGCCCGCGCCCGCCGGAGGTGATGGTGGATGGTGACACCTACCACGTGGTGCGCGCTCGGGAAACGCTGGAAAGCCTGTGGGCCGGCGAGGCGCTGCTGCCGGAAGGGGCACGCTGATGCTGCTGCACTTCACCAAAATGCACGGCCTGGGCAACGACTTCATGGTGGTGGACCTGGTCACCCAGCGGGCGCGCCTGCGGGACGAGCAGATCCGCCAGCTGGCGGACCGGCGCTTTGGCATTGGCTTTGACCAACTGCTGATCGTCGAGCCGCCCCGCGATCCGGACATGGACTTTCGCTACCGCATCTATAACGCCGACGGCAGCGAAGTAGAAAACTGCGGTAACGGCGCGCGCTGCTTTGCCCGCTTCGTGCGTGACCAGCGCCTGACCCACAAGCATGAAATCCATGTGGAAACCGCCGGTGGCCCGTTGGTGCTCAACGTGCAGCACGACGGCATGGTGCGGGTGGACATGGGCAGGCCGCGCTTCAACCCGGCCACGCTGCCCTTCGACGCGCCGGGGGACCAGCCGCTGCACGAGGTAGAGGTCGAAGGCGACACGCTACAGCTTGGCGTGGTCTCTATGGGCAATCCGCATGCTGTTCTCCAGGTCGAAAGCGTGGAGAGCGCGCCGGTGGAACGCTTAGGGCCGCTGTTGGAGTCGCATCCTCGGTTTCCCAAGCGGGTCAACGTCGGCTTCATGCAGGTGGTCTCGCCCAGCGAGATTCGTCTGCGGGTGTTCGAGCGTGGCAGCGGTGAAACTCTGGCCTGTGGCACGGGCGCCTGTGCGGCGGTGGCCAGCGGTATTCGCCAAGGGCTGTTAAAAAGTCCGGTGAAAGTCCATTTGCCCGGCGGCGAGTTAAGCATCGAGTGGCCGGATCCCGAGGCGTCGCTGGTCATGGTAGGCCCCGCGACGCGGGTATTTGACGGTCGGGTATCACTCAACTAATTCGAGGAGAACGGCGATGTCTCAAGCTCCTGAGCCGCGCAAAACGCTCGATCCGGATCAAGTGGCGTTTTGGCTGGCCCGTCACCCCGACTTTTTTATTGGCCGTGAAGGGCTGCTGCAGCAGCTCAAAGTCCCGCATCCCCATATCGATGGCGCGGTATCGCTGCTGGAGCGGCTGGTGATCGACCTGCGTCAGCGAGCCGAAACAGCAGAAGGGCGGCTTGAGCATCTGTTGGAAACCGCACGCCATAACGAAGCTCAGTACCGTCGCCTGCGGGAAACGCTGCTCAGCCTGGTCGAAGCGGAAGATCGCGATGCGCTGGCCCAGGCGCTGGCGACGCAGTTGAGCGAGCGTTTCCAAACCCCGGCAATGGCCTTATGGTGCCCCGCTGCGTTGAGCGATGCCGAGCCGACGCCGCCTCAGCCGCCGCGCCATATTCTCGATCAGCACGCCAGCGCCCGCCTAGCGGCGCTGCTGGATGGCCGTACCAGCCGCTGCGCCAAGCTGAGCGTCAGCGACTGGAAGTGCCTGCTGCCCCACACCAAGGCGCCCCGCAAGGCAGGCTCCTGTGCGATCACACGGCTCTCGGCTGGCGAGCAACTGGGCTATTTACTGCTCGCCAGCCCCGCCCCCGAGTGCTATCGCGCCAGTATGGACACGCTGTTTACCGAGTACCTGGGCGATATCGTCGCCCGACTGCTGCTGCGGTTAGGGCCGCATGGTGCGGAGCACCATGGGTAGCCCAGAGACCCTGGTAGACGCCGTGGCGGGCTATTTAGCGACACTGGCCAGCCACGCGAGCCCCGCGACGGTTGCGGCCTATCGTCAGGATTTATCCGCGTTCTGTCAGTTTGCCGAACAGCGAGGTGTGATCCAGGCCAGCGCGCTGGACACGGCGCTGGCAAGGGCTTTCCTTGGTGCCGAGCGTAGCCGGGGGCTGTCGCCGCGCAGCTTGGCCCGCCGTCGCGCAGCGCTATCGCGCTTTGCCGACGCGCTGGTACGGGATCAGGTGTTGATGGATAACCCGATCCGTTTGCTGCGCACCCCCAAACAGCCCAGCCATCTGCCAAAACCGTTGGATGTGGATGCGCTGGCACGCTTTCTCGATATGCCCCACGACGGCTCGCCGCTCTCGCTTCGTGACCAGGCCATGCTGGAGCTGTTCTACTCCAGCGGTCTGCGTTTGGCCGAGCTGGCGGCGTTGGACGTGAGCCAGTTGGCGGCCAACCATGTGCGGGTGATGGGGAAAGGCAGCAAACCTCGCCAGGTGCCCGTAGGGCGACGCGCCCAGCAGGCACTCACCGCGTGGCTCACCTGCCGGGCCAGTTTGGCGGCCAGCGCTGAAACGGCGCTCTTCGTCGGTCAACGGGGGCAGCGGTTGGGGCATCGAGCAATCCAGAAGCGCCTAGCGCAGCTCTCGGTGGTGCGCGGCCTACCGGAGCACCTTCATCCCCACCGCCTGCGCCACTCCTTCGCCAGCCATTTGCTGGAATCCAGTCAGGATCTGCGCGCCGTGCAGGAGCTGCTGGGCCACGCCAATTTATCCACGACCCAGGTGTACACGCGTCTGGATTGGCAGCATCTCGCCGAAAGCTACGATGCCGCCCACCCGCGCGCCAAGCGCCGCCCGAGTGAGAGTGAATCATGATCACGTTAGACGCCATCACCTTTGATCTGGACGACACCCTGTGGGACAACCAGGGGGTGATGCTGAAAACCGAAGAGGGGCACTACCGCTGGTTGCTGGACGCGCTCACGGCATGGCGGTCGGCGCGTCAGGAGGCACCGCTGCCGCTTACCTACGAGGCGGGGGTGGCGGACTACTTGCAGCGTCGCCAACAGTGGGCCAGCCAAGTACCGGAGCGGCGTGGCGACTTTACCTGGCTTCGGCTGCGGGCGCTGGAGGACCAGCTCGAAGCGAGCGGCCTGCCGCGCAGCGCCGCGCTCTTATGGGCTGCCGCCGCCATGAACGAGTTCCACCGCCTGCGCGTGCAGGTCACTCCGCACCCGGAAGCGGCCGGGCTGCTGTCGGCGCTGGCCGAGCGCTATCGGCTCGCGGCGATCACCAACGGCAACATTCATCTCAAGCGTCAGCCATTGGCGTCCCACTTTCCGGTAGCGATTGCCGCCGGAGAGCTGCTGGCTCCCAAACCTGACCCCAAGCCTTTTCTCACCGCGTTGGAGCGGCTGAAGACCGTACCGCAGCGCGCCATGCACGTGGGCGACTCCTGGGCAGAAGACGTGCTTCCCGCCCAGCAGCTCGGTATGCACGCCGCCTGGGTGGCCGATCGCGGCGATCACGCACTGCCCGAGCGCGTTCATCGCATTGCCCACGTCAAAGAGCTACCCGAGCTGATTGCGTGGCTGGAACGGCGGGCTTAGCCCCGCTTAATCGTGGGTGTCTTCAGGGGTGTAGAGCCACTGGTCGAGCTTTTGGGAGAGAGTGTCGACGCCGTCGCGCTTGAGCGATGAGAAGAGCTGAACCGATACCAGATCTTCCCACTCCCGCAGGCGAGAGCGTACCTTCTGGAGGGCGGCGCTGGCTGGGCCGCGTTTCAGTTTGTCGGCCTTGGTCAGCAGGATATGCACCGGCATGCCGCGCTGGTCGGCATAATCGAGCATCATTTGGTCGAACTCGGTCAGTGGGTGGCGCACGTCCATGAGTAGCACCAGACCCCGCAGGCTGAAACGGCCGCGCAGGTAGTCCGACAGGTGCTTTTGCCACTCGATCTTGACCGCTTCCGGCACCTTGGCGTAGCCATAGCCGGGTAGGTCCACCAGGCGGCGTGACTCATCGTTCATCACGGTGAAGAAGTTGATGAGCTGGGTGCGGCCCGGCGTACGCGAGGTGCGCGCCAGGGCGTTTTGCTGGGTCAGGGCGTTGATGGCGCTGGATTTACCGGCATTGGAGCGTCCGGCAAAGGCCACTTCTGCGCCCGTGTCGTCCGGACACAGGGCCAGCGTCGGCGCGCTGATCATAAAACGCGCGGTGGGGTAGTTCAGCCGAGGGACTGGGCTATCATGAGGGGTAGACATGGAGTTCATCCTGAAAAACAAACGTATAACACGGCCTGCAAGCGTCCTGTGACGTGGAAGCGTGCGGTGCCGCGACGAATTACCCCAAAAGCAGATCTGGACTTGCATTCCCGCCGCTAGGGTGATTCGTTATAATGCAAGCGTCTTATAACTGCGACCTGGGGCGCTAGTGTACCATCGCGCTCTGGCCAGCAGCGACCAACACGACACGTTGTTCGTTTTGGCGGAGCTGACCCTGGTAATGTGCTGAACCTGGGCAGCGCCCAGGGTGCGTACCAGTCAATAATCAAACGGCATAGTGGAAAAGCAATGAGAAAGTTACTGGCAAGCCTGGCAATTACCATGGGTGCCGTTGGCACCGTCCACGCCCAAGCGGACCTTCAAGCCGACGCTGACGCAGCGGCAGGTCGTGAACTCGCGCAAACTTGTGCCGCCTGTCATGGCCAGCAAGGGATCAGCGCAGTGGGCACTTTCCCTAACCTGGCAGGGCAGCAGATGTCCTACCTCGCCAAGCAGATCATGGATATCCGTGACGGCAACCGCGTCGTTGCCCAGATGGCCGGTTTGGTCGATAACTTCTCTGACCAAGACGCCTGGGACGTGGCGGCGCACTTTGCAGGCCAAGACGCGAACCTTGGCCAAACCAGCGATGAAGACGCTGAGCTGCTCGCTCGCGGTGAAGAGCTGTACCGTGCGGGTGATATGTCCAAAGGCATTCCCGCTTGTAGCGCTTGCCACTCGCCCACGGGCGTAGGCATCGGCAGCGCGGTGTATCCGGCGCTGTCGGGTCAGCATGCGGAGTACACCGTCTCTACGCTGCAAGCCTTTGCGTCCGGTGAGCGCGCCAACAGCCCGAACAACGTGATGGGCGATATCGCGTCCAAAATGAGCGACCAAGATATGGAAGCCGTCGCCAACTACGTGCTGGGCTTGAACTAATTTCCCTGCCGCAGGCCTCCCCGTTTTGTGCATTATCCGCAGGATGGGGAACCTGCCTGCCCTGCTAGGGGTCATAGCCTCACTTTTGTTGGCCCGCTTTTTTGGAGAGTTCTCGCTATGTTGAAAACGTTGATGGTCGCACTGGCCGGTCTTGGCCTGTCTGCAGCGGTAAGCGCTCAGGAGCTGGTCGAAGGCCAGCACTACACGCTGCTGGAGTCGCCGGTGGCGACCCAGGTAGACGATGACCAGATCGAAGTGACCGAAGCGTTCTGGTTTGGCTGCCCGCACTGCTACCGGCTGCAAACGTCCGTGAACGAGTGGTACGAGACGCTGGACGATGACGTGAGCATCGTGAAAATGCCGGCCACCATGGGCGGCGACTGGAATACCCATGCGACGGCCTTCTATGCCGCTCAGTCGTTGGGTATCGAAGAAGAGCTGCATCAGGACTTCTTCGACGCCATTCACCAGGATGGCCGCTCGCTGACCGAGGCAGACGACATTGCCGAGTTCTTCTCTGATTACGGCGTGAGCGAAGAAGAGGCCGAAAAAGCGCTGACGGCGTTCAGCGTGCGCAGCGAGGTCAACAAGGCTAACAGCCGTATGCGTGACATGCGCCTGATGGGCGTGCCCGCGCTGATCGTGGATGGCCGTTACGTGGTATCGCCTCAGTCGGCCGGCAGCCTGGAAAACATGCCGCAAATCGCCGATGCGCTGATCGAGAAAGTTCGCAGCGAGCGTGCGCAATAACGGTGCTTGAGCACGGCCACACGAGCGGGCCAACCCGCTCGCCCGGGGCGCTGCCCACCTCTGCGTTGCTGGAGCGCGGCCAACTTCGGCTGCTGACCTTCAACCTGCAGGTGGGCATTCAAACGTCTGCCTATCACCACTACCTCACGCGGAGCTGGCAGCACGTGTTGCCCAACCCGCAGCGCCTCAAGCGATTAGCGCTGGTGGGTAGCGTGTTAGAGCAGTTCGACGTGGTGGGGTTGCAAGAGGTCGATGGCGGCAGCTTTCGCTCCAGCCGGGTCAACCAAGTGGAGTATTTGGCGGCACAAGCCAAATTTCCTCATTATTTCCAGCAGCTTAACCGCAACTTAGGCCAATTCGCCCAGCACAGCAACGGCCTGCTCTCCCGCTTGACGCCTAGCCATATCGAAGAGCATCGGTTACCGGGCATGCTGCCTGGGCGCGGTGCGATTCACGTTCGCTACGGTGACGGTCCCGACGCGCTGCATATCTTCGTGGCGCATTTGGCGCTCAGCCACCGTGGTCGCGTGCGTCAGCTCGACTACCTGAGCGACATCATCGAGCCGCTGCGGCACGTGGTGGTGATGGGCGACTTGAACTGCACGCCTGAGCAGCTTCACGCCCACGAGCGGTTTAGCACGTCGCTGCCGCTGCACCCCGTGAAGCCGCTGCTGAGCTACCCCTCTTGGCAGCCGCGCCGCGCGTTGGATCATATTCTGCTCTCGCAAACCCTGGAGGCCGCAGAGGTGCGCGTGCTGGATCATCTCTTCTCCGATCATCTGCCGATCGCGGTGGATTTACCGCTGCCAGCGCCGTGTCTCGCGACAATTCGCGCAAGCGTTAAACAATAAGCCGCACGAGCGGCTGTCGGGCGCTGCATTGTCCGCGTATATGCGCTATTGTCTGGGGCGCTGACTCCCCTTAGCCGTTTTACGCGAGACACTTCCATGTCGGACACAACACAACTACCTGCGTTTATCGGTGCGCTGGACCGCGCTTCGGAGTGGTTCGGGCGTACCCTTGCGTGGCTGATCATCATCATGATGTTGATTCAGTTCGCGATTGTACTGCTTCGCTATATGTTCAGTATCAACAGCATCTTCATGCAAGAGCTGGTGATGTACATGCACGCCAGCGTCTTCATGCTCGCGGCTGCCTACACCTTTCGCCACGATGGCCATGTCCGCGTCGATATTTTTTACCGCGGTATGACGCCTCGTCGTCAAGCGTTGGTGAACATTCTCGGCATTTTGCTGCTGCTGATTCCGGTGATGCTGTTCATCATCGCATCCAGCTATGGCTATGTGGCGAACTCCTGGCGCATTTTGGAAACCTCCTCGGATTACGGTGGCATACCGGCTGTTTTCGCACTGAAAACGCTGATTCCGGTGTTTGCCGTCCTGATGATCCTTCAGGGGCTGATCGAAGTCGTGCGCAATGGCTATGTCTTCACCGGGCGGATCACGCCGCCAGCCGCCGATGACCATCACCTTGAGGAGCGCGTTTGATGCTCGAATTTATGCCGCTTATTCTGTTTGCCGCCATCTGTATCGTGCTGATGTTCGGCTTTCCCGTGGCGCTATCGCTAGCGGGCACCGCGCTGCTGTTTGCCGGCATGGGCTTGGGCCTGGAAGCCGTGGGCATCGATGCCAACTTCGACAGTGGCTATCTAGCCGCGCTGCCCAATCGCCTGTACGGCATCATGACCAACCAGACGCTCTTGGCGGTGCCCCTGTTCGTCTTGATGGGCGTGCTGCTGGAGAAATCCAAAGTCGCTGAAACGCTGCTGGATGCCATGGCGCTGCTGTTTGGCTCCATGCGCGGTGGCTTGGGGATTTCGGTCACGCTGGTGGGCATGCTGATGGCCGCGTCCACGGGCATCGTCGGGGCAACCGTGGTCACTATGGGACTGATGTCACTGCCCACCATGCTCAAGCGGGGCTACAGCACGTCGCTGGCCACCGGTACCATCTGTGCCACCGGCACGCTGGGACAGATTATTCCCCCCTCCATCGCCCTGGTGCTGCTGGGCGACGTTCTTTCGTCGGCCTACCAGCAGGCGCAGCTCGATATGGGCATCTTTAGCCCGAAAACGGTCTCTGTGGGCGATCTGTTCATGGGCGCACTGGTGCCGGGGTTGATCCTCGTCGTCATGTACATGATCTACGTGGGCTTGGTAGCGTTCTTCCGGCCCAGTATGGCGCCCGCGGCCGACCGCGAAGAGCTGATGGCCGAGCTTGGCCACACCTCGGGCCTGGGGATTTTGCTGCTCAAAGGCTTGGTGCCCCCGGTGGTGCTGATCGTAGCGGTGTTGGGCTCGATTTTGAGCGGCTTTGCCACACCCACCGAAGCCTCGGCCGTCGGGGCTTTTGGCGCGCTGGTGCTGGCGTTGGCCTATCGCCAGTTGGACTGGGCCACCCTGAAAGAGGTGCTGCGCTCGACGACCCACGTCACCACCATGGTGTTTCTGATCTTGATCGGCGCGGCGCTGTTCTCGCTGGTCTTCCGTGCTTACGGCGGTGAGCACATGGTCACCGAGCTGTTCGAGGGTATGCCGGGCGGCGTGATTGGCGCGACGATCATCGTCATGCTGGTGATCTTCCTCCTCGGCTTCATTCTCGACTTCATCGAAATCACTTTCGTGGTGGTGCCGATCGTCGGGCCGATTCTACTGGCCATGGGGCTAGACCCGATCTGGCTAGGGATCATGATCGCTATCAACCTGCAGACCTCGTTCCTGACGCCGCCGTTCGGTTTCGCGCTGTTTTATCTGCGCGGCGTGGCGCCGCCTTCGGTGCCCACATCGGCCATTTATCGTGGCGTGGTGCCGTTTATCTTGATGCAGTTGGGCATGCTGCTGTTGCTGACCTTCTTCCCGCAATTGGCGACCTGGCTACCAACGCAGTTCTAAGAGGAGCTCAGTTGAAAAATAACCCTGCTATCAACGCAAGGGCGTGGCAACCTTAATCAAAAGCAGCCAAGCTGCAGACACACAATGGCTTGTAACAACCCGCCTGGCGGCAAACGTCAGGCGGGGTATTCCCTACCCATAACAGCAATAAAATAAGCAAGAGGGTTAACGCATGAAAGCCAAAGCACTGCCTGTCGCCATTGCCATGACGACCGCTCTTTCTGCCAGCCTGCTGGTCGTTTCCAGCTTCGATAACCAGGCCCAGGCACAAGAAGAGACCTTCCGCTGGAAAATGGTCACGTCCTGGCCGAAAAACTTCCCCGGTGTAGGCCAAGGCCCTGAGCGGCTCTCCCAACTCGTCGAGGAGATGTCCGATGGCCGCTTGACCATCGAAGTCTTCGGAGCGGGGCAGCTCGTACCAGGGTTCGAAGTGTTCGACGCCGTGTCGGATGGCACCGCCGAGTTGGGCCACTCCGCTTCCTACTACTGGAAAGGCAAAGCGCCAGCGGCACAGTTTTTCGCCGCCGTACCGTTTGGCATGAACGCTCAGGAAATGAACGCCTGGCTCAGCTACGGCGGTGGCATGGAGCTGTGGAACGAGCTTTACGATGAGTTCGGTGTCGACGTATTGGTTGCCGGTGCCTCCGGTGTCCAGATGGGTGGCTGGTACAACAAAGAGATCAACTCGGTGGACGACCTGGAAGGCTTGAAAATGCGCATGCCGGGTCTGGGGGGCGAGGTGATGAGTCGCATGGGCGTGGCGATCGTCAACATGCCTGGCGGTGAAATCTTCACGTCGCTGCAGTCCGGTGCCATCGACGCCACCGAATGGATCGGCCCTTACAACGATCTCGCCTTCGGCCTGCACCAAGCGGCCGATTACTACTACTACCCCGGCTGGCACGAGCCGACGGTGATGTTCGAAGCCATCGTGAACGAAGAGGCGTGGGCCGAACTGCCCGCTGATCTTCAAGCGATTCTGCGCACGGCCATCAGCGACATCAACCAAAGCGTTTTAGATGAGTACACCGCTCGTAACAACGATGCGCTGGAGACCCTAGTCAACGAGCACGAGGTGGAACTGCGCCGCATTCCTGACGACGTACTGGCCCAAGCCCGCGAACATTCGGCCGACGTCGTGGGTGAGCTGGCTGCGTCCAGCGAGCTGGCGACCCGTATCTACGACTCCTATCGGGAGTTCCAGGATAAAGTCGAGGATTACCACGCGATTTCCGAGCAGGCGTACTACAACGCCCGCAATCCGGAAGGCGATACCACTCAGTAACGTCAGCTCTTTCCAGGCCGCCTTCGGGCGGCCTTTTCGTATCCGTCGATTAAAGCAGCGTAAGTGGCGCGGCTTGGGTATCCTATGGCTGATACTGTTCTGCCGTGTAAGGAGCTCTATGTCTACCCCCGCTAACTCGATGCCGACCGAACCTCGCCTGCGTAATGTGCTGACCATTGCAGGGTCCGACCCCTCCGGTGGCGCGGGGCTGCAGGGCGACCTCAAGACATTTTCCGCGCTCGGTGTGTATGGCACGAACGTGATCACGGCGGTGATTGCCCAGAATACCTGCGGCGTGGCCTCGGTGTACCCCGTGTCTCCCCAAGCCATTCGTGAGCAGCTCGAGCATTTGTTGAGCGATGTGACCATCGATGCGGTGAAAATCGGCATGGTGGCCAGTCGCGACGTGGCGGAGGTCATCGCCGACGTATTGCGCCAACAGCGCCCTCGCTGGATCGTACTCGACCCGGTGATGGTGGCGAAGAGCGGCGATATCCTGGTCGATAACGCGGGCATTCGTGCCGTGCGGGAGGTGCTGGTACCGCTGGCCGACGTGATTACCCCCAACCTGCCGGAAGCGGCCGTGCTGCTGGATGCTCCCGCCCCTGCGAGTTTGGATGAGATGGAAGCGCTGCTGCCCAAGCTGGTGGCGTTGGGCGCCCCCTTTGTGGTGCTGAAAGGCGGCCATTTACGCGGTGATACTTGTCCGGATCTGTTGGCCACCCCCAACGGTCACCAGTGGTTACCGGCTTCTCGCATTGCCACCGAGAACCTGCATGGCACGGGCTGCGCGCTCTCGTCTGCGATTGCCGCCTGTCTGGCAAAGCTGCCGGAAGCGGCTGAGGCAGACGCGCCAGAGCAGGCCATTACCGACGCGAAGCAGTGGCTGCATAGCGCACTGGCGGCCAGCCACCGCTTGGCGGTCGGCAAAGGGCGCGGTCCGGTACACCACTTCCATGCGTGGTGGTAAGCCGCCGGGGCAGAGTCTCCTTGCGGGATAGGGCAACGGGCACCATGCTGAAGGGTGCCCGTTTGTTTGCCTATGAGGCTGAGCCATTCGGCCAAGGAGCTGCTCATGTCCCGCACGCTGCTATTTGCCACCGACCTCTCCCAGGAAAATCGCGCGGCCTTTGCCCGAGCATTGCGCCTCGCCCATCAACAGAGAGCGCAGCTGGATGTGCTCCACGTGCTCGACCCCTACCTTCCTCACCGAATGCTGCATGATCTTGAGCGAGCGGTGAGCGATGACATCAGCGCCACGCTCACCGATCTTCGGGAGGATTACGCGCTCGAACTTCCTGCGCTAATGATCCAAACGGTGGTGGGCGACGCACACGTGGAGATCGTTCGGGAGGCCCATGAGCGTCACGCTTCGTTGATCGTTCTGGGCATGCACCGCAAGCGCGGTCAGAAAGATCTGCTCTATGGCACGACCTTGATGCGCATTCTGCGCAGCGCGCCTTGCCCCGTGGTGGTGGCGTCCTATCTACCGACGCAGCCGTGGCAGCATATCGTGGTGCCCATCGACTTCTCGCTTACCGCACGACAAACTCTGAAAGAGGCGCTGATCCGCTTTCCTGAAGCCCAGCTGACCCTACTACATGCGTGGAACCTGCCGGGTGAACGGGAGTTGGGTAACCAAGCGTTTTATGCACAGTGGCGCGATCATGAGGTCGCTCGCCTACGGGAGGCGTTGGACAACGAGGTCGAAAGCCTCATGCGCGATCTGGACGGTGTCCCCGACATCGAGCTGGTGCTGGAGCCGGGCCAGCCCTGCGACGTGCTCCACGACTACATCAAACGGCACTCGCCAGAGCTGGTCATGTTGGGTAGCCGCAGCCGACCGCATCATCCCAACCCACTCACCGACATGCTGCTGAGCGAACCCCATTGTGACGTCATGGTGTGTCGACCCTGGTAACTGAAAAACTCGTCGTACGGTTGGTTGTACGGAACCTTTATGGATAAGGTGTGTATGTATAGCTGTGCGTTATGCCAGCCAAGCCAATAAGGGAGGACGACACCGTGCAACGACGTCATATGCCAGCGCTGCTATCGGCCGCGCTATGGATGGGAGCGGCGCTATTATCCAGCAGTGCCGCCGCCGAGAGCGTGACCGAGCGGGGGGAGCGCTTTGAGCGCGTGGTCGAAGAGAATGGCCAGCGCTATACCCTGCTGGGGAGCGGCGTATTCCGTTACATGATCTGGACCGCTTACGCAGGCGCTTACTATCAGTTGGAGGGCGAACGCGACCCTCAACCGCTCAGCGATGTGCCCCGGCGGCTAGAACTCGCCTATTTCCATGACATCGCCGCCGAGGATTTCGCAGACGCGACCGAAAAGACCCTCAGCGACTCGCTCACGCTCTACGAATTCAATCAGGTGAAAGAGAATCTGGAGCAGCTAAAGCGGCAGTATCGCGACGTGGCACCCGGCGACCGCTATCTGTTGAGCTGGGATGGCGAGCAGTTACGCCTCGCTCTCAACGGTGAGACGCTCTACGAGGACAGCAGCGCCGAGTTTGCCAGCGCGATGTTCGGTATTTGGCTGGGCGAGCGCCCGCTAGGTGACGAGTTTCGCGATGCGCTACTGGGCGTGAACGGATAGACGCAGACCTCGCGCCATCACGCTTGGGCCAGCCCTCGCCTCGGTTTACACTCGCCCCCTTCGATAGGCCAAGTGAAGGGACGAAGGGGGCAGCGTGAAAGCACTGATTCAGCGGGTCAAGCACGCCAGCGTCACGGTGGAGGGCAGCACCATCGGTGCGATCGACCACGGGCTGCTGGCGCTGGTGGGCGTCGAGAAAGGCGATCGTGAAGCGGATGCCGATAAACTGCTGCACAAGCTACTGCACTATCGCGTGTTCAGCGATGACTCGGGCAAGATGAACCACAACCTGCAGCAGGCCGGGGGAGGATTGCTGCTGGTGTCGCAATTCACGCTCGCGGCCGATACGCGCAAGGGGCTGCGCCCCAGCTTTTCCAGCGCTGCGCCGCCCGAGGAGGGGCAACGTCTGTTCCATTACCTCGCCGATCAAGCGCGCGCTGCGTGGCCCCAGGTAGCCACCGGCCAGTTTGGCGCGGACATGCAGGTGACGCTCACGAACGATGGTCCGGTCACGTTCCTGCTGGAAAGCTAGCGTTCCTCAGGCACTTTCGCTGGCGAGCAGTTCGGCCTCCATGGCTTCCAGCGCCTCTTCGGCGGCCAGCCACGTCTGCTCGGCGTCGTCTAGCTGCGCTTTGATCGTTGCCTGCTTGGCCAGCGCATCGGTCAGCTCTGCTTTGCGGGCGCTGTCGGTGTAGAGCTCAGGATCGGCGAGTATGGCTTCGACCGCTTCCAGGGAATGCTGCGCTGCTTCCATGGCCTTTTCTGCCTTGTCGCGCTCTTTTTTCAATGGGCGCAGCTTTTCGCGCAGCTCGGCCGCCGCTTTGCGGGCGGCTTTACGGTCGCTGCTGGGCTGTTGGCTCTGGCGTTCGTTCTTTTCGCTCCGCGCGTCGCGGCGGTTCTCTTCCAGACGCGCTTTGAGCCAGGCCCGATAATCCTCCAAGTCGCCGTCGAAGGGTTCGACCCGGTGGTCGGCGACTCGCCAAAACTCATCCACCGTGGCACGCAGCAGGTGACGGTCGTGGGAGACCAGAATGACCGTGCCCTCGAAGCCTGCCAGCGCTTCGGTGAGCGCCTCGCGCATCTCCAAATCCAGGTGGTTGGTCGGCTCGTCCAGCAGCAGTAGGTTGGGCTTTTGCCAAGCGACCAGTGCCAGGGCCAGCCGCGCTTTCTCACCGCCTGAGAAGGTGGCGACCTCCCCGAAGGCATCGTCGCCCTTGAAACCGAAGCCGCCAAGAAAGTTGCGAATCTCTTGATCGCTGGCAGTGGGAGAGAGCCGCTGCACGTGGACGAACGGCGTCGTGGTCACGTCTAGCCCTTCCAACTGGTGCTGGGCAAAGTAGCCAATCGCCAAGTGCTCGCCGGGCACACGTTTGCCGTTCAATAGCGCTAGCTCGCCGGTGAGCGACTTGATGAGCGTGGATTTACCCGCCCCATTGGGGCCCAGCAGGCCAATGCGGCTACCGGGGAGCAGCGTAATGTTTACCTTGTCGAGCTGAGCGATATCGCCCGCCTGGCTGCGGTAGCCTAACGTGGCCTGGTCCAGCACCAGCAGTGGATGGGAGGTTTTATCGGCGGCCGGCAGGGTGAAGTGGAACGGTGAATCCACGTGGGCCATGGCAATATCTTCCATGCGCTCCAACATCTTGACGCGGCTCTGCGCTTGACGCGCTTTGGTGGCTTTGGCCTTGAAGCGGGCGATAAAGCGCTCGATCTCTTCGCGGCGCGCCTGCTGTTTGGCCGCTTCCGCCTGCTGCAGCGCGAGTTTCTCCGCCCGCGTGCGCTCGAAGCGAGAGTAGTTGCCCCGATAAAGCTCCAGCGTTTGGTGATGCATGTGCACGATGTGATCGCAGACGGCATCGAGAAAGTCCCGGTCGTGGGAGATCAGCAGCAGCGTGCCGGGGTAGCGGGTGAGCCACTGCTCTAGCCACAGCAGCGCATCCAGGTCCAGGTGGTTGGTCGGCTCATCGAGCAGCAGTAAGTCGGACGGCATGAACAGCGTGCGGGCGAGGTTGACGCGCATCCGCCAGCCGCCGGAAAAGTCGGACAGGGGGCGGGTCATGTCTGCTTGTACAAAACCCAATCCCACCAGAAGCTGGGCAGCACGGGATTCGGCGGTGTAGCCATCCAGTGTCTCTATCAGCCCGTGTAGTTCTGCTTCGCGGTGCGCATCGCTCGCCTCTCGGGCGGCAAGCAGGTCGGCTTGCGCCTTCCGTAGCGCATGGTCGCCATCCAACACGTACTCGACGATGGGGCGATCCAGGGCCTCCACTTCCTGAGCCATGTGGGCGATTCGCTGACCGCCGCTCATCTCGACATCGCCTTGATCAGGGCCCAGCTCGCCCAGCAGGAGTTTGAACAGGCTCGACTTACCGGCACCGTTGGCCCCAATGATGCCGGCCTTCACGCCGTTGTGAAGCGTAAGGTCGGCGTTTTCTAGGAGCGTTTGCGTGCCCCGTTGCAGGGCGACTTGGCGCAGTGCGATCATGTTTTCTCCCGAAAAAAGTGGGTAAACCAATGCGCGATTCTAACCGATTGCAGGGCTTGCAGCAGAGGCCGCTATGGGATTTTGCCTTGGCGTTGTATGCCAAGCCCGGCGTCGAGCAGGCCTGTCTCACCTTACAAGACGAGGCGGGCGTGGATGTGTGTGAACTGCTCTTTCACTGTTGGCTCTACCAGCATGGCCTGGCGGCCAAACCGGCGCCGCTCGACGCGATACGCGCTGAGCGTTTGGCTTGGCAGCAGCAGGTGACGGCCCCGCTGCGGGCACTGCGCCGTCGATTGAAGCCCGAGGCCGCCCAGAACGAGGCCATTGAAGCGCTGCGTGCGACCTTACAGCGTGCCGAGCTGCAGGCTGAGCGTGAAAACCTTCAACGTTGGCAGCAGTGGGCGCTCGCATCGTCGACAAATGACGTTCGTTTAACAAAAAGCGACATAAGCCAGCACAATGTTGCACAGTGGCTGCAAGATACGCTGTTTTCGGCACCGCTTGACAAACATTTTCCACAAGCGCAACGCGTGCGCGAAAGCACGACAACGGCGCTTTTCACCCTGGCAAGCCAGCTTGACCGCTGTGAGCCACCACGCTAGCCTGAAATTAAGCTGTTTTTGAATAACCCGCGCTGGCCGCGCTGATATCGCCCGCTAACCCACAGCAATGAACGACGTTACTGCGTGTTAGCGGCTGAGAAAACGTGCAGCGGCATGGGATAGACAAAAATTAGATTCTAGCGCTCTCGTACGGCGCGCTTACCACTGCTAGGGGAACTCTGCATGAAGGCAAGCAAATTAGTTTCGACTCGTTCCGTTTCCACCAAGTTACTCACCACGGCGAGCGTAGGGGCTCTGCTGCTGGGCCTGAGCGCGACAGCCCAGGCGGATAACTGGCGTTACGCTCACGAAGAGTACGAAGGCGACGTGCAGGATGTATTCGCTTACGCGTTCAAAGAGTACATCGAAGAGAACTCTGACCACTCCGTACAAGTGTACCGTTTTGGCGAGCTGGGTGAGTCCGATGACATCATGGAGCAAACCCAAAACGGCATTCTCCAGTTCGTGAACCAGTCGCCTGGCTTCACTGGCGCACTGATCCCGGAAGCGCAAATCTTCTTTATTCCGTATCTGCTGCCGACCGACGAAGAGACCGTACTGACGTTCTTCGACGAGAGTAAAGCGATCAACGAAATGTTCCCGGAGCTCTACGCAGAGCAGGGTCTCGAACTTCTGAAGATGTACCCAGAGGGTGAAATGGTGGTCACCACCGACGAGCCAATCAGCTCGCCGGAAGACATGGATAATAAGAAAATCCGCACCATGACCAACCCGCTGCTGTCGGAAACCTACGACGCCTTTGGCGCGACGCCGACACCGCTGCCCTGGGGCGAAGTATACGGCGGCCTGCAGACCGGCATCATCGATGGCCAGGAAAACCCGATCTTCTGGATCGAGTCTGGCGGCTTGTATGAAGTGTCTCCGCACCTGACCTTCACCGGTCACGGCTGGTTCACCACCGCCATGATGGCGAACCAAGATTTCTACGAAGGCCTGTCCGATGAGGATAAAGAGCTGGTGCAGGAAGCCTCTGACGCGGCCTACGACCACACGATCGAGCACATCAAGGGGCTGGCTGACGAAGCACTCGCCAAGATTCAGGAAGCGTCCGACGAAGTGACCGTCACGCGCTTGAACGAAGAGCAGATTCAAGCGTTCCGTGAGCGCGCACCGCAGGTCGAAGATGCCTTCCTCGAAATGACGGGTGAGCGTGGCGCTGAGCTGCTGGAGCAGTTCAAGGCCGATCTCGAAGCCGTCAACAGTGAGTCCTAATGGGTTAGCGCGTTCGCGTTGATCAGATGACATCACGAAGGGGCAGCCAGCGCTGCCCCTTTTTTATTGTTCGCTCAGGCAGCGAAAAAACACGTGCTTTCGCGGTGGAACACAGAAAAATCTACGTCCATCCAGCGTTGAAGCGAAAAGAGTCATTACCCGTTACGCTACAAAATGAGCAAGGCCGAACCTACTCCGTTCGGTGTCAGTGATGGGAATGTCGCGTCGCGGATCGAGCAAGCGACCACGCTGCGTTTAAAGGAGAACGGCCATGTCCGAAGAAGAGTCCGAAAAGAATTACCGGTCGGGTTTGCCCGGTGTATTGGGAGTGATCGACACTGCAATTAGCAAAATCGAGTCAGTCATACTGGCGATGGGGGTTTTGCTAATGGCGCTGAACACGGTCACCAACGTCATTGCCCGCTTCGTATTCGGCAATAGCATCATGTTTTCAGGTGAGCTAAACCGTATCCTGATCATCATGATCACCTTTGCGGGTATTGGTTATGCCGCCCGTCACGGTCGCCATATTCGCATGTCGGCGATTTACGATGCGCTGCCGGTGGGTGGGCGCAAAGTGTTGATGATCGGCATTGCGTTCTTTACCTCGCTGGTGATGTTCTTCCTGCTTTATTACTCCGTGGTGTACATCCTCGACTTGTATAGCAAAGGGCGCGTACTTCCGTCTCTGGGCTTGCCGGTGTGGATCATTTACGTCTGGGTACCCATGGGCTTTTTGATTACCGGGATTCAATACCTGCTGACCGCCATTAAAAACCTTTCCACTCGGGACGTTTACCTCTCCACCGGGGTCGTGGACGGCTACAAAGATACCGAAACAGAAGTGTAACGCAGGGATTGCACCCTAGGGGAACGCTATGACGACGATAATGGTAGTCACCATGATTGCCCTGCTGCTGCTGGGCTTTCCAATGATGATCCCGCTGATCACCGCTGCGGTGATCGGCTTCTATATGATGTTCAACGGCTTTGGCCAGATGGATACGCTGATTCAGCAGATGATGGCGGGCATACGTCCGGCGTCGCTGATTGCCGTGCCGATGTTCATTCTCGCTGCCGACATCATGACCCGAGGGCAGTCGGCTAACCGCCTCATCGATATGGTGATGTCCTTCATTGGCCATATCAAAGGCGGCTTGGCGGTCAGCACCGCGGCCTCCTGTACGCTGTTTGGTGCCGTGTCGGGGTCGACCCAGGCCACTGTGGTCGCGGTGGGCTCACCGCTGCGCCCGAAGATGCTCAAAGCGGGCTACTCGGACCCCTTTACGCTGGCGCTGATTATCAATGCCAGCGACATTGCCTTTTTGATCCCGCCCAGCATCGGCATGATTATTTATGGGGTCATTTCCGGTACGTCGATCGGCGAGCTGTTCATCGCCGGTATCGGGCCGGGGCTTCTGATTTTGTTCATGTTCTCCACTTACTGCATCATTTACGCCATCGTGAAGGACGTGCCCACCGAAGAGCGCGCGAGCTGGAAAGAGCGCGCCACGGCCGTGCAAAAAGCGCTCTGGCCGCTGGGCTTTCCAGTGATCATCGTCGGTGGGATCTATGGCGGTATCTTCAGCCCCACCGAAGCGGCGGCCGCCTGCGTGCTGTATGCCGTGCTGTTGGAGTTCGTCGTTTTCCGCTCGCTGAAAATGCGCGACATCTACGCCATTGCTAAATCCACTGGCCTGATTACCGCCGTGGTGTTCATTCTGGTGGCCGTCGGCAACGGCTTCTCGTGGATCATCTCGTTCGCGCAGATTCCTCAGGCGATTCTCGAGGCCGTCGGGGTCAACGAGGCCGGGCCCACGGGCGTACTGATCGCCATCTGTATTTCGTTCTTCGTGGCGTGTATGTTCGTCGACCCCATCGTGGTCATTCTGGTGCTAACACCGATTTTTGCACCGGCGATTGCGGCCACCGGGCTCGACCCGGTCCTGGTGGGTATTCTGATTACCCTGCAGGTCGCGATAGGCTCGGCCACGCCACCCTTTGGCTGCGATATCTTTACCGCCATTGCGATCTTCAAGCGCCCCTACTGGGAGGTGATCAAAGGGACGCCACCGTTCATCTTTATGCTGATTCTGGCGGCGGCCCTGCTGATCATGTTCCCGCAAATTGCGCTGTTCCTGCGTGATGTTGCCTTCCGTTAAGCAGTCACAAGGAGAACGCGGATGTTCAATCGCATTCTGATTCCCGTCGATGGCTCCAAGGGGGCCATCAAAGCGCTCGAAAAAGCCGTTGGTCTGCACATGCTTACCGGGGCCGAGCTCTACCTGCTGTGCGTGTTCAAACACCACAGCCTGTTGGAAGCGTCGCTCTCCATGGTGCGTCCCAACCGTCTGGATATTCCTGATGACGCGCTCAAAGAGTACGCCACCGAGATTGCCGTGCACGCCAAGTCTCATGCCATCGAGCTGGGCGCCGACAGCGTTCGCGTGCGGGCTTTTGTCAAAGGCGGACGTCCCTCCCGCACCATCGTGCGCTTTGCTCGTAAGCGGGAGTGCGATCTGATCGTGATTGGCGCACAGGGAACCAACGGGGAAAAGAATTTGCTGCTGGGCAGCGTTTCCCAACGCGTGGCCGGGGCCGCGCATTGCCCGACGTTAGTGGTCTAATGTGAGGCCATCAGGCTAAACCTCTACGCAACCGCGTGGTCCGAAGAGCACCCGTCGTTTCAGGTAATGCAGCCTGAGGCGGCGGGTGTTAGTCTTTGAGGCACCCAAAAACATTTGGCGCGCTGCGCCGCTGGATAAGGTTTTTTCCATGAAAGCATTACTCTCTTCTACCGCGCTCACTGGCCTGCTGCTGGTGGCGCCGTTTGCCGCCGCCGCTCCGGAAACCGACGAGCAGCGCTTGGCGTATAGCCTGGGCGTGACCCTGGGCGAAAGCATGCAGGCAGACATCGACGATCTCGATCTGGATGCGTTCACCGATGGTATGCGCGATGTCTTTGATGGCAACGAGCTAGCGATGAACGAAGAAGAGATGATGGAAGCGCTGATGGCCTTCCAAGAGCGTTCGATGGAAGCACGCGAGCAGGAGGCCGCCGAGCTGGCCCAGTCGAACCTGGAAGAGGGACAAGACTTCCTGGCCGACAATGCCGAGCGTGACGAGGTCGAAGTGACCGAGTCGGGCCTGCAGTACGAAGTGATCGAATCCGGTGACGGCGCCACACCAGGGCCCGAAGACACCGTCGAAGTGAACTACGAAGGCATGCTGCTGGATGGCACCGTGTTCGATAGCTCCTTCGAGCGTGGCGAGTCGGTGAGCTTCCAGGTCAACCAGGTGATCGAAGGCTGGCAAGAAGCGCTGCAGCTCATGAGCGTGGGTGATAGCTGGATGCTCTACATTCCGGCGGATCTCGCCTACGGCGAACGCGGTCAGGGTCCGATCGGCCCGAACGAAATGCTGACCTTCCGCGTCGAACTACTAGGCATCGAATAAGCCATGGGCATGGCCGTTCGTCAGCGCCGCTGGATGGCGGCGCTTATCGTCTTGGGTAGCAGCGCTGCCCATGCCCAAGAAGAGACGCCTGGCTTACCTGCGCTGGCGGCAGCGAGCGATCAGGCGAGCGTGGTGGGCGTCTCCTCAGGGGGCTACATGGCCACTCAGCTCGCGGTAGCGTGGCCCGAGCGTTTTAGCGGGTTGGGTGTCCTGGCGGCTGGACCGTGGGGCTGTGCGCAGGGGGCATTAAGTACGGCCCTCAATCAGTGCATGATGACCCGACGTGGCTTGCCGTCTTTGGACGAGCTGGCGCAGCGCCGCGAGCGCTACGCAGAGATGGAGCAGGTAGGCAGCCAAGAGGCGCTTCGCCAGCTTCGCGCCTTCGTGTGGCATGGCGCGTCAGACGAAACGATCTCGCCTGCGCTGGGCGATCTGCTCGCACAGCAGTGGCAGCGCTGGCTAGCGGACCCGGAGCAGCAGCTACGTTTCGTTCAGCGGGACAACACCGGACACGGCTGGCCAGTGGCAATGCCCAACGACGCGTCCCTCGACCCGCAGTCGCTGGGCGACTGCCATAACGGCGGCGCTAGCCACCTGCTGGCCTGCGGCGACGACGTGGCGGGGGAGATGCAGGCGTGGCTTTATCCCGAGCGCGAGGCGAACGCCAGCGAAGGTGAGCTGTTGGCCTTTGACCAGTCTGACTTCGCAGTGAAGGGCTTTGCCGATACGGGCTATCTGTTCGTGCCCGAGGCGTGTGAAGCGGGCGGCTGCCCGGTTACCGTGGCGCTGCACGGTTGCCAGATGAACGCAGAGACTATTGGGGATACGTTCGTGCGTTACAGCGGTTTGAACCGCTGGGCGGCGGAACATGCCCAGGTGGTGCTGTATCCACAGGCGGAGAGCAGTATGGCCAATCCGCAAGCGTGCTGGGACTGGTGGGGGTTCGCGGAGAGTACGTGGCAGATCAATCCGCTACACGATACCCGCGATGGCACCCAGGCGCAGGCGCTGATGGCCATGTTGGACCGCCTGCAGGCCGATCAGACGAGCGAAACGTCCTCAGACCGCTAAGGTATCCAGCCACGGCGCCACGGTCGTTTGAAGGACGGTTTCGTCACGATGAGCCGCTAAGCTCGCTCTCCAACGCCGAAACTAACCCGTGTGGCGTTGGGGAGTAGAGCACCCGCTGCAGGATCTCCCCATCGCGGTTGACCAAAAACAGCGACGCACTGTGGTCGATGGTATACGCCATGGCCGACTCTGGTGCGTCGACCCGCCGCCAAATCACCCCGTAGCGCTCAGCGACATCGGTCAGCTGTGCTTGGCTACCCACCAAGCCAATGAACTCTTCGCCGAAGAACTGCATATACTCGCTCATCCGGTCGAGCGTATCGCGTTCTGGATCTACCGTAATCATGACAGGCACCACCCGTTCACGCTGGGTATCGCTCAATTGCGCCAGGGCCTGGCGTTTGACCGCCTGGTTCATGGGGCAGACATCAGGGCAGTAGGTGTAACCGAAGGAGACGATGGCAATCTCGTCGTCGCCGAGCTGAGCCAGGGAGAAGTCGCCTTGTGTCGACGGCATGGCGATGGGGCCGCCTGTCGGTTCGTCGGGATCCTCACCCGCGCGGAGTTGGTACATGCCAACGCTTGCCACGACCAGTAGAAGGGCAAGTAGGGCGATGCCTAGCCACAGTGGCTTGCGTATTGCCATGTGCTTAACTCCTTGTCACGTCGAAATCGAACCAGCTACCCAGCTTACCGTCCGGCGTTTCCAGAATGACCCGCGCCCGCCAAGGCATGACGGCTTGCGTACACACGCCGACTTGCCCCTGACCGTGAAAGTGGCCCGGCGCCGTGGCGGTGAGCGCGAACCGGTTGAGCCCCATGTCCATGCCGCGACCCACAAAATCGACCGTCACTTGGTTAGGGGCTACGCCCTCTACCTCGACATCCAGCGGCAGCACTTCCAGTGCCTCGATGCGGCCGTCGGTATCGATAGCTAGCGTGAGATGGCCTTTGTCGCCCAGCGTTACCGAACAGGGCGTTTGATGCAAATTGCATTCACCGCTGGGGGAGAACCACACGATATCGCTATCGTCGCGCAGCCAGTTAGCAAAGACGTACCACGTGCATGCGGCCAGCGCGAGGCCAGTCACCAGGATAAGCACTTTGAGCGCTGGAAAACCCGTCACCTCGACAGGTTTAAGCAAATTCTTCATGGCAGAATAGTCGCTACGCAGGCCATAAGGCGGGAAATTTGTTTCATGGTATGCAATTCATGGTAACAGCTATCCCGCAGATGTCGCTGTGCTGGGATGTCGCACTTGATAAGGAATAACAATGGAGAGCATTACCGGAGCGTTAGGGCCGCTGTTTTTATTGATTTTATTGGGCGCCGCCTTGGGAGCGGGCCGCTGGCCGAGCGTCGAATTTTGGGCGCAGATGGAGCGGCTGATCTATTTCGTGCTGTTCCCGGCCATGCTGATCGGCACGCTGGCAACGGCCGACGTGAGCCAAGTGCCCGTCGGTCGATTAGCGCTGGCGCTGCTGGGAGCGATGGTGCTGTTTGGCCTGCTGCTGTGGCATTTTCGCGCCTGGTTGGCACTCGACGCGCCGGCGTTCACCTCGGTGTTTCAAGGGGCCGTGCGTTTCAACACGTACGTGGGCGTGGCAGGGGCGGCGGCGCTGCATGGCTCGTTGGGGGCCACCACGGCAGCGGTGGCCGTGGCGCTCATGGTGCCTGTGGTGAACGTCATGTGCGTGGCCAGTTTCGTGGCGGCGGGCACGTTGGGTAGCGCAAGTCTGGGTAAGAGCGCGTTGGCATTGGCGAAAAATCCGCTCATTTTGGCGTGTCTGGCCGGTATTGGGCTGAATCTTAGCGGTATTGGCCTGCCTGGATGGAGCGAGGCGACCGTCTCGCTGCTGGGGCGCGCAGCCCTGCCGCTGGGCCTAGTGGCTGTGGGCGTGGCGCTCAGGCCCATGGCGCTGCTGCGTCTTGACCGTGGCGTGATCGCCACAAACGCGATCAAGCTGCTGCTGATGCCCGCCTTGGTCCTGCTGTTGGCGTGGCTACTGAGGCTCGACCCCGTGAGCCGAGACGTCGCGCTGCTGTTTGCCGCGCTGCCCACGGCGACCTCGGCCTACATTCTTGCCCGCCAGTTGGGAGGCGATGCGGAATTAATGGCAGCCATCATTACCGGACAAACGCTGCTCGCCATGCTGACGCTGCCGTTGTGGCTCCAGCTCATCAGTTGATCTAAAAAATAAATAAAAAGTATTCGCATTTGTGTTGACGGGGTAAATGAGAATGATTATATTGTGATGGTCAGCGTTTGATGAGACGCTGGCAACCACGACAGAAACCGCCAGTTTCCTGTCATGGTTTCTCCCTCTCATTGCTAGTCACGGTCTTTTGCCGCTCCCCCATGGAGCGGCTTTCTTTTTTTGGGGCTCCTGTAGTGTCTTCCCGTGATTTACGATACGGATTCATGACCTCGATGGGAGACCACTATGCAGCTCTACCTCAATACTTCTTCCCCCTACGCTCGTGTGGTACGGATCTGCCTGTATGAAAAAGGGCTGATGGCACACACTGAGCTTTGCTGGTGCGACCCCTGGGCGGCGGATAGCGAGCTTTTAAAGATTACCCCGCTGAGTCGTATTCCGACGCTGGTGACGGAAGGCGGCGAGGTGCTGACCGAATCGCTGCTGATTGCCCACTATCTGGATGCCGTGGGCGAAGGCGCGAAGCTGCTACCAACGGATGGTTTAGCGGAAAACCTGGCGCTGGCGGGGTTAGGGCAGGGCTTGATGGAGGCGGCGTTCAACGTGGTGATTGGCCGCAAGCATGGCGGGCCAGACGTGGATGAGACGCTGTTAGGAAGCCGACGGTTAAAAGCGATTGAGCGCACGCTGGTGACGCTGGAAGCGCACCCTAGCGTGCTGGCCGGTCATACCCAGCGCACGCTAGGGGCAATTGTGGTCGCTGTCGCCTTGGCGTACCTCAGCTTTCGCTTACCGGCCTTTGAGTGGCCGAACCGCTTTCCACGGCTGCAGGCGTGGTTTGCCAAGGTGGCCGAGTGCGACAGCTTTGCACTCACGGCGTTTGAGTAAGCGTTACGCTTCCCGCCGGTAAATCAGATCCCACACGCCGTGGCCAAGCTTTTCGCCGCGGGCCTCAAACTTGGTGAGCGGGCGGAAGGCCGGGCGGGGCACGTAAGGCGCGGTCTCGGCGGTGGCGGTGTTGGCGTAGCCGGGGGCGGCTTCCATCACTTCCGCCATCCACTCGGCGTAGGCTTCCCAGTCGGTGGCCATGTGGAACGTGCCGCCGGGCTTGAGGCGTGTGCGAATCAGCTCCACGAACGCAGGCTGCACGATGCGCCGCTTATGGTGCTTCTTCTTCGGCCACGGGTCGGGGAAGAACAGCTGCAGCGTGGTCAGCGAGCCTTCGGGCAGGCACTGCTCCAGTACCGCCAGGGCGTCTTCACGGTAAACGCGCAGGTTGGTCAGGCCGCGTTTATCCACCTCATCGAGCAGTTTACCAACGCCGGGGGCGTGCACTTCGATGCCGATAAAGTCGGTATCCGGGTGGGTTTCGGCCTGCTCGATCAGCGAGTTACCCATGCCAAAGCCAATTTCCACCACGCGGGGGGCGTGGCGGCCAAACAGGGCGTCTAAATCCTGGCGACCATCGGCAATGGTCAGCCCCAGGCGCGGCCATACGTCTTCCAGGCCGCGTTGTTGGGCTTGGGTCATGCGCCCGGCGCGAATCACATAGCTTTTAATGCCGCGGCGGTGCAGCGGCGCATCGGCACTTTCGGGGCCAGTGGTGTTGCTCTCGGGCGCGGTGTCGTTCGTATCGGTCATGGTGTCTCTGTATCAGCCGTTGATTCGGCCTGCAAAAGGCGAAGAGGGGTCGGCGCTTTGGCGGCGCGGCATGCGGCCTGCCAAGAACGCATCGCGGCCAGCCTCGACGGCGAGCTTCATGGCGTTGGCCATGCGCAGCGGGTCGCGGGCGTGGGCAATGGCGCTGTTGAGCAGCACGCCGTCGCAGCCAAGCTCCATGGCCATGGCGGCATCGGAGGCCGTGCCAATGCCTGCATCCACCAGAACCGGCACGCTGCTCTGTTCCACGATGAGGCGAACGTTATGCGGGTTTTGAATGCCGTGGCCCGAGCCAATCAATGAGCCCAGCGGCATGATGGCGCAGCAGCCCATGGCTTCCAGTTCGCGTGCCACAATCGGGTCATCGCTGGTGTACACCATCACGTCGAAACCGTCGGCCAGCAGGGTCTCGGCCGCTTTGAGCGTCTCGACCACGTTGGGATAGAGCGTATGGTCATCGCCGAGCACTTCCAGCTTGACGAGGTTGTGGCCATCCAGCAGTTCGCGGGCCAAGCGGCAGGTGCGCACGGCATCTTTGGCGTTGTAGCAGCCAGCGGTATTGGGCAGCAGGGTGTACTGCTTGGGCGAGATGACGTCGAGCAGGTTCGGCGCATCGGCATCTTGGCCAAGGTTGGTGCGGCGTACGGCAAAGGTGACGATTTCGGCACCGCTCTGGGCAATGGCCGCACCGGTTTCGGTAAAGTCTTTGTACTTGCCGGTACCCACTAACAGGCGGGAGCTAAAATCACGTCCGGCAATGGTGAACGGTGTATCAGTCAGTTGCGTCATAGCGATTCCTTGAAAAAGCACCGGCAGCTAGCCGCCGCCAATGGCGTGGACCACTTCGATCTGGTCGCCTGCGGCCAGCGGGGTCGCGGCCAGTTGGCTCTTGGGCACAATCTGTTCGTTGATTTCGACAGCGATACGACGCCCGCCCAGGCCAAGTTGCTCGACCAAGTCGGCAGCGGTGAGGCCAGAGGTCATGGCGTAGGGTTCGCCGTTGAGCGTAAGCTGTATCGACTCATTGGGGGTAGACATAAACAGTAAGCACCCTGGTGGATGAGGCAAAACGGCCTCTATTGTAGCGGTTTCGACCCGTGCAAGGTATGCAGCGGGGTGAATATCTCAATGATTAACGGGGTGGCGATGCGCCGCCAACATAGGTGAAAAGGAGTCAGGCGTGCAGCGAATCGACAAGCTATGGTGGTGTGTGGTGGCGCTTTTAGGGGCAACCATGGTGATGCTGGGGGCTTACGCCGCCCACGGGTTAGCGGCACGCACCAGCGCTGCGATGGTGGATATCGTGGAAACCGGCGTGCGCTACCAAGCGTGGCACACGCTGGCTATGCTGGCGGTGCTGGCTTGGCGTAGCCACCGTCCGCTCCCCGGTCAGCAGGTCGTACTGGCGCTATGGACGTTAGGCGTACTGGCCTTTGCCGGTTCGCTCTACCTGATGGCGCTGGCCGGGTTGAGCGTAGGTATCGTGACGCCGATTGGCGGGCTGCTGCTGATGGCCGGCTGGCTGGCCCTGGGCGTCACGGCGCTGCTAAGCCGCTCTTAATCGACGCTAGCCCAGCAGTAGGCGCAGCGGCATCCACAGGCCCATGCCGATCATCACCAGGTTTTCGGTGAGCGACACAAAGCCGAGCGGTACGTTGCTATTGCCACCCACGCAGGCGCACTTGAGTTCGCGCTTGTCGATGTAAACCGCTTTGAACACCGATACCGCGCCCACGGTGCCGACGAACAGTGCCAGCGGTGCGGCTACCCAAATCAGCGTGCCCGCCAGCATCAACAGCCCGGCGGCGGTTTCGGCGTAGGGATAAACGTAGCTATAGGGCACGTAGCGCTGGGCGAGCAGGTCGTAGTTGAGAAACATGGTGCTGAAGCTTTCGATGTCCTGCAGCTTCTGCAGGCCCAGCAGCACCATCGCGGTTGCCACGGCAAACTCTGGCATGCGCGCCGTGAGCAGCGTGCCCTCGGTTGCCCAGCTCATCGCCAGGCCTATCAATAGCGCGACGGCAAAAATGGCCAGCACCGGGCGGTAGGTAGTCTCTTTGGCATTGGGAACGCTCATACCCAAGTGTTCGCGCACGTCTTCGTAGCCGCCAATCCGCTCGCCATCGATATATACCTGCGGCGTGGTATCGACATCTTCCTGTGCCTTGAATGCGTCGACGTCGTCACGGCTGGTGAGAGTATGGTCATCCACCGCGTAGCCTTTGCGTTTGAGCAAGTCGACGGTCTTCAAGCCGAACGGGCACATGTGCTCGGCGGTTTTCATCCGATACACCTGTGCGGTGTGGTGGGTCGTTGCTGCCATGGTTAGCCTCCTTGTCGTCTTGCGATCAACGTCCACCCTTTAGCGTAGAACCCAGTGCCGCCCATAGGTCAAATAACCGGGCTGATGATGCTGCAGCGGGCTTGACCTATGGGTAACCCCTAGGTTGTAAGCTTTACAACAGAGACCATTTAACAGGAGATACATATGAAACGTAACGCCACGGCGCTCTTGGTATCCGGTGCACTGATGTTTGGTGCCGCAACAGCCCAAGCGGCGCTGCCGGATGAGGCGACTCTGTATAAGAACCCTCAATGTGGCTGCTGCGATGAGTATGCGCGTCATCTTGAAGAACTTGGCGTAGACGTCACCATCATCGATGACGTCGAGCTGGGTGATATTAAGCAGCAGGCGGGCGTGCCTTACGGCATGGGCTCCTGCCACACCATCGAGATAGGCAACTACTGGATCGAAGGGCACGTGCCGATGGAGGCGGTTGAGGCACTGTTTGACCAGCAGCCTGAGGTCGATGGCATCGGCTTAGCCGGTATGCCGATTGGCACACCGGGCATGCCTGGGCCCCAGAGCGAGCCTTATCACGTGTATATGTTCAGCAATCAAGACGCCCAGCCGTTCATGACGCTGTAGGAGAAGAGGCACCATTGCGTCGCGTAAACGCTGCTGCGGGTGCTGGCTTGCCAAAGTAGTAGCCCTGATACACATGGCACCCTAAGCGCGCCAGCACCGTACACTGATCGTTGGTTTCCACGCCCTCGGCAATCACGTCTAGCCCCAGGCTCTCTGCCAGGGCGATGATGGTGGCGGCTATCGGCGTCGCCTGCATGTCCAGGGTCAAATCTTTGACGAAGGCAATGTCGATTTTGAGCGTGTCCAGCGGCAGCGATTTGAGATACGCCAGCGACGAATAGCCGGTGCCAAAATCATCCAGCGCAAAGCGAATGCCCAGTTGCCGCAGTCGGCGCATCTTGTCGATGGTGCCTTCCGGGTCGCTCATCAGCAGCGATTCGGTAAGCTCCAGCGTCAAACGCTCAGGCGGGGCGCCGGTCGCGCGCAGCGTGGTGGTGACCTGCTCGACAAAATCGGGCTGCTGGAACTGACGCACGCTCACGTTGAGCGAGAGCTTTAAATGGCGCAGGCGTGGGTCGTGCTGCCACTCGCCGAGCAGACGGCAGCCCTCTTTTAACACCCAAGCGCCCAGGGGCAAAATGAGTCCGGTTTGCTCGGCGATGGGAATAAAGCGCCCCGGTGAGATCATCCCCTGCTGTGGGTGGTGCCAGCGCACCAGGGCTTCGGCACCGATGACGTCGTGGTGCGTATCTACCTGGGCTTGAAGATGCAGGCTAAGCGCACCGCTATTGATCGCCAGGCGCAGCTCACGCTCCAGCGTAATATCTTCTTCGAGTTTCTGCTCCAGCTCCGAACAGAAGCGCTTGGGCACACCGTCTCGCTGGCGCTTGGCTTCCAACAGTGCCAGCCCGGCGCGTTTGAACAGCTGCCCGACGCTCTCAATCTCACGAGGGCAAAAAATCAGCATGCCCACGTTGATGTTGCAAGGGTAGGTGTGCCCGTGAAGCTGATAATCGGCCACCAGCGTCGCCAGTACCTGCTCGATATGCTGGTACGCCCGCCGTTCGGCGGTGGCTTGATCCGTGGCAGTGAACGTGGACAACAGCGCAAATTCATTACCGTCCAAGCGGGCTGCCATCACCTCCTGTCCGGCCTGCTGCTGCAAGCGGCTGCCGAGCTGTCGTAACAGCTCGTCGCCGATATCCTGGCCCATACTGTCGTTCAGCACTTTGAAACGGTTGACGTCCAACAGCGCTAGCACCGAGTAGTGGCCCTGATGACGGCTATCCTGCAGGTGTGTCGTCAAATACTCCTGAAGTGCCAAGCGGTTTGGCAAGCCGGTGAGCATGTCATGGTAAGCCAGATAGCGAATCCGCTGCTGCGCGTTTTGCTCGTCGGTGCGGTCGCTGATCAGGGCCACGTAATCCCGATCTTTACTGTGGGCATAGTTCACGCGGCTGATGCTGAGCCATGCCGGGTACTCATCGCCATTCGTGCGCAGCGCCGTGATCATGCCGCTCCACTCCCCTTCTGCCACCAGTGCGTGGTGAATGGTGGGGGTGAGCGTCTGGCTATCTTTGGCGTAGGGCACTTGGGTGATATCGGCATCGACGAGCTGCGCGTGGGTCATGCCCGTCAGTTTCTCAAAGGCGCCGTTACACAGCCGAATGCGGGCGCTATCATCGAACAGCACCACGCCATCCTGAAGAGCGGCAATCACTTCCAGTAGACGCCGTTGCGTCATATGGCCGTGGCGCTCGCTGTCTTCCAGGCGGCGCTGGATTTTAATCGCCAGCACCGTCAGCACCGTCAGCAGCGCGGCAAAAACGGCTGCCCCGCTGATCACAAAAATAAGCCACTGGGAGCCCTCTATGTGGGCGTGCTCGGCGGCATCGCTCATGGGCACGAACCAGGCAGCCTGCATGGCCACGTAGTGCATGCCACTGACGGCGAGCGAAATACACAGCGCAGATATGAACGCGTACCGCTGATAGCGCGCTTTGCCGTTTTCAAGACGGCATAAGCGGTAAGCATAGGCACTCAAAATGCCCAGCCCAACGGCAACGACCAACGAGGCTAAAAATAGATCCAGCGCATAGTAGAGCGTGGCGGGCATACGCATGGCGGCCATGCCGCTATAGTGCATCACGCCAATCCCCAGCCCCAGGCTCGTGCCCGCGAGAATCAGCGTGCGGTGCGAGAGCTTCTCGCGACAGAGCAGCGTCATGGCCACCAAGCTACCGACGATGGCGGGCACAACGGAAAGCAGTGTTAATAGATGGCCGTGGCTAACGTGAAACGCCAGCCGGTAGGCGTGCATGCCGACGAAATGCATGCTCCAGACGCCCGCGCCCATTACGCTGGCCCCCGCGGCGAGCCAAGTGCTGCGCCAGAGCGACGACGAGGTGCTCCCGACGAGACGAATAATTTCCAAGCTGGCATAAGATGCCGCCAGAGCAACTAGCCAGGAGAGTATCACCAGGAGAACATCGTGCTTTCCTTGCAAAGCACTCAGCGCCTGCGGATCCAGTAATAGGTTGGGCAGTAACATTCATCGATCGCTGTGTGGCAGTGGCATGCACACACTACTCTATAATGTTTATTAAATGGTTTCTTTGATAATCGAATGAGCGCTTAAACGCTAAAAGCAGGCAAGCGCGTCTGGCGTATCGATATCGAACAGAGTGCCCGCGTCGTCGACGTCATGCGTATGGTAGTGGGATGGGTGGCGCTGAATCAGCGACTTAGCGCCCGTTTCGCCTCGTAAATGCGCTAGTTCCGGCCAAAAAGCCCGGCCAAACAGCACCGGGTGGCCGGGCTGCCCGCCGTAGCGCGGTCGCCAGATGGTATCGCGGGTGGCCTGCTGCTGCAGTGCTCGCAGCGTCGCGGGGTGAATACGCGGCATATCGCCTAGCAGTACCGCCACCGCCTTGCTGTCGTTCAGGCGGCAATCACCGCCTAGCGCCGCCACCGCTTCGGCCAAACTGACGCCCAGCCCCAGGTGCGCTTGGCGCAGCCGAATCAGCGGCGTGCTGGCAGCCAAGCCAAGCTGAAACGCGTCGTCCTCCTCACGAATCGCGACCCGTACCTGGCTAAACGCCTGCTCGGTGCGCGCAACGGTGGTGGCCAACAGCGTTCGGCCATCGGCAAGACGCTCCTGGCGCTTATCGGCCTCGCCATAGCGCCGCGAGTAGCCTGCCGCCATTATCAGGGCGACGACGTGGTTAGCGCTCATGGCGATTAAAGCTCATCCACGGCCTTACCGTGCTGCACCCGTACGATATCCGCCATCACTGCTAGGGCGATTTCCGCCGGGGTTTTACTGCCCAGCGCCAGGCCAATGGGCATATGCAGGCGCTTCACCTGCGCTTGGGTGAGCCCGCCGGAGCGTATCAGCCGCTCTGCTCGGGCGGTGGAGGTGCGTTGAGAGCCCATTACGCCAATGTAGAACGCGGGGGTGCGTACGGCTTCCATCATGGCTAAGTCATCGATGCGCGGGTCATGAGTGAGCGCCACCACTGCCGTCGCCCCATGGCAAGCGCCGGAGGCGATGTATTGGGACGGCAGCTGTGCCTTGACCAACGCGCCGGGCACGGAGAACTGCGCGCAGGCGGTGGCGTCTGGGTCGCATACGATCACCTCGAACCCGAGCGTGACGGCAAAGGCCGCGCAAGGGGCGGTAATGGCGGAGATGCCCGCAATAATTAACCGCCTGGCGGGGGCAACGCGCAGGTAGATGCGCTCGGATTCCCCCTGCACCTGCTCACGGTAAACTCGCGGGCCAAGCGAGGCATCCTCGTGAAAGCCAACGCGCCCGCTGGGGAGGTCGACATGGCGCACCAGTGGCTGCTGGCCGTCTAGCGTCGCCAGCAGCGTAGTGAGATGCGCTTCGGTGGCTTGGGTGGCGGGCAGGCGCTCAATCAGCACTTCTAGGATACCGCCGCAGGGCAGCGTTACGTTAGCCCCTTGAACGTCGTCCGGGTCGCCATAGCGGATGACCGTCACCGGGCGCTCAAACGCCCCCTCTTTGACGCGCTGGAGAAAGTCCTCCTCCACACAGCCCCCGGACAGCGAACCAATGGCCTCTCCCGCTTTGTTCACCACCATCCAGGAACCCGGCTCGCGAGGAGAGGAGCCAAAGGTCGCCAGCACCGTGCAGAGCCAAAAAGGGCGGCCCTGCTGGCACCACGCCAGGGCGTTTTCAATCACCTGTCGATCCAAGTGTTGCATCAATGTCGCGTCCTTTCGTGAGTCACCCTGCCCGCTTAGCGCGGGTCGTTGCGCTAAGCGTAGCGCAGCCGCTTGGCACGCGTCAGGTCGCTGCCGCCGATTTATGTCTATGCTGAAGGGGCGAGACCGTCGATAAGCAACAGCAATGAGCAGGGAAGGCACCGATTTATGAACGCTTCAAATAGCGCTGAACAGCGCCGCGATCAGGCACCGCAAGAAGTGCCGCGCTCAACCGTGACGCTGGTGGTGAATGGCACCCAGCACACCCTGACACTTGATAACCGCACCACGCTGCTGGATACCCTGCGGGAACATCTAGCGCTCACCGGCTCCAAAAAAGGCTGCGACCACGGCCAGTGTGGCGCCTGCACCGTGTCGGTGAATGGCGAACGCATCAACGCGTGTCTCACCCTGGCAGTGATGCACGAAGGTGACGAGATCACCACCATCGAAGGCGTGGGCACGGTAGAGCAGCTAGACCCCATGCAGCAGGCGTTCGTGGATAACGATGCCTTTCAATGCGGCTACTGCACGCCGGGGCAGATCTGTTCGGCCAACGCCGTACTGCAGGAGATCGCCGCCAATATTCCCAGCCATGTCACGGCGGATCTCACCGCGCCTATCGAGATCACCGATGCCGAGATTCGCGAGCGGATGTCGGGCAACCTCTGCCGCTGCGGCGCTTACGCCAACATCCTCAAGGCCATTACCCAGGTTGCCAAGGAGCGCGCATGAGAGCCTTTTCCTACGAGCGGGCGGCTAGCCCCGCCGAAGCAGCGGCCCGCGCGGCCGAGGTGCCGGGCGCTAAATTCATTGCTGGCGGCACCAACCTGCTGGATTTAATGAAGCACGAGATCGAAACCCCGCTGCACCTGATCGATGTGCGCGGCACGGGGTTGAACGCCATTACGGCTACGGAAGAAGGCGGCCTGCGCGTGGGGGCGATGGTCAGCAATAGCACCCTGGCGGCCGACCCACGCGTGCGTGAAGCCTATGGCGTGTTGAGCCGGGCGCTGGTGGCGGGGGCATCTGGCCAGCTGCGCAACAAAGCCACCACCGGCGGTAACCTGCTGCAGCGCACGCGCTGTCCCTATTTTTACGACACCGCCATGCCCTGCAATAAGCGCTCACCGGGCGCTGGCTGCGCGGCGCTGGGAAAAGGCGCGACCACTCGGCAGCTCGGCGTGATTGGTACCTCTGATGCGTGCATTGCCACGCACCCCTCCGATATGGCGGTGGCGCTACAAGCGCTGGATGCCCGCGTGGAAACCATTACCCCCGAGGGCGAGACCCGCAGTCTAACACTGGATGCGTTCTATCAGCTGCCCGGCGATACCCCCGAGGTAGAAAATGTCCTGGCCAAGGGCGAGATGATTACCGGGGTGGTGCTGCCCGCGCCGATGGAAGGGCGCCATGCCTACCTCAAGGTGCGCGACCGCTCTTCGTACGCCTTTGCGCTGGTCTCAGTGGCGCTGATTCACGCACCGGACGGCACGGGGCGTGTGGCGCTGGGCGGCGTGGCCCCACGGCCCTGGCGGCGCGATGCGGCGGATGCCGCGCTGCCCCAAGGCGCAGCCGCAGTGATGGCTGAGCTGCTGGATGGTGCCCGCCCGACTGAAGAGAACGCCTACAAGCTGACCCTGGCAGAGCGAACGCTCGCCGCGCTGCTGGCCGAGGAGTAACCGATGGATTTCAATCAATCGACCGACGATAACCTGTTTGACCGCGCCCGTATTGTCGGCAAGCCCCATGCGCGCATCGATGGTGCGCTCAAAGTGACCGGCCAAGCCCCCTATGCCTACGAGCGCCATGACGTAGCGGCCCACCAGCTAGTGGGCTACCCGCTATGTGCCACCATCGCCAAAGGGCGCATTACCCATATGGATGCCACGGCTGCCCGCGCCGCGTCTGGGGTGGCCGCGGTGGTCACCACCCTAGATATAGAACCGCTGGCGCAAGCCAAAAGCAACGTGGCGCGCCTGTTTGGTGGCGATACGGTTGCCCACTACCATCAGGCCATTGCCGTGGTGGTGGCCGACACTTTAGAGCAGGCGCGAAGTGCTGCCTCTCTGATTGACGTGCGCTACCAAGAAGAGCAAGGCGTATTTGATTTAGACGCCGCCTGGGAGCAGCAAACACCCGACGAGCCACTCTCTGATGTGGGCGATGTGGATGCGGCCTTTAAAAACGCAGCGGTAACGCTGGATGAAGTCTACCGCACGGCCTCCCAAAGCCACGCGATGATGGAGCCTCACGCCTCCATCGTGGATTGGTCGGATGGCGGACAAATGACGGTCTGGACCTCCAACCAGATGATTGCCTGGACCCGCAAAGCGCTGGCCACCACCTTTGCGATTGACCTCGAGACCATTCGTCTAGAGAGCCCCTATGTGGGCGGCGGCTTTGGCGGCAAGCTCTGGCTGCGGGCAGATACCGTGCTGGCCGCGCTCGGCTCTCGGGCGGCTGGGCGGCCGGTTAAGCTCGCGCTACCGCGCCCTCTGGTGTTCAACAACGCCACCCACCGCTCCGGCACTGTTCAGCGCCTGCGTATCGCCGCCGATGCCGAGGGCAGGATTACCGCCTTCGACCACTCGGCGTTTTCCCATACGCTGCCCGGCGGCAGCGGTGAGAACCCGGTCAACCAAACCCGCGCCTTTTACGCCGGTGCAAGCCGCCGCGTGGCTCATACGGCTATCGAGATGGACCTTCCCGAGTCGGCGGATATGCGCGCCCCCGGCGAAGCCTCCGGCCTTGCCGCGTTGGAAATCGCCATGGACGAAATGGCCGAGAAGCTGGGCATGGATCCGGTAGAATTTCGCATCCTCAACGACACCCAAGTCGATCCGGAAGACCCCAGCAAACCGTTTAGCGACCGCCACTACGTAGAGTGCCTGCAAAAAGGGGCCGAGGCGTTTGGCTGGAAGGCGCGCAACCGCACCCCAGGCGGCCAGCGGGAAGGGCAGTGGCTGATCGGCCACGGCATGGCAGGGGCTTATCGCGGCGCGCCCACCATGGATTCCGGCGCCCGGGTGCGTTTGCAGGCTGGGCGCTTGGTGGTCGAGACCGATATGACCGATATCGGCACCGGTTCGTACACGATTATTGCTCAAACCGCCGCGGAAGCCATGGGGTTGACGCTAGAGGACGTGGAGGTACGGCTGGGCAACAGCGACTACCCGGTCTCGTCGGGTTCCGGCGGGCAGTTTGGTGCCGCCAGCGCCACCGCCGGTGTTTACGCGGCCTGCCTGAAGATACAAGAGGAGATTGCCCAGCGCCTTGGTATGAACTCGCCGCGGTTTGAACAGGGCCGGGTGATCGCAGGCACCACGGAGGTAGCGCTTGCGGAGGTGGCTGATGGCGAAGAGCTGGTCGCAGAAGACACCATCCACTTTGGCGACTTCAAAGACACGCTGCAAATCGGCACCTTCGCCGCGCACTTTGTTGAAGTGGCCGTACACGCCCATACCGGCGAAACCCGTGTGCGCCGTATGCTGGCGGTGTGCGACGCAGGGCGCATTCTCAACCCGGTCACGGCGCGCAGCCAGGTGATTGGGGGGATGACTATGGGCGTGGGCAGTGCCTTGATGGAGGGACTCACCCCCGATGTGGAGCGCGGCTTTTTCGTCAACCACGACCTCGCCAGTTACGAGGTGGCGGTGCATGCGGACATTCCGGAGCAGGAGGTGATTTTTTTGGACACCACCGACGCCGCCTCGACGCCGCTCAAAGCCAAGGGCGTGGGGGAGCTGGGCATCTGTGGCGTGGCGGCGGCCGTGGCGAATGCGATCTATAACGCCACTGGCATCCGCGTACGAGACTACCCGATGACGCTGGATCGACTGATCGACCAGCTCCCCAAAGTGAGTTGAGCGCGTTAAGGCGTGAACGACCGCGCTGTTTGGCAGCCTAGGGTTTATCCGGCAGCGCATAGCTAGCGGTGACATGCACCACGGGGCGCGTGTCATCGCTGGCGGAAAAGATTTGCACTTCGCCCACCGCCAAGCGTCGGCCCAGCTTGATCAGCTTGGCGTGGGCAATAATGTCGTGGTCGCCGGAGGCTGCGCGTAGAAAGTGGCAGTTTAAATCGCTGGTCACGGCCATCGCTTCGGGGCCTATTTGGGCCAGTATCGCCACGTACAGCGCTACATCGGCAAAGCCCATCATGGTGGGGCCGGAAACGCGAGGGCCAGGGCGCAGATGCTCATGGCCAATGCTTAGCCGCATGGTGGCGCACCTCTCTCCAACGCTCACTATCTTGCCCATTCGCTGGGGAAAGACCTCATCCAGGAAGTGCTCAATCTGCTCGGCGGTCATCACGGTCATTGTTGTTATTCACTCTGACAGGCTGGGAATCTGCTGCCAGTAGGCCGCCGAGAGGGTGCTGTGAACCCGTCCCTGGGCGCTACTTATGCCACTGACCGCCATGGATGGCGGGAATGCCGTGATTGCAAGGAAGCATTTCACGGCCCTGGCATAAGACCCTCTCGGCAACCTACTGCCAGCGCATCAAATTGTCGCGTAGCTTGCTGTGTTTCTTTTACGTTAACGTAAGTCAGCATAAATAAAAAAGCCCCAAGGCGCGAGCCTTGGGGCTGGGGGCTATTAAGCGATAGGGCTTACTTAGCCTTGTGTACCTGACGCCATGCGTGCAGGAGCGGCTCGGTGTAGCCAGACGGCTGTACGCGGCCCTTGAACACCAGGTCAGAGGCGGCTTTGAACGCGGTAGAGCTTTCAAAGTCGGCGCTCATGGCGGTGTACGTGGGGTCGCCGGCGTTCTGCTCATCAACCACTTTCGCCATGCGCTTGAGGGTTTCCTCAACGCGGGGCGCATCGACGATGCCATGATGCAGCCAGTTGGCAATGTGCTGGCTGGAGATACGCAGCGTGGCGCGGTCTTCCATTAGGCCAACGTTGTGAATATCCGGCACCTTGGAGCAGCCTACACCGTGTTCCACCCAGCGCACCACGTAACCCAGAATGCCCTGGCAGTTGTTATCCAGCTCTTGCTGAATCTCTTCCTCTGACCAGTTGGCGTTTTCCGCCACCGGCACGCTCAGCAGGTCGTCCAGGAAGTCCGGCTCGCCTTGGGCCTCCAGCTCGCGCTGAACGTCGGCCACGTTCACCTGATGGTAGTGCAGGGCGTGCAGGGCAGCAGCGGTGGGGGAAGGTACCCACGCAGTGTTGGCACCGGCTTTCGGGTGACCAATCTTCTGCTCCAGCATGTTGTGCATTAGGTCTGGCATGGCCCACATGCCTTTACCAATCTGGGCGCGGCCGCGCAGGCCACAGGCCAAACCGACCTGCACGTTGTTTTTCTCGTAGGCGGTGATCCACGCAGCACTCTTCATATCGCCTTTGCGAACCATCGGGCCTGCTTCCATGGCGGTGTGCATCTCATCGCCGGTGCGGTCCAGGAAGCCGGTGTTGATGAAGACCACGCGAGAGGTCGCTTCGGCAATACACGCTTTGAGGTTCACCGTGGTGCGACGCTCTTCGTCCATGATGCCCATTTTCAGGGTGTCACGGCTCATGCCCAGGATGTCTTCGACGCGGCCAAACAGTTCGTTGGCGAAGGCGACTTCTTTCGGGCCGTGCATCTTCGGCTTGACGATATACACCGAGCCTGCGCGGGAGTTGCGCGGCTGGTCGGCGTCTTTCTTCAGGTCGTGTAGGGCCAGCAGCGAGGTGACCACCGCGTCCAGAATGCCTTCCGGCAGCTCGTTGCCGTTCTCGTCCAGCACCGCAGGCGTGGTCATCAGGTGGCCCACGTTGCGCACGAACATCAGCGAGCGGCCCGGCAGTGTGACGGTGTTGCCGTCAGTGGTTTGCCAAGTGCGGTCGGCGTGCAGCTTACGGGTGAAGGTTTTGCCGCCTTTTTCGATGGTCTCTTCCAGGTCGCCCTTCATCAGGCCGAGCCAGTTGCTGTACACACCGACTTTGTCTTCAGAATCCACCGCCGCGACGGAGTCTTCGCAGTCCATGATGGCGGTCAGCGCGGCTTCAACCACGACGTCTTTGACGTGCGCCGGATCGGTTTTGCCGATGGGGTGGTTGGCATCGACCTGGATCTCCAGGTGCAGACCGTTGTTGGCCAGCAGAATCGATTCGGGAGCGGAGGCGTCGCCGTTAAAGCCAATCAGTTTGCCAGCGTCTTTCAGGCCGGTTTCACGACCGCCTTCCAGGCTGACGACCAAGTGGCCGTCGCGGATGGCGTACTTCACGGCATCCCGGTGAGAGCCAGTGGCCAGCGGGGCGGCACGGTCCAGCACGCCACGGGCGTAAGCGATGACTTTTTCGCCGCGTTTCGGGTTGAAGCTGGTGCCTTTTTCCGCGCCGTCCTCTTCGGAGATGGCGTCGGTGCCATACAGCGCGTCGTACAGGCTGCCCCAGCGGGCGTTGGCCGCGTTCAGGGCGTAGCGGGCGTTGCTCACCGGTACCACCAACTGCGGGCCTGCTTGCGTGGCGACTTCGCGGTCAACATTGGCCGTGGTGGCTTTCACGCTATTCGGCGCGTCTACCAAATAGCCCGCTTCTTTCAGGAAGCTGCGGTAGGCGGGCATGTCGCTGACCGGGCCGGGGTTCTCACGGTGCCAAGCGTCCAGCTTCTCTTGCAGCGTGTCGCGCTCTTCGAGCAGCTGGCGGTTTTTCGGGGTCAAATCGTGAAACAGAGCATCGACACCGGCCCAGAAGGCGCTTTCGTCGACGCCGGTGCCTGGCAGAGCCTGCTCGTTGATGAAACGATCTAGGTCGGCTGCCACCTGTAAACGGTGACGCGTGATACGCTCGTTCATGGGGTTCTCCTGTGAAGGTGCCCGTGGTTGATTAGAGTGCCACGGTCAGGGTAAATGGTGATTTATGGAAAATACTTCCACACCTGCGCGGGCATGTAAACAGCGTAGACCCTAAAGCGGTAAAATGCTCGACCAAATGATAAGAGCGGGCGCCACCGCCGCTGTTATTTTGTGCTGTTACTCAGCCCATGGAAGTGTGGTGTTCACGGAGAGACGTTGATGCATAATTTCCAACACTTGGAAGGTCTGTTTCGGCAGGCGCAAGGTGAGACATCGCTCTCCCGTTTGACCCCGGGCGATGCGCTCACGGAAGCTGTGCATGACTACTTTCGCCACTACGGCTTAGAGACGCTGCTCAACGACACCAGCGAAGTGCACGCCGGGTTTATTGATACCGGGCGGTTCGCGCTGTGGTGCCAAGTGTGGAGCCCGCCTGCGCCCACCGGCACCGCGTTTGTGATTCACGGCTACTTTGACCATTTAGGCCTGTATCGCCACCTACTCAGCTGCCTGCTGGCGAAAGGCTGGCGCGTGGTGCTCTGGGATTTGCCGGGTCACGGGCTCTCCAGCGGCCCTCGGGCGGAAATCGAAGATTTCGACGATTACCAGCACTGCCTGGCACACCTCCAGGAGACGCTGCAAACCTTAGACATGGCGCCAACACCGTGGCTAGGCGTGGGCCAAAGCACTGGCGCGGCGATTCTCGCCACCGATGCGCTCACCCGCCGCGACACGGCCGGCTGGGCAGGCATTGTGCTGTTGGCACCGCTGGTGCGCCCCTGGCGCTGGAGCCAGGCCAGCTGGCTGCATTTAATTGCCAGCCCCTTTGTAAAAGAGCTGCCGCGCAAGTATCGCCCCAACTCCACCGATGAGCAGTTCACCGCCTTTCTACGCGACCAGGACCCGCTACAGCCAGAACGCTTAAGCGTGGCCTGGATCACCGCCATGCGCCGCTGGATGCCGCGCCTATTGGCGCTTGCGCCCAACCCGCTGCCCACGCTCATTCTGCAAGGCGAGCAGGACCTGACCGTGGACTGGGAGTGGAACCTTGCCATTCTGGCGGAAAAATTCCCCAACGCGGAGATTCACCGCCACCCGGAAGCGCGCCACCACTTGGTGAACGAAGCCGAGCCGATTCGTCAAGTGCTGTTCGAAGCGCTCGACCACTTTGTCGACAACGTGCATGAAACCCCATCAAAGGAGAAACCATGACCACCCCCACATCCCCAAAAGTCCTGGTGTTTGCGGGTAGCGCCCGGGAAGGTTCGCTCAATAAACGCCTCGCAAAATACGCCGCCCAGCGCATCGAGGCGTTAGGCGGCAAGGCCACGTTTATCGATTTAAAAGAGTATCCCTGTCCGCTGTTCGATGAAGATATCGAAGCGCAGGGGATGCCGGAGAACGTGCTGAAACTGCGTGAGATCTTGGCGGACCACCAGGCGCTAATGATCGCTTCGCCGGAGTACAACGGCTTTATCACGCCGCTGCTGAAAAATACCCTGGACTGGCTTTCACGCCCCTACGGGGACACGCCGGGCTTGGGGCTCTTTGCCGGTAAGTGGGCGGCGCTCGTAGCCGCTTCCCCCGGTGGCTTGGGCGGCATTCGCGCGCTACCGCTAGGCCAGCAGTTACTGGCTAACTTGAGCCTCACCGTGCTGCCCCAGCCGCTGTCGCTCCCCAAAGCAGGCAGCGCTTTTAACGACAGCGGCGCGCTGAACGACGAGGCCACAGGCCAAAAGCTGGATGCGCTGTGCCAACGCTTAGTCGACTCTCTCGCGGCGACACATGCCAAATGACGAAGGGGGCTTATGCCCCCTTCAACAGTCGGTCCAACTGCCGGTAGCCGATGGCTTCGATAAAGTGCGGCTGGGAGGGTTTGGGCTCACCCTGCAGGTCGGCCAGCGTGAGGGCAACGCGTAGCACGCGGTGGTAGGCGCGGGCGGAGAGCTTGAGCTTTTCCAGCACGCTTGCCAGCCAGGCGCGCTCTTCATCATTGAGGGCGCAGGCGGCTTCCAGCGCTTTACCGCTGAGCTGGCTGTTGAGCGCGCCCCGGGTCATTTGCCGCTCCCGAGCCGCCATCACCCGCTCGCGCACCGCGCTGGAGGGTTCGCCCTGAGTTTGTGCGGTGAGCTGCTCTGGTGGCAGCGCGGGCACTTCCACTTGCAGGTCAATACGATCCAACAGCGGGCCAGAGAGCCGTGCCTGATAGCGCTGAATTTGGCTGGCGCTGCACTGGCAGCGTTGGCGTGGGTCGCCCAGGTGCCCGCAGGGGCAAGGGTTCATCGCGGCAACGAGCTGAAATTGAGCAGGGTACCGCCGTTCATGGCTGGCGCGAGACAGATGTATCTCCCCTGTTTCCAGCGGTTGACGTAATACTTCCAAAACGTTGCGGGAAAACTCCGGCAGCTCATCCAAAAACAGCACGCCGTGGTGCGCTAATGAAATTTCACCCGGTTTGGGTTTTGAGCCGC
>NZ_JASSPG010000006.1:0-315928 GCF_030247125.1 Halomonas sp. LC1 | reverse complement strand
CTAGAAGTGTCAGTGGTTTGCTGGGAAGGTCGCTGATGACGCAACGTGCGATACGACCTCAACTGCTAATCGTCGCACGCGCGCCGGGCGTGTGGCGCTACCGCCAGAACTACCGCGCGTTGAGGTGGTGCATGAACTGCCCGATAACGATCACCACTGCCACAAGGACAGTGCCGCGCTAAAGATAATCGGTGAAGAGGTCATTGAGAAACTGCACGGGTTGCCTGCCCGGATCGAGGTGACCCGTCATGTGCGCCGCAAATATGCCTGCCCGACGTGCGAAGAAGGCATGAAGACCGCCCCCGCGCCGCCGGCCAAGCTGTTTTGCCTAAAAGCAATGCCAGCGCCACGCTGCTCGCCTCTATATCGCGACCGCCAAATACCAGGACGCACTCTCCCCTGATCGAACGACACAGCGGCTACCTCTTAGCAGCGCGCCTACCGAAGATAACGGCCACTGAAACTGCCAAGACGATGATCCGGTTGTTAGAACCACGCCGAGGCGCAGTGCAGACCATCACCTTGGATAACGGTTCTGAATTCGCCGAGCACCGACAGTTACTAAGACCGTCTCAGCCAAGATCTGTTTTTGTGACACGTACCACTCATGCCAGCGTGGCACCAATGAAAATACGAATGGCCTGATTCGCCAATATTTCCTGAAAGGGACTGACTTTCGAACCTTGTCTGACACAGAGCTAAGAAGAGTGGTCGATAAGCTGAACGATAGACTAAGAAAGAGGCTGAGATACCGCCCCCAGCCCAGGTGTTATTAAGTGAATACTTGGAGAACAACAAACCGCGGGTGCTGCACTTATTAGTTTAATTTAGGTGTTGCGCATGGACAAGGTTTGTAAAAACCTTTAACAATCTGCGTTAGGCGTCCTCTTCTGGTACCTGTACAGCTACAGCTTTGTCTTCGCCCTTGCGCTGCGCGACTGGCATCAGTTGGCGACGTATTTCAGCTTCAATCTCGTCTGAGATTTCCGGATTGTCTTCTAAATACTGCGCAGCATTGGCCTTACCTTGACCGATTTTTTTGCCTTTATAGCTGTACCAGGCACCGGCTTTATCGACCAATTTACACTGCACGCCAAGATCGATGACCTCACCAGCATGATAAATCCCTTTACCGTAAATAATCTGGAATTCCGCCTGTCTAAAGGGCGGCGCCACCTTGTTTTTCACCACTTTAACACGAGTTTCGTTACCAGTGACTTCGTCACCCACTTTTACCGAACCAGTGCGACGGATATCCAAGCGCACGCTGGAGTAAAATTTTAACGCGTTACCACCGGTGGTAGTTTCAGGAGAACCGAACATCACACCGATCTTCATCCGAATCTGGTTGACAAACACGACAAGACAGTTCGCGTTTTTTACGTTACCAGTTAGCTTACGCAGAGCCTGGGACATTAATCTTGCTTGCAAGCCAACATGGGAGTCGCCCATTTCGCCTTCGATCTCCGCCCGCGGCACAAGCGCTGCGACAGAGTCGATGATGATCAAGCCAACAGAGTTGGAGCGAACAAGCATGTCAGTGATTTCAAGAGCCTGCTCACCAGTATCTGGCTGAGAAACCAACAATTCATCCAAGTCAACGCCTAGCTTTTCAGCGTAAACTGGATCTAGTGCGTGCTCTGCATCAATAAACGCCGCGCTTAAACCTTTCTTCTGTGCTTCGGCCACCAGCTGCAAACAAAGTGTGGACTTACCTGCACTTTCTGGGCCATATATCTCGCAAATTCTGGACAATGGTAGCCCGCCTATGCCAAGTGCAATATCGAGACCCAGAGAGCCCGTAGAGATCGCAGGCATTGGGCCCGCTGACTCATTCATTTTCATAACAGCACCTTTACCGAACTGACGTTCGATCTGACTCAACGCGGCAGACAGGGCCTTTTTGCGGTTCTCATCATTCATGATCTTTCTCCAAAAAATGCTACATAATTAGGCGAGCTTGCTCTAAATTGTACTGGTACAAAATTAAAAAATATTTATTAAAGCATTGCGGAGCTGTTACTCACTCACTCGGTTAGCTTGTACCATTTTTTCTAGTACCAATTAAAAGATTTCGACGACGCGACCAAACGGCAAACCACCAATGCCCAGGGCAATATCCAGCCCTAAAGAACCAGTGGAGACAGACGGCATAACGACGCGAGGCGCATCGCCGAGGCGCATAACGGTTCCTTTGCCAAACTGACGGTCAATTTGGCTGAGTGCGGCATTAAGCGCTTTTGTGCGGTTGTCTTCCTGAGCCATGCAGAGATTCCTCATAACAAGCTGTATAATTAGCCAGTAGTATGCCAAAGATTAGCGACTAAACAAATCCTCGACGGCAACTTTAACGATTATTTCTTCTGCGCCTGGGCGCTCAACCGAGCGACCAGCCCCGCCAGGGCTTCACGCACCGCCTGCTCACGCACCGCTTGGCGATCGCCAGGAAAAAGGAAGCGCTCGGCCTCTTGCTGTTCGGCACAGCCCCAAGCGATCCACACGGTACCTACCGGCTTGTCATCACTGCCACCATCGGGCCCTGCCACCCCGCTCACCGCGACGGCCACATCGGCACCGCTCTCGCGGCAGGCACCGGCGACCATGCGCTTCACCACGGGTTCGCTGACCGCGCCGTGGTCAGCGAGAGTGGCCGCCTCCACGCCTAACAGACGTGTTTTCGCGGCGTTGGAGTACGTAACGTAGCCCGCCGTAAAATAGGCCGAACTGCCAGCCACCGAGGTGATGGCGCTAGCGATGCCGCCACCGGTACATGACTCTGCGGTGGTCACCTCCACGCCCAGTTGAAGGCATTGACGCCCCAGGCGCTGGGCAAGCAGCGATAAATCGAGATTCTTGAGGCTGGAAACACTGGGGGCCATGGTGACTCCTTCATGTAAGACCTTAGGGTAGCGTAGAATACTGCGTTTAGCTTTCTCAACGAAATTGCCCAACGAACATGCCGCAGGCCCAACGCTTGCGCCACGCTCAATCAGGACGCCCATGTCACAGGCCAGCCCCGCCCATACGCCAATGATGGCGCAATACCTTAACATCAAGCGCGAGCACCCCGAGGTACTGCTGTTTTACCGCATGGGGGATTTTTACGAGCTATTTTTCGACGACGCAAAACGCGCCGCCGCGCTGCTGGATATTACGCTGACGCAACGCGGCCAATCTGGAGGCAAGCCCATCCCCATGGCTGGCGTGCCCTACCATAGCGCCGAGGGGTATTTGGCACGCTTGGTGGCCGGCGGGGAGTCGGTGGCGATTTGCGAGCAAATCGGCGACCCGGCCACCAGCAAGGGGCCCGTAGAGCGCAAGGTAGTGCGTATCGTGACGCCCGGTACGCTGCACGATGAAGCCCTGCTCGATGCTCGGCGAGATAACGTCCTGGTGGCCGTTGCCCCCGGCAAAGCAGGCTGGGGATTGGCGTGGCTGGAGCTCTCCAGCGGTCGTTTCAACGTACTGGAAGTCGAGAGCGAAGCGGAAATGCTCGCCGAGCTTACTCGTCTCTCTCCCGCTGAGCTGCTGGTGCCGGAGAGTCTGACCTTGCCTGATGCGTGGTCGCAACAGCGCAGCCTACGCCGCCAGGGGGAGTGGCTATTCGATCTGGAGAGCGCCACCCGCAGCCTATGCGACCAGTTTGAAGTCAGTGACCTGCGTGGCTTTGGCTGCGCGCACCTCTCCACGGCGCTGATCGCGGCCGGTGTCCTGATCGACTACGCCCGCGATACCCAGCGCTCGCGCCTGCCCCACGTGACCGCCATCAGCGTAGAGAACCGCGATGATGCCGTGGTGATCGACGCCGCCAGCCGCCGTAACCTGGAGATCGACATCAATCTAGGGGGTACCAGCGATAACACCCTGGCCAGCGTGCTCGATACCTGCACCACCGCCATGGGGTCGCGGCTTTTAAAGCGCTGGCTGAACCGCCCGCTGCGCCAGCGAGAGATCGTCGAGGGCCGCCAAGCCGGTGTTGCCCTGCTCTCCATCGATGCCGCTTACATGAGCCTGCGGGAGACGTTGAACGACGTGGGGGACGTGGAACGCATACTCGCCCGCGTGGCTCTTTACAGCGCGCGCCCACGCGATCTCGCGCGTCTGAGAGATGCGCTCGCCACGCTGCCCACGCTGGAAGCGCTGCTGACCGATATCGACAGCGGCAGCGCCCTGGATAGCCTCAAGCCACACATTCGACCCTACCCCGAGCTGGCCGATACGCTAGCGCGCGCGATGGTCGACAACCCACCCGTCGTGATTCGGGATGGCGGCGTGATTGCCGACGGCTTCGATGCCGAGCTGGACGAGCACCGCGGTATGGCCGAAAACGCTGGCGACTACCTCGTACAACTGGAAAGAAGAGAGCGCGAGCGCACCGGACTCGCCAACCTCAAAGTGGGCTATAACCGCGTACACGGCTACTTCATCGAGCTCCCTCGCGCCCAGGCGCAGCACGCGCCCGCCGACTACATCCGTCGCCAAACGCTGAAAAACGCCGAACGCTTCATCATTCCCGAGCTGAAAGAGTTCGAGGACAAGGCACTTTCCGCCAAGTCGCGGGCGCTCACTCGGGAAAAATGGCTTTACGATCAGCTCCTGGCTGACCTCAACGCCCAATTGCACGAGCTACAAAACACCTCTCGTGCACTCGCAGAGCTAGACGTGCTGTGCGCCTTCGCCGAGCGCGCCGACGCCCTCAACTGGGTGCGCCCTCGATTGGTGGAGGCCACCGGCATCACCATTACTGCCGGGCGCCACCCGGTCGTGGAGCAGGTCAGCGACAAACCGTTCGTGCCCAACGACGTGCGGCTAACCCCGCAGCAGCACATGCTGATCATTACCGGCCCCAACATGGGCGGTAAATCGACCTACATGCGCCAGACGGCGTTGATTGCGCTACTCGCCCATAGCGGCAGCTTCGTGCCCGCCGATGCCGCCGAGATCGGCCCGGTCGACCGTATCTTTACCCGAATTGGCTCGTCGGATGACCTCGCCGGCGGACGCTCGACTTTCATGGTGGAAATGACCGAAACCGCCAATATCCTGCATAATGCCACCGAGCATAGCCTGGTGCTGATGGATGAGATTGGCCGCGGCACCAGTACCTTCGACGGGCTCTCCTTGGCCTGGGCAAGCGCTGAGCATCTCGCCAACGCGCGGGCGCTCACGCTGTTTGCCACGCACTATTTTGAAATGACGGCGCTGCCTGAGCAGGCGGAGGGCGTCGCCAATATTCATCTGACAGCGACAGAGCACGGCGATGGTATCGTGTTCATGCACCGTATCGAGGCGGGTCCTGCCAGTCAGAGCTATGGCTTGCAGGTCGCCCAGCTCGCCGGCGTGCCTAATCCGGTGATTCGCCGCGCTCGGGAAAAGCTGATGATGCTCGAACAGCGGGATGTCGACGAACAGCAGCGACCGGCGGAGAGCCCGTCGATACCGCAGCAAAACGACCTGTTCGCTAGCGCCCCACACCCGGTGGTGGAAGCGCTCGGCAAGGCGGATATCGACGACTTGTCGCCTCGGGAAGCGCTGGCCCTGTTGTATCAGTGGCGAGAGCTGCTATAGACAATGGATATAATGAGCGGCAGTAATCGCATCAACAGATGAGCGTGAGCGCTTGCCGCCGGGTATGGGCACCACTAGAATGTCGGCCATACTTTTTTATCTTATAAAAAACCGCTGATTTATAACCATTCACGATTGACCACGACCGGGAGACTTCTCGGTCTCGCAAGAGGGATAGCAAGATGACGTTTGTCGTTACCGAGAACTGCATCCAATGCAAATACACCGACTGTGTGGAAGTGTGCCCGGTCGACTGTTTCTACGAAGGCCCCAATTTCCTGGTCATTCACCCAGACGAGTGCATCGACTGCGCGCTGTGTGAACCAGAGTGTCCGGCTGAGGCGATATTCTCCGAGGACGAGCTGCCCGATGGTCAGGAGCAGTTCATCGAGATCAACGCGGAGCTGGCCGAGGTGTGGCCCAATATTGCCGAGAAGAAAGACCCGCTCCCCGATGCCGAAGAGTGGGACGGCAAAACCGGCAAGCTGGAAAAACTCGAGCGCTAAGCGCTGCGTGTCGACACGCCGCAAAAAACCAGCGTACGCGCTGGTTTTTTTGTGAGCCGATGAACAGCGCTTCAGCGCTGCGTAAATGGCGGGCATAAAAAAAGGCGGCCCGTAGGCCGCCCGCTCCAAGCACTTCCTCTGACCACTCCCTGTGTCAACCTCCTCAGGTGACGTCCTTGCCAGGGCTCACATCACTGTGTCACCCGGCGCACCTACCTGCATCCCGTTGCATCCTGCCTGAAGCATCCTTGCCTCCCCTTGTCCTGAGATCATTGTGGCAGAAGCGGCTAACTTCTCAACCAAGCCCAAAACGCAAAAGGCGAGCCTTACCGGCTCGCCCTTCTCTCACTAAAATCTTAAATATCAACGACTTAAATTAAGATTAGTGAAAAAATTCGCTTTTTCTTACATGGTTCCGAGCGAATGTCGTCGGCATTTGTAAGAGATCTCTTACAAATTTTTGAGAGATCTCTTACACGCGGAGGCTATTTTTCCGCTTACTGACCTTTAATCGCTTTCAAACCGGGGTAGCTCACATCGCCAAGCTCGGCTTCGATCACCAGCAGGCGGTTGTACTTCGCGACACGGTCAGAGCGGCACAGTGAGCCGGTCTTGATTTGACCCGCGCAGGTGCCCACGGCCAGATCGGCAATGGTGGTGTCTTCGGTTTCGCCACTGCGGTGGGAGATGACCGCCGTGAAGCCTGCATCCTGGGCCATTTTGATCGCATCCAAGGTTTCAGACAGCGAGCCGATTTGGTTGAACTTGATCAGGATGGAGTTACCGATCTGCTCATCGATGCCGCGCTTGAGGATCTTGGTGTTGGTCACGAACAGGTCGTCCCCCACCAGCTGCACTTTGTCGCCCAGCTTGTCGGTCAGCGCCTTCCAACCGGCCCAGTCGGACTCGTCCATGCCATCTTCGATCGAGACGATCGGATAGTCGGCACACAGGCCCGCCAGGTAGTCCGCAAAACCTTCGGCGTCGTAGCTCTTGCCTTCGCCAGAGAGGTTGTACTGGCCGTCTTTGTAGAACTCGGATGAGGCACAGTCCAGCGCCAGCGTGACGTCGCTGCCCAAGGTGTAACCCGCATCGGCAACGGCTTGCTTGATGACCGCCAGCGCGTCGGCGTTGGACGCCAAGTTCGGCGCAAAGCCACCCTCATCGCCCACCGACGTCGAGAGGCCTTTGGCGGAGAGCACTTTTTTCAGCGCGTGGAAAATCTCCGCGCCCATACGCAGACCTTCACGGAAGTTCGCAGCGCCGACTGGCTGTACCATGAACTCCTGGATGTCCACGTTGTTATCCGCGTGCTCGCCGCCGTTCAGAATGTTCATCATCGGCACCGGCATGCTGTACTGGCCGGGCTGGCCGTATAGCTCGGCGATATGCGCATACAGCGGCACGCCTTTGGCGTTTGCCGCCGCTTTCGCCGCCGCCAGAGATACCGCCAGAATCGCATTGGCACCGAGGGTGGCTTTGTTATCCGTGCCGTCCAGCGCCAGCATGGCGTCGTCCAAGCCCCGCTGGTCCCGCGCATCCATTCCCAACAACGCATCGCGGATCTTGCCATTCACGGCCTCGACGGCTTTCAAAACACCTTTGCCGAGGTAGCGTGCCTTGTCGCCATCGCGCAGCTCGAGCGCTTCGCGGGAGCCCGTGGAGGCACCGCTGGGTGCGCAGGCAACGCCGACGGCACCGCTTTCCAAACGTACGGTGGCCTGAACGGTCGGATTGCCGCGCGAATCGAGCACTTCCAGCGCACTGATTTCAACAATTTTGGTCATTACAGTGTCCTTTGGTTGTCGGTCTAATCGATGAGAGGTCCAATGTATACCACGGATTGCCGCCGCGATTAACGGATGGTCAAGGGCTCAAAGCCTTTTACCAGCGCGTCTAATTGCGACAGCTGCGTCAAGAACGGCTCAAGCTGGTCCAGCGGCAGCGCGCAGGGGCCGTCGCACTTGGCGTTATCGGGGTCTGGATGAGCTTCCAAAAACAGTCCGGCCAAGCCCACGGCAACGCCCGCACGAGCAAGCTCGGCAACCTGAGCACGGCGGCCATCGGCGCTGTCCGCACGGCCACCGGGGCGCTGCAAGGCGTGGGTCACATCGAAGAACACCGGGTAGCCGGTCTGCTTCATGTCACCAAAGCCCAGCATATCCACGACGAGGTTGTTGTAGCCAAAACTGGTGCCCCGCTCGCACAGCATCAGGCGGTCGTTGCCCGCTTCCTGAAACTTGGTGAGGATATGGCGCATTTCATGGGGGGCCAAAAACTGCGGCTTCTTGATATTGATCGCCGCACCGGTTTTCGCCATCGCCACCACGAGATCGGTTTGGCGAGCCAAGAAGGCCGGCAGTTGGATAATATCGGCGACTTCTGCCGCAGGCGCTGCCTGCCACGGCTCGTGCACATCGGTAATGATGGGTACGTTATAGCGAGCTTTGATATCGGCCAGAATTTGCAGGCCTTTTTCCAGCCCAGGACCACGATAGGAGTGGATCGAGCTGCGATTCGCTTTATCGAAACTGGCCTTGAACACATAAGGCATACCCAGCTTTTGCGTCACATTCACGTAGGCCTGCGCGACTTCATCGGCCAGCTCCGCCGACTCCAGCACGTTCATGCCGCCTAGCAGCATAAGCGGCAAAGAATTGCCGGCGGTTAAGCCGGCAACGTTGATGTGATGCTCTGGGAATTGGGATTGAGAAGACATGCTTCCCCCTTTATTCCTGAGGTGCGGCGTGGGCACGGGTACGTGCCGTTTTATGCTCTAGCGCGGCATTGACGAAGCCAGAGAAGAGCGGATGACCGTCGCGAGGCGTCGACGTGAACTCCGGGTGGAACTGACACGCCACGTACCAAGGGTGGTCCGCCAGCTCGACGACTTCGACCAGCGACTGGTCGACGCTCTTGCCCGAAATCACCAGGCCTGCGGCTTCCAGATCATCGATGAACTGGTTGTTGACCTCGAAGCGGTGGCGATGACGCTCAACGATTTCGTCGGCACCGTACGCTTCGCGGGCTTTGCTGCCAGCGGCCAGATGGCACACTTGGCCGCCCAAACGCATGGTGCCGCCCAGGTCGGAGGCCGCGTCGCGCAGCTCGATCTTGCCTTCGGCATTGATCCACTCGGTGATCAACCCCACCACCGGGTGCTTGGTATCGTGGGTAAACTCGGTGGAGTTGGCGTCTTTCCAGCCAGCCACGTTGCGGGCGAACTCGATCACCGCTACCTGCATGCCTAGACAGATACCCAGGTAAGGGATGTTGTTTTCACGGGCAAACTGGGCGGTCAGGATCTTGCCTTCCACGCCGCGCTCGCCAAAACCGCCGGGCACCAGAATGGCGTCTTTACCTGCCAGACGCTCGGTGCCGTGACGCTCGATGTCTTCAGAGTCGATGTAGTCGACGTTGACTTTGATGCGGCCCTGAATACCTGCGTGGATCAGCGCTTCGTTCAGCGACTTGTACGCATCCAGCAGCTCCATGTACTTGCCGACCATGGCGATGCTGACGGACTTCAGCGGGTTGAGCTTGGCATCGAGTACCTTGACCCACTCCGACAGGTCCGCAGGTGCTGCTTCCAGGCGCAGCTTGTCGCAGACGATATCGTCGAGGCCGTGCTCGTGCAGCATCAGCGGAATGCGGTAGATGGTGTCGGCATCTTGCAGCGGCACCACCGCGCGCTCTTCCACGTTGGTGAACAAGGCAATCTTGCGACGCTCGCTCTCCTCAAGCTCCACTTCGCTGCGGCAAATCAAAATATCGGGCTGGATACCGATAGAGCGCAGCTCTTTGACACTGTGCTGCGTCGGCTTGGTTTTGGTTTCGCCAGCAGTCTTGATGTACGGCACCAGAGTCAGGTGCATGTAAATGGCGCGGCTAGCGCCCAGCTCGCTGCGGATCTGACGAATAGATTCTAGGAACGGCAGCGATTCGATATCGCCCACCGTACCGCCGATCTCCACCAGCGCCACGTCGAAGCCTTCGCCTCCGGCGTAGACGCGCTGCTTGATCTCATCGGTAATGTGCGGAATGACCTGCACAGTGCCACCCAGGTAATCGCCACGGCGCTCTTTGCGCAGCACGTGTTCGTACACACGGCCTGTGGTGAAGTTGTTGCCCTGGGTCATTTTGGTGCGAATAAAGCGCTCGTAGTGACCTAAGTCCAAGTCCGTCTCGGCGCCATCCTCAGTGACGAACACCTCGCCGTGCTGGAAAGGACTCATGGTGCCCGGGTCCACGTTGATGTACGGGTCGAGCTTGAGCATGGTGACCTTAAGGCCGCGGGCCTCTAGAATCGCCGCCAGCGAGGCCGACGCGATGCCCTTGCCAAGAGAGGACACAACGCCGCCGGTCACGAAGATATATCGTGTCATGGAAAACCTGTCGAAACGTGATCAAAAGGCGTAACAGAAAGCCACACCAGGATGGGACGACAGAATAGCAGAGTACGCCTTAAGGCTCAATTTGAACTGAAACAGCGCCAGCCTCGGTCGCGAGCTAAAGCTGCCTCCCACTCTAGCACTGGCTATATATAAGCAGTGGGAAGCCAATTGATCGGGCTAAAGGATGCCGATGCTCAGTTGCCCCAGAGGTAGATCTGCGCGAGGCACTGTAAACCCAATCCTGGGCGCTACTTTTGTCATCCATGACAAGAAGACCCTCGCTACGACCTACCCCTGGTGCTGTTCGGCATGACATACACACTTTACACGCCTAGGTAATCCAGAATGCCCTCGGCGGCCTGACGCCCTTCATAAATAGCGGTGACCACGAGATCGGAGCCGCGCACCATATCGCCACCGGCAAAGATTTTCTCGTTGCTGGTTTGGAAGGCGTACTGACCGTGCTCAGGCGCTTTAACAAGATCCCATTCGTTAACGTCGATATTGGCGCTATCGAACCACGGCGCCGGGCTTGCCTGGAAACCGAAAGCCACCACCACGGCATCAGCGGCGATGATCTCTTCAGACCCCGGCACGACTTCAGGACGACGACGGCCATTCTCATCCGGCTCGCCCAGGCGCGTACGAACCACTTTTACGCCTTCGACCTTGTCTTCACCCACTACCGCTACCGGCTGGCGGTTGAACAGGAACTCGACGCCCTCTTCCCGCGCATTGGCCACTTCACGGCGCGAGCCCGGCATGTTCTCTTCATCGCGGCGGTAGGCACAGGTCACGCTGGCGGCGCGCTGACGAATCGAGGTGCGGTTACAGTCCATCGCGGTATCGCCACCGCCCAGCACCACCACGCGCTTGCCTTCCATCGAGATAAAGTCGTTCGGGTCTTTCTCGAAGCCCAAGCGGCGGTTGACGTTGGCAATCAGGAAATCCAGCGCTTTGTAGACGCCGGGCAGGTCTTCACCGGGGAAGCCGCCCTGCATGTACTTGTACGTCCCCATGCCCAGGAACACCGCGTCGTACTCCTGCAGCAGCGTCTCGAACTCGACATCGGTGCCGATTTCGGTATTCAGACGGAACTCGACGCCCATCTCCTCGAATACCGCACGACGGCGCTCCATGACGTTCTTTTCCAGCTTGAACTCAGGAATACCGAAAGTCAGCAGACCGCCAATTTCGGGGTACTTATCGAACACCACTGGCTTGACGCCATTGCGCGCCAGAATATCGGCACAGCCTAAGCCCGCAGGGCCAGCACCGACAATGGCAACCTTTTTATCGGTCCACACCACCTTGGACATATCCGGGCGCCAGCCCATGGCAAAGGCGGTATCGGTAATGTACTTCTCTACCGAGCCAATGGTGACCGCGCCAAAGCCGTCGTTCAGGGTACAGTCGCCCTCACACAGACGGTCCTGGGGGCACACGCGGCCACACACTTCCGGCAGCGAGTTAGTTTTGTGGGACAGCTCGGCGGCTTCGATAATGTTGCCTTCCACCACCAGCTGCAGCCAGTTGGGGATGTAGTTGTGTACCGGGCACTTCCACTCGCAGTAAGGGTTGCCGCAGTGCAAGCAGCGGTGCGCTTGGCTCGCCGCATCGGTGGGCTTGAACGGCTCGTAAATTTCCGCGAACTCTTTGGCCCGGGTATGCGCCGGTTTTTTCTGTGGGTCTTTACGACCCACGTCGACAAACTGAAAATCGTTGTTTAAACGGTTGGCCATGATCTCTCTCCTCGAAGCGTAGGCGCTGACGGTTATTGCGGCTGACGCCGAGACTGATCCAGCAGACTACCCAGGCTGGCCGCTTTTGGCTTCACCAGCCAGAAGTGGCGCGCGTAGTCGCTGAAGTCTTCCAGAATCGCCGCACCGCGTGCGGAACCCGTCGCGGCCACGTAGGCCTCGATCATTTCCCGCAGGTGTCGACGGTAGGCTTCCATCGCTTCGGTGTTGACCCGGTGAATCTCGACCAACTCATGGTTGTACTTATCCACGAAGGTCCGATCTTCATCCAACACGTAGGCAAAACCACCGGTCATGCCCGCCCCAAAGTTAACGCCGGTTTCACCCAGCACGCAGACCAAACCACCGGTCATGTACTCACAGCAGTGGTCGCCCGCGCCTTCGATCACAGCCGTTGCGCCGGAGTTACGCACCGCAAAGCGCTCGCCGGCGGTACCTGCGGCAAACAGTGTGCCGCCTGTCGCCCCATAGAGGCAGGTGTTGCCGATGATGGCCGTTTTGTGGCTCTCGAACTGGCTGACTTTCGGCGGCACGATCACAATGCTGCCGCCGTTCATGCCTTTACCGACATAGTCGTTGGCATCGCCTTCCAGGTAAAGGTTCAGGCCGCGGGCGTTCCACACCCCAAAGCTCTGGCCTGCCACGCCGGTAAAGCGCGCGGTGACCGGAGCGGCCTCAAGGCCCTCTTCACCGTAACGCTTGGCAATCGCCCCGGAGGTGAGCGCCCCTACACTGCGGTCGCAGTTAGTGATGGTGAAATCGAACGTGCCGCCAGACTGAGACTCAATGGCCTCTTTCAGCGCCGCCAAGACTTCCTGGTTTTTGGCACCCGGGTCGTGGGGCACGTTGCGGCTCACTTCACAGAACTGCGGCGCATCTGCAGGCACGAAGTCGTTCGCCAGCAGCGGCATTAAGTCCAGCTTACGCTGCGACGCCGTGTTGCCTTCCAACACTTCCAGCAGGTCCGTGCGGCCAATCAGGTCGGTGAGCTTACGCACGCCCAGCATGGCCATCAGCTCGCGTACTTCTTCGGCAATAAAGCGGAAGTAGTTTTTCACCATATCCACGGTGCCGCGGAAGTGCTCGCCACGCAGGAAGTCATCCTGGGTTGCAACACCGGTGGCGCAGTTGTTCAGGTGGCAAATACGCAGGTATTTACAGCCCAGCGCGACCATCGGCGCGGTGCCGAAACCGAAGCTTTCAGCACCCAGAATCGCCGCTTTGACGACGTCGAGGCCGGTCTTCAGACCACCATCGGTTTGCAGACGAATTTTGTCCCGCAGGCCGTTAATGCGCAGCGCTTGATGCACCTCAGGCAGCCCCAGCTCCCAAGGGGAACCGGCGTGCTTGATGGAGGTGAGCGGGCTGGCTGCGGTGCCGCCGTCGTAGCCAGACACAGTAATCAAATCCGCATAGGCTTTGGCGACGCCGGTGGCAATAGTGCCGATCCCTGGCTCGGAGACTAGTTTCACCGAGACCTGCGCGTCTGGGTTGACCTGCTTGAGGTCAAAGATCAGCTGCGCCAAGTCTTCGATGGAGTAAATATCGTGGTGCGGCGGCGGCGAAATCAGCGTGACGCCGGGCACCGAGTAGCGCAAGCGGGCAATCAGTTGATTGACCTTACCGCCCGGTAGCTGGCCGCCCTCACCGGGCTTGGCGCCCTGGGCTACCTTGATCTGCAGCACTTCGGCATTGACCAAGTAAGCCGGAGTCACGCCAAAGCGCCCAGAGGCGATTTGTTTGATTTTCGAGCTGCGAATGGTGCCATAACGCGCCGGGTCTTCGCCGCCCTCACCGGAGTTGGAGCGACCACCCGCCTCGTTCATGGCCTGTGCCAGCGCTTCATGCGCCTCAGGCGACAGCGCGCCTAGCGACATGCCGGCGCTATCAAAGCGCGGAATCAGCGCTTCAATGGGCTCGACTTCTTCCAGCGGCACCGGAGACTCAGCAGGCTTAAGCGTCAGCAGGTCACGAATGGTGGCCACCGGACGCTCGTTGACCAGCTGGGCAAACTTTTTCCACTTGGCGTAGCTGCCTTCTTGCACAGCGGCTTGCAGCGATTTCACTACGTCCGGGTTATAAGCGTGGTACTCGTGGCCGTGCACGTACTTGAGCATACCGCCTTGAGAGATCCCTTTGCGGGGAATCCATGCATCCTTGGCCAGCAGCTCTTGCTGAAGCTGAAGCTCAGCAAAGCCGGTGCCCTGAATACGAGAGGCCATGCCCACAAAGCAGGTATCCATGACTTCATCCGCCAGGCCGACGGCTTCAAACAGCATGGAGCCGCGGTAGGAAGCCAGCGTCGAAATGCCCATCTTCGAAAGAATCTTGAACAGTCCTTTCTGCAGGCCCTTACGGTAGTTCTCGCGAGCATCTGCTGGGTTGCCGGTCAGCTCGCCCGTGCGGTGCATATCCGCCATGACCTGATACGCCAGCCACGGGTAGACCGCCGTGGCGCCCACACCGAACAGCACCGCCATCTGGTGCGCATCGCGAGCGTAGCCAGTCTCGACCACGATGTTGGCGTTGGGGCGTAGCGCCAAGCGGCCAAGGTGGGAGTGAACGGCACCCACCGCCAAGGCTGCCTGAATGGGCAACTGGCCTTTGGGCAGCTCCGCATCGCTCAGCACCAGAATCACTTTACCCGCTTTCACCTGCGCTTCGGCTTCTTGGCACAGCGCGGTAATCGCCTGCTGCAAGCTGGTCTGCTCAGGGTCGTAGCCCAGCGTCAGCATGTGGCTGGCAAAAGCCGGATCATCCTGGCTTACCAGGGCAGTGAATTTACGCGGCGAGAGCACCGGCGTGGTCAAAATCAAGCGGTGAGCGTGTTCCGGCGTGGCCTTGAAGACGTTCAGCTCCGCACCACAGCAGGTTTCCAACGACATCACGATCGCTTCGCGCAGCGGATCGATCGGCGGGTTGGTGACCTGGGCAAACTTCTGACGGAAGTAGTCGGTCAGCAGGCGCGGACGGCTCGACAGTACGGCCATGGGCGTGTCGTCCCCCATGGAGCCCACCGCTTCCTGGCCACTTTCCGCCAGCGGGCGCAGCACCTGGTCGCGCTCTTCGAACGTCACCTGGAACATCTTCTGCTGCACGTTCAGTGCCTCAGTGTCCATCGTTTGGAAGCGCGCCAGTTCGGTCAGCGCCGACTCCAGGTAGTTCGCTTCCTGCTTCAGCCAGCGCTTGTAGGGGTATGCGGACTTCAGGCGATCATCGATATCCTGAGTGTGCAGTACTTCGCCCGTTTGGGTATCCACGGCCAGCATCTGGCCAGGGCCGACGCGGCCTTTTGCTACGACGTCTTCCGGCTTGTAGCCGTAGGTACCGATTTCGGAGGCCAGGGTAATGTAGCCATTCTTGGTAATCACCCAGCGCGCGGGGCGCAGGCCGTTACGGTCCAGCATACAGACTGCTTGGCGGCCGTCGGTCATCACCACGCCCGCAGGGCCGTCCCACGGCTCCATGTGCATGGAGTTGTACTCGTAGAACGCGCGCAGCTCAGCGTCCATGGTCTCGACGTTTTGCCAGGCGGGCGGCACCATCATGCGCACGGCGCGGTGCAGCTCCATGCCGCCGGTCAGCAGCACTTCCAGCATGTTATCCATGCTGGAGGAGTCGGAGCCGGTGGTGTTGACGATTTCGTCCAGCTTGGCGATATCCGGCAGACGCTCGTTAACGAAGTTCGCCTTACGCGAGTTCGCCCAACCACGGTTGGCTTCGATGGTGTTAATTTCACCGTTGTGCGCCAGCAGGCGGAACGGCTGCGCCAACGGCCAGCGCGGTGCGGTGTTAGTCGAGAAGCGCTGGTGGAACACGCAGATGGCGGTTTCCAGACGCGGATCGTTCAGGTCTTTGTAGAACGCCGGTAGATCTTCCGGCATCACCAAGCCTTTATAGGAGACGACTTCAGTGGAGAGCGACGCCACGTAGAAATCTTCATCACTGCGCAGCGCCTGCTCGGCGTAGCGGCGACCCATGAAGAGGTCGACATCGAAGTGCTCGCTGCTGCCAGGGGCAACGAACACTTGCTCGATGCGCGGCAGGCAGTCCAGCGCCATGGGGCCACAGACGCTGGAGTCCGTGGGCACCACGCGCCAGCCCAGCACGTCCAAACCACGCGCGCTGAGTTCAGCAACCAGCGTCTCTTTCGCTTTAGAGGCACGCGCATCGTCGTTGGGCAAAAACACCGAGCCCACCGCAAAGCGCTCGCCCAGCTCGACGTCGAGCGCTTCTTTGGCGGCAGCACGCATGAATTGTGCGGGCATCTTTAGCAGCAGGCCGCAACCGTCGCCAGTTTTACCATCTGCCGCGATACCGCCACGGTGGGTCATGCAAGTCAGTGATTCAATAGCCGTTTTCAGCAAGTCGTGGCTGGCCTGCCCTTCCATGTGGGCAATAAGGCCAAAGCCGCAGTTATCGCGAAACTCGCCTGGCTGGTGAAGACCTCTATTCATGGGCGTGCCTCTAGTCAGCGTATTTTGTAAGCAGCGTTTTTATGGTATTGTTACGGGTTTTTCTTTTTTTATGGCTCTTGTTACCCGCCCGAAATAGGGTGTTTTCCGCATTCGCTGCTGCAAGAAAATGGTCGCTCAGCATAGCGATTTGCCACCGCGTAGCGCAATCGCCCGGCGCGCGCCAATCGCGAAAAACCCTCGCCAAAACCCGTAGTTGCATTACCGTTCAATAAAAAAACAGTTATACTTCAACGGCTTGCAATGCAAAGAAACGATATTTTAACGACCGAAAGAGCTCATTAGACTTTAGTCTAATTATCACCAGAAACCCCATGCCGATAGCGCATAAGGCATACGGATATCATTACGCAATGCTTGTATCGGCTCTTCACGGGCAGAAAAAAACCCGCCTGATCAGAGGCGGGTTCCGAGCGGTGAGGCTAGCCAACTATCCCCTGGCCGCGAGGATAGCCATCCAGTAGCTGCCGTAAGGTGTCGGCTGGAGTGGCGTCGCTGACGCAAGCATCGCCCAAGTCCTTCAGCAGCACCAGACGCAGACGCGCATCGACGTTCTTTTTATCCAACCGCATACGCGCCAAGAAGTCATCCGTCGACATGCCCGCGGGCGCGACCAGCGGAAGACCCGCGCTTTCAATCACCCTTTTCGTGCGCTCAAGTGCATCCGCGCTAATCCAGCCAAGCTGATGAGAGAGCGTGGCGGCCATCGCCATGCCCGCTCCCACGGCTTCGCCGTGCAGCCAGTTGCCGTAGCCTTGATGCGCCTCGATGGCGTGGCCGAAGGTGTGTCCAAGGTTCAAGAGCGCACGCACGCCCTGCTCGGTTTCGTCTTCCGCCACGATATCGGCTTTGATCTGGCAGCTCTTGGCGATGGCTTCAGCCACCACCTCGGGTTCGACACGGCGTAGCGCCGCCATGTTTTGCTCAAGCCAAGCGAGGAAGGCCGCATCGCGAATAAAACCGTACTTCACTACCTCGGCAAGCCCCGCTGAGAGTTCCCGAGCGGGCAAGGTGGTGAGGGTAGCGATATCTACTACCACGGCCTTGGGCTGCCAAAACGCGCCAATCATGTTCTTACCCAGCGGATGGTTCACGCCGGTTTTGCCGCCCACCGAGGAGTCCACCTGCGACAGCAGCGTGGTGGGCACTTGGATGAACGCCACGCCGCGCTGATAGGACGCCGCTGCATAGCCCACCATATCGCCCATCACACCGCCGCCTAGCGCAATCAGTGTACAGCGCCGATTGAAGCCTGCTTCGAGCAGCGCATCCCAAATGCGCCCCACCTGCTCGATGGTTTTGTACTGCTCACCGTCAGGCAACACCAAGGTACGCACGTCGAGCTGCTCGGGCAACACGTCCTGTAGCGCCTTCAAATAGTGCGGGGCCACCGTCTCGTTGGTGACGATCATTACCTGATGACCTGCCAGATAAGGCACGAAGCTATCCGAGCGTTGGAGCAGCCCCACGCCAATGTGAATGGGATAACTGCGCTCACCCAGTTCAACGGTTAACGTGTGGTGATGGGCTTGTTCGGTCATGGGGATACCTTTTTCTGCGGGGCGCTGGCAGCGTCCAACGGATCGATCATGCGGTGTACGCGGCGTAAAATCTCGTTGACCACCGCCCGCGGGCTTCGGCGATCCGTGCGCACGGTAATGTCAGACGTCGCGCGGTAGAGCGGGTCGCGGGTGGCAAACATGTCGTTGAGCACCTGCTCGCGGTTGGCACACTGCAACAGCGGGCGGTTGCGATCCTTGGCGGTCCGTTTTAGCTGCTGTTCGACGGTGGTCATCAAGTAGATGACCGTGCCGCGCTCACGCAGGGCACGGCGGTTCTCTTCCCGCAGCACCGCGCCACCGCCGGTGGCAACGACCACGTCCGCTAATTGGGTAAGCTCGTCGATCATCTGGATTTCACGCTGGCGAAAGCCGGGCTCGCCCTCTACGTCAAAGATCCAGGGAATATCGGCACCGCAGCGGTCCTGTATGGCGTGGTCGCTATCGTAAAACGGGCGCGATAGCTCTCCCGCCAACAGGCGGCCTATCGTGCTCTTACCAGCCCCCATGGGGCCTATTAAAAAAAGATTGGGTAAATCCTGCATCAGCGAACCGCCAAACCATCATCAAGTAGTCGTGGAGTAATAAAGACCAGTAACTCTACCTTTTCATTGCTCTCTTCGGTATAGCGGAACAGGCGTCCTAGCACCGGAAGGTCACCGAGAAGCGGCGTCTTGGCCATTTGGCTAAGCTGCTCTGTGGTCAAAATACCGCCTAACACCACCGTCTGGCCATTATCCACCAGCACCTGGGTTTCGATTTGGTTGGTATCGATGGGCGGCTCGCCGCCAAACTCGCTTTCACGGAAACTATCGTTCTTGATCACCAAATCCATGATGATGCGATTGTCCGGGGTGATTTGTGGGGTCACCTCCAGCGACAGCTCCGCCTCTTTGAATTCGGTATCCGGGTTGCCCTGGGCATCGACACTCTGGAACGCCCGCTCTTCGCCCTGGCGAATGGTGGCGGTGCGCTGGTTGGCGGTAATCACGCGGGGCTGGGAGATCGTCTGGCTCTTGCCTTCGCTTTCCAACGCGCGCAGCTCCAGGTCGAGCAGAATATCCCCAGAAAGGTAGCCAAAGCTAAAGCCGGTGTTGGCTGCCGCCGTGGAGCCCAAATCCACCGCCAGCCCCCCCTGAGCGCGGTTGATGCCGTCAGGGTTGATATCGCGACGTGAGAACGTGCCGTCGTCTCCTTCTACAAAGCCGCGGGTGCTGGAAACGCCCCAGTTCACGCCCAGCTCGCGAGACGCCGTATCCCGGGCAATCACGATGCGCGCCTCTATCTGTACTTGGCGTACCGCCACATCAAGACGGTCAAGGGTACGAATGATGTCGCGCACCTGATCGGCGGTATCTTGGATCAACAGCGTGTTGGTGCGCTGATCGACACTCACCCGGCCACGCTCGGTCAGCAAACCAAAGCCTTCCGCCCCACGCAGCAGTTGGGCCAAGTCTTCGGCCCGGGCGTATTTCACCTCGATGAACTCGGTCACCAGCGGCGCTAACGTCTGCTGCTGGTTGCGCGCTTCGATCTCTTGACGCTCGATCTCCGCCAGCTCCCCCGCCGGTGCCACGACAATGACATTGCCCTGCTCACGGCTTGAGAGTCCCTGACTTTGCAGAATCAGCGCCAGCGCCTGGTCCCAGGGCACGTCGTTCAGATTGAGCGTCACACGGCCCGTCACGCTGTCGCTCGCCACCAGGTTCAGGCCGGTAAATTCGGCCAGGGTGGCCAGCACCGCACGCACTTCGATATCTTGGAAATTGAGACTCAGGCGATCGCCGGTAAAACTCTCGCCCTGCTGCTCGCGCTCTTGCTGACTGGCTTGGCTCACTGGCTGCACTTCGACGGTGAGCGTACGACCGCTTTGCGATGAGATCATCGCGTAGGGACCGTTGGTTTGCAGCTCCAGCAGCGTATCGCGCTGCCCAGAGCGAGGCGTGATGCGCGTAATCGGCGTCGCGAAATCGGTCACATCGTAGATTTGGTTGAGCGCATCGGGAATGTCCACATCGCGCAGTTCGGCCACGACCACTCCGTCACTGCCTTCGCGCACCTGGGTCACCACGCCTTCGCGGTCGAACGTAACCAACAAACGACCGGCGCCATCCGCTCCCCGGCGAAAATCGATGTCGGTGACTTGCGGCCCTTCGTCGGTTTCCAGGCCGCCACTGACCGGCTCGGACGACGCGGCGTTCATGGCCGCTGGCGCAGACGGCGGCGCACTGGCAGCCGCCGCCAGCGTAATGCGCAGCTGGTCGCCTTCCACTCGGGAGGTGTAGTCGAGCGGCTGGCGTAAATCGACCACCAGACGCGTTCGGCCATTTCCCTCCAGCGCTGTAATCTGCTCGACGCTTGCGTTCTCCACGCTGATCCGGCGCTGGGGCAGATCGCTCTGCGTATCGGCCAGATCCAGCGCCAAGCGGGGCGGCGCGTCCAATCGGTAGCCGCGCAGTTCGGCGACACCGCCGCTGAATTGCAGGAGCAGCTCGACCTCACCGCTGCCGGTTTGGCGCACATCCAAATCGGTTAGCACGGACCCAAAAGCAAACGTTGGCATCAGAGCTAACAGTGATAGCGTCATTCGACGAAGTGTAGCGGCCATAGGTGTCATCCGGTAACAAGTCATGAAGTGGGTTGCCTGGTGGCGTGAGCGCGCTGGCTACTCATCCAAGCTGAGCGTTGCCTGACGCTCCTGCCAACCCACCTGCTGATTTAAAATACGTTCGGTGATGTGCACTTCCTGCGGGCGAATGTCGGTGACCTGCCCGTAGTCGGTGCCGAGATAATTGCCTTCACGCACGCTGGTCACGCTGCCGTCCGGCGCGCTGATCAGCGCCACCTGCTGCCCCCCCATGCGCAGCGTGCCCACTAAACGCAGGCTTTGGAGCGGAAACTGCTCGAGCGGCTCGGCCTTTCGCTGCTGGTCGGGAGCCAAGGCGCTGTCGAAGACCGCAACCACGTCGGTCGCCCGCACGCTCTCAGGTGCCAGAAAGGGGCTGCGGGTGTCACTATAGCGGTAATCCACCGGCTGGTATTCGGGAATCGTCGGAATGATGACCGGCGGCTGCCCCGTGGGGGCACGACGAATCTCCTCCATGACCGACTCTAGCTGGCTGAGGTTGGCATCGCCACAGCCTGCCAGCAGCGCCACCATGCCAATGCTGAATAAACGCCTCATGGGGCTGGCACCTCCCCTTCGTCTGCTTCTTCTATATAGCTATAGGTGCGGGCCACCAGCGACATTCGCAGCGACTCCCCGCTCTGCTCGGCAGGCGAGAGCGCGACATCGTGCTGGGTCACGATACGTGCTAGCTGGCTAATATCGGCCACGAATTGCGCCAGCTCGTGATAGCCGCCACGCACCTGAATATCCAGCGGGTGTTCTACATAGTGCGTGTTGCTCACGGTGGGACGCAGGCGAATCGTCTCGATACTGAGGTCATTATCCAACGCCGCATCGCTAATACTGTCCAGCAACGAGGGAATTTCGGCACTGGTGGGCAGCATGGAACGCATGGTGGCCATCTGCTCTTCGAGAGCGGTGAGCTGGTCGCGCACTTCGGGCAAAAACGCCGCTTCGGAAACTTTGCTGCGGTACTCGTTCAGAAGCCGCGCCTCTTGGCGCTGCGCTGCTTCCAGCTCGACGCGCTTTTCGCTCACCAACCACCAACTCAGCCCGCCAAGGGCGACGCCAAACGCCAGTGCACCACACAGTGCTTTGAGCAGCACAGGCCATTCACCCGCCTCTTTGACATCCAGCGCCTGCCAATCCAGGGTTTTCAGCCGCTGCCACTCATCCTGCCACCGCTCGCGCCCCCACTTCATGGCGACTCCTCCTCATCACCGAGCTCTTCCAGCGAGGATTGCACCACTTCGAACTGGAACATGCGACTGTTGCCATCCTGCCCGCTGGTGACTTCCGACAGGAGCGGCACGCCAAGCTCTGGCACGCTGGCGAGCTGACGAAGCTGATCGGAGACCTGACGCTCGCTGCCTGCCATGGCCGATACGCTCACCTGCTCGCCGGTGCGCGTCAGGCGCTGATACACCACGCCATCCACCGCACTCGCGGCGATAGCATTGAAAAGCTGCACGGTGCTGATCCGCTCGGCTTGCAGGGTTTGAAACAGCGTTAACTGTTCACCCAAGCGCTCGGCGGTTTGCTGGTAGCGCTGTACGTCGGCAATTTCGTTGTTCAGGCGCTCGATGTGCTGGGTGATGTAGGCATTACGCTGCTGCTGGGCGGCTAGCTTTTGCTGGTAGAGCTGGGCGACCCCCAGGCCCAGGGCAATGCCCGCCACCAGCATCAGCACCACGACTCCGTAAAAACGGCGGGTCCGCTTTTCCCGGCGCGCTTCCCGCCAGGGAAGCAGGTTAATCGTGATGCTCATAGCCCGACCCTCATCGCTAAACCCCCAGCGGTGAGCATGGCAGGGGCATCGTTGGTCAGACCTTCCATGTTGAGGCGCTTGTTGACCCGCATCCGCTGGAACGGGTTGGCAATGGTCACCGACATGCCGCTATCTTCGGCAATGCGTTCGGCCAAGCCGGGAATGACGCTGGAGCCGCCCGCTAGCACGATGTGTTGCACTTCGTGTTGGCGGCCAGCGGTATAGTAAAGCTGCAGCGAGCGTCCCACCTGCTGCACGACGGTCTCCAGAAACGGATTGAGCACTTTGTCGTGGTAATCCTCTGGCAGTCCACCGCGCTTTTTCGCAAAGCCGGCCTCTTCGTTGCTCAAGGAGTAGTGATCGCGAATAGCGTCGGTGAGCTGGCGGCCGCCAAACACGGTATCGCGGCTGTAGACGATATGGCCACCACGCACCACGTGAAAGGCGTTCATGTTCGCGCCGATATCCACCAGCCCGACGCAGGCGTTGGGGTCGCTGTCTACGTTGAGCTGGCGGCGCAGCTCGGCCAGCGAACGCTCCATGGCGAAGGTTTCCACGTCTACCGCCGCGGGCTCTAGCCCTGCCCGCTCCAAGGTTTCAGTGAGCTGCGACACGTCCTGCTGGCGGCAGGCGACCAGAATGACTTGCTGCTGCTCGTCATCGAAGGGCGCGGGCCCAAGGCAGTGAAAGTCGAACGCCACCTCGCTGAACGGAAACGGAATATGCCGGTCAGACTCGGCGATGATCCGCTCCTCGATTTCGTCTTCGCTCAGCGACACGGGAAACTGGAGCGTCTTGGTAATGGCGGCGCTGGCCGGAACGGCCACGGCCGCCTTACGCGTAGACGGTTTGGCATGCTCGACGGCACGACTCAGCACGTTGGCAACATCGTTCATATCACGAATGCGGCGTTCGACCACCGCGCCCTCGCGCAGCGGACGCACGGCATAGCTCTCGACCTGATAGTTGTCGTTACACCGTTTGAGTTCGAGTAGCTTGACGGTGGCCGACGTAATATCGACACCAATCAACCCTTTACTGGGTTTTAGTAAGCGCATGTTGAGTTCGGCTCCGCCTGCCTGTCGTGCGAGTTTCGAGGTTACATGATTTTTAGTTAAGGCACACGCCAATGCCTCTACGTCATATCAACACTGGTGGCCGCTGCCTCCCCTTCCTATAATGGCAGCCAATTGCGCGCTATGGCGGTTACACCACCATACCTACTCTTCTTTTCACGGGTGCCCACTGTTCATGACGTTTTTACGAACTCTTGTGCTGTCACTATTTTCGCTGGTCGTTGCGCTCTCGGGTGCGGTCATACTGGCGGTGATCGGTGCCGCTATCTATTTCTCGCCGGGCCTGCCCGACGTGCGCCAGCTGCAGGATTTCGAACTGCACACGCCGCTGCGAATCTTTACCAACGATGGCAAGCTGATCGGCGAATTCGGTGAAGAGCGCCGCATGGCGATCGACTTCGACGACATTCCCCAAGACATGATCAACGCGCTGATCGCCGCCGAAGATGCCAGCTACTTCGACCACGCCGGTGTCGACCCGCGCGGCCTAGCGCGGGCGGCGGTCGAGCTGGTACAGAGCGGCGGCACCATTCAATCGGGTGGCTCTACCATCACCATGCAGGTCGCGCGTAACTACATGCTGACCCTGGATCAGACTTTCACGCGTAAGATTCGCGAGATTCTGCTGGCCCTGCAAATGGAACAAATCCTCGATAAAGAGGAGATCTTCGAGCTTTACGTCAACAAAATCTTCCTAGGTAACCGCGCCTACGGGATTGCTGCCGCCGCCGAGACCTATTACGACAAGCCGCTGGCCGAGCTGAGTCTGGCAGAGACGGCAATGATTGCCGGGCTGCCCAAAGCACCCTCCGCGTTCAACCCGCTGGCCAACTCCGAGCGCTCACTGATCCGTCGCAACTGGATCCTGTTCCGTATGCGCGAGCTTGGCTATATCGATAACGATACCTACCAGAATGCCGTGCAGGCGCCGGTCACCGCGCGCCGTCACTACACGCAAACCGAAGTGGATGCCGCCTACGTGGCAGAGATGGCTCGCCAGTACGCCATCGAGCGCTTTGGCGACACCGCCTATACCGGCGGCTACCGTATTTACACCACCATCGACAGCGAACTTCAGCCCTTTGCCCGCCAAGCGCTGGCCAACGGTCTGATCGAGTACGACCTGCGCCACGGTTGGCGCGGTGCCGAGCAGGAAGACATCGCGCCCAGCTTGGTAGAAGCCCAAGAGCAGACCAATACCCAGGGCCTGGAAGAGGAGCTGTCCGAGTCGCCGGAAATTCGCCAAACCGCACGTCAGGCTGCCCAACGCAGCCAAACCGAAGTCGAAGGTGTGGATGGCGATGTGAGCAACTGGCTACAGGTACTGGAGCGCACGCCTAACTACGGCCTGCTGCAACCCGCCATCGTAGTAGAGAGCAGTGGCCGCGAGATGCAGGTACTGACCCGTGGCGGCGAGCTGCAAACCATTCCGTGGAGCGGCCTGAACTGGGCGCGCCCCTATTTGAGCCCGCGTAGCCGCGGGGCCGAGCCAAGCAGCGCAGCGCAGATTGCCGAACGTGGCGATATGGTTCGTGTCATCGAAACCGACGACGGCACGCTGCGTCTCTCTCAGCGCCCGGATGCCGAAGGTTCGCTGGTGGCGCAAGACCCGCGCACCGGCGCGATTCTGGCGCTTCAAGGCGGTTTTGATTTCAACGCCAGTAAGTTCAACCGTGCCGTTCAGGCCCAGCGCCAGTCCGGCTCGATCTTCAAGCCGTTCATCTACCTCGCCGCGCTACAGGATGGCGAAATGAACGCTGCCAGTGTGGTCAATGACGCGCCGGTGGTGCTGGACGACGGCAGCGATTCGCTGTGGCGTCCGGTGAACTCCAGCCGCGACTTCCAAGGGCCGATGCGCCTGCGCCCGGCGCTTGCGCGTTCACGTAACCTCGTCACCATTCGCGTTCTGCAAACCATGGGGCTCGACCACACCATTCAGTACCTCGAAGGCTTTGGCTTTGCGCCTGAGCGCCTCCCCCGCGGCCTGTCACTGGCTCTGGGGAGCGCCAGCCTCACGCCCATGGAGATGACCAACGCCTACGCGGTGATCGCCAACGGTGGCTTCCAGGTCGCGCCTTGGTTTATTGAGCGCGTCACTCGTGATGACGATAACGAAGTCATCGACGAAGCCACGCCGCAGGTGGCCTGCGTGAACTGTGCCGAGGACCAGGAAACCGTCGAAATCGATGGGAAGAGCTACCCTATCGCGCCCCGCGTCGCTGACCCCGCAGCGGTGTACATCCTGCGTGACATGCTGCGCGACGTCATCACATCGGGCACGGGCCGGGCAGCGCTAAGCCTGAACCGTGACGACATCGTCGGTAAAACCGGGACGACTAACAGCCAGCGGGATGCCTGGTTTGCCGGTTTCAACAGCAACCTCGTAACGACGGTGTGGGTCGGTAAAGACAGCAACGACACCATTGCCGAGTACGGCGCGAATGCAGCACTGCCGATCTGGATCGACTTCATGGGCGATGCGCTGGAAGGGACGCCCTCTGCGCTGCCAGAGCGTCCCGATACCATCGTCACCGCGCGGGTGGACCCGAATACCGGCCGTCGCCTGCACGATGACCAGTCTGGCGGCATCTCGGAGCTGTTCCACCAGGATCATCTGCCCGACTTCCAGCCGCGCCGTATCAGCCAGGAGCTGGAAGAGGCCAGCGGCTCGCAGGGGTCAGGCACGGCAGAGTCGATCTTCTAAAGCACCAACCATCGGTTACCCCACGGGTGAGCCTTTGACACGAAAAGCCCGGGAACTGACGTTCCCGGGCTTTTTTGGTGCTGCTTGTCTACTCGGCACACTCAACCGGCAACCGGTGGTGTCTCCCGCTTGCTCGCCTGCCAGTTGGCCGCGATGGCGACGATCATCACGGCGACCCCTGCTATTTCGGTCCAGAGACTCGGGTAGAACACACCGACGATCGCACCGCCAATGGCCAGGCGCGGCAGCCAAGACATGCGGGTGAACAAATACCCCTCTAGCGAAGCCGCAAACGCACAGAGCGCCAGCAGCGCGATGACCGCGTTCCAGACCACCACGAGCACCGGCCCGCCGATGATGATTTCCGGATTGAAGACCATGAACAGCGGAATCAAATAGAGCCCTTTGGCAAACTTCCACGCCTGGAAGCCCGTCTCCATGGGTTTACTGCCCGCAATGGCCGCCCCGGCAAACCCCGCGAGCGCAATGGGCGGCGTGACGTTGGAGTCCTGGGAGTACCAGAACACCACCAGGTGCGCGATCAACAGCGGCACGCCGAACTCCGAGGTAAGCGCCGGTCCGACGAGAACGATCAGCACGATATAGCTCGCGGTCACCGGCAGGCCCATGCCTAGAATCAAACTCGCAATCAGCACTAGCAGCAGCGCGAGTACCAGATTACCGCCGGAGAACGCCAGCATCATGGAGGAGAACTTCAGCCCCAGCCCGGTCAAACCGACCACGCCGACGATGATACCCGCCACCGCACAGGCCATGGAAACCGCGACGGCATTGCGCGCGCCCAGCTCCAACCCCTGTACCAGCTTCACCAGGCCTGCCCATACGACCGCTTTGGTGCGTTCGACCGTGACCGGCTCGCCCTGTTTGGGTGCCACGAAGAAGTACCACAGCGCGTAGCGCAAAACGGCCACCGCCACCATGGTGACGACTGCGTAGTAGCCCACCCGCATGGGTGACATGCTCATGGCCAGCAGCCACACCAGTACCGCCAGCGGAAGCAGGAAGTGCCAGCCATCCTTCATAACCTGACGCATTTGCGGCAACTCGCTCTTGGCCATGCCCTGCATGCCCTGCTTCAAGGCGATGATATGCACGAAGAGATAGACCGTCGCGAAGTACATGATCGCCGGGAGGATACTGATTTTGACAATTTCCAGGTACGGCGTGTTGGTATATTCCGCGATTAAAAACGCGCCAGCACCCATCAGCGGCGGCATGATTTGCCCGCCGGTAGAGGCCGCCGCTTCGATACCCCCCGCCTGTTTGGGCTGGTAACCCAGCTTCTTCATCAGGGGAATGGTAAACGCGCCGGTGGTCACCACGTTGGCAATGGCGCTCCCCGAAATGGAGCCCATGCCCGCCGAGGCCAGCACGGCGGCTTTCGCCGGGCCGCCGCGCTGACGCCCGGTGGCGGCATAGGCCATATCGATAAAGAATTTACCGGCACCGGTGCTTTCCAGAAAGGCGCCGAAGAGCACGAAAATAAAGATATAGGTGGCCGCCACTCCCAGCGGCAGGCCGAAAATGCCCTCTTGGCCAAGGTAAAGCTGGCCCGCTACGCGGTCGAGGCTATACCCACGATGTTCCATGATGCCGGGCATCCACTCGCCCAGCCAAGGCAGCTCCCCCCGGGGGCCAGCAAAGGCGTAGATAATGGCCAACAGGCCAATCACCGTCATACCAAAGCCCACCGCGCGGCGGCTGGCTTCCAGCACGGTGACCGTGGCAATACACGCGACCAAGATATCGGTCTGGTTCCAGAACCCGGCGCGACTGAAGATGGCATCGAGGTTGAGTACCAGGTAGCCGCCGGTGATCAGCGCCCCGGCAAAGAAGACGAGGTCGATGCCCCAGCCCAGAATGCCGCGCTTTCGGTTAGGCCCGAAGGCCGGAAACATCAAAAATGCCAGCAGCATGATCAGCGCCAGGTGAATACTGCGCTGATAGAACAGGCCCAGCGGCTGAATCCCCGCCGAGTAGAGTTGGAAGAGCGAGAGTCCCACCGCCACGATGGTGATACACCATAAAACGAAGCGGGGTTGAATCGCATTGCCGCCCGGCATCACAGTCGGCGGTGGCGTGGATTCGTTCATGAAGTCCTCGGATGCGTTAGCTAACTTAGGGGGTTAACACCCACTTAATTTTTATGAAACGTGACATCGATAAGCGCACATAGCTGGCAAGCGACGCAGGAGTTAGGGCGATGACAAAGCAATCGTGACGCGCTGACCGGCGGCCCGCTCGCTCAAGCTCACGGTGGGATGCTCGCCATCTGGCCACATGACACGGTGGTTGACGGCCTCGGAGCCTACCCGCAGCACGTAGCGGTTGTTCGCCACCGGTTCGTTGATCGCGTTGATCCAGTAACCGCCCTCACCGTCGGATACCTGCTCACCACGCCCAAAGATATGTCCAAGCCCTGCGGCAAAATCCGGTTGATGGCTGCGCTCGAGCAGCAGCGTACCGGCCGCGTTGCGGTAGCAGTCCAACACCGTGAAGTGTTCGACAGAGTGCTGCCACTGGATGCACCAGCGGCTGCCCTCTGGCGCGGCTGCATCCACTAGCGTGTCGCCCTGCTCGGTCACCACCGTCAAGCGCTTAGACGCAGTCGCCGAAGCGAGGGAGGCCCCCGCTTCGGCGAACAAACCACCCACCAGTAAGAGCGCCATCAGTCGTCGTTGCCACTGCATGGCACGGCTCCTAATGGATTAAGGGCGCAGACGGTCCGGGATCTCGGCGCCGACTTCTTCGAAGTAGCGAATCGCACCCGGGTGCAGCGGCACCGGTGTTGAGTTCATGGTGAACTCGATGGTGGTGTCGTTAGCCGCCGGGTGAACGGCAATCAGCTCATCGGTGTTTTCAAACAGAAGCTGGGTCAGTTGGTAGGCCAACTCTTCATCCATGTCAGAGTTGACGACCAGCACGTTGGGAATACCGATGGTCTGCACCGCTTCGTACATGCCGTCGTACATACCGGCGGCCAGCTCGTAAGGGGCGAAGACGGCTTCGGCTTCTTGTGCGTTGGCGATCTCTTCATCCGACAGGCCAATGAGGCGTATATCGCGTGTCGCGGCAAGGTTGAGGATAGAACTGGTGGGCGGTCCAACGCTCCAGAAACCGGCGTCGATGTCGCCATCACGGATCGCATCGGCGGTTTCGTTGAAGTTCAAACGCTGGGGGGTAAAGTCTTCGTAGCTCACGCCATTGGCTTCCAGCAGGGCACGGGCGTTCAGCTCGGTACCGCTACCCGGTGCGCCGACCGACACGCGCTTTCCAGCCAGATCCGCGATGCTTTCGATGTCAGACTCTGCCAAGGTGACGAGCTGCACGGCATTCGGGTATACCGACGCCAGCGCACGGGTGTTCTCGATCTGGCGGCCTTCGAAATCGCCGGTACCGGTGTAGGCTTGGTAGACCGTATCGGCCAGCGCCAACGCCATGTCGGCATCGCCACGCATGATCAGGCCCATGTTTTCCACGGAGGCACCGGTCACTTCGGCCGTGGCCTGGGCACCGTCGATGTGGTTGTTGATCATTTCGGCAAAGCCGCCGCCGATGGGGTAGTACACGCCGCCGGTACCACCGGTGGCAATCGAGAGTTGCTGTGCGCTAGCGGGCAGCGCCACGGCTAGCATGGATGCGGCTACGGTATATTTTAGAGTTCGCATGAGCGTTTCCTCCGTCCTGCTTGGACTTATAGGTATGGTTGACGTAAAGGAGGTGTGAAGCCCCAGCCCCGACTCGCCGTTACGGCTGCCCGGGGCGGTGCCAAGAAGTTAGCACGGCTAGTGCGTGGGATGCTAATACAGGCCACACGCTCAGCTTAGTTCACCAGGGTGTTGACCTGCTCCACGATATGAGCACCAATCGGCAGTGCCGAGGTCGCCGCCGGCGACGGGGCGTTGCCCACGTTCACCGTACGTTTTGTATTCACAAACAGAAAATCGTCCACCAGCTTGCCGTCGTTGGAGACCGCCTGAGCGCGCACCCCAGCTGGGTAAGGCGTTAGGTCGTCAAGCGTTAAGCTAGGGCAATACTTGCGCACCAGTTCCAGATAGCCGCGCTTATAGAGCGAGTTTTTCATTTCGAACAGCCCTGGTTTCAAGTGCTTACCCAGCACCTTCAAAATACCGGGATGGGTGAACATCTGTCCCATATCGCTTAGCGACATATCCTGCTTACGGTAACCCTCGCGCTTCAGCGCTAGCACCGCGTTGGGGCCTACGGTCACCGTGCCATCGATCATCCGCGTCAAGTGAACGCCCAAGAACGGCATAGCGGGGTCAGGAATCGGGTAAATCAGGTGGTTCACGATCTGGTTGTGGTGCTCGGGTAGCAGATAATACTCCCCACGAAACGGGCAGATCGTAAAGCCAGGGTCTTTGCCCAGCATGCGAATGACTCGATCCGCCATCAGGCCAGAACAGGTGACGAGATAGCGCCCCGTGAAGGTGTCTTGTTGGGTGGTCACCACCACCTCATCGGTGCGCTCTTCAAGGCCAGTCACGCAGTGATCAAAGCGGATCTCACCACCCAAGCGTTCGAATTCCGCCGCCATGGCACGGGCGACCTCGGCGTAGTTCACGATGCCGCTGGAGGGCACGAAAATGCCCGCCACGCCGGTGATATTGGGCTCGCGCTCTTTGAGCGCATCGGCTTCCAGCCACTCACGCTCCAGCCCGTTGGCGGCGGTGCGCTCCCACAATGCTTTCATGCGCTGCTTTTCAAGGTCATTGGTGGCTACCAGCAGTTTGCCGCAGATGTCGTAGCGCACATCGTGCTGGTCGCAAAACTCACGCGTGGCGCGGTTGCCCTCCAGGCAAAACTTCGCTTTCAGGCTGCCCGGCGTGTAGTACACCCCCGCATGAATTACCCCGCTATTGTGGCCGGTTTGGTGTTGGGCCGCCCCCGACTCTTTCTCGACCACCAGCAGGCGCTTATCCGGGTAGGCCTGTTGCAGCTGCATGGCGGTGGAGAAGCCTAAAATACCGCCACCGACAATGATGAAATCCCACATGAATGTCGTTACCTGTGCCAAATTTTCAAAATTTATTGATAATAGCCGTTAATTCACGTTGATCGCCACGCCCCTACATTGGTCTAACGAACCTTGGTCTAAGGAGTTCTTATGGAGCACGATGCGCCGCGCCAAAACCTCGCGATTAGCGCCTACCAAGCGCTTAAGCACGACATTATTCGCGGCCGCTACGCGCCTGAAGAGAAGCTCTTAATGAGCCGCTTAAAAGCGTATTACGGAGTGAGCACGGGGCCGCTGCGCGAAGCGCTTTCCCAACTAGTGGCCGACCATTTAGTGATCGCCATTAGCCAGCGCGGCTATCGAGTGGCGGCGATGTCGCTGGCCGAGCTGAACGATATCTACGATGCCCGCGCCCAGTTAGAAGGGCTGATTTTGCGCTTGGCGATCGAGCGCGGCGATGACGACTGGGAAGCTAACGTGCTGGCTACTGCCCACCGGTTGGCCAAGGTGACCGAGGTCAGTTCCCCCGATGAGCTACTGGACGGCTGGGATTTACGCCACAAAGCATTCCACACCGCCATCGCCAGCGGCTGTAACTCGCCGCACCTGCTGCAAATGCGCGATACCCTCTTCGATCAGGTAGAGCGTTACCGCCACTTATGGCTGCAAGAGACCGTGATGTCGCCCCAAGCCCTTGACACCAAACGCCAGGAGCATGCCGCTCTGGTCGACTTGATTTTGGCGCGCAACGCCGAGCAAGCCGCCAGCCTGATGCGTGACCACCTCATGACGCCGGTGCCGATCATTACCCGGGTGCTCCAAGCGCGGGGCATTAATTAAATTCTGCGTTTTAAAAAAATGTAGAAATTTTTAAATAACGGCGATACATTGAACGCAACAAGATCACTATTCGGAGTTCACGCCATGACACGCTTCAACTGGGACGACCCGCTACTGCTGGAAAGCCAGCTCACCGACGAAGAGCGCCAGATCCGCGATGCGGCTCACGACTATTGCCAGGAAAATCTACAGCCACGCGTGCTCAGCGCCTTCCGTGAAGAGCGTTTTGATCGTCAGATCATGAACGAGATGGGCGAGCTGGGCCTCTTGGGCGCGACAGTTTCCCCGGAGTACGGCGGTGCAGGCGTGAACCACGTGGCTTACGGCCTGATTGCCCGCGAAGTAGAGCGTGTCGATTCCGGCTACCGTTCTGCCATGAGCGTGCAATCGTCGCTGGTGATGTACCCCATTGAAGCCTACGGCTCTGAAGAGCAGAAGCATAAGTACCTGCCCAAGCTTGCCAGCGGCGAGATGGTCGGCTGCTTTGGCCTGACCGAACCCGACCACGGCTCCGACCCGGGCTCCATGATCACCCGCGCGGAAAAGGTCGATGGCGGCTACCGCCTGACCGGCGCGAAAATGTGGATCACCAACAGCCCGATTGCCGATATTGCCGTGGTATGGGCGAAATCTGCCGCCCACGACAACCAGATTAAAGGCTTTATTGTTGAGCGCGGCACCGAAGGCTTCTCCACGCCCAAAATCGAAGGCAAAGTATCGCTGCGTGCCTCGATCACCGGCGAGATCGTGCTGGACAACGCCTTCGTTCCCGAAGAGAACCTGCTGCCCAACGTTAGCGGCCTGAAAGGCCCCTTCGGCTGCTTGAACAAAGCGCGCTACGGTATTGCCTGGGGCGTGATGGGCACCGCTGAATTCTGCTGGCACGCCGCCCGCCAATACACTCTGGACCGCAAGCAGTTTGGCCGCCCGCTCGCCGCCAACCAGCTCATCCAGAAGAAGCTGGCCGATATGCAGACGGAGATCACCCTGGGGCTGCAAGCCGCCCTGCAGGTGGGTCGCCTGATGGACAGCGGCAACTGGGCACCGGAAATGATCTCACTGATCAAGCGCAACAACTGCGGTAAAGCGCTGGATATTGCCCGTGTGGCCCGCGACATGCACGGCGGTAACGGCGTGTCGGACGAGTATGGTGTGATTCGCCACATGGTGAACCTGGAGTCGGTGAATACCTACGAAGGCACTCACGATGTGCACGCCCTGATTCTGGGCCGCGCGCAAACCGGCATTCAGTCCTTCTTCTAATCCATACCGACTAACGCATATTAACGAATCGATCACCACTCACGAGGCGCCCAATGAGCACAGCCGCGAAGCCCCTGGCAGGCATTAAAGTCCTCGATATCTCTCGGGTACTGGCAGGCCCCTGGTGCGGGCAGATGCTGGCCGACATGGGGGCCGAGGTGATCAAAATCGAGCGCCCCCAAAGCGGCGATGACACGCGCCATTGGGGGCCTCCGTGGCTCTCTGGCAGCGCTGAATCCGCGTACTATCTGTGCGCCAATCGCGGTAAGCGCTCGGTGACGGTGGATATGGCCAAGCCCGAAGGCCAGGCGCTGATCAAACAGCTCGCCGCTCAGTCGGATGTGGTGCTGGAGAACTTCAAAGTCGGCGGGCTAAAGAAGTACGGCTTGGATTACGCCAGTTTAAAGGCGCTCAACCCCGGCATTATCTACTGCTCGATCACCGGCTTTGGCCAGGAAAGCCCCTACGCCCACCGGGCGGGGTATGACTTCATGATTCAAGCCATGGGCGGCATCATGAGCCTGACCGGCAAGCCAGATAGTGAGCCCGGTGGCGGCCCGGTCAAAAGCGGCGTGGCCTTTACCGATATCTTTACCGGCCTATATGCCGCCAACGCAGTGCTGGCCGCGCTCTACCAGCGCCGCGACACCGGCGAAGGCTGCCACATTGATTTGGCCCTGATGGATGTTCAGGTAGGCGTGCTGGCGAACCAGGCGCTGAACTATCTGACTTCCGGTCAGGTGCCTCAGCGGTTGGGCAACGCGCATCCCAATATCGTGCCCTACCAGGCGTTTGCCACGGCGGATGGCCATATGATTGTGGCGGTGGGCAACGACGAGCAGTTCAAGCGCTTCTGCCTAGTGATCGATCAACCGCAGCTAGCGCAAGATGAACGCTTTGCCACCAACGGTAGCCGTGTGCAGCATCGCGAGACGCTGGTGCCAATGTTAGAACTCGCTTTAGCATCGCAGCCTACGGATACGTGGCTCTCAGCATTTGAAGCGGTGGGCGTGCCCTGCGGGCCGATTAATACCCTAGATCGCGTCTTCGACGACCCCCACGTGAAAGCCCGAGGCATAAAGCAAACGCTGCCCCATCGTCAGGCGGGAGAAGTGCACTTGGTGGCGAACCCGATTCGTATCAACGGCGAATCGATCAGCGCCAGTACCGCACCGCCAACCCTGGGCGAACACACGGACAGCGTACTGGATGCCATCGGCATTACCGATGAACAGCGCCTGGCGCTGCGTCAAGCAGGCATCATTTAGGCCGCTTAAGGCATCACGCCGCTCTCCAAACGCCCTGCGGGGCGTTTTTCATTGGGGAATCCGCCCCAGCCCTGCCCATAGTTCTCTATACAAAACCTATACAGAAAGAGCATGAGCGGCTAGACTGCGACTACGGCTTATTTCACTATTTGTTTAGAAAACACTCACATACTCAGGCTTTTGACGACATCAGTGCGCGGTATTTATGCCACGCAAGCGAGCGCGAGCGAACACTTCAGGAGACGTTATGGGCAACTGCGCACGGGTGAACGGCACGTGTAAACGCTGTGAAGGGGAACTGCCTTTTGATTTCACGATGGCGTTCCAACCCATCGTCGATGTTCGGCTGGCCCGCGTGGTCACCCATGAAGCCTTGGTGCGGGGGATCAATGGCGAGTCTGCCTGGAGCGTCATTTCTCAAGTCACCGATGAGCTGCTCTACCGCTTCGATCAAGCTTGCCGCGTCAAAGCCATCGAGCTCGCCAGTGAGCTGGGTATGACCACGGATCTCTCCATCAACTTTCTGCCCAACGCGGTTTACGAGCCAGAAGCGTGCATTCAGGCCACGCTGGAAGTCTCCCAGCGGGTAGGCTGGCCGATGGACAAGCTGATTTTCGAGATTACCGAAACCGAGCGAGTGCGCGACCGTCAGCACCTGTGCAATATCATCGACGCTTACCGCACCATGGGGTTTAAAACGGCTCTCGACGACTTCGGTAACGGCTATGCCAACCTGGACCTGCTCACCGACCTCGCCCCGGACAAGCTGAAAATCGACCGCGAGCTGGTCATGCAGTGCGACCATGATCCCCGTCGCCAGGCACTGCTCAATGCCATTATTTTGCTCGCCGCCGAACTCGACATGACGCTAATTGCCGAAGGGGTAGAGACCCGCGCTGAAGCCCTATGGCTCGCCCGGGCGGGCATTACTCGCCAGCAGGGCTTTTACTACGCCAAACCCGCCATTGGCAAACTGGGCACCGAATTGACACCACTGCTTGAAGCGTTGCGGTCAGAGGCCCAGCTAAGCACGGAGAGCTGAATGACAAGCATGAGCACGGACCATCTCTACCAGTTGGTCAACCGTTCCAAACGCAATACGGAGAACGTGATCAAGACCGCACCACTGGGCATCTGCATTACCGACCCTCACGGGAATTTCGAGATGGTCAATCCGGCCTACTGCCAGTTCTACGGCTATCGGGAAGAGGAGCTGATCGGCCAGCACTTCACGCTCGTGGTGCCCGAAGCGTACCGCTCACACATGCGCCAGCTACACGATGACTTCATTCAAGGCGATGAAACCCATGAGCTTCGCCAAGAGTGGGAAGTGCGCTGTAAAAACGGCGAAACCCGCACCATCATCGCCGAAGCTGCCCGCATCGAGGGCGACGACGGTGCTTCTCGCAAGGTTACCTTCATCGTCGATATCACCCAGCGTAAGCAGCTCGAAGAGCGCTTGAAACAAGCCAACGAGCGCCTGGAATATTTGGCCCACCACGACGAACTCACCGGGCTGCTCAACCGTCGCCAAGGGCTCGCCAAGCTGGACGAAGCCCTAGAGCGCTGCCGCCGCTACGGCAATCAGCTCAGTATCGTGCTGTTCGATTTGGATGACTTCAAGAACATCAACGATACCTACGGCCACAGCACCGGCGACAGCGTGCTCCAAGAGCTGACCCGGGTCGTCAATCAACAGCTGCGGGAAACCGACTTCCAGGTCCGCCTGGGAGGCGAAGAGTTTTTGATCATCATGCCGGAGGTCGATGCGGATTCGGCGCATATTGCCATGGAGCGCATCCGCCAAAAGGTCGAGCAAACGCCTTACACCGAACATGAGCTGACCGTGACCCTATCGGCGGGCATCGCATGTTACATTGAAGCGTCGAGTACTCGAATGCTTGATCGCGCGGATAAAGCGATGTACCAGGCGAAACAAGCAGGGCGCAACCGGATTGTCATCGCATCGTCATCAGTGTGATCAACGCTATTGCGCACTATGCTAAAGCAACACCCTATCCTTAAAGGAGCTGAGTCATGAGCAATGCCGAGCTAAACGAACTAAAGCAGAAATACGTCGCTGCGGGCGCTGCAAGCCCCGCTACCGCCTTTGCGGATCGCGCCGAAAACGCTGAGATCTGGGACGCCGACGGCAACCGCTTTATCGACTTCGCTGGCGGCATCGGCGTCTTGAACGTAGGGCATCGTCACCCGAAAGTCGTGGCAGCCGTGAAAGCCCAGTTGGATAAGGTGATGCACACCTGCCAAACGGTCATGCCCTATGAAGGCTACGTCAAAGTGGCCGAGAAGCTGAGCCACATCGTCCCTGTACGTGGTCACGCCAAAGTCATGCTGGCGAACTCCGGTGCTGAAGCGCTGGAAAATGCGGTGAAGATCGCCCGCGCCGCTACCGGTCGCTCTAATGTCATCTGTTTCGATGGCGGCTACCACGGCCGTACTTTCTACACCATGGCGATGAACGGCAAGGTTGCCCCTTACCAAACCGATTTCGGCCCAATGCCGGGCACCGTCTTCCGTGCGCCCTACCCCGTGCCTTACCACGGCGTCAGCGAAGACGAAGCGATTCGCGGCCTGAAAATGGCGCTGAAAACCGACGCGAACCCGAAAGACACCGCTGCGATCATTCTTGAGCCGGTGCTGGGTGAAGGCGGTTTTTATCCCGCGCCGAAGAGCTTCCTCGAAAAGATCCGTGAGATTTGCGATGAACACGGCATGCTGATGATCATCGACGAAGTGCAGTCGGGCTTTGGCCGTACCGGCAAGATGTTCGCCATCGAGCACAGCGGCGTGGAACCGGACATGATGACCATGGCCAAGAGTATGGCCGACGGCATGCCGATCTCTGCCGTCGTCGGCACCGACACCATCATGGACGCCTCTGGCCCGAACTCCCTAGGCGGCACCTACACCGGCAGCCCCACCGCCTGTGCGGCGGCGCTGGCGGTAATGGACGTCTTCGAAGAGGAGAACATCCTCGAGAAGAGCCAGGCACTTGGCGAAAAACTGGCCGCGCGCTTCAACGAGTGGCAGGGCAAGTTTGATTGCATCGACCACGTGCGCAACATGGGCGCGATGGCGGCGTTTGAGCTGGTCAACAACAAAACCGACCGCACGCCGAACCCGGAACTGGCGGCAGCCCTGTGCAAGAAAGCCCGCGAAGAGGGCCTGATCCTGCTGTCCTGCGGTATGTACGGCAACACCATTCGCTTTTTGATGCCGGTCACCATCGAAGACGACGTGCTGAACGAAGGCCTGGATATCATCGAATCCTGCCTGGAATCGCTGATCTAAGCGCTCTGCACCACCCACAACGCCGCCCACTGGGCGGCGTTGTCGTTTTTATGCATCTTATGTCGTTAGCGGAATAGGGGCGCCCGCTGATTCAACTCTCTTACCTGATAAAGATCATGAAGATAGGCATCCAGCTTGAAGATCAGGACATTCAAGACCACCACGCCCCATATCGCCGATAGGATCATCGCCGGCTGATTGACCCACGCGAACGCCGATACGTCGACTGAGTAGTGAATGGTATACACGCTCATCGCCGCCAGTAGCTGAACCAACCCACAGTTCGCGATCACCGCCAGGATGAACGCACTCCTGACGTTGATAGACGGCAAGCGCGTCTTAAGCAGCCGCAGATGGCGAATGCGAATACCGCCCTCTCCTGCTTGATGCGACGGGTTACGAGTGAGTTTTCTCTGATGTCGCAGAAGCGGCAGCCCATAGGCCTCTCGCCCCTCCTGAGAAAACGCAATGCGTAGGGCGTCTATGTTAAATCCACGCCCAAAGATGCGCGTTGCTGCCTCTTCAAAGCGTGACGCATCGGCCTCATCCGACGACGTTTGCTTAGCGGCCGTGAGCGTATCCAACTGCCTACTTTTATGACCCGAAAGCTTCACATCGTTAGGCGTATTGATATTGAAGTGCATTTGGTAAATCTGGTACCAAGCGGCTGTTACACCCACGAATATCATCAAAAAAATCAGCACAGTTAGCATTTATCTATCCTCATTCCTACTTATCCTCACATCTACTTATTCTCACTCTTACTGACGGGTCGATCCCAAAAACCGCGTTTCAATGTTAGAGGAGATTGAAGGCTCATCTAACGCAACAATGTACAGCAACACCGGGTGGCTCGGCTGGGTCAGCGCTGACGCGTCAACATTGAGCGCCACGCGTAACTGCCTCGTTTCATTAGCGGCCAAGACGAATGTGTCAGCCCCTTGTAAACGCAGGCCGGGCAAACCGGTGGCGGATAGCGCGTATTGGTGTTCCTTCGTATCTTGATTGCGCAGCGTCACGGTGTAGTAGTTGATAATGCGCCCCTCGGCCGTGCTTTCAAACAGCGCCTGACGATCTCGGGCAATGTCTACATCAATAGGCACTCGGGCATTCAAAAAACTGATCAACAAAACCACCATAGAAAGCAGCGCCACCGTATAGGCCAACAGCTGAGGACGCCAAAACCGCGTAGGTTTGCCCTCTAGCGCGCGCTCGGTAGTGTAGCGAATCAGGCCCAGCGGCTTATCGATACGCGCCATCACGCTATCGCAGGCATCGATACACGCCGCGCAGCCAATACACTCATACTGCAGGCCATCACGAATATCGATCCCCGTGGGGCACACCTGAACGCACAGTTCGCAATCAATACAGTCCCCAGCAGCCGCTTCCGCAACCTCTTTGCGATGGCCACGACGGGGCTCACCACGGGCGGGATCGTAAGAAACCATCAGCGTATGGCTATCAAACATGGCCGACTGAAAGCGTGCATAGGGGCACATGTGCAGACACACCTGATGGCGCAACCAGCCAGCGTTCAGGTAGGTAAACAGAGTAAAAAAACCGATCCAAAAAAGCGCCCAAGGGTGCGCCTCTAGGCTGAATAGATCCCTCACGAGCCCACCCACCGGCGTAAAATAGCCCACGAAGGTGACGCCCGTTACCCACGCAATCAGTAGCCAAGCGGTATGTTTAGCGCCTTTTCGCCATAACGACCCCAGCGTGTTAGATGCGTTGTCGCGACGTATCCGACGGTGCCTTGGCCCCTCCAGGCGGTGCTCGAACCAAATAAACAAAAACGTCCATACACTTTGCGGACAGCTATAGCCACACCACACTCGCCCCGCCACCACCGTGATCAAAAACAGACCAAACGCGCACAGCACCAAAATCCAGGTCAGTAGAATAAAGTCTTGGGGATAAAACGTCGCTGCGAAGAGATGAAACTTCTGGGCAGAGAGGTCAAACCACACCATGGGGCGGTCTCCCCACTGAAGCCATGGCAAGCCCACATAAAGCGCTATTAGCAGCCAGTTGGAATAACGCCTTATGCGCTGAAAAAAGCCCTGTATTTCTCGCACATAGATATGCCCAGACGTGGATGGCGAGCGATTAGTAGATTGAGCCTGAGGCGAATGGTGTTCAACGGCTGCATCGGTGGTTAGGTCTTGCAGAGGAATGCGTTGCGTCATACCGATATCCAGAAAAGAGGGAGTGGCGATCTATACGGTCGAGGGGCGTCACCGAATGAGCCGCTACTATGCTCTCCCAGCCAACCACTAAAACAGATGCAGTTTTAGAGAAAAAAGCCGTATCAGTTTTGATATGCTTTTGATTGAGAGTATCGATTCTGTTGATCCCACTAAGCACCCGCGCCAAGCACCTGCAGGTTTATGCCATGAAACGCTATGAACAGTTTGCCGATGAGATAGCAACGCTGATTCGCCAAGGCGTACTGGGCCCAGGCGAGCGCATTCCGTCAGTGCGCCAAGCGAGCCGCCATCACGGCATTAGCCCCTCGACGGTGTTTCAGGCGTACTACTTACTGGAAAACCAGGGGCTTATCAGTGCACGAGCGCGCTCGGGCTACTTTGTTCGTGAACATGCGCGGCGATTGACCAACGAACCCCGCGTCACGCTACAACCCACCGACCCAGCGGAAGTGAAGGTCAGCGAGCTGGTGTTTTCGGTGCTGGACTCACTGCAGGATGATCAAACGGTGCCTTTTGGCTCGGCTTTCCCGAGCCCTGAGCTGTTTCCACTCTCTCGCTTGAGTATCAGTATGACGCGAGGGTTGCGGGCGCTTTCGCCCCAACAGGTGGTAGCCGATATGACCACCGGGCATACCGACCTGTGCCGGCAGATTGCTCTGCGCTACATGCTGGGCGGTATTCAGCTGCCGATGGACGAACTGGTGATTACCAATGGCGCAATGGAGGCGCTTAATCTAGCCCTACAGTGCGTGACCCAGCCGGGGGACCTGGTCGCGGTTGAGTCGCCTGCTTTTTATGCCAGCCTGCAGGTGTTGGAACGGCTCAAACTGCGCGCGGTGGAAATTCCGGTTCACCCTCGGGAAGGGATTGACCTAGACGTGCTGGCAGAGCGACTAGCGACGCTGCCCATCAAAGCCTGCTGGTTTATGAGCCACCTGCAGAACCCCATCGGCGCCAGCCTAAGCAACGAGCGCAAACAGGTGCTTTACCAGTTATTAAAGCAGCACCAAGTGCCCATGCTAGAGGATGACGTGTATGCCGAGCTCTATTTTGGCAGCACGCCGCCCGCTCCCGTTAAGGCCTTTGATGATGAGGGCTTGGTGATTCACTGCAGCTCTTTCTCGAAGTGCTTGGCACCCGGCTATCGGGTGGGCTGGGTAGCGGGCGGCCGTTATGCCCAGGAGATCTCGCGGCTAAAACTAATGACCACCATTTCCCCCTCTATCCCCGCCCAGGCCGCCATTGCTGACTACTTACAACACGGTGGCTACGACCGCCATTTGCGCAAGCTTCGCCATGCCTTAGAAGCCCAACAAACCAGTATGCTGGCGGCGGCAGATCGCTACTTCCCAGCGCATACGCGCATCACCCGACCTGCAGGCGGCTATTTCCTTTGGGTGGAGTTTCCCGATCACGTGGATTCGCTGCAGCTGTTTCGCACAGCGCTCGACCATGGCGTTAGCCTCGCGCCAGGCCCCATTTTCTCCGCGACCCAACAGTTTCGCCACTGCATTCGCTTGAGCTATGGCCACCCCTGGACCCAGCGCAGCGAACGGGGGATGGAAACGCTAGGTAAGTTGTTGAGCCAGATCTAAACCCAGTGGACACATTCCCAACGTAAACAAACGATGGCCCTAGATCATTGATACCGCTCTATTGAAACCATTAAAAGATATGTTATAACATAATCAAATACCGCCAACATGGAGAATGAGTGATGTTTGTACTTGCTAACCCGAAAATCAGCACGCTGGCCTTCAGTATTGCACTACTGACCTGCGCTCAAGTCACCCAGGCCAATGACCATAATCACGACCATAGTCATGATCATGACCATAGCCACAGCAACGCTCATGACCATGACCATGACCATGACCATGACCATTCGCATGATAACGATATCTATGCGGGCTACTTTGACGATGACCAAATTGCCGATCGCCCGCTTACCGATTGGGAAGGCGACTGGCAGTCCGTTTATCCTTATTTGTTGGACGGCACGTTAGACCCTGTTTTCGCCCATAAAGCTGAGAAGGGAGACAAAAGCGCCGAGGAGTACAAAGCGTACTACGATACCGGTTACGCGACTGATGTAGAGCGGATCGTCATCGATGGAAGCAGCGTCACCTTCTTTACCAACGGCGAGCCGATGACCGGCGACTACCACTACGATGGCTACGAGATTCTAAATTACGAAGCCGGCAACCGAGGCGTTCGCTTCATCTTCGAACTCGCAGAAGAAGCCGATGACGCACTCCCTCGCTACCTTCAGTTCAGCGACCACAGCATCTATCCGACGGATGCACACCACTACCACCTTTACTGGGGAGATGATCGTGAGGCGCTGTTGTAGGAAGTGACCAATTGGCCAACCTACTACGCTTCATCGCTCAGTGGTGAAGAGATTGTCGATGAGATGCTGTCTCACTAATCTCACTCATTTTTTCCATGAGATACCCCTCCTTGAGCGCTGGCGGCCCCCGCCAGCGCTCTCATTTTATCCCCACCGTTCGCTACGCGCCGCGGCATGATGAGCGTGCAAGCTTTCAATGTGCTCCACTTTCATCTTGCCTCTGCCGAGAAAGCCCGTGAGTAGACGAATAGAAAGGGACGTTGAATCCTATATACATCCAGCCCCCATCTAGCTTGGCACTCATGGTGCTCGTATTTTCCTGGCACTCTTTGCTTCGTTATAGAGCCTGGCAGTGGGCTTTCATATCCGCCTGCCAAGCTCGTGGGCTCACCGGTCCTCTCACCGTCGCCAAAGAGATTTACGCGGGATCGATGCTCATTAGCAGGCGTTTATGGCCATTGTCGAGTGCAGGGCTTCTATGCACCAACCCACGCTCTTCGCTGCCAACCCAACCGCTGCCCTTGATCAAACCAATATCGCCGGGCGCAAGGCGTTGGATGGCAGCAGTGTCAGTGGCAATCTCGGGTTTATCAGGGTGCGGCGCCCCCAGTCCTGTACGGTTGATAGCGTACTCCGGCAACCATTCGCTACCGGGTCCAACATAGGTCGTGACGAGGCGCACCGGCAGGTTGTCGCAGTGAAAGCGTGGGCACATGGCACTGTTAAGCAGGCGCAAGCGAAGACCGACGGTACGCGTCTCGAATAAAAAGGCCACCGCGTCGGCGATATAAGCGCTAGCGCGTGGCGACGAGCCGCCCCAAAGGCCCGCTGTCCGCCCGACTGATTTAGCGCATGGGAACCTTGGGAGTCTCTGATGCAAGGCGCTGACGAAAAACGCGCCAAACGTGAGACATCAGCGTTGCCAATGTGAATAGCAGGGCAGCCAGGGAGACGATGGTCGGGCCGGTGGGGGTATCCAGCAGGTAGGCGCTTTTGAGCCCTGTCACGACCGCCAGCATGGCGACCCCAACGGCCACCATCGCCATGGCTTCGGGCGTCCGGCAAAACGGGCGTGCAGTCGCGGCAGGGATGATCAATAGCGCGGCGATCAGCAAGACGCCCACGACTTTCAGCGCGACGGCCACCACCACGGCCAGTGCCAGGGTGAGCACTAACTGTTCACGACGCGGCTGAATGCCACTGGCGTAGGCCAGCTCCTCGCTGAGCGTCGCCGCCAGCAAAGGCGACCAGCGCCAGTACAGCAGTAGCAACACCAGCGCCACGCCACCGCCAATGACCCAAAGATCCTGTTTGCCAACAGCCAAAATATCGCCGAATAGATATGCGTGAAGGTCGATACGCACGCCGGTGAGAAACGACACGGCCACCAGCCCCACTGCCAGCGCCGAGTGAGCCATCACACCGAGCAGCGTATCCATGGCGTAGCCACGACCGCTCAGCAAAGAGACACAGGTCGCCATCAGCAGTGCTACCGTCAGCACACCGAGGAAAATCGAGATATTCATCAACAGCGACAGCGCAACGCCCAGAATGGCCGCATGGGCCGTAGCGTCGCCAAAATACGCCATGCGTCGCCACACCACGAAGCAACCCAGCGGTGCGGCCGCCATGGCCACGAGCATGCCCGCCAACAGGGCACGCCACATAAAATCATCCAGCATGGGCGGCCTCCTGAGACTGCTGATGATAGAGCGCCAGCGTTTGTGCGGCTTGATCACCGAACAGCGAGCGATAATCCTGCGTCGAGGCCACGTGCTCAGGCTTACCCTGGCAACAGACACAGCGATTGAGACAAAGCACGTGATCGGCGGTCTGCATCACCACGTGCAGGTCGTGACTGACCATTAGCACGGCGCAGCCGTAGGTGTGGCGAACGCGTTCGATATGGCGATAAAACGCCGCCGTTCCTCGGTGGTCGAGGCCTTGCGTCGCCTCATCGAGAATCAAGATGTCGGGCTTGACCAGGAGCGCTCGCGCCAGCAGCACGCGCTGCAACTGCCCGCCAGACAAATCGCTCATATTGGCCTGCAAAAGCGTCTCGGCCCCGGCGTCTTTTAGCGCGCCGTCGACCTCTTGACGAGAATGGCGGCGCGGCAAGTTGATGAAGCGCTGGACCGTCATCGGCAGCGTCACATCCAAATGGAGCCGCTGGGGTACGTACCCAATGCGCTGTTGTGGAGCGAGGGTGACACTGCCCGAGGTGGGCTTCACCGCACCGATCAAGGTTTTTACCAGCGTCGATTTGCCCGAACCGTTAGGGCCGATTAGCGTGAGCACCTGCTCACGAAACAGATCGAAGTGAATATTCTCGAGAATCTGCTGCCCACCGAAGCGAACGTTCAACTGACGAACGCTAAGTACCGCTTCACGATGGGGGGAAGATGCAAGTGACATCATAGCCATCCGCTCTTGACGTATTTGTTATGTTATAACATAAATATAAAGACAAGCGATACTCGAATGTCCCTCCTTGTCTCGTTCACTCACCCCCGTTTCATCAGGAGCTCCCATGCCATACCGCTTAACGTACTTCGCGCTGCCATTACTGACGGCCTTTCCCCTAGCAACCTTGGCGGAAGTGCCCCGCGTTGCGGTAGATATTCCCCCGGTGTACTCGTTGGTGGCGACCGTCATGGGCGACGTGGGCACGCCCGAGCTGTTCATTCAGCCTGGCGCCTCTCCCCACGGCTATTCGCTGCGCCCCTCGGAAGCCAGCGCGCTGGACAGTGCGGATCTGGTGATATGGGTCAGCGATTCGCTCACCCCTTGGCTGGAAGGACCGGTAGAACATTTAGCGGGAGACGCACACCACCTAGAGCTGATGGACGTGCCCGGCATCACCACACTGGCATACCGCGAAGAAGCGACATTCACGCTGGATGAGGGGCAAGCTCACGAGCGCGAGCATGGACATGACCACGCACATGCGCATGCCAAGTCTCATGACCACCACGATCATCAAGATCACCACGGCCATCATCACAGCCATACCGGCACGAACCCGCACGCTTGGCTGTCACCCTCGAACGCGCGCCAGTGGCTCACGGCGATCGCCGACCAGCTAAGCGACCTCGATCCGGATAATGCTGCCGCCTACCGTGACAATGCTGCACAAGGACAAGACGCGCTGATCGCGCTGGAACAACAGCTTCAGGAGCGCCTCGCCCACAGCGCCGACACCCGCTTCATCGTGTTCCACGATGCGTACCAGTATTTCGAGGAAGCCTTTAACGTTCAGGCCGCAGGCGCCATTTCCATCGGCGACGCGTCTGCACCTAGCCCAGCACGCATTGAGGCGTTACAAACGCTGGTCAATGAAGAGAATATTCAGTGTGTCTTCAGCGAACCGCAGTTCAACCCGCAGATGGTCAACAACGTGTTTGGCGATACGTCAGCATACTTGGGTGTGATGGACCCTCTTGGCGTGGGCTTGACGCTGGATGCGGGACTGTATGCGGCGTTACTGGAACAGCTAGCCGGTGAGATAACGCGCTGCACGCGTGCTGAAAGTGCGTAATACTCGTCTTTCGTGCGAGTGATCAAAACGTAGCGCTGCGAATGGCGTGCTGCGCGCAGCGTTACGTTAGTCAGTAGGGGAAAGAAGTCGGGCTGGCATGGCTGACCAAGGAAAAGGCGTACATATGAAAAAAGCGGTTTTCGTCGCGTTTGGGATAGCGCTGCTCGCCCTCTTCGGCATCGGTACAAGCCTTTACAGCACCCTGCAGGCGCCTGCCAGCGTCTCGGTGGTTAGCCCGATGGGCGGTTACGTCATCGAATCCGTGAGGGTAACCGGGCTGCTTGCTCCGCTGGGCGGCGTCGCTTACCTGCGCATCATCGACCGGAAAACGCCCTCGACCGTTTACCGCACGCCGCTTTTCGCCACGCAGCACATCGACTTCTCGAAAACATCGGAGGATAGCCGCTACCTGGACGCCATCGTTTGGGTGCGCTTCGATAAACAGGCGCAGCATTTCTCCATCGGTATGCCGCAGTGGCGCGCTGATTGGCGCAACCGCTTCATCAGCAACACGCCCTTCAAGGCAGGTGGCAACGGCTAGGCTGGGTTGGATGACGTTAGGCCAGCCATGGAGGGATTTACCGGGGCCGCCGGTCACCCTCTAAAAAGTTAGCCGTAAACACGGCTTTGCCGTGGGTCTCGAACGACCATTTCATCACGTCGCTCAGTGCCGCCATTACCTCATCGAACTCTCCAAACACCTGGGTGCTCATTCGGTTGGGGTGAACCTCCAGCCCGGTGGCCTCTAAACGTTTGACCACCTCTTTCACCACGGGCTTGAAATCATCGGCCAGCGGGTAGTAGCTCAGCTGTACGGAAAGGTACATATCGTCTCCTTAATCGCCTCTATGGCTGCATTGCTTCTATGGCTGTACCGTTTGAAACTGCTGCCACGCGGCCAGTATCGCCGTGCGCGTCTCTTCCGGGTGTTCCATCGGGAACATGTGCGTGCCGGGCACCATACTCACCGGCAGCCCGCGTCGAGCGATGCGCTTGAGCCGTGAAGGCGTCATCAAGTGCGACTGCTGCCCCGCCACCAGTTGGATGGGTACGCCTACGCGCTGCGGCAGGTTGGAGAGGTGATCCGGCAGGTGGCGGAAAATCTCCAGCTCGATGCGCGGGTCAAAGGTCAGCTCGGCGCTACCGTCATCTAAAAGCCGCGTGCCTGCTTCAATGTAGTCGTTGAGCGCCTCAGGGGTAAAGCGACGAAACAGCCCTCGCCGCCGTAACGAGGTCGCCATCGCCTCACGGCTGGGCCACACGCTGCGCCGCCCTTTGGTTTTACCCGCCGGCGTAATGCGATCCATCAGCCCAAACCGCTTGGCCGCTTTCATCGCCCAGGCATCCGGCCCCAGCATCAGCGGCGGGTCGAGCATAATCACGCCACAAAAGCGCTTCGGCTGCTTGTCGGCGGCCATGGCCATCAGCGTGCCGCCCAGCGAATGCCCGACGCCCAGCAGCGGCGCGTCGGTATCGGGGAGGTAGCTAATCAGCTCCTCCACCAAGTTGCCCCAGTTGTGGTTCACCGGGTAATCCGGATGGTGGCCTAGCCGATCTAGCGGGTGTAAATCGAACGACTCTGCCAGCGGGTCTAACAGGCTGCGGTAGCTCAAACCGGGAAAGCCGTTGGCATGGGCAAACACTAAGCGGGGGCGTTGGGTGGCATCGGCAGGCATGGCAGGCTCGCGGTTAGGCTAACGGGAAGAAGCGCTATCTATCATACGTCTGTTTTAACGCGAGCACTGAAACCCGTCAATCCACCCAAGGATTAACAGGCTAATTAAAACAGCGAGAGCTGCTGGGCAGCGGTCTCTTCCGCCAAGCGGTAGCCCACCCCCAGCAGGCGCACGGGGCGCTCGCCCCTTGCCCATCCCACGTTCAGCAAGGTTTCGAACTGTTCCAAGTTGGGGGCGGGGTCGGCGTGTTCGACGGTGGTTTGAGTGAAGTCGTTGAATTTGATCTTCACCATTACTCCTCGCACGGCGGGTGCCGGGTCTAGGCGGGCGTAGCGGCGCTCTAAATCGCTAATCAGCTCGGGGAGCTGGCGGCGGCAGGCTTCCAGGGTGGGTAGGTCTTGGGAGTAGGTTAGCTCGGTGCTGATCGACTTGCGCTCGCGGTGGGTTTTAACGGGGCGCTCATCGCGCCCATGGCTGAGTTCATGCAGCCGATGGCCAAAGCGGCCAAAGCGCTCTACCAGCTCGGTAAGCGGCCGGGCGCGCAGATCCGCGCCGGTCTGAATGCCCAACTCCGCCAGTTTTTCAGCGGTGCGCGGCCCTACCCCGTGGATTTTTTTCACCGGAAGCTGCTGCACGAAGGCGTCGATATCGTCTGGCGTGATGACAAATAGCCCATCGGGCTTGCGCCAGTCGCTGGCGATCTTGGCGAGAAACTTGTTGGGTGCCACGCCCGCCGAGACGGTAATGCCTACTTCCTGCTTCACCCGATGGCGAATGGCTTCAGCCATGCGGGTGGCGCTGCCGTGGTGAAGCGTGACCTCCGAGACATCCAGAAAGGCTTCATCCAGAGAGAGCGGCTCGATCAGTTCGGTGACATCGCGGTAGATAGCAAACACCTGGCGGGCAACATCTTTGTACTTCGCCATATCGCCACGAATCACCGTGAGGTGGGGGCAGCGTTTGAGCGCCTGAGCCATGGGCATGGCGGAGTGGATGCCGAACTTGCGCGCCGGATAGTTGCAAGTAGCGACCACCCCGCGTTGCTCCACACTGCCGCCAATGGCAATGGGGATATCGGTTAACGCGGAGTTATCGCGCATCTCTACCGCCGCATAGAAGCAGTCACAGTCGCAGTGGATAATTTTGCGCACAGGCCGACCTTGCCTCCACTTTTACCTGTAAAAAAGCACAGTTTATCACAGGGTGTGCAGCATTTACGTACCACAAAAGGTGCGCAACACCTGCTCGCTTTCCGTGGCCGGAGCGGCCAAGCGGCGCGCTTCTTCGGATTCATCAAAGGGCCGCGTGACCGCCGCGAGCAGCGTGTGGAAAGGCGCGAAATCACCCTCTACCGCCGCATCGATGACCTCTTGAATGCGGTGGTTGCGGGGAATCACCACTGGATTGGCGTGGCGCATGGCCTCCAAACGCTCACTCTGCTGGCTCGCTTGCTGGGCGTTTTCCCAGTCGGCCAGCCAAGCGGTCAGGCCGTCGGGCTGAGTGGTTAGCGCTAGCAGCGCCTCTTTTTGGGAATGGGCTGACGAGTTCTTTCTCAGCGCTTGCGCATAGTGCGTTAGCGCGTCGAACGTCGCGGTCATATCCATGCGGCCTTGATGCATCTGGATTTCCAGCGCTTCCATCAGCGCCACGGCGCGGTCGCTTTCTGGGGCAAGGCCCAGCTTATTAGCGTGCAGGCGGCGCTGCTCGGCGCTAAAGCGGATTGTAAAGCCGCGAAGCACCTCGGTGGCTTGCTCTACCACGGCATCGCCCTCTTCACGCATGAGCGGCAGCAAGGTTTCGGCAAAGCGGGCTAGGTTCCACTGGGCAATGCCCGGCTGATTGTTGAAGGCGTAGCGCCTGCCCTGGTCAATGGAGCTGTATACCTTCTGTGGGTCGAACTGTTCCATAAACGCACACGGGCCGTAATCGATGGTCTCACCGGCAATACTGCAGTTGTCGGTGTTCATCACCCCGTGAATAAAGCCCAAGCTCATCCAACGCGCCACCAGCGTCGCTTGGCGGGCGGTCACCGCCTCCAACAGCGCCAGGTACGGATCGTCAGCGTTAGCCGCCTCTGGGTAGTGGCGGGTAATCACATGGTCGGCCAGCGCTTTTAGCGCGTCTTCATCGCGGCGAACGGCGGCAAACTGGAACGTGCCCACGCGAATATGGCTACTGGCCACGCGGGTCAGCACGGCCCCCGGCTCGGCCATTTGGCGCACCACGCGCGCACCGGTGGCAACGGCAGCCAGGGCGCGAGTGGTAGGCACGCCCACGGCGGCCATAAATTCACTCACCAGATATTCCCGCAGCACCGGGCCAAGGGGCGAGCGGCCATCGCCACCGCGAGAAAACGGGGTGCGCCCGCTGCCTTTTAGCTGCACATCACGGCGTATTCCTTGTTGATCCACCACTTCGCCTAACAGCAGCGCGCGGCCATCGCCAAGCTGCGGCACGAAGTTGCCGAACTGGTGCCCGGCGTAGCCCAGCGCTTTAGGATCGGCACCCGGCGGCAGCTGGTTACCGCTGAACCATTGGGCCAGCGTGGCGTCGTCGGGCCGGGTTTGCATACCTAGCTGCGCGGCCAGGGCATCGTTAAACGCGATCAAGCTGGGCTGTGCCACGGGCGTAGGCTGGCAGGCCACCCATAGGGGCTCTGGCAGCGTGGCAAACTGGTGTTCAAAGGTCAGCACGGGCAACTCCGCTTTTCAATTAATGGCCTACAGAATACCCTAGCAGCTTACTCAAGTAATTGGCGATAGCATGCCGCAGAGAGACACGTTAACCCCTGTTAAGTTACCAATAGAGCAAGAGGCGCTCACGCCCCTGCCCCAGGCCTTCTACAACCGCGATACGCTGGAAGTGGCCCGAGACCTGCTGGGCTGCTGGCTAGTGCGCCAGCTCGATGGCGAGCTAATGGCCGCGCGCATTGTGGAAACCGAGGCCTATCGTGGCTCGGAAGACTCCGCCTGCCATGCCCACCGGCGCAGAACGCCACGCACCGAGGCGATGTTTGGCCCGCCCGGTCACGCCTACGTCTATTTGGTGTACGGCATGCACTGGCTGCTGAACGTGGTGACCCAGCCGGAAGGCAACCCCTGCGCGGTATTGATTCGAGCGGTAGAGCCGGTGATCGGCGAGCCTGCCATGCGCGCATGGCGCAACGTGGCGGGGCGTAATCTAAGCAACGGCCCCGGCAAACTGACTCGGGCACTGCGTATCGATAACGCCCTCTACGGCCACGATATGACGCAAAACGGCGATCAGGCGAATGGGCTGTGGATTACCTCTGGCGAGCCGCCCAGCGCGATTGCCAGCGGTCCCAGAGTCGGCATCGATTACGCCCAACCCGCCGACCGCGACGCCCCCTGGCGGTTATGGAGCGAGAGCAACCCGTGGGTGTCGAAAGCGCGTTAAGCGCCCTTCAAGCACGCCACCGCCTGCTCCAACACCGGCGTTAGCGGCGCACGCCACTGGTGAGTCAAAAACGCATCGGCGCGAGTCACACCCAGCGAGAGCGATGCTACAGGCAGCCCCATGGCGTGGGCATCGCGGCAGAAGCGGTAGCCGGAATAGACCATCAACGACGTCCCCACTGCTAGCACCGCATCGGCTTGCTGCAGCGCCGCCTGGGCCGCCAACCGCCGCGCCGGGGGCACCACATCGCCGTAGTAGACCACCTGCGGTTTGAGGATGCCCTGGCAGCGGGGGCAGTCCAATACGTTAAAGGTGGAGAAATCGGTTTCCAGATCCGCATCGCCATCCGGCGCGTGGCGGGCCTCCAGCGCGGCAAAGGCTGGGTTCATGCGCGCCATTTCACTGTGCATGGCGTGGCGCATCATTTGATAGCCGCAGGCCATACAGGCCACCACATCGGCCCTGCCGTGAAGATCGATCACCTTTTTCGAGCCCGCCCGCTGGTGCAGGCGGTCCACGTTTTGCGTGACCAGCAACTCCACATGCCCCATGGCCTCCAGCTCTGCCAACGCCCGATGTGCCCCGCTCACTTGGGCTTCGCGCATGGCTTTGAAGCCCACCAGCGCCCGCGCCCAGTAGCGCTGACGAACGGCGAAGGAGCTCATAAAATCACCGTGCTGCACCGGCGGCGGGCGCTTCCACTGGCCATCGGCATCGCGGTAATCGGGAATTCCGCTGTCGGTACTCACCCCCGCCCCGGTAATCACCCAGAGTTTGGGGTGGCGTTTGATGAACGCGGCCAGCGCTTCCCCGGCCACCTGGCTGCTCTCGCGTTTTTCTGTACTTTCCACGGCCTGCGTCAATGGATCACCCTAGGCAATACTGCGACAAGTCAACGATACTGTATGACAATATAAGCACATGCAATGTGCCCTCGATAGCGGAGTAAGGAGCCTCTCATGCAGTGGGATCACGAGATTATTATTGTCGGTGGCGGCATGGTGGGCGCGGCCCTGACGGCAAGGCTCGGCCAGGCGGGCATTTCCGTAGGGCTCGTCGAGCGCGGCAGCGCCCCGAAACCCGCCAGCGGCGACTACGACCTGCGTATTTCATCGCTCAACGCCCGGTCGCTCGCGTTTGTGAAAGCTAGCGGCGCGATACTGCCTGGCGAGCGCTGCTGTCCGTTCCGACATATCGATGTGGCGAATCAGGATGGCACCGGCCACTCCGTGTTCTCCGCCGAAGAGAGCGGCATGAACGACTTCGGTATCTTTATCGAAAACCGCGCTTTGCAGTACGCCCTGTGGCAACGCCTGGAAGAACTGCCCAGCGTGACCTGCTACACCCAGTGTGCCCCGCTCAGCACCATGGCGGCCACCACCGCCCGCATGCTAGAGCTGGATAACGGCAAAACCCTAAGCGCCCGGCTGATTGTAGGGGCCGACGGTGCGCGCTCTACGCTGCGAGAGCTGGCGGGCATTGGCGTGACCAGCTACGACTACCACCAGCGGGCGATGATTATTAACGTCGAGACAGAGCTGCCCCAGCAGGACGTTAGCTGGCAGTGCTTTACCCCCAAAGGGCCGATTGCCATGCTGCCGCTGCCCGGCCAGCGCGCCTCGCTGGTGTGGTACGACAGCGATGAAGCCACCAAAGCCCGCGAACAGCTCTCCGACAACGCGCTCCAGCACGCCATCGAAACCACCTTCCCCAAGCGCCTGGGCAAGCTCACCCGTATTGTGGCGCGGGCCAGCTTTCCCATTAAGCGCCAGCACGCCAAACGCTACATCGGCAAACGCCTCGCGCTGATTGGCGATGCCGCCCACGTAGTGCACCCGCTGGCCGGGCAAGGGTTGAACATCGGCCTACACGACGCCGACACCCTGGCCGAGCTGATCATCAAAGGCCGCGACCCCGGCGACCACATCAGCCTGCACCGCTTCGAATGCCAGCGCCGCCTGGCCAACCAAGCGATGATTGCCGCCACCGACAGCTTCCACCACCTGTTCACCGGCGCAAAACCGCTGCGCCAACTGGGCGATCTCAGCCTGCATTTGGCCGAGCGAGTGCCGTTTGCTAAACGTATGATGATGCAGCAAGCCAATGGGTTGAATCCGTTTAAAATCGGCTAATGCCGACTGTCACAAAAGGGGCGAGGACGTCAGTGACTGACTAACCACGCCCCAACGCCCGCTGAACCGCCTGCTCCGCATGGATCTCAGTGGTATCGAACAGCGGCACGCTCGTATCCGCTTGCTGAATCAACAGACCAATCTCTGTACAGCCTAAAATCACGCCCTGCGCGCCGCGCTCAGCCAGCGAAGCGACGATATCCAGGTAGTCAGCTTTGGCATCTGCCTTCACTACGCCCAGGCACAGCTCTTGGTAAATCACCGAATGCACGCGCTCGCGCTGTGGCTCGTTGGGCACCACCACCTCGATGCCGTGACACTGCAAGCGCTCGATATAAAACGCCTGCTCCATAGTAAACCGCGTACCTAGCAAACCCACGCAGGTAATGCCCTGCTGTTGCAGCACCTGGGCCGTGGCATCGGCGATATGCAGCAGCGGAATGGAGACCGCCGTTTCCAGCGGCTCAGCCACCTTGTGCATGGTGTTGGTACACAGCACCAGAAAATCGGCCCCTGCCGCCTCGACCGCTTTACCCGCCGCCGCCAGTATCTCAGCGGTAGCCTGCCAGTTGCCTTGATGCTGTAGCGCCTCTATCTCGGCAAAATCGACGCTGTACAGCACCACTTTGGCGGAATGCAGCCCGCCCAGCGCCTTGCGCACATGCTGGTTGATGAGGCGGTAATACGTCTGCGTGGACTCCCAGCTCATACCGCCGATTAAGCCGATGGTTTTCATAGGGTCGCGTTCACAAGTTGGTGCTTGGAAAAGGATAGGCTGAGAGTGCTACCCCGCCTTCAGGCGGGGCTTCTCACACATTAGCTGTTAGCGTTCTCTTCGGCCACCTGACGCAGCGCATCGACCAACACATCGGCGGGCTGGGCACCCGAGATCAGGTAGCGGCCATCGAGAATGAAGCCCGGCACCGCGCTCACCCCCGCGTCCATAAAGCGCTGTTCTGCCTCGCGTACTTCCTCCGTGTATTGGTCAGAGCGGGCAATGGCTTCAGCGGTGTCGCCGTCCAGCCCAACCTCAATGGCCTTCTCGCGAAGCACCACTGGGTCGGCGGGGTTTTTCGCTTCACCAAAATAGGCCTCAAATAGAGCCAACTGAAGCGCCGTCTCTTGGTGTTGAGTTCCGGCCCACGCCAGCACGCGGTGGGCGGCGAAGGTATTGTTCGCCCGGCGCTCCAGGGCACCCCGGAAATTCAGGCCAAGCTCTTCGGCAGCGGCCATGATCTCGCGCTGGGACTGCTCCATGGTGGCCGCGTCTTTGCCGTACTTGCGGCACAAGTGTTCCAGAATCGGCTCGCCTTCAGGCGGCATATCGCGGTTCAGCTCAAAAGGCTGCCAGACCAGCTCAACGTCGATCTCGCCCTTGAGTGTCTCTAGCGCTTGCTCCAAACGCCGGTAGCCAATGGCGCACCACGGGCAGGCCACGTCGGATACCAGGTCGATTCTTACCTTTTGCATCATGGAACTCCTCTTCGACATATTCCAACATTCGATCCAACTAACAGCATGGTACGTGTATATAGTGAGTAACGGCAGTACCGATGACGGAGGCCACCATGGAAAAAGCCGCGATAGCACTCATCGCCGTGTTGCTACTAAGCGGGTGCAGCAGCAACGCCGCGTCACCTAGCGCGCCTGCTACGGATACGGTAACGGAGCAACACCCGCCCCACCATCAGCTAACCGATCAATGGATAGGCCGATGGACAGGCGTAGAAGGATTATTTCTGGACATCAGCAAAGACGAACCTGCAGGCCCCGGCCACTATCTACTTGAAATGCAGTACGGCCTGGATGCTGATCAACGCGGCACCTTCGAAGGCCAAGCAACCGCCGAGGGCATCCGCTTCAACCGCGGGGACGGTCCACAGCTGCTTAGTGCGGGCGACGGCGAAGCCACCGGTATGAAGTGGCTATTGGAAAAGGAAGACTGCCTGGTAGTCGCAACAGGCGAAGGCTATTGCCGCGACTGATCTACCCGTTGGGCTATCAAGAAGTGGCACAGTGACATCGGCTATTCGTACGGCAGTTCAGTCAACTGGCCCACCTTATCCAAGCTGTATTCGCCAAAATCCCGCGCCAAATAGAGCGCGCCTGAATAAACGCTTTGCGCCTCTTTGCGGATATCCTCAATGGAGGGCGAGGTATGGGAGATAAGCGGATAACGAGGGCTGAAGTGGGTTAGCACCAAGTTGGGCAGCTTGATGGCTTGAGCAAACGCCGCCACCTGCTTGCCGTAGCTATGCCCTACCTCACCGGCCTTTTCGGCCATCTCTTCGGTGTAGGTGGCTTCGTGCACCAGCACCTGTGCCCCGGCGCATGCCTCTGCCAACAGCTCGGGCTGGTCGTTATCTCCCGCAATCACCACTTTTCTGGGGGCGTGTTTGAACAGCAGATAATCCTGGCTGCGCAGCTGCTTGCCTTCAAACTCCACATCCATCCCCTGCTTCAACTGCCCCCACAACGGCCCTCTGGGAATGCCTTGCTTATCCAGCTTATCCACGTCCAGGGCAGCCTCCACGTTGCGCTCGGTGAACGCATAGGCATAGCACGGCACACGATGGGAAAGCGCAAACGTCTCTACCGCCATGTTCTCAAGCTCAACGCTGGGCAGGTCGTCCGAGCAGATAAATTCCAGAGCAAAGGGCAAGCTGAGCTGCGTTACCTCACAGGTTGCTTCCAGCCAAGTTTGAATACCCGCCGGGGCCACAATGGTTAGAGGTGCTGTGCGCCCTCCCATGGCCGCACTCGCCAGAATGCCCGGCAGCCCATAGCAGTGGTCGCCGTGTACGTGGGTAATCAAGATGGCTTTCAGCGAATGGAACGACAGCTTCGTATGCAAAACCTGATGCTGCGTGCCCTCACCGCAATCGATCAGGTACCAGCCTTTTCCCTTGCTCTCTCGCAAAGCGATGCCGGAGACATTTCTTTGCTTGGTAGGCACACCCGCGGAGGTGCCGAGGAAGAGTAGGTTCATGGTGTTTTGTGGGGCCATGGAGAGGAATAGCTATTCTCGGAAAATCGCTAGAACGCCTACACCAAGCGCGCCTTGACCATGGAGGCGAAACAGCAATGGAAGAGAAGCAACCATGTTAAGCGATCATCAAGCGGCGTTAAATTCCAGTGGATGGAGATCATCCAGATTGACCGTACTCCGAGCCACCCAAAGATCGTGCATATCTTGCATCGCTAACCAGCTCTCAGGGCTACGCCCCAGCACTTTGGAAAGGCGCAGCGACATTTCCGGGCTAATGCCACTTTCTCCTTTGAGCAGCCGGGACAACGTGGACGGTGAAACGCCCAGACTCGAAGCAAGCTGACGCGAGCTAATGCCAAAGGGTTCCAGATACACTTCCCGAATAAATTCACCAGGATGCGGCGGATTATGCATCGTCATTAGTGATAATCCTCATAGTCAAGAATGTAGGCGTTGCCGTCCTGAAATTCGAACGTCATACGCCAATTTCCGTTTACCCAAATCGACCATCGCCCTTTGTCTTTCCCTTTCAATGGGTGAAGTCTAAAGCCAGGGACGTTCATATCTTCGACTGAAGTGGCGGTATCCAGAGCAAGAAGCTGCATACGTAGCTTCTTGGCATGATCCGGCTGTATGCCAGCGGTGCTGCCAGTCGAGTAGAACCGTTTCAGCCCTTTGTGCCGGAATGATTTAATCATCAAGAAACCATAGCATGATGCGCATCGCGCAACAATAGTCTTGCGCTTATCACCAAGATTGACATCAGCAACGCTTGTTCGAACATCGGGCACATCGACCGATAAGGCCTATCAGCGAGGTGTCATGCGGTACGGTATCAAAGAAAAGCTCTGCCGATGATGCTGGTCTTGCAACAGATCTACATCTCGAGCTGGAGCGGATGCTGGTAATTCAACACCACCATGGCGTTCTGATCATAGTTGTAAACCTTGAAGCACGGCATGCCGACCACTCCTCGTCTGTTTTCCCGATCCTACCAAAACCTAGCTGTCAAAGGGGGTTTTCTACAGCCTCAACGCCGAGCTAAAGGGCGCCAATGGAACGCAGCGTAATTGACGTCCATTTTGAGCGCTGTGTTATGCATCATCCGGTGTATTAACTGGTCCTGAGTCCAATGGATTAATCTGCGCCATTGCCCTTAACACAAGTGGAGCTGAAACCCCCACATTAATAGCCAATATTGGACTTAATACCGTGTTTGATGAGACATATGCATAGGCTAGCCATCCCCCCAAGACAGGCATTACCAAAAATGGAACCCAATAAAGCCAATCCTTCAAGTCTGGGCGCTCAAGCTTTGGCACTTTGTGTAATTCTGCGAGTTCTAATAATTTTACTGCGAAGGCTCCTGATATCGCGAACCAAACAGCAGGGCTTAAATTACTGATAAGCTCACCCATACTTAACCTCCACGGTTTTTAACCGCTGCCATAATTCTTCGTACAGGGCTTGCTTTACTTCGATAAACTTCTCTGTCTGCAAACAGAACTTCACCACGTGTATTTCTTGATGATGATTTAACAAACTGATCACCATGGCTCAGAACGTATGTTTGGATTTCATTGGGGCTTATGCCTGTTTCCTTTGATACACCTCGTACTGTTCGCCAGATGAATTTTTTGTTCTTAAAGGCCTTTTTAACCTTTTCTTCATCAAAAGACATATAACCTCCTTCTAGGTATAACGCTTGCAGTTTCGGCAGTAGTGAACTATAACGGAATAACCTTCCGACAACCTGCACTTGTTAACGTTCATTTGAACTTTTCCTGATCTGAAACCTTGCCAAGAGCATACTCTGCGCCCCCAGCACAACATGCCAACACTCTCTCACTGTCAGGCTAGAAAAGAAGAACAAGAAAAATGAGATCACAAGATAGAGGTAATGGTTCGAGCAGGTTGGCCACACCATATCGAAAACGCCAAGTCCGGCTATCGCCCAAAGAACCAGCGTAACTAATATCATAAGAATGGCCGCCTGAAAGGTGTAAACATATTCAACATACCCACCATCTCGAAAAGACGACAAATTTTCAATTTCTGTGCTTTGGAGCAATGCTTGGGCATTTCCGCCCCAAGCAAAGGACAGCCCAATAAAGATCCCAGCTACTGGTAATAATAACGTAACCGCTGCGTCTTTGAGCGGTATGGGGGTAAGAAAAGCCAATGCAAGACCAACAGCAATATGCAATAGAATCCAACGATCCAGAAACCTTTTAAGACCAGCTCCATTTCCTGAACCTTTAAAGAGCCATGACCAAAACGTAGTCATATTCTATCTTGCCTCCGAATCCGCGCATAAGCTTCACGAATCCTCTCCATTAAACCTTTTGGTTCCTGTCGCTCCTCCTCGTCAAATGCAACACTGACCGGATCGCCTCGTAAATGTCGTGTTACCGGCCGTTGTCCTTTCTCATGCCTTATTCTCGCTGACGCATCATTGCCCGTTGAAGCAACAGATCGAGTCACCTTTTCAATACTATTTCGATCAAGATCCTCGCCTTGAACGATAGTTTTTCCTTTTTGCCCGCCTGTAGCTTCGATGTACTGCTCCATTGGCTTGTGAAAATCAGCCTCAACATCGAAAGGATTTGGCTTGGTAAACTCGACAGTGAAACCAACTACAGAATATGCGCTTCGTATTTGTTTAAGAAAATCCTCCGGGTCCCATATTTCCGATATTTCTATCTTCGCTCCGTAGTCGTACACTGAGGCTTGCTGGTTAAAAAGCTTCTCCAGACTATTCGCTATACCCTTTACTGTGGGAGAAAGCTTTGATTTCGGTTCTATAGCTAATACGCTGTATTTTCTATCAAAGTACACATAAGTAAACGGAGATTCTTCATCATCCACCTGAATAAAATCCCCGGTTTCTTCATCATAGAGTTCTTTGCTTTTCTTGGTTGTCCGACCAGCCGCAAATAAAAGTCCATCCTTCCCCACGTTCAATACATTACCGACGTGCCAAACATAACCTTCTCGAAGCTCTTCAGAAGGCTTGCTCTCGATAACTGAGGTCAAGAACTCTTCTCTTGAAGTTCCATTTTCAAAGAGGGCACCTTGCGCGGTTTTTATTGCTTTTAGCCGAAAAAGATAGATGCTTGGCACGAACTCCCCTCCTCGTTAACAGTGCTTATACGCAAGGCTGCATAACCCCAATAAACGCGCCCGCTTATTCATTAAGGTTATGTAGCCAGTTTTCTCGACTCTATCTCACTGATTCGTCTGAAAGCAAAGAAAAAATAGCCATCTTATCCAAAAGCAGCGCGCTTCCACGCTTTGCTTTGCCCCATCAAACCGCCAGAAACGCACTGCACGGCGGATGCGACACACAAAGCCAAGATGAAAGCAAGCCGCTAACCACCCCCCACAGCCACCAATTCCCCCTCAAACCACTGCTGCTTAAGCCCCCGCTGCTTCTCCAACAGTGCTAAGTAAGGCCTTAGCGGATGTTGAGGCGATAGGCCGACATGAAGCTGTCGTAATCGTCGCTGATAAGGCAGTTGCCCCGCAGGCTGGTGCAGGGGGGTGGCGTGTTGGGTGAGCCACGCGATGTCAGGGAGCAGTAAGTGCGTGGCGCCGCTGTCCAGCGCCAGGGTAATGCCTTTGGCGTCGAAGTCGCCTGCGTAAAGGTGCGGCCTGCGAGTTTTGCGCCATACCTCGGCCAGGTAGGCAAAACCGCCGCCGTAGTGGCTATCGCCTCGGTAGGCGATGAGCGGGTTGGCGTATCCGCTGAGGGCGCTGATGTTCGGGTTGAAAGCGTAGAAGCTGTCGAGGTTTTCCACCTGCACCAGCGCGCCGAAGGCCCCCAGCGTGAGGTGGCGAACGTCCACGTCGCGTATGCAGCGCGGCTCGTTGGAAAGCCCCGAGGTGGGCTGGGGCGGCAGGCTGAGCAGTACGCGCCAGGCACGGGGGCCTTCGCGGGTGGCTTTGTCTTCTTCAACGCCCTCTTTCGCTTGGGCGCTGCTGGGCAGGCCGCTGAGTGAGCGGCCTAGCGGTGCCAAGCGGGCACTCTCTAGTACGTCATCGATCTGTGCCAATAGCTCGGCATCGAAGCGTAGGGCTTGGCTGGAGAGCCGCCTGCCGAGATCGATATCCTGCTGGCGGCACCAGGCCACCACGTCTTCCACCCATTGACCGCGCGTTTTTTCCACTATCGGCTGACGGCGAAGCTGTAGCGCTACGTCATTGAGACCAGAGCGGGCGCGCCCCGTCAGGTTCATACCGCCACCGCCAGGGCCACATCGTGAATCAGCCGCAGGTCGTTATAGGCGCTGGCCTTGCTCTCCTCTTGCTGCAGGCGGAAGGCCTGCTGTTCGCTGCGCGGCAGCCCTTGGTACTCGGCAATGACTTGGAACAACCAAATCTCGTCCGCCCACTCCAGGCCGCTCTCTTGCAGGTACGCCAGGGCGCTGACCGGTTCGGTAGGCGGCTGATCGAGCACTGCGAGGTAGAAGCGTTCCACGTCCTGCTTGAGCGCTTGCTGGCGGGCGGCGGCCAGGCTCTCTTCGGCGGGTTGTACGGGGTTGGCGACCGCGACGTTTTGTGCGGCGTGGCGTGGGGCGGGCAGGTCATGCAGCAGCTCGGCCAGTACGCGGGTATCCAGGGCACGGTCTAGCGCCGGGGCGGCGGCGGGGTTGAGCGGGGTGGCGCGGTTGAAGAGCGCGGGCACCTCGCTACGCTGGGCGTAGTTGCCGGGCACAAAGCCGGGGTGTTCGCGCATGAAGGCGGCCATGCCGGTCATCAGACGGCTGCGGGCCTGCTGCTTGCGAAAGCGCGCCATGAGGTCGATCAGCCGACGCTGCACTTCCCTCAGGCTGGTGTAGTGGTGGCTCAGGCGGTTCTGAAGCTGGCTGATGAGCAGCTTGCGCAGGCTGCCGTCGCTACCCACCAGTTCGATTAGCTCGTCGAAGTCGATCAGCGCAAGGCCATCGAGTAGCCGCACGATCTGCTTTTGGGCGCGGTCGTTCTCGCGGATCTTGTCGTTGAGCTGGCTGACGAAGCCGAAATCGCTATTCAGCCGCTGCCACAGGCTGTCGATGGCGTCGGCAAAGCGGCCGTTGAGATCGTCCACTTCCTGGCGCAGGCGCAGTAGCTGCTGCTCTTGCCGCCAGTGTTCGCCTTTGCTGCGCGCTTCCCGGTAGCTCTCTATCTGGCTACGAATCAGCTCCAGGGTTTCCGCTACGTCGGCATTGACGTGGCGGCGGGTTTCGTCGGCGAGCATTTCGGCGATCAGGTCGCGCACCTTGGGCGAGAGCTTCACGCCGCTTTGCTCGTCGGGCCGCCACAGCACGCGGGCAGCCAGCAGTTTGCGCAGCGCTCCGTCGCTCAGGCCTTCCAGCGGTAAGTCGTCGCGGGTGTAGCCCTGCATGAGGCGCTCGGCGTGTTTGCCCAGCAGCGCCAAGCGCTCCGCGCCGGTTTTCAGCAGGCGGCTCTCCAGTTCGCTCACGCCATTGCCCACACGCTTACTCACAGCAGCGCCTCCTGCGTGCCCTCGTCTCCGTCGGCATCGATCGGCAGGTTCTCTTCGTCGCGGATGAAGCGCACCACATCCACCAAGTAATCCATCTTGCCCGTCACCACGAACACCTGGCGCTCGCTGTGGGGCTGCATCAGGTAGCCGTGCTCCTTCAGCCGCTTGAAAATCTGCTTTACCTGGGCATCCAACTGGTCGCTCTGGGAGCCAAAGAAGCTATCCGTAGCTAGCCGCTCCAGGCGCTCGCGCAGGCTCTGGTTGTCTTCGCATTTGGCGCTGAATTCGGCGGGTTTGAGCACATCGCCGGGGGCCGCCAGGGTGTCGTGGCCTAGCGCTTCTTGCACCAATTGCAGCCACTCCAGCATGGGCAGCAGGCTGTTGAGCGTGTCAGCTAGCTGGCGGGAGAGCTGCTCCCGCGCCGCGTCGTTGAGCTGGCGCCAGGCCAGGAAGTAGACGCTGGCATCCTCGTTGCTGGCCAGCCGCCGGTTGAGCGGGCGTAGGTAGGCGTCGATCGCCTCGCGGGTCTCTTCGTTGGAGAGGTGGCGGTAGGCGTTGTCGTCGCTGACGGCGCAGATGAAGTCACCGGCCAGCAGGCGTTCCAGTAAAGGACCATGTTCGATCATGCGCTGACCTCCTGTTGGCGCTGCTTGATCTTCTGCGCCAGCGCGCTGAGACGCGGCTCGATACGCTTGAGCTGGCGCTGCTGGTGAGTGGCATCCCGCTCGATGAGGTAGCGGTTGGCGAACAGCAGCAGCACGTCGGATTCCGGGTTGGGAAACGCACCGACGATATGAATGCGGTTGCTGTCGCAGGCATCGAACAGTTTTTCGACGTTGTGGTAGGCCAGCGTGCCGATCTCATCGATGGGCCAGTGAATGGCGATTTGCGCCTCGCCGCGCAGCAGGCGGGTAAAAGCAAGCAGGAACTTACATAGAATCAAATACGCCATGCCGTGGCTGGAGGACTCGAGCAGTTGGCGGTCGTTTTTGATGACTAGATCGGTGCCGCCTTCGTTCAGATGCAGCTCCAGGCGCAGCAGGCTTTCGAAACTGTACTGCTGGTCGCTGCGCAGCAGGTCGACCACGTCCGCCAGGGCGTTGAGGTAGTCGTCGCTAGGCAGCGTCTGGCCGGACTCCCGCCACGCCTTGTAGCGCTGGGCGAACAGTTTGAGCGGCTCCCAGAAGCCCAGCTCGTCGATGGTGGATTGAATGCGCACTTCCGCCTTGGTGATGCCTTCCAAGCGCAGGTCGTCGGCGACCTCTTCCGAAAGCCGGCGGCTTTGAGCGCTGATGCGCCGGTTCAGGTCACGGAAAACGATAAAGAACTTGTCCAGGTCGTCGCTGAGGTTGCGCCCCTCTTGAATCAGCTGCTGCTGTTGGTCCTCCAGCAGTTTGAGCATACCGCGCAGCAGCGGCAGCAGTAGCCGGGGGCTGTCGCTGGGCAGCTTGTCGCGCTCGCTTTGCAAGGCATCGGCAAAGCCGCTGCTGGCGTCTTTGATCAGTTGGCTTTCGACCTCCAGACAGCCTCGGCGTAACTGTTCTAGCTGCTGGTGGCGGCTGGTCAGCGCTTGGCGGGTTCGCTCGATACGCTCGTCCACATCCCCGACGCTGGCTTCCGCTGGCGCGCCTTCGGCCACCAGCTCCAGGCTGTCCAGCTGGTTGAGCAGCGGCGTGAGAGTGTCCAGGGTACCTCGGGCGCTGCCGCGCTGGGCTTTGAGGTCGTTCACCGCCTGCTGGTGGGCCTCTCGGGCGGCATTGAAGGCGTTCTTCAGATGCGCTTTATCGCGCTTGAGCTGCTGGTCGCGCTGGGCCAGTTCGGCCTCTTCCGCCACTAGCTGCGGTTTGTGCTGGCCCCATTCGATGCGCATGAAGCGCTGGTACTCGGCCAGTTCCTCCTGGCGAGCGGCGGTGTTGCGAATGCGCTCGTTCTGCGCTTCCAGGCGGGTTTTGGTGGCCTTGAGCTGGGCGGGGTCGACGCCTTGGTCGGCCAGTTCCTGGCTGAAGGCGGCTTCCAGCTCTTCGCGCTGGCGCTGGTGTTCGGCGTTGGCATCGCTAAGCTGCTGTTTATAGGTGCGTAGCTGGGCCTCCAGGCTGTCGAGCTGGCTCTGGGCGTCGGCCTTGAGTTCCAGCAGTTGGCCTTGATGGGTCTCGGCCAGCTCGGCCAGGGCTTCGCGCTTTTCTTCGCGCAGCTCGGCTTGCGCTTGCTCCTGGCGGGCCAAGGCGGCTTCGATATGAGCGCGGCGAGCTTTCTGGCTCTCCGCGTGGCGGGCCTGCTGCTGGCGGCGCGCTTCCAGGGCATACCCGACTTCTTGTTCGGCGCGCTGGAGGGCGAGGCGAGCAGTATCCTGGGCATCATCCGCCTGCTGCACCCGCTCGTTGTGCTGCTTGAGCGCTTTTTCAGCGGCGACGCAGGCGCTTTGGGCGCGGGCTTTGGCACCTTCTGCTTCTTCGATGGCGGCCAGCAGGCTGGCTTCGTCCTGGGCATACTCCGGCAGCGCAATAGCGGAAAGGTCCAGCGCCAGGCCGAACAGGTCGTCGCTGGCGTTTTCCGCTAGCTGCGGGGCGAGGTCGCGGCGCTCCAGCAGCTCGGGGGCAATCACCTTGCCGAGCTGCTGCTCCCAGCCGGGGCGGTGGTAGCGCAAGAAGTAGCGCAGGCTGCCCTGCTCGGGGGTTTGCTGCTGATAAAGCGTGTAGCAGTGCTGCTCGGCGCGCTCGCGTTGTTGGCGGCACTGCACGAGATGCTGCTCGGCGATGTCGCGTTCGCGTTTGTGGGCATCCAGCTCGCGGCGCAGCGCTTCCAGAGTCGCCCCCGCCGCGCTGCGGGCTTGCTGGGCGTCGTCCAGCCGCGCCTGGGCCAGTTCGGCTTCCTGAGCTTCTTCGCGGGTTTGTGTGGGCATGGCGAGCTGGGCTTTTAGCTCGGCCAACTGCTCGACGCCTAATTCTAGCTGGGCTTGGTACTCGCTCTCTAGCCGCTGGCGGGCCTGCTGGTAGCGCTCGTTATGCTGCTGTTCGATTTGCCACTGCTGTTCGCGGCGCTCGGCCTTTTCTTCGACCAGCGCGTCAATCAGCGCCTGGCTCTCTTGGGTCTGGCGGGCGAGGGTATCGGAGAGTTCACGCAGTCGGCCATCTAGGCGCGCCTGGCTTTCCTTCACTGCGTCCTGCATCACTTGCAGGTGTTGCTGCAGCTGGTCGCGCTGTTCGCGCCACTGGGGCAGCGCGTTGATATCCCGCTCCAGGCCGGGCATATCGGCATCAGCATAGCGCTCGAACTGGGTTTGCAGGTCGTTGAGGCGACGCTGGGTGTGCTGCAGTTGGCTTGCCACTTCGCTGTGCTGGTCGTTGAGTGCATCCCGCCGTTCGGTGTAGGCCTGCTCTTCGGCCTGGAATGCCTGCTGGTGGCGATTGAGTTCGCTGTCTACATCGGCCACCCGCCGCTGGGCCTGTTCGCGGTCGTCGGCCAATTGGGGTTTGAGTTGCCACAGGGTGGTGTCGAGTTCGGCCAGCTCGCGGTCGATGCCAGAGAGCTTGGCCAGCGAGGCTTGCAGCGGCTCCAGACGCATGGATTGGCGCATCTGGGCAATCCATTCACGGGCTTTGGCGCTGCGGATGCGGGTGACGGGCAGCTCGACGCCGTCCTCTTCGAAAATCGCCGCCAGCATGGTCTTGAGGGTATCCATCTTACCCTCTTTGGCATGCACCGCCGAGACCAGCTTTTCGATATGGCGAATGCGCCGCTCGGGGTTCACTAGGCTAAACTGAGCGGCGATCTGGCGCAGCCTCAGGCCGTCGCGGCTGTTGCCGTGGAGCTGGGTAAAGTCGTTCTGAATCACCGAGCGGAATTCAGAGGTCGCGCCCAGCTTGGGAGAAACCGGCGTGCCGCTACGGCGCAGCCCGCTGGCCCACTGGGTATAGTCCAGCGCCAGCGGGCCCTGCTCCGTTTCCACTAGGTAATCATCCGGTCGATAAGGTGCGCCCACGAAGCGGTACTCCACGCCACCTTCGGCCTTGCGGGTCAGCACCGCCTGGCAGATATTGCCCGCTTCGCGGCGGTATTCGTACACCAGATAGCTGTTCCGGTGGGGCAAGTAGAACGCGTCGAACTTCATACGCGTTTTGGGCACTACCTTGTTAGGTAATTCGCCGTAAAACACCGGCACCAGCCGCTGCAGCGTGGTTTTACCGGAGGCGTTGGTGCCGCAAATATTGGTGTGGCCATCCACACTGAGTTCGACCACCCCGTTTAAGTGGCCGTGAATCATCACGATTCGCAATAAGTGAGCCATGCCGTATCCTTGGACGGGTATTGTCATTGCCGTTCATGCTTTCATTACTGTGCTAGGCGACAGTTTACGCTATCTGATTTGGAGACGTTATGCCCCGCTACCCCGAGCATCTTACTGGCGAAGGCCCGGCCAACCCGTTCCCCGGCATTAAAGTATTGGAGCGTCGGCTTGGCCGAGAGATCCCGCACCGGCTGGGCTCTAACGAGGGGTTAGACATGCCCCATCGCGCCTTGCGGGAGCACTTTGGAGATGCGGTGGCGCAGCACGTTTACTGTTATGGCGATGCCGAGGCGTTCGGAGTGCGCCAACGCTTGAGCGCACAGCAGAACATTCCCCTGGAGCACCTGCTGGTGGATGCCGGTGCCGATAGCTTGATCGCTCTGGCGCTGCGCACTACCTGCACGGCGGGCGATGCGGTCGTGAGTACGGCGGGCACCTACCCTACCTTCGGTTACTTCGCCAAAGGCCAGGGCTGCCGCTTGATCGAGCCAAGTTACCATGAAGCGCCCGGCGTACTCGCCCCGGATTTAGAAGCGCTGGCGGCGGCGGCTCATCAAGAAGATGCGCGGCTGGTGTATTTGGCGAACCCCGATAACCCCAGCGGCCACCTGCACAGCGATAGCGCGATTCTCAAGCTACGCGAGGCGCTGCCGGAGGCGTGCTGGCTGCTGCTGGATGAGGCTTACGGCGATTTTCGTGACGACGCGGGCAGCGAGTTCCTCGGCCAGGCGCTTCCGGGGGTGATTCGCCTGCGTACGCTCTCCAAGGCCCACGGCCTTGCCGGGATGCGGATTGGCTACGCGATTGCCGAGCCTGACGTGTTGGCGATGATGATGAAGGTGCGTATTCACTACGCGGTGTCCTCGTTCGCCCAGGCAGCGGCCGAAGTCGTGCTCGATCACCCGGAGGAAGTACAGCAGCACATTGAAGCGGTGAAAGCCCGCCGCGAACAGCTGGCGCTGCACTTTATCGGTCTGGGTGCCGACGTGCTGCCCAGCGCGACGAATTTCATCGGCATTCGGCTCTCCAGCGCGGAGTTGGCAGCGGCGGTTCACCAGGAACTGCTAGCCGAAGGTGTATTGGTGGCCCGCCTCGCCCACCCTGAACTGGCCAACGTGATTCGTATTACGGCGGTGGAAGCAGCGCTGGAGCCCGGCAGGTTGGCCGCGCTGGAGAAGGCAGTGGCAGAGGGAGTGTGCTGATTCGGGGAGAGCGTTAATCAAGGCTAGCGTTGATACAACCGCCCGCAGCGACGCATTAGTCGCTGCGGGCGTGATCATCTAGCGAACGCGGCGGTAACGCCTGGCTCAAGCGTCAGGCAGTGCTGCGATCACCATAATTTCTACTTTCCACTCGGGCTTGGCCAGTTTGGCTTCCAGCGCCGCACGTACCGGCGGACGCCCCGGCACCACCCAGGCTTCCCACACGTCGTTCATTTCCGCAAACTCCGCCATATCGGTCACCCACACCTGAGCAGAGATCAGGTGCTCTTTAGAGGTGCCCGCCTGCGCCAGCAGCTCATCAATGCGCGCCAACACCTGCTCGGTTTGGCCACGCATGCCCACCGTGGCGTCCGCAGGTACTTGGCCCGCAAGGTAAACCGTTCCATTATGAACAGCCACTTGGCTCATACGTGCATTGCTTTCGTGATAGGTCACGCCCATGGGGGGTATCTCCAGCGAAGATGTGTATGTTATTGAGTTGATGTGCACTTAAGCACCGCATTTATACGATGCTTGGCGGGATTCAACAATAGACATGGTACGGCTGGCTGTTGTTAACGTGGAGGGAACAGCAAAAACCCCCAGCAGCCTTGCGGCTGCTGGGGGTTTGTTTAGTCATGCATTAGGCAATGGAGTAGTTGGTGTTCCAGTTGTCATCGAGGAAGTTATTGAGATCTAGGTTTTCGAAGTTGGCTAGCGCCTGCGTATCGAACTCAGTGCCTATGTCCTCAACGCGGAATAACTGGGCATTTTCTCCGCTCGCGTCTTCATTAGCCAAGAGATAAACGACCTCGTCATCCTCTAAGCCAAGTTGATCAAGCCACGTAAGATCCGCAAAGCTCTCGGTTGTGAAAACGGCGAAGGCTTCCTCCGCGCCAAGAGCTCCGCTTATGGGGTCTTTTACAAACCCTGGATAGGTTCCACGAAGTGATGCGAATTCATCTGCTGTCAGGTCAATAAATACCTGATCAAAGCCAGGAGCATCCCCCACCCGGAAATCAGTAATGAGATCAACCTCACCGTCCGGCTGTCCATTAATGGCAAACGTTTTGGAGAGTTGAGAAATACTACTGCCTGGCGCAAGTTCTGGACGTTCTTCAAAACCACCTAGACCTAATGACAGCTCTAGATCTTCGATATCACCAGGGGTGAGAGCATCGTCAACAACATAAATAGTCGCTGCATCACTCACCAAAAATTCGGCTGGCTCACCACCATTACCAACAATATTCTGCGTATAGATGTTCTCGAACGTATCTTGAACAATCCAAGAGGTTAGAGAAGGTAGCGACACGTCACTATTGACCGCACCATCAATCAGCGTTGTCGCCGTATCGTAGAGGCGCTCTGCGGCATGAACATCTAATGCGCCTGCCTCAAAGAGCGGCGCCTCAGTATCAATTGCATAGGCAGCAGGGATATCTTCACCGCTGAGAAAGCGCTCAACCAGCTCACCCAACGGATAAGAGACCGTCAGGCCATCTTGGTTGAAGTTATCTAAAACACTTAGTGCTTCAAAGTCCTCATAACCAATTTCTGGCACATCGACACGTACACTATCAGCATCTGTCACTGCAGTTTCGCCGATAGAAGCAATAAGATTCTCGGCACTATCTTGTACTGACCAGCTAAAGAGCGCACTGCGATCCAAATCAGCAGTATTGTCAGCATCCGCCAACACCGCATCCGCCGTCCCTAACAAGGCAGTGACTTGGCTAACTGTTTGAGCGTTGGCTGGGCTAAATACTGTCGAAGATTCAACTTGGTAACTACCTGGACGTTCTACTGCTTGCCCAGGTAGCACGCCGCCACCATCTACGAACTCAACCGCTTGCTGCAACGTATACTCGACACTTGCAGTATCAAGGGTCACATTCTCCAAGACCAAGAATGCCTCATACTGCTCAGGAGTGAGCGTTGCGCCAGCCGGTAGGTCGAGGGTAATGCTATCAGCACCAGTCACCCAGGCCTCTGCCCGTGCATTGAATAACTCCACAGGGCCAGCATCAGCAATCGTCCACGTTTGAAGCTGCTCAACCGACACGTCATTTCTGTTAAGCGCGCCATCCACAATTTCTTGTGTTTCTGTGTAGCGTGCCTCGGCCTCTGAAACGCCTGATAAGTCAAAGTTTGGAATATCTCCCTCATTAGGAAGAATCTGATAGTTTTCAGTAATCCCTTCGATCTGAACCAGCGTACGAGTTTCTGTAAACGTGAAACTGACCGGCGTTTCACCTAAGACAAAATTATCAAAATTGTCTCTAAGTTCCTGGGCAGTTGATGACGTTATCACATCATCATTGACCGACACTTCAGCGGCTTCTGAAAGGCGCCCATTTGTGTCTGCAGCACCTAGTATTGCAACTGCACTGTCGAGGACGGTCCAGCTATAAAGCTCATCTAAAGCTGCGCTATCTAATCGCGCATTCCTTGCAGACTGTTCGCTTTCATCCACGATTATACTAACGGCATTCCTGTACTCTAAAGCCTCCTCAACGGATAGTGACTCAGCCAAATATGCTGTTGAATCATCGATGATATAATTCGTCGCCAGCCCACTATTATTTTCTAGATAAATCACCACCGCTTCTTCAAGCGTATACGTCTGAATCTCAAAGCCAGCGATTTGATCCAGAATGGCGTATTGCTCAAACGAAATAACCGCCGTGTCGTTTATTTCGACCAGCGTTGCATCGCGGATGTGAGGAGGATGTTGATTACCGTTATTTGTATAGGCCGTGACAATGGCGGCTGCGCTATCTAAAACGCTCCACTCGTAGATGTCCGTCACTGACAAATTGTCGGTGCTTGCATTCACCAGTGCTAATACGGCGTTGTAATACCCTTCTGCCTCGGCCACATTGATATTGCCTTCGCCAACGGCTTCGTCAATGTCGAACACGTCGCGAGTAAAGAAGAAGCGGTCGGCTAGATCGTCTGGAGCGGCAAAGGTGTTGTCAGTTTCGTCAAACACGTAGGCCAGCGTGTATTCGACCTCGTTATAATCAAAGCCGCCGTCGCCAAGGCCATCGACTAAGGCGTCGTACTCAGCGGCTAGAATGTTGCCATCTGCACCGCCATTGGCCGCAAGGATGCTGTCTGCGCCTTCAAGTACTTCCGGAATACCGCCTGTACTGCTCTCAATGACATCAAGAATATTGCTGGCAGAGTCGGTGATGCTCCAATTGTAAAAGGCTTCAAAATTGGCTGCGTCGCGATTGGTAGAGCCCTCAAGAATGCTCTTGACGGTCTCAATTTCTGTCAGCGCATTGGCAACACTCAATGCCCCGTTGGGATTTTCGTAGGGCGTGTTGCCTGTAATGGAGTAAAACTCACTGGGGGCAAGCACACCACCGGCCTCGGCACCCACGGCTGCTTCCAGGTTCGCATAGGTGACAGTGGTTCTGGCGGCACTGTCAGTTGCATCTAAGCGCAGCGTATTACCTAACAACTCCGACAGCTCTTCGTACTGAGCTTGCGTGATGGTGGTACCTGTCACCCGCACCGTTTCAGCATTCACAATGGCATCGTCGCCAAACGCATCATCATCGGCGTTGACGTTACTGATACCGTTGAGCAAGTTGCTAATGTTGTCTTCGATCTGCCATACCACGGCATCGCTTGCCAGCAAGGCCGTCTGGTTCTCTGCGCCTGCAATGATCGCGAAGTAGCTCTCTCCCTGGTCGACTGTCCATACGGCGTCGAACGATGTATCCAGATCAATCACGTAGCTGTCGACGAGTGGGCTATCGCCAGCATCGATGACGGAGATGGCGTTAGCCAGCGTGTACTCCACCAGCTCACCAAGACGAACGTAGTTAAATTCAGCGGCACTCAGCGCTTCGAACTGCGCAATCGTAATGATGTCGTCATTGACGTTCACTGCATCCGCGCGGACGAGGTGAGGTACGTTACCCGCTTCTAAAATCGCCGCGGCGCTATCGACGACCGTCCAGTTGAACAACTCATCGGCGTCGGGCGTTTGGGTATTGTCTGCACCAGCAAGAATACTTTCGACATCTGCCAGCCTTGCAGAAGCTTCATCAACACTAATTTCGCCTGCTTCGTAGGGCACGGTGGTGTCGATTTCGTAGTTGGCAGCCAATTCATCGGCATTGACGGCATCTTCCAGCGTGTAGCGAACGATAGTCGCGCCCAGCTCGAAGTTGTCCAACGTGTTGAGCTGGTCAAATTGAGCCGACGTGATCACGCGATTGCTCGCCGACACTTGATTCGCCTCGATCACATGCCCTTGATCCAGGTCGGCAATAATCGCATCAACGTCATCGCGAATGACCCACTCAAATAGCGTGAGCGGCGGCTGGTTGCTAGCGCCTTCCAATACCCGGCTAACGTCGGCAAACTTGGTTTCTGCCTCGGCCACGGTGACCGTGCCTGCGTTCAGCACTGCCTGAAGGTCGATGATGTAATTGCTGGCGAGCGGATCGGCATCCAGCGCTTCGGCCAGGGTGTAATCCACCTCGGTCTCGCCAAGCACGAAATTCGCCAAGCCATTGAGCTGTACGAATTGAGCAGGCGTAATGATCGCTTCCGTCACGCTGATACTGTTGGCTTCGGCGATTTGCGGGCGCGCGGCGGGCGTTCCTAAAATCGTGTCGAGGCTATCGACGATGTTCCACTCTAAGAGCAAGTCACGAGAGAGGTTATCGCTGTCGGTGTTTTGGGCAAGATCCAGCAGTATGCGGGTGCTGTCGATCAGCTCGGCGGCTTCCCGCACGGTCAAATCACCGGCGGAGAAAGGGGTACTCGGGTTCAGCGTGTAGTTGGCGGGCATCACGTCGGTCGCTAACGCTTCTTCCAACGTGTAAGGCACGACCGTGTTGCCCAGATCAAAATTGTCGAGGGTATTAAGGTCAGCGAACTGATCCGGACGGATGGTGGCATTGGTCAGCGTCACGCTCTGCGCACCCACCACCTCCGGGCGACCTAAACCACCGCTCACCAACACGTCCTCGGCATCCGCACGCACCGACCATGTGTAGAGGTCAGCTAGCGCAATAGGCGCAGTGGCGACATCAAAATCTCCCGCCAGCACCGTTTCGACCAGCGCTAATTGGTTGCCTGCCGCCGTGAGCCCCAGCGTGCCAGCGGCAAAGGGCTGGTCGGGGTTGATCAAGTACTGAGCGGGCAGTTCATCGTTGGCCGCCAGCGCTACCGCCTGCTGTAGCGTGAAATAGGGCACTTCGGCGCGGGAGTCGATCGTTTCGGACAGTTCGCTGTTAGGGTCTTGGGCATCCTGCTGCGCATCACGCAGTGGGTTGTTGTTACCGTCACGGTAGGCGTCGACATTGAGGCCATCACTGGCATTATCGATGGCGTCCAGGGCCTGCTTGACCTGACCTGCAATGGACGGAAGCGACAGCGCATCGGCCATCTCTTGGTTGGTCAGCTCGCGGTCGGCGTCGCTGGCTTGGTTAAAGGCGCTCGCCAGGCGCGATAAGGCATCGGCGCTGCTGATGCCTGCCGTGGCCGCCATCGCTAACACGCTCGCCACTTTTACGCCCGCCACCAGCAGATCGACATTCGGCGAGGACTCTGCCAGCGGATCGGTCGTCGTTAGATCGATCCGCTGGTCGAGCCCTAACGACGTTTTGATGGCCGTTTGGGCGTCAGCGTCGTTCAGGCCAAATTGCTCGGAGAGCTGCACCATCAGCGTGGTCAGCGGTGTGATGACCGTCGCGTCTTCAGGGGCCCGTAGTACGCCGGTAAATGGTAGACCCGTAGCAATATCGACACCGCCAGTCGCGGTCAAGATACCGCTGCCCTGCAGACCGCTAAAGAAGCCATCGTCATTGGTGGTGACTTGGTTCGAATTTACGGCCCGGGTGACGGTCGCGCCAGAGATATAGCCATCGACCACATAGCCGCTAAGAGTGGCCGGACCAGCATCGCCACCGCCACCGCCGCCCCCACCGCCTGCAGCGGCAGCCCCCACGGCAATAGCACCACCCCCTATATAGAGCCAAGGCGGAATGTCACCAAACGAGCTGACCGGCTCGCTGCTACTACTGCTTGCGGTGCTAGGGAAGCTGCTGGTGCTTGAGGTATCGGTGGCGAAAGAGGCGCTGGGCACAAACAACAAACTGCCGAAATCCTCGCCACTGGCGATGCCTTGCTGCAGAGCATTGCTAGGGCTGATCAGGAATAAATCGCCTTGCTGCACCAGCGCGCCGCGCTCGATGACCATTTGCGTGCCGTCGGCACGGGTGACCATCACGTTGCCGTCGGGCAGTCGCTCCCAGGTTTGCACGTCGGGAAGCTGGCTCAGCGGTACCAACAGGCCACTGTCGTTGCCCAATAGCTCCATGAGGGAGTCGACATCGACGACGACACGGCCGTTTTCCAAGGCCACATCGGCGGCTGCAATATCAATGCGCTGGCCGCTGTTCATGATGAGGGTCAGGCTGCCGTTGGGCTGGCGAATCACTTCTGCCACGCCTTGCAGATCATTGACGGCGACCATTTGATCCGCCAGGGCCTGTTGCGCCATCAGTGGCAGCACGAGGGTGGCGGCCATACCGCCCTGTTTCAGGGCTTTTTGATGTTTCGCCATCCAGCGGCGGACAAACGCCATGCGCTCTTGGGGATCAGCCGGTACGTCGATACGCACTACGTCGTCGCGCGTGTTGGCCAAGAAGTCCCAATCACGGTGAGACTCTTGGGCGCTGACCCTGACACTGTTGAGCAGGTGGCCACTCATAACGCCGGGTTGCGTTGACTTAAGCATATCGGCTGATGACTTCGCCATTGAGCACATCTCCACTGAAGGTTCGCAAGCGCGTTGCGCCAAACGTTTTTATGAAAGACAGGCGTTGGCCGCCTTAGCGCCCTCATCAATCGTGGATGACAAGAGGCGATTAGATAAATAGGCTCAAGTATTTCACAAAGAGGCAGGAAATAAACCCGTAAAAAGGCGGGGTAATGCAAGGCTTCGCAGGATTAAAGGCATCATCACGGGCAAAAACGTCCACCGACGTCAATGTTAGGCACAAAAAAAGGGCCTAGCGATAAACGCTAGGCCCTTGAATTTGGTGCCGGTGGCCAGACTCGAACTGGCACACCCGTAAAGGCGGCGGATTTTGAATCCGCTGCGTCTACCAATTCCGCCACACCGGCAATGGATGCGCATTATACGTAGATAACCCACTAGGTCAATCACATCGACTGACTTTATCCACCTAAAGCGCTATCCTAGGCGGCTTGTTTGACCACTGAAAAGAGCTTCTTCACATGCAGCGTGCGGATTTCCATTTCGAGCTACCCGATGAGCTAATTGCCCGCTATCCGTCCGAACAGCGCAGCGATTGCCGTTTACTGTGTGTGGATGGACAAAGCGGTGCCCTGGACCATCGCCGCTTTCCCGACCTGTTAGACCTGCTAGAACCGGGCGACCTGTTGGTGTTCAACGACACGCGAGTGATTCCCGCTCGCCTGCACGGCCACAAGGCCAGCGGCGGCAAGGTGGAAATGCTGCTGGAGCGTCCGCTGGATAGCCACCGAGGGCTGGCGCACATTCGTTCTAGCAAGTCGCCCAAGCCGGGCACCGAGCTGATTTTCGAAGGCGACATTCATGCCGTGGTGGAAGGCCGCCGCGATGCACTGTTCGAACTGCGCTTTTTAGGCGAGACGCCGATGATCGCGCTGCTGGAAAAGCACGGCCACATGCCGCTGCCCCCTTATATCACTCGGGAAGACGAGCTAAGTGACCGCGAGCGCTACCAAACCGTCTACGCTCGCCGGGACGGGGCCGTCGCAGCACCGACCGCGGGGCTGCACTTCGATCAGCCGCTGCTGGATGCTTTGGCCGAGAAAGGCATCAACAGTGCTTTCGTGACACTGCACGTCGGCGCAGGCACCTTCCAGCCGGTGCGGGTGGATAACATCCTCGAACACCACATGCACAGCGAGTGGATCGAGGTCACCGAGGCCACCTGCCAGCAAATTCGCGAGACGCAAGCCGCTGGCAAGCGCGTGATTGCCGTGGGGACGACGAGCGTTCGCTGTCTGGAGAGCGCCTGTATGAAGAGCAGCGATGGCCAGATTGCGCCCTTCAGCGGCGACACCGATATCTTCATTTATCCCGGTTACGAGTGGCGCTGCGTGGATGCACTGATCACCAACTTCCACTTGCCCGAATCCACCCTATTGATGCTGGTGTCGGCGTTCGCGGGCTATGAGCACATCATGCAGGCTTACCGTACGGCGGTCGAAGAGCGTTACGCCTTTTTTAGCTATGGCGACGCCATGCTGCTGACCCGCTAACCGCCGCGCCTACCGATCGATCAACGAGTGACTGTCATGCGAAACGAATGTTTTATGCGCTTCGAGCGCCTCGCCGAAGATGGCCGCGCGCGCCGTGGCCGCCTGCACTTCCCACGCGGCACGGTGGAAACCCCCGCGTTCATGCCGGTCGGCACCTACGGTACGGTCAAGGGCATGACGCCCGAGTCGGTCAAAGAGATCGGCGCAGAGATCATTCTGGGCAATACCTTCCACCTTTGGCTGCGCCCCGGCACCGATGTGATCGAAGCCCACGGCGACCTGCACGACTTTGCCCAGTGGGATAAGCCAATCCTCACCGACTCCGGCGGCTTCCAGGTGTTCTCGCTGGGTGAAATGCGCAAGATCACCGAGCAGGGTGTGCATTTCCGCTCGCCGGTGGATGGCAGCAAAGTGTTCATGGGACCGGAAGAGTCCATGGCGGTGCAGCGCTCGCTGGGCTCTGATGTGGTGATGATCTTTGACGAGTGCACGCCCTACCCGGCCACGTTCGAAGAGGCCGAAAAATCCATGGAGCTGTCGCTGCGCTGGGCCAAGCGCTCCCGCGACGCCCATGGCGATTCGCCCTCGGCGCTGTTCGGTATCATTCAAGGGGGCATGCACCCTGAGCTGCGTGAGCGCTCGCTCAAGGGGCTTTTGGAGATCGGCTTCGATGGCTTGGCCATCGGAGGCCTCTCCGTGGGCGAACCCAAAGAAGAGATGATCAAGGTACTCGATTACTTGCCCACCTGGATGCCGGACGACACCCCGCGCTATCTCATGGGCGTGGGCAAGCCGGAAGATCTCGTCGAAGGCGTGCGTCGCGGTGTGGATATGTTCGACTGCGTGATGCCCACGCGTAACGCGCGTAACGGCCACCTGTTCACCTCCGAAGGCACCGTCAAGATTCGCAACGCCAAGCACCGCTTCGACACCCGCCCGCTGGATGAAGAGTGCGATTGCCATACCTGCCAGAACTTCTCCCGTGGCTACTTGCATCACTTGGATCGTTGCAACGAAATGCTGGGCTCCATGCTCAATACGATCCATAACTTACGCTACTACCAGCGGGTGATGGCTGATTTGCGCGCGGCAATCGAAGCGGGTACATTGACGACCTTTGTGGAAAGCTTCTATGCAAGGCGCGGCCTCCCTGTGCCCCCCCTTGCGGGCGCTACTACCTAATCCCTTTATGGCCGCCCGTCGCTGCGGGTGGCGTAACTCACTCACCCATTGAGTGTTCTAACCCAGGAGTTCCCTGCAATGCTGGATTTCTTCATCTCACCAGCCCATGCCCAAGAAGCCGCTGCTGGCGGTGGCATCGCGCAAATCGTCATGCTGGTCGGTTTCGTGCTGATCTTCTACTTCCTGCTGTGGCGTCCGCAAGCCAAGCGCGCCAAGCAGCACAAGCAGCTGGTCTCTAGCCTTGCCAAGGGCGATGAAGTCGTCATCGGCGGCGGTCTGGTTGGCCGCGTGACCAAAGTCAGCGACGAGTTCCTGACCCTGGAAGTCTCTGAAGGTACCGAAGTCAACGTGCAGAAAAACGCCGTGGCCGCCGTACTGCCTAAAGGCACCATTAAGTCCATCTAACGCTTGCACTCCCCCCTGCCGACCCAGTGCCAGCCACCCCGGCAGGGGTGACATGGTAGCGTCGATGGTGAACGTTGCTGTGCGCAGCCTGTCTGTGCACAGCGATTCCGTTTGTAATTGAAGGCAGGGCTTGCATGCTCAACCGTTACCCCCTGTGGAAGTATCTGCTGATACTGGTCGTCCTGGTGGTTGGCCTTATCTACTCGCTTCCCAATCTATTCCCCGCAGATCCCGCCATTCAGGTGAGCGATGCCCAAGGCGACGCGCTGGATGAACGGCAAATCACCCGCGTTGAAGAAGCGCTCAGCGAGCGCGACATCGCTGTCAAGGCCGTCGAAGAGACCAATGGCCAGTGGCTGATTCGCTTGCAAAGCGACGATGACCAGCTCGACGCGCGGGACATCGCTGCAGACGTGCTGGGTCCCAACGCGACCGTTGCACTCAACCTTGCCGATGCCACCCCTGGCTGGCTGCAAGCCTTTTCGGCCTCTCCGATGACGCTGGGCCTCGATTTACGCGGCGGCGTTCACTTCCTGCTGGAAGTGGATATGGACGCCGCGCTGACCCAGCGCCTCGAAGTGAACGCCAGCGCCATGCGCGAACTGCTGCGTAGTGAGCGTATTCGCTACCGCAACACCACCATCGACGAACGCTCGCTATCGATCGACTTCGCCAGCGCCGAAGACCGCGACGACGCCCGTCGTTTGATCAGCCGCGACTTCCCCAACTTCGAGTACACCAACGAAGGGGATGGCCGCGCTTCGAGCTTGGTCATGACGCTGAGCGATGTCACGGTCAACGAAATCCAGGACTACGCCATCAACCAGAACTTGACCACGCTGCGCAACCGCGTGAACGAGCTGGGCGTGGCCGAGCCCATGGTACAGCGCCAAGGGCCGAGCCAAATCGTGGTCGAGCTACCCGGCGTACAGGACACCGTGGCCGCCAAGCGGATCGTGGGCGCGACGGCCAACCTCGAGTTTCGTCTAGAAGCGCGCAACGATACACCGGATGCCGAAACCGAACGCTTCGAGTTTCGTAACGACCCGGCCCGCTCAGCGGAGCTGATGCGGGATGTGATCATTACTGGTGACAGCGTCTCCAGCGCCAGCAACAGCTTCGACGAGAACGGTCGCCCCCAGGTCAACATCAACCTGGATGGCACCGGTGGCACGCTGATGAACCGCGCTACGCGCACCAACATTGGCCGCAACATGGCGGTGCTGTTCATCGAGCACAAGAGCGAAGATCGCATCGAGGTCGACCCTGAAACCGGCGAAGAGACCATCGTTCGGGATCCCTACACCGAACGCGGCTTGATTAGCCTAGCGACCATTCAGAGCGCACTGGGTAACAGCTTCCGGATTACTGGCCTCGACTCCCCTACCGAAGCCGCCGAGCTGGCGCTGCTGCTGCGTTCAGGCTCGCTTGCTGCGCCGATCTACTTCGTTCAGGAGCGTACCATTGGACCCAGCCTGGGCGCTGAAAACATCGAACGCGGCCTGCTATCGGTTCAGATCGGCTTGCTGCTGGTCGTGCTGTTCATGCTGGTGCGTTACAAGGTGTTCGGCGTGTTTGCCAACATCGCGCTGGCGCTCAACTTGACACTGCTGGTGGCCGTGATGTCGATGCTGGGGGCGACGCTCACCCTGCCCGGCATTGCCGGTATCGTCCTGACGCTAGGCATGGCTGTGGACGCCAACGTGCTGATCTTCGAGCGGATACGTGAAGAGCTGCGCAACGGCATGTCGATTCAGCAGGCCATTTACGCGGGCTACGAGCGGGCGTTCACATCGATCGTGGATGCCAACATCACCACCCTGCTGGTGGCGGTGATTCTATTCTCGATTGGCACCGGGCCCGTGAAAGGCTTTGCCGTCACGCTATCGATCGGCATCCTGACGTCGATGTTCACTGCGCTGATGGTGACGCGTGCCATGGTCAATCTGGCCTATGGTGGCAAGCCCGTCAAAAAGCTGTGGATCTGATATCGATGAGATCACAACACGCGCTCAGCACAGAATTTAAGAGGTGGTCATGAAACCCCTATCCCAACTGCGCATCGACTTCATGGGGCGGCGCAACCTAGCGTTCATCGTCTCCGCCGTGATGTTGATCGTCTCGATTGGTGCCATCGTGTTCCAGCAGCTCAACCTGGGCTTGGACTTTACCGGCGGTACCCTGGTGGAAGTCCGCTACGGCGCCGCACCGTCTCTGGACGCCATTCGTCAGCTGCTGGAAGACAGCGGCTTCCAAGATGTGTCGGTGCAAACCTTTGGCGCGTCGACCGAAGTCTTGATTCGCCTACAGCAAGCCTTCGACGGCGATGTGGGTAACGAAGTCGTCAATCTGCTGCGGGGCAACGGCGATAGCGTCAATCTGGTTCGCGCCGAGTTCGTGGGCGCCCAGGTAGGCGACCAGCTACGCGATCAGAGCGGCCTGGGGCTGCTCGTGGCCCTGGGCGTGGTCATGCTCTACGTGGCCTTCCGCTTTCAGTACAAGTTCGCCCTCGGCGCCCTGCTGGCTCTGCTGCACGATGTCATCATCGTGGTAGGCGTCTTCGCCGTGTTCCAGCTCGACTTCGACCTTACGGTACTGGCCGCGATCCTGGCAGTCATCGGCTACTCGCTGAACGACACCATCGTCGTGTATGACCGCATCCGCGAGACGATTCGCACGTCGCGTATCGACGATATGTCACAGATCTTCAACGAAGCGATCAACGCCACGCTGTCGCGTACGCTGGCCACGTCAGGCACCACCGTACTGGTGCTGCTGGCGCTGCTGCTGCTGGGCGGTGACATGATCGAAAACTTCGCCATCGCTCTGCTGGTAGGCATCGTGGTGGGCACGTTCTCGTCTATCTATATCTCCGGTGCCCTGCTGATTCCGCTGAAGCTCTCTCGGGAAGATCTCATTCCCGCTAAGAAAGAGGTGGATGAAGAGGAAGAAGAGCTGCCGTAAGCACGCAAAAGCAGCCAACGAAAAGGCCCTGCCGGGTAACCCCGGCAGGGCCTTTTTACTACCATTTTATTGACTACTCACCACTCACTACGCAGCGCGACCGCGCCGCCAGTGATTAAAAGTGCGGCGCCAGCTGCTTGATCAATGCTTTGTAGAGACGCGGGCCAGCGGCCATCAGTTGGCCTTCGGCATTCACGCTCGGCTTGCCGTCTGGGGTACCCATCAGCGCGCCGGCTTCTTTCAACAGTAGCGTTCCGACCTGCATGTCCTGCTCTTCGAGCCCCAGGACGAAGACGCTGTCGACACGGCCAGCGGCCAGTTCGCACATATCCAGCAAACCACTGCCCGTCGCCAGCAGCGACTCTACCTGCGGGGCGAGCTGTTGGGTAATGGTCAGGTACGCGGGGAGATGGCTCGGACGCAACCAGGTTTCCGGCAGGCTCATCGCCATGCGGGTGGCAGGAATCGCGGTGGGTTTGCTCACGCGCATGCGCTTGTCGTTGTGCTGAGCACCGCGGCCACGGCTGGCGATATATTCGTCATCACCAAAGGGAGAGATCACCACCGCATGCTCGGGGCGACCTTTAACGAGACACACCACTGAGAGTGCAAAGCCCTTACCGGCTACCGCCAGGTTGGAGTAGCCGTGCAGCGGTTCGATTTTCCACACGATCTCTTCCCCTTCGCCTTCGCCCGCTTTATGGGGCGTGTAGCGGCCGGTGAAGCCGTGCTGCGGATAGCCGCGCTGCAGCTGCTGAACGATGGTCGCCTCGGCTTTGCGTGCCGTGTCTTCTAGCAAGCGGTCGAGGTTGAATTCTTCATGGGCGTTTTCGATGCGTTCGCGAACGCGTAAAAAGTGCTCAACGGCGCCGCGCGCAGCGCGCAGCGTAAATTGGACCATCGGATTCATGATCGGGCCTTGTCACAGTGATGTTAAAGAACAGGTCAGGCGCCATACGCCTTTTGGCGGGCAATTCTAACAGAGCCCCCTCGGGCATGCCATCGACTCATGCTAAACTGCGCGTTTTACGCATTTGAAGCGGGCTTACTATGCTTGAGCGCATCCGAATCGTTCTAATTGGCACCAGCCACCCTGGCAACATTGGCGGCGTGGCACGCGCCATGCACAACATGGGCTTGGCGGATCTCGCCTTGGTCGCGCCTCGCTGCGACGTGATCACCCAAGACAGCATTTCCCGCGCCTCCGGTGCCGACCACCTACTGCACCAAGCCACGGTGCACGCCACACTGGAAGATGCCGTGGCCGACTGCACCCTGGCAGTGGGCGCCAGCGCTCGCTCGCGCACGCTGCCCTGGCCGATGATCTCGCCTCGGGAGCTGGCCGAGCGCCTGCCGGGCGAGTGCCAAGCCGACAACGCCCGCGTGGCGCTGGTATTTGGCCGTGAAGATAGTGGACTGACCAACGCCGAACTGCAGCGCTGCCACGCCCACGTGCATATTCCTACCAACGCGGAATTTAGCTCGCTGAACCTTGCCGCCGCGGTGCAAGTGGTGGCGTATGAGTGCCGTATGGCATGGCTTAGCCAGGCCGATGCCCCCCAGGTGGCGGATGACAACGACGAGCGGGCGACCCACGAAGAACTCGAGCGCTACTTCGAGCACCTAGAGCGCACGCTGATCGCCATCGAGTTTCACGATCCTGCCCAGCCGCGCCAGCTCATGGCACGCTTGCGCCGCCTCTACCTGCGGTCACGGCCCGAAAAGATGGAAATGAACATTCTACGCGGCATTCTTTCGGCGACTGAAAAAGCCGCCCAACAGAGCGAGACGCAGCGTATGAATAAAGAGAGTCGCGACAAACTCGACTAACCCGTCACGGCGCCCTCGTCGCAAAAGGCGCCAGCAAAGCGGCCATGGCCTAAACTTGAAGTTACATCGACGCGCCCCAACATCGCCTTATCGATTGCCGCTTTGCACTCAACCAATTCCAATACCGTATTGCTGCCGCCCCCCCCCTATCGCCCAAGGATCACCCATGTTTCAACGCCTGCGTGAAGACATCAATAGCGTTTTTGACCGCGACCCTGCGGCACGTAACTTTCTTGAGGTGCTGACCAACTATCCTGGCCTGCACGCCTTACTGCTGCACCGTTGCAGCCATTGGCTATGGAACAAGAACTTCAAATGGTTGGCACGGACGCTATCGACCTTCTCCCGCTGGCTGACCGGCATCGAAATTCACCCGGGCGCGACCATCGGGCGACGCTTTTTCATCGACCACGGCATGGGCGTGGTGATTGGCGAAACCGCCCGAGTGGGCGATAACGTCACTCTCTATCAAGGCGTGACGCTAGGCGGCACTAGCTGGAACAAAGGCAAGCGCCATCCTACGCTGGAAGATGGCGTCATCGTCGGTGCTGGGGCCAAAATATTGGGGCCATTTACCGTGGGTGCCGGGGCCAAAATCGGTTCTAACGCGGTGGTCACCAAAGAAGTGCCAGCGGGCGCCACCGTTGTGGGCATTCCCGGCAAAATCGTCAAACGCGCCGACCCGGATGTGGAAGAAGCGCTGGACGTCGACCCGGCCCGCCGTGAAGCCATCTGCCAGAAATTTGGCTTCGATGCTTATGGCGTTAGCCAAGACATGCCCGACCCCGTGGCGCGCTCGATGCAGGCCATGCTCGATCACATGCACGCCGTGGACGAGCGTATCGAACGCATGTGCTCGACGCTGCGCAAACTGGACGCCAACTACCGCGACGGCCAGCTCCCCGCCCTGCGGGATGAAGACTTTGCCGATATTCTGGAGGAAAACGACACCGGTTGCCCCGGGCTTGGCCGCGCCGCCCAGGAGCGTAGCGATACAGCGGCGGAGGACAGCGCTTCCCGCAATAGTTGACCAAAGCACTCAGGATTTCCATAATGGCGCAACATTTGCTGCCAGTGCGCTGAACGCTCAGCGACGAGGTACCTGTCATGCGCTTGACCACAAAAGGCCGTTACGCCGTTACCGCCATGCTGGATTTGGCGATCAACGCCCCCAGCGGCCCCACCAGTCTGGGGGACATCTCCCAGCGCCAGGAGATTTCACTCTCCTACCTGGAGCAACTGTTTGCCAGACTGCGCCGGGCGGGATTGGTCAGCAGCGTGCGCGGGCCAGGTGGCGGCTACCTGTTGGCCAAAGCGCCCGAGGCGATCAGCGTGTCCCAAGTGATCGATGCGGTCAATGAAACCGTCGACGCGACTCGCTGCCAGGGGCTATCCGATTGCCAGCAGGGCGATACCTGTTTGACACACCATTTATGGTGCGAGCTATCCGGGCAAATCCGCAGTTTTCTCGACGATATTACGCTGGCGCAACTGATACAGCGCCCGGATGTCATCCGCATCGCTACCCGTCAAAAACAGCGGGTCGAGGCGGGCATCCTCGCCTCCTCTCCTTGACGGCCTTTACTGCACGCTGGAACCCATGACGATGACTGCTACTCCCTCGCTGCCCATTTATCTCGATTATGCCGCCACGACGCCGGTCGATGATCGCGTGGCCGAGGTCATGCAGCGTTACCTCACAGTCGACCAACTCTTCGCCAATCCCGCCTCCCGTAGCCATATGCTGGGCTGGCAAGCCGAACAGGTGGTCGAGCAGGCGCGCCGCCAAGTGGCCGACATGATCGGCGCCGACCCGCGTGAAATCGTGTGGACCAGCGGTGCCACCGAAGCCAACAACCTCGCGCTGATTGGCTTCATGCGCGCCAACCGCGAACGTGGCATGCACCTTGTCACCTCCACCATCGAGCATAAAGCTGTGGTGGATACCGCCAAGGCGCTGGAGAGTGAAGGCTTCGAGGTCACTTGGCTGCCCCCCGGCCGCGACGGGCGCGTGACGCCCGAACAGCTGCGCGCCGCCATGCGCGACGATACGGCGCTGGTATCGCTCATGACGGTGAATAACGAACTGGGCAGCATCAATGACATTGCCGCTTTGGCAGACGTCGCCCATGACTTTGGCGCGGCCTTTCATACCGATGCCGCGCAAGCGGTAGGACGAGTGCCGCTCGACGTCATCGCCCAGCACATCGATTTGATGTCGCTCTCGGGCCATAAAGCCTACGGCCCCAAGGGTGTTGGCGCGCTGTACGTGAAGCGCCACCCAGACATTCGCATCGAAGCGCTGATTCATGGCGGCGGGCATGAGCGCGGCATGCGTTCCGGCACGCTGCCCACCCATCAGATCGCCGGGATGGGGGAAGCCTTTTCCGTCATGCAGCAGCAGCAGGACGATGACCAAGCGCGCATCACCGCGCTACGCGAGCGCTTGTTAAGTGGCTTGGCCGATCTGGAGGGCGTCGTTCCCAACTCGCCATCCGAGAACGTCGTTCCCAACATCGTCAATCTGGCCTTCGAAGGTGTCGATGGCGAGGCGCTGTTGATGGCACTGCGGGACGTCGCGGTATCCACCGGCTCGGCCTGCAACTCGGCCAGCGTCGACCCCTCTTATGTTCTATTGGGCATTGGCACGCCCCGTCGGCTGGCGCTCTCATCGCTACGTATCAGCGTTGGGCGCTTTACCCAAGCGGCCGAGATCGACCACGCACTAACCTTACTGCGCCACGCGGTGAGCGGCTTACGTGCCAACGCACGTTAGGCGGCTGACGCTCTCCTGACGCACGGCTAACGACTTCTCAAAGGAGAACGCTCCATGGCAACACTGAACATTACCCCCGCTGCGGCTGAACAGATCCATCGCGTACTCGACGAGCGCGGCCAAGGCCTGGGCCTTCGGGTATCGGTCAAACCCAGCGGCTGCTCGGGTTACAGCTACGTACTGGACTTCGCCGACGAAGCCCAAGCGGACGACGTGCGCTTCGAAGCCCACGGTGCCAGCGTGTACGTCGCGCCAGACGCGGTAGAGATGCTGGACGGCAGCGAAGTGGATTACGTCAACGAAGGCTTGAACCGCTTTTTCCGCTTCAACAACCCCAATGTCAAAGATCAGTGCGGCTGCGGTGAAAGCTTCACGGTCTAAACCACCCGCCAGGACGGTTGCGCACATCACCGGTATTCATCCCCACCGGGAGGCGCTATAATCGCGGCCACTCGGCAGCCGCAGCCACCGACGGCCCTAGCCGACCACTTTTTTCCTGCGCCGCCCCGGCTTTCCGGGGCGGCAATTTCTGCTTTATCCCTTTTAAGGAGATTTCTGCATGGCGACTGAACGTACTCTTTCCATCATCAAGCCCGATGCCGTTGCAAAAAATGCCATTGGCGACATCATCGCTCGCTTTGAAAAAGCCGGCCTGCAAGTCGTAGCCGCCAAAATGCTGCACCTCTCTGAAGAGAAGGCAGGCGGTTTCTACGCCGAGCACAAAGAGCGTCCCTTCTTCAAAGACCTGGTTGGCTTCATGACCTCTGGTCCGGTCGTCGTACAGGTACTGGAAGGCGAAGGCGCCATCGCGAAAAACCGTGAGCTGATGGGTGCCACCAACCCGAAAGAAGCCGCTCCGGGCACCATCCGCGCCGACTTTGCGGAAACAATCGACGCCAACGCTGTCCATGGCTCTGATTCTCCGGAAAGCGCCGAGCGCGAAATTAGCTACTTCTTCGGTAACGACGAAATCTGCCCGCGCTAAACCAAGCGCCGCCGTTTCAACCTTCGTTGCCGGCCATTTTCGCGGGGGCTCTGCCCCCGCCTCTTTCTGAACGCTGACCGCCATGACCACCACCGTAGCTCAACATACGCCTGCCACTCACACAACGCCCGATAGCGAGACGACCGAACACGCGTCTCCCGCTCGACAGAACCTGCTGGGTCTCTCCCGCGAGCAGATGGAAGCGTTCTTTTTGTCGATCGGCGAAAAGAAGTTTCGCGCCACGCAGGTCATGAAGTGGATTCACCAGGAGGGTATCGACGACTTTACGGCGATGACCAACCTGTCGAAGCCGCTGCGCGACAAGCTCGCCCAAGTCGCTGAAATTCGCGGCCCAGGGGTTGTCTACGAAGGCACGTCCAGCGACGGTACCCGTAAATGGGTGTTAGAGGTGGAAGATGGCAGCTACGTCGAGACGGTCCTGATTCCGGCCGAGAACGGAAAGCGGCGCACGCTATGCGTCTCTTCCCAGGTGGGCTGCTCGCTGGATTGCAGCTTCTGTTCGACTGGCAAGCAGGGGTTCCAGCGTAACTTGACCGCCGCCGAGATCATCGGCCAGGTGTGGGTCGCCCAACGCAGCGTGGGCCCGCGCCGTGATACCGCCAACCGCCCGGTGACCAACGTGGTCATGATGGGGATGGGCGAACCGCTGCTCAATTTCGATAACGTCGTGCCTGCCATGAAGCTGATGCTCGACGATAACGGCTACGGGCTCTCCAAACGTCGCGTCACGCTCTCCACCTCTGGCGTCGTGCCGATGATGGACAAACTAGGCGACGAACTGGATGTGAGCCTTGCCATTTCGCTGCACGCCTCCACCGACGAGCTGCGCAACGAACTGGTGCCGATCAACCGTAAGTACAACATCCGTGCGCTGCTGGATGCCTGCCACCGCTATCTGGCCAAGTGTCCCGATAACCGTCAGGTCACCATCGAGTACACGCTGATCAAAGACGTCAACGATCAGCAAGAGCACGCTGAGCAGCTCGCCGCGCTGCTTAAAGAACTGCCGTGCAAAATCAACCTGATTCCGTTTAACCCGTTCCCGAATTCAGGTTATGAGAAGCCTTCACGTAACCAAGTGATGCGCTTTCAACAGTGGCTGTACGATTTAGAGTACAACGCCACCGTGCGGACCACCCGCGGTGACGACATCGATGCCGCCTGTGGTCAGCTGGTAGGCCGTGTGAAAGACCGTACCAAGCGCAGCGCACGCTACATTCAGTCCGTGCAGCTCGACGCTGACTAACCGCTGCTGTCTTGACTTCCAACCGACACAGCGCTTTGATGGACACGTTTTTGCCGGGCGCTCGCCAAGCGTCCGCAGTACGGCACTGGCTCAACCGTTTCGACTCAAGAGGGCGTAGATGATCGGTCACCGCAGGCGCATTACCTCCATCAGGATGCCCATGCTGTCCGTGCTTGCTGGCAGCCTGCTGCTGGCGGGCTGCGCCACCTCTGGCCAGGGGGTCCATACTGATGCCAATCCCGATGCGGTAGATGCCTATACCCAGCTTGGCGTCGCCTACCTAGAGCGTGATAACCTGCCACGCGCACTGAACGCCCTCGACCGTGCCCTGGAGTTGAACCCGCGTCATGCGGAGGCACTTCAAGCGCTTGCGCTGGTCTACCAACAGCAGGGGGAGAGCGAGCTGGCCAATCGTTACTTCCAGCAGGCGCTGGATGCCGAGCCATCGTTCACCCGCGCGCGTAACAACTACGCGGCGTTTTTGTATCAGCAGGCCGAGTTTTCCAAAGCCTGCGAACAGTTAGAAATGGCATCCCAGGATGCCCAATATGCCAATCGCGCCCAGCTCTTTACCAACCTGGGCCAGTGTTATTTGGCCATCGACGAATTGGATAAAGCGCGCGAACGTTTGCAACGCGCGCAAAGCATCGACCCGCGCAACCCACGCGGGTATTTAATGTTAGCCGAACTGGAAGTTTCGCAGGGCAATTATGATCAGGCCTGGGCACCGCTGCAGAACTATTTGCAGCTAGCGGGCCCAGACCCAGCGGCACTGGAAATGGCGATCGATGTCGCCCTCGCCCGCGGTGACGACGCCGCGGCTGCCGACTACCAGCGCTTGCTAAACAACTGATTGCCGCCCTGATCACCACATTATTGAAGGATGCTCAGCTATGAGCGACACACAGTTACACGATAGCGTTACTACGGCCCACAGCACGGCAACCCCTGGTGAGTTGCTCTCTCGTCAACGCGAATCGCTCGGCGTCCCGCTGGCGGATGCCGCCCGCGCCCTCAATCTGCGCCCGGCCGTGGTGGATGGCCTGGAGCGTGATAATTACGAAGAGATTCCCGTTGCCGCGTATCGTCGCGGCTATTTGCGTGCCTATGCCAAATACCTGGGCATGGATGACCGCGTGGTGCTCGACGCTTATCAAGCCCGCCACGGCACCAGCGACGCGGAACGCAAAGTCACGCCGGTCGCCGTCACCAAGCCCCCCTCCAAGGTCGGCGCGTGGCTGTTCAAACTGGTCACGCTGCTGGTGATCGTCGGGTTGATTGCCGTGACGGTGGCCTGGTGGCAGAGCCGCGGCGGCAGCGAGCCGCCGAGCATCGGCGCCTCCCCCGCCATGGAAGAGAACGATGCCCCCATGAGCGAACCGTCCCCTGAGCCAGCGCCCGAGCCTACCCCGGTGGTCACGCCTGAACCTGCCGTCACCGAAGAGCTGACGAGCGATGCAGCCAGCGACGCGTCTACCGACAGCGCCTCCAGCGACGACAGCACCGCGCCCGTGGCTGACACTGACGAGCGCGTACAGGCCACCGAAGAAATGCCTGACGCCCAGGTGACAGAAGCCGAAACCGACGCTCCGACCGCCGACGCAGACGCGCCCGAAGACACCGTCGCCGAGGCCGCCCCGGCGACCAACCCCAACCTGCTCGAGCTGACGTTCAACGAGCAGTCCTGGACCGAAATTTTCGATGCCAACAACCAGCGCGTGTTTGTCGGTCTGCAAACCCCCGGCACCACCGCGAGCGTTGAGGGCGAGCCGCCTTTTCGTTTAACCGTCGGCAACGCCACCGGTGTAGAACTGCGCTACCAAGGTGAGCTCGTCAACCTTGCCGAGCGCGCCGGTGCCAATAACGTTGCCCGCTTTACCCTGGGAGAGTGACCCGTCTTATGCACGCCCCTTCTCCGATTAAACGCCGTCTGTCACGCCAAATTCATGTTGGCAATGTGGCCGTGGGCGGCGATGCGCCGATTTCCGTACAGAGCATGACCAACACCAACACGCTGGATGTGGACGCCACCGTCGGCCAGATCCAACAGTTGGAAAAAGCGGGCGCGGATATCGTCCGCGTCTCCGTGCCGGATATGGACGCCGCTGAAGCCTTCGGCAAAATCAAACAGCGCGTAGCGGTGCCCCTCGTTGCCGATATCCACTTCGATTACAAAATCGCCCTGCGCGTCGCTGAGCTAGGCGTTGACTGTCTGCGCATCAATCCCGGCAATATTGGCCGGGAAGATCGCGTACGCGCTGTGGTAAGCGCCGCCCGCGACCACGGCATTCCAATCCGTATCGGGGTGAACGCCGGATCGCTGGAAAAAGATCTGCAGAAGAAGTACGGCGAGCCCACGCCTGCGGCACTGGTCGAGTCCGCCATGCGCCATATTGACCACCTGGACCGCCTCGATTTCCAGGAGTTTAAAGTCAGCGTGAAAGCGTCTGATGTGTTTATGGCGGTGGCCGCTTATCGCGACCTTGCCACCCGCATCGAGCAGCCGCTGCACCTGGGTATCACCGAAGCAGGCGGCCTGCGTTCGGGCACAGTGAAGTCCTCCATTGGCCTAGGCATGCTGTTGATGGACGGTATCGGCGACACCATCCGCGTCTCGCTGGCTGCCGACCCGGTGGAAGAGATCAAGGTCGGGTTCGATATGCTCAAGAGCCTGAAGCTGCGCGCCAAGGGCATTAACTTTATCGCCTGCCCCAGCTGCTCGCGGCAGAACTTTGACGTCATCAGCACCATGAACCAGCTCGAAGAGCGCCTGGAAGACGTGATGACACCGCTGGACGTTTCGGTGATTGGCTGTGTGGTCAACGGCCCCGGCGAAGCCAAAGAGACCGATATCGGCCTCACCGGCGGCTCGCCTGCCAACCTGGTCTATATCGATGGCAAACCGGCGAGCAAGCTGCGCAATGACCACCTCGTCGACGATCTGGAAAAGCTGATTCGCGACAAAGTGCGTCAAAAAGAGCAGCAGCAAGAGAACATGATTGCGCGCAGCGTTTAACGTCCCAGTGGCTGAAAGAGGCGGTGTGAGCGTCCCGCCTCGTGTGCTGCCGCCCCATAAGGAGTTTTCATTGAGCAAGTCCGCCGCTAAAAAGATTCAAGCCATCCGTGGTATGAACGACCTATTGCCCAGCGACAGCCCTCGCTGGCAATTTTTTGAGGGCAAAGTACGCCAACTCATGCACCGTTACGGCTTCGATGAAATTCGTACGCCGATTGTGGAGCAGACGGCGCTGTTTGCCCGTTCGATTGGTGAAGTCACCGACATCGTCGAAAAAGAGATGTACACCTTCGACGACCGCAACGGTGACAGCCTGACGCTGCGCCCCGAAGGCACCGCCAGCTGCGTGCGGGCGGCCATGGAACACGGTTTGCTGCATAACCAAACCCAGCGGCTTTGGTACCAGGGGCCGATGTTCCGTCACGAGCGCCCCCAGAAAGGACGCTATCGCCAGTTCCACCAAGTGGGTGTCGAGACGTACGGCTTCGAAGGCCCGGATATCGACGCCGAAGTCATTTTGCTTTCGGCACGTCTGTGGCAAGAGCTGGGCTTGATGGAGCACGTCACCCTGGAGTTGAACTCGCTAGGCTCGGCTGACGCCCGTGCGGCCTACCGCGATAAGCTAGTGGCTTACTTCGAGCAGCACCACGATATTCTCGATGACGATTCCAAGCGGCGCCTGACCAGCAACCCGCTGCGCATTCTGGACTCGAAAAACCCAGAGATGGCCGAGATGCTCGACGCGGCTCCGCAGCTGATGGACCACCTGGACGACGAGTCCCGCGCGCATTTCGAGCAGCTCAAAGCGATGCTGGATGCCGCCGGGATTCCGTACGTGGTCAACCCACGTTTGGTGCGCGGCCTGGACTACTACTGCCGCACGGTGTTCGAGTGGACCACCACTGCACTGGGCAGCCAAGGCACCGTGTGCGCTGGCGGCCGCTACGACGGTCTGGTCGAGCAGCTGGGCGGCAAACCCACGCCTGCAGTGGGTTTTGCCATGGGCATCGAACGCCTGATCCTGCTGCTGGACACCCTCGACCTAGTGCCCAACGAAGCGCTGGGCGGCTGCGACGTTTACTTGATGCCGATGGATGACAGCGCCACCGTGGCCGCGCTGACGCTCGCCGAACAGCTGCGCAGTGCGCTGCCTTCGTTACGCCTGCAGCTGCACTGCGGCGGCGGCAGCTTCAAAAGCCGGATGAAGAAAGCCGATAAAAGCGCCGCGCCGGTGGCGATTTTGCTAGGCGAGGACGAGCTAGCCCACCAAACCGCCACGTTGAAGTTTTTGCGTGATGATCGCGAGCAGCAGCAAGTGTCCCAGACCGAGCTGGCCGACGCGCTTCGCGAGTTACTGTCGAACGTACCGTCTCACTAACATCGCTGCCCAGCACCGACTGGGCAGATGAACACTCGTTAGCCGCATTGGCGGCTGACCTATGGAACAGGAGGCCGCCCGTGGCGGAGCTGAGAAGCGAAGAAGAGCAGCTAGAAGTCGTCAAACGCTGGTGGAAAGAGAACGGAACCTCGCTGATTGCCGGTGCCGTTCTCGCTGCGGCGGGCGTCTTTGGTTGGAATGCGTGGCAGAACTATCAAGAAGGCAAGGCGGAAGCCGCCTCTGCCCGTTACCAACAGCTCATCAATATGACGGCTGGCACGACCTTGGAAGGCGATCAGCTAAGCGCAGCACAGACGCTGATCGATGAGCTCACCGACGACTACGGCAACACGCTGTATGCCGAACTGGCACAGCTCTTGGAGGCTCGTCTTGCCGTTGAGCAAGACGACCTGTCCACCGCCAAGCAGGCGCTGCAGGACGTCGCCAGCAACTCCTCGCGCCGCTATGTACAAAGCGTAGCTTGGCTGCGTTTGGCACGCATCGAAGTGGCACAGGGCAACCCCGATGCTGCGCTGGCGCTGCTCGATCAGCCCATCTCTGACGCGCTGGCGGCCCAACAAGCCAACGTACGCGGCGATGCCTTCCTCGCGCAAAATCAGCCCGAGCAGGCGCGCGAGGCATGGCAAACCGCCCAGTCACTCGCCCAAACGAAGAACCAGCCGCTGTACGGCGTGCAGTTCAAGCTTGACGATCTCGGCGCCGAGGAGGCGACACAGTGATGACGATTAGCCTGTCAAAACCGCTCTTTTCCAAACATCTAATGCGCACCACCCTGGGTGCCGTGGCGTTGGCACTGTTGGCTGGCTGTGCCAGCAAAGGTGAGCCTGCCTTCACGCCCAAAGAGCTGCGCAACTTCGATGCAACGTCATCGCTGGACAGCGTTTGGGATCGTCACGTTGGCGATGGCTTTGGCCGCGCCCGCTACCCCATCGCCCCATCGCGTGAGGGCGATACGGTCTTCGCCGCCGACGCCAACGGCCTGGTCGCCGCGTTCGATGCCAATAGCGGCGAGCGTGAGTGGGAAATCGAGCTGGATAGCCCGGTTTCCAGCGCGCTGAATGCCATTGCCGGTCAAGTGTATCTCGGCACCCGCAACGGTGAAGTGATTGCCCTCGACCAGCGAGACGGTAGCGTTGCTTGGCGCTCGCGGGTCTCCAGCGAAGTGTTGGCGGCCCCGCAGGCCAACCAGCAATTGTTGCTGGTTCAGAGCGTGGACGGCCAAATCACGGCCCTGGATCGCGCCAGCGGTGAAGAGCGCTGGGTCTACACCAGCTCGCAGCCTGCCTTGACGCTACGCGGCACCGGAACGCCGATGGTCATCGATCCGGTCACCTTCGTGGGCTTGGCTAACGGACGCTTGGCCACGCTGGATAACCGCAGCGGCCAAGCTCTGTGGGATATGCAGATTGCTACCCCACGCGGACGCAGCGACGTCGAGCGGCTGGTGGACCTGTCCGGTCAGCCGGTTCTCAGCCCCGATGGACGCCTGTTCGTGACTAGCTACAATGGCCGTGTGGTCGCCCTGGAAGCCACCCGTGGCGGTGTCTTGTGGGAAACCAACCTTTCTAGCCGCCACACGCCAATTCTGGTGGGCAACTTCTTGTTCGTGGTCAGCGACGACAGCCACGTCGTGGCCCTCGATGCCAACAGCGGTCAGGAAGTTTGGCGTAACGACGATCTCGAAGATCGCTGGCTCACCGCTCCCGCCTTTGCCGATGGCCGTATCGTCGTGGGCGATTTCGAAGGCTATGTCCATCTGATCGACGCCCGCGATGGCAACCTGGTCGGCCGCACCCGAATCGATGATTCAGGTATTAGCGTGCGCCCGGTCACGGAAGGCAGCACCATTCATGTCCAGGCCAACAATGGTCGCCTGGAAACCCTGGAAGTCACTCCATGACACCCGTCATTGCATTAGTCGGTCGCCCCAATGTGGGCAAATCGACGCTGTTTAACCGTCTGACCCGCTCGCGCGATGCGCTGGTGGCAGACTTTCCTGGCCTGACCCGTGACCGTAAATACGGTAACGGCATGCTGGGTGGAAAGGCGTACACCGTCATCGATACCGGCGGTATCAGCGGTGACGAAGAAGGCATCGATGCCGCGATGGCCGAACAGTCCCTCGCGGCCATCGACGAAGCCGATATCGTGCTGTTCTTGGTCGATGCCCGCGCCGGGCTGAACGTTGCCGATGAAGCGATTGCCAACCACCTGCGCGTCAATCAGAAGAAAACCTGGCTGGTGGTCAACAAGACCGACGGCTTGGAAGAGCACTCGGCCATGGCCGACTTCTGGAAGCTAGGCTTGGGCGACCCCTGGCCGATTGCGGCCGCTCATGGCCGCAACGTATCGCTGTTGATCGATACGGTCCTCGAACCTTTCCCTGAGCGGGATGCCAGCATCCCCGCCGACACGGGCACCAAAGGCATTCGCATTGGCGTCATCGGCCGCCCCAACGTAGGTAAGTCCACGCTGGTCAACCGCCTGCTCGGTGAAGAGCGCGTGGTCGTGTTCGATGAAGCGGGCACTACCCGTGATGCCATCGAAATTCCCTTCGAGCGCAACGGCAAGCCGTACGTGCTGATCGACACCGCCGGCATTCGGCGGCGCAAGAACGTGCGCGAAATCGCCGAAAAGTTCTCGATCATCAAGACGCTGGATGCGATCAAAGAGAGCCACGTGGCGGTCATGGTACTGGATGCCCGCAGCGGCTTGGTCGAGCAGGATCTGCACCTGCTGGATTATGTGCTCACCACCGGCCGTGCGCTGGTGCTGGCCGTGAACAAGTGGGACGGGCTGGAGAGCGAAGCCAAAGAGAAGATGCGCGCCGATATCAAGCGCCGTCTGGGCTTTGCCGACTACGCCGAGCTGCACTTCATTTCCGCCCTGCACGGTACGGCGGTGGGCGATCTTTACCCCTCCATCGAGCGGGCGTTCAACGCCGCCAACGCGCACTGGTCGACCAACCGTCTCACCACGCTGCTGCAGGATGCGGTCAGCCAGCATCCACCTCCCATGGTGAATGGACGCCGCATCAAGCTGCGTATGGCTCACCAGGGTGGCAGCAATCCGCCGATTATCGTGGTACACGGCAACCAGACGGCCTCGCTGCCCGAGGCATACCGCCGCTACCTGACCAACACGTTCCGCAAAGTGTTGAAGGTGCGCGGCACGCCGATGCGCTTCGAGTTCCGCTCGGGCGATAACCCGTTCGATCACATGGCGGGCGCCAGCGATAAAGAGAAAGCCAAAAAACGCGAGCTCAACCGCACCAAAGAGGCGCGCAAGAGCCGCCGTTAAGCGTTATCTCTCACCTCAACGCCCACTGACGATTCAGTGGGCGTTTTTAATGCTCTTCCTCCCGCAAATCTGCTTGACAGACACCACTGCCCGCTCTCAAATAGCGGCGCTTTTCGGCACCTGCCCTGTAGATACTTGCTCTATCACTCTTGCCCTTCTTAGGAGGGACTGACATGCACGACGCTGTTCGTCGCGGACGCGGCTTGGTTTTACTGCTGCTGGCGACTCTCTTGACCGGCTGCTTGGCACTGCCCCAAACGGGACTGTTTGCTTTTCGCTTAGCTGTCACCTCACTCGGCATCGAGGACGTACGCATTGGCCCTTATAGCGTCAATGCTGGATTGGACACCAGCGATCTATCGAGTTTGCTGGCCTCTAGCCTGGGTGCTGGAAGCTTGCCGGTGCAAGCGACCCTGGCGATGGGGCTTGGCCTGCCCGCTGGCATGCCTCCGGTGGAGATGTCGGGCTTTCGCTGGACGCTGGACATGCCCGGCGTCGACCCCGTACAGGGCAACTATGCCCAGAACGTGACGCTCACCTCAGGGGAAGATGCCAATCTCCGTCTGCCGGTGGCTTTCGATGTGCTGGCTGCCGACCAGCAGCACATGACGCCGATGGTGGAGCTGGCGAGCCAACTCGCCAGCCAAGGGGAACTGCCTGCGGGCAGTGAGCTGGCCATCACCCCAGGGGATTTGCGCGGCCTGGGCATGACGCTACCCGCTGGTTTGCTCACCCCAACCATTCGCTTGAACGTGGGCGACGACGGGCAGCTCATCCCCCAACGCTAAAGCTTGCCCAGCGCGTCACTCACCCCGCTCATGCAGCCGTTTGCGGCCCACGTACTGGGCCGCAAACTGCCACGCCGTCCGGCCGCTTCGCCCGCCGCGCAGTGTGGCAAAGCGAATCGCTTCCGCCCGCGCAGCCTCATTCCAGTCCTGTTTTCCGCCGATACGCCCTACCCAGTGTTCACATACTTCCAGGTACGCCGCTTGGCTAAACGGATGAAAGCCTAACCACAGGCCGAAACGATCCGAGAGGGAGATTTTCTCTTCCACCGCATCGCCGTGATGTAATTCGTCACCCACCAGCCGTGAGCCGCTGTTGTCCTCCATCGACTCCGGCAGCAGATGGCGACGGTTCGAAGTGGCATAGAGCAACACGTTATCCGGCGGCCCGGTCAGCGCACCATCCAGCACGCTCTTGAGCGCTTTGTAGGCATCGTCGTTGCCTTCGAACGACAGGTCATCGCAATACACCACGAAGCGGTGCGGCTGATGACGCAACTGTTCTACCAACAGCGGCAGGCTTGCCAGGTCGTGACGGTCGACCTGGATCAGTCTCAAGCCTTCATTGGCGAGTGAATTGAGCAACGCCCGTATCACCGACGACTTACCGCTCCCCCGGGAGCCCCATAGCAGCGCGTGGTTGGCGGGCAGGCCTTGCAAAAAGGCGCGGGTGTTATCGACCAGTGCCTGCTTCTGACGCTCGATGCCCAGCAGATCATCCAGCGTCATGGTGTCTCTTGGGGGTACCGGCACTAGCCGCCCGCCCAGTGGGTGGCGTTGCCAGATGGCGGCCACGTGTTGCTCCCACGCAACCGGCGTGGGCGCTGGCGGCAGCCAGTGGTCGACATGATCGAGTAACCGCGCTAGGCGCTGGCTTAATTCGGCATCCATCGTCATCCTCAGAGTGCGTTATGATAGGGTTGATTTACCACTGCCAGTGGTTATCTTGTGTGCAAGGATCCCCACTCGTCTATAAGGAAACTGTCTATGCGTTGGCTTCGCCCATTAGCGGTTACGGCGCTCTGCGCCTCGATCGCCGCTTGCTCGACGTCACCCACCGGTCGTTCACAGCTGCTGCTGCTCTCCGATGATCAGCTCAATCAGATGGGCCAACAGGCCTTCGCCGAATATCAGCAAAACATTCCGACTGCGGGTCAGGCGAGCCACCGTTACGTGCAGTGCATCACCAATGCCATTGTCGACGTGCTTCCCAACGAGCAGCGCGACCTGGATTGGCAAATTCGTGTGTTTGAGTCCGAACAGCCGAACGCTTTTGCCCTGCCTGGCGGCTACATGGGTGTAAACACCGGCATGCTGGACATCGCCACCAGTCAGGACCAGCTCGCCTCGGTGGTCGGCCATGAAATCGGCCACGTGCTGGCGCGCCACGCCAACGAGCGTGCTTCGACACAAAGCGCCACGTCGCTGGGCCTTTCGGTCATCTCCAGCACGTCGGGCATGCAGACACCGGCAGGCCAGCAGTTGATGGGTGTGCTCGGCTTGGGGGCCGAATACGGCATTGCGCTACCTTTCTCCCGCCGTCATGAAAGCGAGGCCGATGTGATAGGCCTACAGCTCATGGCGCAAGCGGGCTTCGACCCGCGTGAAAGCGTCACGCTATGGGAAAACATGCAGGCCGCGTCGGGCGGCGGTGCGCCTCCTGCCTGGATGTCGACGCACCCCAGCCAAGGCCAGCGGATTCAAGGCCTGCAAGCCAATATGGAGCAAGCGCTGGCCACCTACGAGCAGGCTCGCAACAGCGGCCGTACTCCTAACTGTCCGCGACCGTAGCGGCCATTCGAGGCTTTCATGATCCGATTGGGTTTACTGCTGTTAGTGCTGCCGATTCTGGTGCTGCTAGGCGTTTACTTTTGGGAGTTGGGGGACGTTCGCGCCTGCCAGCTCAACGGCGGCTACTGGAACTACCTGGAGGGGGCTTGCTACGACACGCCACAGCCCTTCGTGTCGTGGCTCGAGCGTTCACCGCTGCTGGTGAACGGCGGCATGCTGCTATCCGTGGTGGGGTTGGTGATGTGCATGGTGGGCTTTTATACCAAACCGCGTTAGACCGACTTTTTCTCTCGCTCTCGTGAGCTCACGACGACAGGATGGGGGCACTCGCCCCCATCGTCCTGCTCACTCATTGAGAGACTGGCGGAGCAGCGAGCGCACGCTGGCCGTTTCCGGTCGAACGTTGCGCCATAGAAAGAACGATTCGGCCGCCTGCTCGACCAGCATGCCCAAGCCATCCAGCCGTTTCGCCCCGCGCGGTTCCGCCCACTGAAGAAACACCGTCGGCTCAGCGCCGTACATCATGTCATAGGCCCAGGCGCCTTCGGCAAACAGCGTCTCCGGCAGCGGCGGCAGCTCGCCTGAAAGGCTGGCACTGGTGCCGTTGATCACCAAGTCGAATTGCCCGTCGATGGATGCAAAACCGCCGCCCTGGAGAGTGCCCAGGTCGGCAAACGCGTGGGCCAGCTGCTCGGCTTTCTCCGCCGTGCGGTTGACGATGACGACCTCACTGGGCTTCTCCGCCAGCAGCGGTTCCAATACGCCGCGCACCGCGCCGCCTGCGCCGATGACCAGCACACGCTTACCCGCCAGAGGGACGCGGTGATAGGCCAAATCCCGCACTAACCCAATACCGTCGGTGGTATCGCCATAGGTACGCCCATTACCGCCCACAATCAGCGTATTCACCGCCTGGGCGCGCTTGGCGCGGTGACTCAGCGTATCGCAGAGTGCAAAGGCATCGCCTTTGAAGGGCACGGTGACGTTCGCACCACGGCCGCCGTCGGCGACGAATGCTCGCCAAGCATCAGCAAACCCCTCCACAGGGGCGAGCTCAGCGGTATAACGCATGGCTTGCTGGGTTTGACTGGCAAATTCCCCATGGATCAGCGGGGATTTCGAGTGCTTAATAGGGTTGCCAAACACGCAGTAACGATCAGTCATCGACGCTCCTTAGGCGTTGCTCTGCTGGGCGGCTTCGGCCAGCCAATCGCGGGGCACCAAGTAGTCGTGCAGCGCGGCCTCACGACTGCCCGCGTCAGGGGTAAAGGCGTACTCCCAGCGGGCCAGCGGCGGCATGGACATCAGAATGGACTCCGTACGCCCGCCGCTCTGCAGGCCAAACAGCGTGCCACGGTCCCACACCAGATTGAACTCGACATAGCGACCGCGGCGGTAGAGCTGGAAGTCGCGCTCGCGCTCGCCCCAGGCGTCCTGCTTACGGCGCTCGACGATGGGCAGGTAAGCGTCCAGAAAGCTATCGCCTACCGCGCGCTGAAACGCAAAACACTCTTCAAAGCTGCCTTCGTTCAAGTCATCAAAAAAGAGTCCGCCGACGCCGCGGGTCTCCTCGCGGTGCTTCAGATAGAAGTAGTCGTCGCACCACGCTTTGTAGCGCTCGTAAACGCCCTCACCAAAGGGCGCGCAGGCGTCACGCGCGACCCGATGCCAGTGCACCACGTCCTCGAACACCGGATAGTAAGGGGTTAGGTCGAAGCCGCCGCCAAACCACCACACCGGCGGCTCGCCCTCTTTTTCGGCAATGAAAAAGCGCACGTTGCCGTGGCTGGTGGGTACGTTGGGATTTTCTGGGTGCATGACCCAAGAGACGCCCACCGCATGAAAGCTGCGCCCGGCCAGCTCGGGACGGGCTGCGGTCGCAGACGGCGGCAGCTGCGCACCGTGGACATGGGAAAAATTGACGCCGCCTTTTTCAAAAATAGCGCCTGACTCCATCACCCGCGAGCGGCCTCCGCCGCCCTCTTCGCGCTGCCAGCTATCCTCTTTGAACGCGGCCCGCCCATCGGCGGCGGCAAGCCCTTCACAGAGGCGCTCCTGAAGATCGAGAAGGTACGCTTTAACGTCGTCTAGGTGCTCGTGGGCCACGGTAACTCCTGGTGAGGTGAATCGTGAATCGTGAATCGTGAATCGTGAATCGTGAATCGTGAATCGTGAATCGTGAATCGTGAATCGTGAATCGTGAATCGATGGCAGTGTGACGAAGTCGGACGGCTAGTCACGCATCACTTTGCCGGTCACCAAATCGCGGATGGTGCTGGGTTTGGCATTGCCGCCCAGTTCGCCAGCCACGATGGCGGCGACCTCCTCCCCAAAAATGGTAGCGACCTCGCCTGCGCTCATGGCAGGAGGGTCGCCGGCTCGGTTGGCGGAGGTAGAGACGAGTGGGCCACCAAACGCTTCGCACAGCGCTTTCATCAGCGGGTGGTCGGTCACGCGTAACGCGACACTTTGGTGAGCACCACGCACTAAGCCGTGGCTTCTGCCGTTATCGGGCACTAGCCAAGTGTTAGGGCCAGGCCAACTGGCGGCCAGCGGGGCATGCAGCGCAAGGGGTAGCTGGGTCAGCCAAGGCTGAAATTGCTGAATGCTCGCCGCCACCAAGATCACGCCCTTGGCCGGGTCGCGCTCTTTCATGCGCATCAAATGCGCCAGCGCTTCGTCGTTATCGGGATCACAGCTCAGCCCCCATACCGCCTCGGTAGGGCATGCGATCACACCACCTGCGCGCAGCGCATCTACCGCCGCTTTCACGTCAACCGCCGGTTTCATAGACGCTCCTGATAAGCTCTCAGCCAATCCAACAAAGGAGGCTGCATCTTACCACGGGGCCGTCATTCTCACCCAGCCGCCCGCCTGCTGCGTCGCCTGCCCTTCCAGCTCCAGCATTAACAGCCGCTGTTGGCAGGCGCTCACCGAGAGACCGGTGGTCTGCACCAGCAGATCGATCGGCGTTGGCGAGGCTCCCAGCGCATCGAGCAACGGATCACCGCTGGCCGTCGAAGGGCTGTCGGGTCCGTGAGACGTCGTCTCACCGTGCGTCGTCGTCTCTACGGGCAGGTAGTGGGGCGCCCATTGCTGCAACTCTTCGAGCATATCGTCCACATGGCGCACCAGCGTGGCCCCGCTACGCAGGAGCTGTAGGCAGCCACGGGCTTGTACATTGTGCAGCGAGCCTGGCAGCGCGAATAGCTCACGCCCTTGCTCTACCGCTAGGCGAGCGCTCACCAGTGAGCCGCTTTTCTCGGTGGCTTCGACCACCAGCGTGCCGAGTGATAGCCCGGTGACGATACGGTTACGGCGAGGAAAAAAGGCGGGACGGGCAGCCGTGCCCGGCGGGTGCTCGGACAGCACCAAACCGCCGGGCTGGGTACTGAGCTGTTCGTAGAGATCGCGATGGCGCGCGGGATAAATGACATCGATGCCGCTTCCCAGCACGGCAATGGAGGTTCCACCCGCCTCCAGCGCTGCACGCTGGGCAACCCCGTCGACACCCAAGGCCATACCGCTCACCACACACCAGCCACGCCCAGCCAATTCACGGGCAAACGCTTGAGCGTTACGGCTACCCTCCGACGTGGGCCGCCGCGTACCGACCATAGCGATGCCCGGAGCGCTCAGGGCGCGTAAATCCCCCTGCGCCCACAGCACCACCGGTGGGTCAGGAAGCTGATTGAGTAACTCAGGCCAATCGGGGTGATCGCGGTGCAGCAGATGACGATCGGGCGCGCCTTGCAGCCAGGTCAAGGTGTCGTCCACCGCGTGTTGCAGAGGGCTGCGCGTTGGGTGAGCGAGCCACAGGCGTAACGCATTGGCGGCACTGCTGGGCAATGCCGCTAACCAGCCTTGCGGCCACGACGGCTGACGCGCCACCAGTTGTGCAATGCGCGTTGCCCCCATTCCAGGCAGTGCATGCACTGCCAGCCACTCCTTGGCATCCATCGCTGTTCCCTCTTGTAACGGATGATTCGTTCGTTAGCGCGCGGGCGAGCGCACGCTGTCCCCGATGGCCAATACCCGTGACGCCTGCATGACGAGGGCATAACTCATCTGATTGTAAGGCCGGAAAACCATCACCAGCCCCGCTTCGGTATCGGGTAGGCGCAGCAGCTCTTGGGTGCGAGGATCGGTGACGAGCTCGCCCTGCTGATCGACACGCAGTACGTGCCCAGGCTGCAAGCCATCCTGGGTGCCTAAGTCCAGCGCAACGATCTGTAGGCGTCCAATAAAACGTACCCCACCCGGTACCGCAACGATCTGGCCCGATACGTCATTCAACGGTGCGCGGGGAACGAACGCGTCGCTCAGCTCACGATCCTCAAGCGGCAGCAGAATGTCGTCGTTACGCACTTCCTGATAGGCGCTGAGCACCTCGACCCGGGCGATATCGCCCTCGCTGCTGACGTAGCGCGCTTCGCCAATATTGATCAACTCATCGCCCAATCGCGTGCCATCGGCCGCGACATAGGGCTCGCCCGGACGATAGATCCCCAAGCGCGTGCGCTCCGGCAGCTCTCCACGCACGTACAGCGTATCGCCTGCCCCGCTAATCAGGCGCTGGTTGTCGCCGCCCACCACGTAGGCCAGCGCCTGTAGGTTCTCATCTGGCTCGACCACGCGATGCTCACGCAAAAAGGCGCGCACTAGGTCCATCGGAATCGGCGTAATGGCTTCGCGCTCCGGCACGGTGCGCATTTGCGGCGAGAGTTTGACGACGCCCTGGCCACGCTCCAACGTGACGCAGGGCTGGCCTTCGCAGGTGCCCAGTAGCAGCACGTCCCCAGGATAAATGAGGTGAGGATTGCGCACCTGAGGGTTTGCCCGCCACAGCGACGGCCACTGCCAAGGAGAGTGAAGGTAGCGGGCCGAGATGTCCCATAGGGTGTCGCCAGGAACCACTTCGTAGCGCTGCGGAGCATCGCGGCGTAAGCCTTCCAGGGCCCAGACAAGTTGGCTGGTCAGCAGCCCCCACGTTAAGAGCACGCCAAAGACGCTATAATAAAGAGGCTTTCGGGCCACCATCCGGTTCTCTCCAGGCAGTCGTTGGTGAAGCAGTGGAAGAGGGCCACACGGTGTCGCGCGTGCCCTGTCACGCTATCAGCATGTTATAGTGGCCCATAGTAAAGCAGTTAGGCGCGCTGACACAGGTTCGCCGCTAACTCATCTTAAAGACTCAGCATAACGGTGATTGTAACGCCATGGCCAAACTTCCTATTCTCGAATTCCCCGACGAGCGCCTGCGCACCAAGGCGGTACCGGTGGAAACCGTTGACGACGAGGTCCGCCAGCTCGTCGACGATATGTTGGAGACCATGTACGACGCGCGCGGCATCGGCCTTGCCGCCACGCAAATCGATGTCCATCGCCGCGTGGTGGTGATGGATGTCAGCGACGATAACTCCCAACCGCTGGTGCTGATCAACCCGCGCTACGAGCCCATTGGCGATGCCAAAGAGCCGCTCTCTGAGGGCTGTTTGTCGATCCCTGAGTACTACGCCGAAGTGCCGCGCTACCTGAAAGTGAAGCTCAATGCGCTGGACCGTCACGGGGAGCCCTACGAGCTGGAAGCAGATGGCCTACTGGCCCACTGCATTCAACATGAGTACGACCATCTGGAAGGTGTGCTGTTTGTGGATTACCTCTCGCCGCTCAAGCGCGATCGGGTGATGAAAAAAATGCAGAAGCGCCACAAGCTGATGAACGACGCCTAACCGGCACCTCATCACCTGGCCACTGGCCGAGCTGACACGCTGCCCCGCAGGCTTCTGCCTGCACGATAGCGCTGCCTCTCGGCCTTTGTGCGTTTCATAGATGGCACTTTCTCTCTTCTCTTAGGGGTTCTCCACCATGTCACCGTTACGCGTTGTTTTTGCTGGCACGCCAGACTTCGCCGCCTCCAGCCTTGCCGCCGTTATCGACAGCGAACACGAAGTGGTGGCGGTTTACACCCAGCCCGACCGCCCTGCTGGTCGAGGCCGCAAGCTCACGCCCAGCCCGGTCAAACAGCTGGCACAAGCGCACGGTCTGCCGGTGTATCAACCCGTCAGCTTGAAAGACGCCGATGCGCAAGCCGAACTGGCGGCGCTGAATGCCGATGTGATGGTGGTGGTCGCCTATGGGCTGCTGCTGCCCCAAGCGGTGCTGGATACGCCCCGCCTAGGCTGCATTAACGTGCACGCCTCGCTGCTGCCCCGCTGGCGCGGCGCGGCGCCGATTCAGCGCGCCATCGAAGCCGGTGATAGCGCCTCCGGCGTCACCATCATGCAAATGGATGCGGGGCTGGATACCGGCGCCATGCTGTACGAAGTACGCACCCCGATCACCTCCCGCACCACGGGCGGCGACCTCCACGACCGGCTAGCCATTCAAGGCGCTAATGCGCTGGTGACCGTGCTCGACCAACTGGACAGCGGAAGCCTCGACGCCACGCCGCAGCCTGATGAGGGCGTGACCTACGCCGCCAAGCTCAGCAAAGCCGAGGCCGAGCTCGACTTTAGCCAGCCCGCCGAGCAGCTGGCACGTAAAATTCGTGCCTTCAACCCGTGGCCGGTGGCTTGGTGCCCCCTGGGGAACGATCGTCTGCGGCTGTTGATGGCCAGCGTCGAACCTGGCGAGCAGCCGCCAGCCGCGCCTGGCACGCTGTTGGCACATGGCGACGAACACCTGCGCATTGCCTGCGGTGCCCAGGGCCAGGAAGTGCTGTGCGTCAGCCGTGCCCAGCTACCCGGCGGCAAAGCCATGGCAGTGCGTGATCTTTTGAATGCCCGCCAAACGCCCTTGAGCGAAGGTGTTCGTCTTGGACAGCCCTCACAGCCATCCTCGCAAGGAGCGCGCCCATGAGCGAGCGACCCGCCAAAAGCGGCAGCGGCTTGGACGTCCGCGCGGCGGCGGCCAGAAGTCTGGTGCCGGTTCTCACCGATAAAGGCTCCCTGGCCGGGCTCGATGAGCACAGCGTCATCGCTAGAGACCGCGCACTGCTCAAAGAGCTTTGCTACGGCACCTGCCGACGCTTGCCGCGTCTTCAAGCGCTGGCCAGCCGTCTGTTGAAGCAACCCTTCAAAAAGCGCGATGCAGATGTCCAGGCGCTGCTGCTGATCGGTATCTATCAGCTGCTCTACATGCGTACGCCTGCCCACGCCGCCGTGGGGGAAACCGCTGGCGCTGCGCGTCTGCTGGAGAAAGAGTGGGCCACCCGCGTGCTCAACGGCTGCCTGCGCCGCCTACAGCGCGAAGCCGACGCTCTGCAGGCCGAAGTCGACCGAGATGAAAGCGTAGCCCTGGAGCACCCACAGTGGCTGCTAGGCAAGCTGCGTAACGCTTGGCCAGATCAGTGGCGCGCCATTGCCCGGGCCAACAATGAGCCGGGACCGATGACGCTGCGTGTCAACCAGCGTCACAATGATCGTGAAGCGTACCTGCAGCAGCTCACTGAACAGGGCTTGAACGGCCAGCTCTGCTTGCACGCCCCCGATGGCATTACGCTGACTCATCCCTGCGATGTCTCGGTGCTGCCTGGCTTCGACCAGGGCCATGTCAGCGTGCAGGACGAAGCCGCACAGCTCTGCGCCGCGCTGCTTGGCCCAGCGCTCGCCCCACGGCCGGGTGCCCACGTCTTGGATGCCTGCTGCGCGCCCGGCGGCAAAACCGCCCACTTATTGGAGCAGTTCGATATTGCGCTGACCGCGCTGGATAGCGATAACCAGCGGCTGGCCCGCGTCGACGACACGCTCAGTCGCTTAGGGCTCAGTGCCGAGCTGAAACATGCCGATGCCACCACCCGCGACTGGTGGAGCGGCACGCCGTTTGACGCCATCTTGCTGGATGCCCCCTGCTCCGGCACCGGCGTGATTCGTCGCCACCCGGACATCAAAGCGCTACGCCGCAAAGAGGACATCCGCCAGCTCGCCAAGCTGCAGCAACAGCTGTTGGATAATCTCTGGCCGCTGCTACGGCCCGGCGGTACGCTGCTCTACGCCACGTGCTCGGTGCTGCCCGAAGAGAACGCGGCACAAATCGATGCGTTTTTGGCCCGCACCCCGGATGCCCACGCCACCACACCCCATGACGTGGCCTGGGGCGAACAGAGTGGCCAGGGGCGCCAGCTGTTTCCCGCTCAGAACAGTCACGATGGCTTTTTTTATGCCAGACTAGAGAAGCGACCGGCCTAGGCGTTTCGCCCTGTGCCACCTGTTCATGACACGCAAGGAGATAGCATGAGTCATCACACTTATAAGCATATCGAGCTCACCGGTTCATCCGAAAAAGGGATCGAGGACGCCGTGCAGAACGCTCTGGCGAAAGCCTCCGAGAGCGTTCACAACATGCGCTGGCTCGAAGTCACCGACACCCGCGGCCACATCGAAGATGGCCGCGTGGCCCACTGGCAGGTCACCGTGAAGGTGGGCTTCACGCTGGAATAATCCCTACCTGCTTTTCGACGGCGGCTGGTTTACACTGGCCGCCGTCTTTATTGCAGCGCACACCGCCAAGCGGCCATGCGCTGGCGCTTATAACGGAACCGATGCTCAGCGATGAAAATCATCATTCTTGGCGCCGGCCAGGTCGGCGGCACCCTTGCGGAGCACCTCGCCCGCGAGGAGAACGACATCACCGTCGTCGATACCGACGGCGCAAAACTGCGCGAACTGCACACCAAGCTGGATATCCGCACGGTGACCGGCGCGGGCTCCTACCCCATCGTGCTGCGCCAAGCGGGCTGCGAAGACGCCGACATGCTGATTGCGGTGACCAACACCGACGAAATCAACATGATCGCCTGTCAGGTGGCCCACACGCTGTTTCGCACGCCCACCAAAATTGCCCGAGTGCGCTCCACCGCCTACCTCACTCGTAAAGGGCTATTCGCCCATGAAGCGATTCCCATCGACGTGCTGATCAGCCCCGAGCAGGTGGTCACCGACCACGTGCGCCGCTTGATCGAACACCCCGGCGCGCTGCAGGTGCTGGAGTTTGCCGGTGGCTTAGTGCAGCTGGTGGCGGTGAAGGCCTTCTACGGCGGCCCGCTGGTGGGCCAGGATCTGGCGTTTTTGGGCAAGCATATGCCCAACGTGGAAACCCGCGTGGCGGCCATTTATCGCCGCAACCGGCCGATCATTCCCCGGGGCGATACCGTCATCGAAGCCGACGACGAGGTGTTCTTCCTGGCGGCCCGCCGGGATATTCGCGCGGTGATGAGCGAGCTGCGTAAGGTGGAGCGGGACTTCCGCCGCGTGGTGATTGCCGGGGGCGGCAATATCGGCGAGCGGCTGGCGGAGCACTTAGAGCACAGCCATCAGGTCAAGATCATCGAGCACAGCCTGGAGCGCTGCACCGCGCTTTCCGAGCGGCTGGATCGCACCGTGGTGCTCCACGGCAGCGCCACCAGCAAGCGGCTGCTGGAAGAGGAGAACATCGAAGACTGCGATATCTTCTGCGCGCTGACCAACGACGACGAAGTGAACATCATGTCGTCACTGCTGGCCAAGCGGCTGGGGGCTAAGAAGGTCCTCACGCTGATCAACAACGCGGCCTACGTCGATTTAGTCCAGGGCGGCGATATCGACATCGCTATTTCCCCTCAGCAGGCCACCATTGGCAGCCTGCTGACCCACGTGCGCCGGGGCGATATCGTCAACGTGCACTCGCTGCGCCGGGGCGCGGCGGAGGCCATTGAGGCCATCGCCCACGGCGATAAGCAGTCATCGAAAGTGGTGGGCCGCACGATCCGCGAGATCGACCTACCCGATGGCACCACCATTGGTGCCATCGTACGCGGTAAAGAGGTGCTGATTGCCCACGGCGACGTGCGGGTGGAGAGCGGCGACCACGTGATTCTGTTCGTGATCGACAAACGGCGCATTCGTGATGTGGAGCGCCTGTTCCAGGTCGGGCTAACGTTTTTCTAAGGAGCGCGCCAGCGTGATGACACAGCCACCACCGAGATCAACAGCGCTATGAGTTTGCGGGTCATTCTACGTATTTTGGGCCTGCTGCTGATGCTTTTCAGCCTGACGATGCTGCCCCCCATGCTCATGTCGCTCTGGTTTCGAGACGGCGTCTGGCACGCGTTCATGAGCGGCATTGGGATTACCGTTATGACGGGGCTGTTTCTCTACCTGCCCAACCGCCGTGCTCACAAAGAGCTACGCATCCGCGACGGGTTCATCATCGCGGCCATGTTCTGGACCGTACTCGCGCTGTTCGGCTCGCTGCCGTTGATGCTGTTTGGCGAAGGCTCGCTGAGCATGACCGATGCGGTATTCGAGTCGTTTTCTGGCCTGACGACCACCGGGGCCACGGTGATTACCGGCATCGACTTTTTGCCCGAATCGATCCTCTACTATCGTCAGCAGCTCCAGTGGCTAGGCGGCATGGGGATCGTCGTACTGGCCGTGGCCATACTGCCCACTCTCGGCGTCGGGGGTATGGCCCTGTATCGCACCGAAATTCCGGGGCCGCTCAAGGACTCCAAGCTCACGCCGCGGATTACCGAAACCGCCAAAGCGCTCTGGTACATTTACGCGACGCTCACGTTTGCCTGCATGGTCGCCTACATGCTGGCGGGGATGAACTGGTTCGATGCCCTAGGCCACAGTTTCTCCACCGTCGCCATCGGCGGGTTCTCCACCTACGATGCCAGTATCGGCTACTTCAATAGCGCCGCCATCGAGTTGATCTGCATCGGCTTCATGCTGATTTCGGCCTTCAGCTTTAGCCTGCACTTCATTGCCTGGCGGGAAAAGCGTCTGCTGCACTACTTCCAAGACCCGGAAGCCCGCTTTCTGATGCTGTTTTTAGCCGGGCTCACCACCATTACCGTGATCACCCTATGGCTCACCGACACCTACGACGACATCGTGGGGCTACGTCATGCGCTCTTCGAGGTGGTCTCGGTGGCCACGACCGCCGGCTTTGCCGTAGCAGACTTTTCCGGCTGGCCAGGGGCACTGCCGTTCCTGCTGTTCGTAGCCGCGTTCGTGGGCGGCTGTTCGGGCTCTACCGCCGGGGGGATGAAGGTCATCCGAATCATCCTGATCCTGAAGCAGGGGATGCGTGAGGTCATGCGTCTGATTCACCCCAACGCGGTCATCGCCGTCAAGGTCGGCAAAGTGAGCGTGCCCGATAGCATCGCCCAGGCCGTGTGGGGATTTTTCTCCGCCTATGTGATGCTGTTCTTTTTAATGCTGGTGGGCGTGATGGCAACGGGCGTCGATCAGGTAACGGCGTGGTCTACCGTGGGCTCTGCGCTGAACAACCTGGGCCCGGCACTCGGTGAGGCCAGCAGCCACTATGGCGATTTACCAAGCCTCGCCAAATGGATCCTAGTGCTGGCCATGCTGCTGGGCCGCTTGGAAATTTTTACGGTACTGGTGCTGTTTACCCCGGCTTTTTGGCGGCGTTAAACGCACTGCTGGTGACTTTTTTTGAGATTTTTTAATGACTCACGATGACGCAACACCGCTGGCGCAAGAGAACAGCACGCTTCCGACGACCAGCGGCCCGCTGAGAACCATTCAGGTGGGCGCGACCCGCTACACGCTCCTGGGCACTGCCCACGTTTCTGCCGAGAGCGCAGACGACGTTCGTCGGCTGATCGACAGCGGCCACTTCGATGCGGTGGCCATCGAACTCTGCGATGCCCGCCACCACAGCATGGACAACCCCGACGCCATGGGTGAGCAGGACCTGTTTCAGGTGTTCAAGCAGGGCAAAGCGGGGATGGTCGCGGCAAGCCTCGCGCTGGGCGCGTTTCAGCAGCGAATTGCCGAGCAGTCCGGCATTCAGCCGGGAGCCGAAATGCGTGCGGCGGTGGAAGAGTGCCGTACCCGCAACCTGCCGCTGCTGCTGGTCGATAGGGATGTGGGCATTACCCTGAAACGGATTTATCGCAACGTGCCCTGGTGGCAGCGCTTCTCGCTGTTTTCAGGGCTGATTGGCAGCGTGCTCTCACGTCAGGATGTCTCCAAAGAGGACATCGAAAAGCTCAAAGAGGGTGACATGCTAGAGGCCACCTTCAGCGAGTTTGCTGCCGAGTCCGAAGCGCTCTACTCTCCGCTGATCCGTGAGCGTGATCGCTACATGGCGCTGCGTTTGGCGGAGGAAGCGCCGCCTGGGCGCTACCAGAACGTACTGGTGGTATTGGGCGCCGGACACTTGAAAGGCACAGGTGAGCACTTGGAAACACCGCTGCCGGACAACCCCACGGTGGAGCGGGAGTCTCTCGAAGCCACACCGCCGCCTTCCAAACTGTGGAAAGCCGCCCCCTGGCTGATTACGGCGCTCGTCATTACCGGTTTCGTGGTGGGCTTTTCACGCAATACCGATCTGGGCTGGCAGCTGGTCATCGAGTGGTTTTTGATCAACGGGATTCTATCCGGCGGGGCTACCATTGCCGCTCTCGCCCACCCGGTGACGGTCATCGCGACCTTCTTTGCCGCGCCGCTCACTTCCCTCAACCCGACGATTGGCGCAGGCTTTGTGGCAGCGGGAGTCGAGCTCTACATGCGCAAGCCCAAAGTGCGCGACTTTTCGACCCTGCGCCACGATGTGACGCAGCTCAAGGGCTGGTGGAAAAACCGCGTCTCTCGCACCCTGCTGGTGTTCATTCTCGCCACGCTCGGCTCGGCGGTGGGCACCTGGGTCGCGGGCTTTAGAATCGCCGGCGCCTTGTTCGGCAGCGGTGCTGCGTGAGTACGATCAAACAAGCCCCCTGGCAGGCCGATGCACTGCTCCTGCTGGTCACGGTTGTGGCCGCTGGCGGCTGGATATTTTCCAAGGAGGCGCTTGCGGGCATGCCGCCGCTGCTATTTATCGGCACGCGCTTCTTACTCGCCGGGCTGATATTGCTGGGATTCTCTTGGCCTGCTCTGCGACGTATGCCGATACGCCGAATACGCCGCGGCCTGCTGGTCGGCGTTTTGTTCAGCGCCGCCATCGCGTTTTGGGTGCTCGGGCTCCACTACTCCGACCACCTGGGGGAAAGCGCCTTCATCAACAGCTTGGGCATTCTGCTGGTGCCCGTGGTAGCCCGGCTACTGTTTGGCGACCGCCCACCGCGCAGCACCTGGATCGCGCTGCCCATCGCATTGCTCGGCTTTGCCCTGCTCTCGCTCAATGCGGGGTTTCGAGTGGAAGCCAGCCAGCTACTCATGGTGTGCGCCGCGCTCTGTTTTGCACTGCTGATCAACGTCAATACCCGGGTGGTGCGTAACGTTCCCGCACTACCTCTCACCACGCTACAACTCATCTCAGTGGGCGTGGTGCTGACCAGCCTATCACTGGTAGTGGAACACCAGCCGCTGGCACTGAGTCCGTCGATTCTCGGCTGGTTCATGGCCAGCGTGCTGCTGGCCAGCTCGCTGCGCTTCTTTCTGCAGATCAAGGCGCAGGGCATGACGACCCCCAGCCATGCGGCGGTGATTCTCATGCTGGAAGCCGTTTGGACCGCGCTGTTTGCCGCCTGGTGGTTTGGCGAAACCATGACCTCGCTGCAGCTGCTGGGCTGCAGCCTGATTTTCGCCGCGCTGCTGATCAACCGCTGGTATTGGGTGCGCAAAGTCCTGTTACGCTGGTTGCCGGGCCAAACTCCTTAACGCTCCTACTGTTGTCTGTCTAGCAGCCGCTGCATCGCAGCGGTGGGCTCTTCGATCTTGCGATAGTAGCGGCTTTCCGCATAGCTATCGTTGAACACGTCAAAGTAGTCATCCAACACGCTCGCCGCTGTTTCATCACCGCTCTGGCGCAGCAGCTCAATCGCTACCTCGGCGGTGCACAGATGCGCTTTCGAGGCGGGCTTGCGCAGCCGGTAGCGGGTCTCCCGCTCGGTGCGCAGCGGCAGTACCGGCAGTACATCCAGGTAAGGGCTTTTGCGGAACATGCGCCGCGCCTGACGCCAGGTGCCATCCAAAATGATGAACACCGGAATGCGCGCCTGCTGCTTGGCGGCATGCACCGCGCCGATATCCACCACGCGGTCGGCGTAATCCGGCTGGTCGTCCGGGAAAATCACGAACGGCGCGTAGCGCGGGTCTGTCAGCAGCGCCGCCAGCGTGTCGTCCGGCGCGGTGCGATACCAGGTAAACACGCGGGTGTTAGTCAGCACGTCGCCAATCAAGCGCCCGGTGTTGGTCGGTTTGTAGTGTTCAATAGAGTGGGTCAGCAGCCACACCTGGGCGTCGCTCTCCGCCTTGACCTGATACGGGCAGAGACAGTTCAGCTCGGGCAAGTTGCAGCCTTCGCAGCGTTTGACGAAGCTGCCCCGCGCTTTGAATTCACGCCGAGGCGGGCGCGGATGCCCGGTGGCCGGGTCGCGGTCGGTCAATGCATCGTGCTCGGGGGGCAGCGAGGTCGCGTCAGACATCTGCGCTCCAGTGGGTCGTCAAAGGGCGCAGAGTATAAAGCAGGCCATACATCCTGACGAATACTCCCTACAGTCAAGCTCCATGGTAAACCAACATTATTCAAAAAGTTGACACCCTCAGCACAGCCCCGCTAGAGTCCTGTCAACTTTCAAAAGAATATAGGTTTACCCGTGACCGCTACCTCGACTGCTTCTTACGCGGCGGATGCCGCGCCGCGCCACGACTGGACGCTTGACGAGATCAACGCGCTGTTTGCGCTGCCCTTTAACGACTTGCTGTTTCAAGCCCAGCAGGTGCACCGGGCGCATTTCGATGCCAACGCGGTGCAGGTCTCTACTCTACTGTCGATTAAAACCGGGGCCTGCCCGGAAGACTGCAAGTACTGCCCGCAATCGGGCCATTACAACACCCAGTTGGAAAAAGAGAAGCTACTAGAAATCGAGAAGGTAGTGGCCCAGGCCCAAGCGGCCAAAGAGGCCGGTGCCAGCCGCTTCTGCATGGGGGCCGCGTGGCGCAGCCCGCGGGATAAAGATTTAGTGGTGGTGGAAGAGATGGTGCGCCAGGTGAAAGCGCTGGGGCTTGAGACCTGTATGACGCTGGGTATGGTCGACGGCGAGCAGGCCACCCGGCTGGCGGCGGCCGGGCTGGACTACTACAACCACAACCTCGACACCTCCCCCGATTACTACGGCGAAATCATCACCACCCGCACCTACAGCGACCGCTTAGAGACCCTAGCCACCGTGCGTGACGCCGGTATGAAAGTGTGCTCTGGCGGTATTTTGGGCATGGGTGAAGGCGCACAGGATCGCAGCGCGCTGCTGCAGCAGCTGGCTAAGCTCTCTCCGCATCCTGAATCGGTGCCTATCAACATGCTGGTTAAAGTACCGGGAACGCCGCTTGAGAACGTCGAGGATTTAGACCCGCTGGAATTCATCCGTGCCATTGCCGTGGCGCGCATCATGATGCCCCAAAGCCATGTGCGCCTCTCCGCAGGCCGGGAGCAGATGAGCGAATCCACCCAAGCGCTCGCCTTCCTGGCCGGTGCCAACTCCATCTTCTACGGCGACAAGCTGCTGACCACTAGCAACCCCCAGGCAGAGCGCGACCGTGCGCTGTTTGCCAAGCTGGGCCTGCACCCCGAGCGCCGCGACACCTGCGAAGACGATACACAGCGCGCCGAGCGGCTGGCCCAACAGGCGCAGCGTAACGCCCAAGCCGAACGCGCTGCGGCGCTGGCGGTGGATGCCAGTGTCTGAGGTGTGGCACCAGCGACTAGCGGCAGCCCGCGATGAGCGCGAGCGCCAGCAGCGCTGGCGCAACCGCCGCGTCTCTGCCCACGGGGCACTCGACTTTGCAGGCAACGACTATCTGGGCCTTGCCCAAGACCCACGCGTACAGGCGGCTCAGGCGGAAGGCGCGAAACGCTTTGGCGCCGGGGCCGGCGCGTCGCATTTGGTCAGCGGGCATCTGGGCATTCACGATGCCTTGGAAGAGGCGTTGGCGGAGTGGACCGGACGGGAGCGGGCGCTGCTATTTTCCACGGGCTATATGGCGAACCTAGGCGTGCTGCAGGCGCTAGCGGATCCCCACACCGCGATATTTCAGGACCGGCTTAATCACGCCTCGCTACTCGACGGTGGCGCGCTGAGCGGCGCCCGCTCGCGGCGCTACCACCACCGCGATGGCCACGACTTACAGCGCCTACTTGCGCGCAGCACGGCCACCCATAAGCTGGTAGTGAGCGACGGCGTGTTCAGCATGGATGGTGATATTGCTGACGTCGGAGAACTTGCCCACATTAGCCAGCAGCACGGCGCTTGGCTGATGATCGACGATGCCCACGGGTTCGGCGTGCTCGGAGAAAACGGCGCGGGCTGCGTGGAAGGCGTTGATAGCCAGGACGTGCCGATCTTGGTCGGCACCTTGGGCAAAGCGCTGGGCACCGCAGGCGCGTTTGTGGCGGGGGACGCTGCGCTCATCGAGCACCTGATTCAGTTTTCCCGCAGCTATGTCTACACCACCGCCCAACCGCCCGCGATTGCCGCCGCCACGCTAGAAGCACTCACCATTGTCCAGCGGGAGCCGGAGCACCGCCAACGGCTCGCTCGCCACATTGACTACTTCCGCCAGCAAGCCATCGCCTTGGGGCTGCCCCTCGGGCACTCCCACACGCCGATTCAACCGCTGCTGCTGGGAAGCGAGCAGCGCACCCTGGCCTGGGCGGCCACGTTCGATGAGCACGCTATCCAGGTAGGGGCGATTCGACCACCCACGGTGCCCAACGGCGAGTCGCGGCTGCGCATCACGTTAAGCGCCCGCCATACTCAACGGGATATCGATCGGCTACTGGAGGTCGCCGCCGCCTGCCTGAACGAGGAGCAGCGATGAAGCTCATCCTACTCTCGGGCTGGGGCGTCGACCGCCGTATATGGCAGACGCTTTCGGAGTACTGGCCCAATTCGGTCGTCCCCAGCGCAGTGGAGTGGCCCGGTTACGGCGATGCTCCGGCGCTACCTACCCCCACACACATTGAAGCGCTCGCCGAGCGTATGGCACCCGAGCTACCCAGCGATGCCGTCTGGGTAGGCTGGTCGCTGGGTGGGCTGCTGGCCACGGCGCTGCTCAATCATCTGCCGCCGCCCAAGGCCCTGTTGCTACTGGGCGCAGGCAGCCGTTTTTGCAGTGACGGGGAAGATGGCGGTGTGACGAGCCAGGAGCTTGCCAGCTTTCAGCGCGCTTTCTGCCGTGACCCCGTTGCCACATGGCGGCACTTTCTACGCTGGCAGGCCCAGGGCGAACCCAATGCCCGCGAGGCCCATAGACAGCTACGAGCACAGTTAGGTGAGACTCCCCACGCCGATACCGACACACTCGCGCAAGGGCTCATGTGGCTTGAAACGCTGGATAACCGGGCACTGCTTGCCAGCCCTCCCTGCCCTATCCGCCGATTGGCAGGCGCTCACGACCCGCTGCTACCAAACAGCACTCGCCAGCAAGCGCTTCGGCTGGAAGCCGCAGGGCACTGCCCCATGCTCTCCCAGCCCGCCCCACTGGCGGCACGGCTGGCCGAGCAGGCCACGCGCGCGCTCCAGGAGTCGCGATGAACACACCGGCCCCCTCGCTGCCACTCCCCCACTGGCAGGAGCGTGTTGCTCGGGCCTTTTCCCGAGCGGCACCACGCTACGATGCTCTCGCCAGCGCCCAGCGCGACATTGGCGAAACGCTCTGGCAAACGCTGCCGCAGAGCGCCCAGCACGTGCTCGACCTTGGCTGCGGCACCGGCTACTGGACCCAGCGGCTGGCGAGCCACTACCCAAACGCCACCATCACTGGGCTAGACCTGGCGCCGGGCATGCTCGCCCACGCCCAGGCGCAGTATGGCGATGCCATACGCTGGCAACAGGGAGATGCCGCCGCGCTGCCGCTGGACGACGCAAACGTGGATCTCGTGTTCTCTAACCTAGCGATTCAGTGGTGCCCGGATATCGGCGCGGTGATGCGGGAGTTGGCGCGGGTGCTCGCCCCTGGCGGGCAGGCGCGCATCACCACGCTGCTGCCCGGCACGCTGAACGAAGTCGCCACCGCCTGGCAGCGGCCCGAGGCACTGCTGCAAACGCCGGATGCAAGCGCCGTACAGCGGGCGATTCAGCAAAGCGGCCTGCGTCTCATCCAGCACGCCTGCGATCAGCGGCGTTTTTTCTACCCCGACCTGAATGCCGTCATGGCCTCCATCAAAGGCGTGGGAGCCCAAGTGGCCAGACCCAACGCTCGGCTGACCCGCCAAGCGCTTGCCACCGCACAGGTTCGCTATGAATCGCTACGCACGCCGCAGGGGCTGCCGGTGAGCTACCACTGCCTGACGCTACAACTGGAAAGCGCAATATGAATAACAGCTATTTCGTCACCGGTACCGACACCGACGCGGGCAAAACCCTGGCCACTAGCGCGCTGCTTTGCGCCGCCCGCCAGCGCCAGCTCACCACGCTAGGGTTAAAGCCCATCGCCTCTGGCAGCGAAGCCACGCCCAGCGGCCTGCGCAACCACGACGCCCTGGCGCTACAGGCGCAAAGCTTTCCGCCGGTGGAGTACCCAACGATCAACCCCTGGGCCTTTGCTCCCGCCATTGCGCCGCATCTCGCCGCCCTGGAAGCAGGTGCGGTGCTTAACGTGGCCAGCGTTACTCAGGCGCTCAGCGAGACGTTAACCAGCACGCCACGGGATCTGACGCTGATCGAAGGCGCAGGCGGCTGGCGGGTGCCGCTGAACGAAGCGGAGGACTTTTCCGACCTGCCCCGCGCGCTCGGGCTGCCGGTGATTCTAGTGGTTGGGCTGAAACTGGGCTGCCTTAACCATGCCCGGCTCACCGCCGAGGCCATCGCCGCCGATGGCTTAACGCTGGCGGGCTGGGTAGGCAGCGTGGTGGACTCAGCCTTTGCCGACGACAGCCCGCGCTTTGCGGCCAATGTGGCGCTGCTAAAACGCGACCTGCCCGCCCCTTGCTTGGGCATCATTCCTCATTTGGCTACGGCGGATGCGGCCACCGCGCAGTGCTACCTCTCCCTTGAAGCGCTGCTCCCCCTCGCCACCCAGGAGGCGACGCCATGAACTCTCCCGTTTGGCACCCCTACACCCATCTCAAAACCCAAACGCCTGCGCCCAAAGTGGTCGGCGGCAGCGGCAGCTACTTTACGCTAGACAGCGGCGAGCGCCTGCTGGATGCCACCTGCTCTTGGTGGTGCATGATTCACGGCTACGGCCATCCGCGCCTCGTCGCCGCCATCCGCGAGCAGGCCGGGGAGCTTTGCCATGTGATGCTGGGCGGCCTGACCCATGACCCCGCCGACCAGCTGGCAAGGGCACTGGTGCGCATCACCCCGCCGGGGCTGAACCATGTGTTCTACTCCGATAGCGGCTCGGTGGGTATGGAAGTGGCCATGAAGATGGCGCTGCAGTATCAGGTGCTGAGCGGCCACCCCGGCAAGCGCAAAATGCTCTCGCTCATGAAGGCGTACCACGGCGATACCACCGGCTGCATGGCGGTGTGCGACCCCGAAGAGGGCATGCACAGTCTGTTCGCCAGCCTGCTGCCCCAGCACCACTTTGCCCCAGCCCCCACGGCCTCTTTCGACGCGACGCCTGAGCAGGTTGAGCGGGATCTCGCCGGGCTGAGGGAGGTGCTAGCGCGCCACCACAATGAGATTGCTGCGCTCCTGATGGAGCCGCTGCTGCAAGCGGCGGGCGGGCTGAACATGACCTCACCCCACTACCTGCGCGGCGCGCGAGCGCTGTGCGATGAGTTTGGCGTGCTGCTGATTTTTGATGAAGTCGCTACCGGCTTTGGCCGCACCGGCAAGCTGTTTGCCGCCGACCACGCGGGCGTCACGCCAGACATCATGGTGCTCTCCAAAGGGCTGACCGGCGGCTACTTGGGCCATGCGGCCACGCTGGCTACCGACAGGGTTCACGGGGCGTTCATTGGCGACAGTGAGCACCACGCTTTCATGCACGGCCCCACCTTTATGGGCAACCCCCTGGCCTGCCGCGTGGCGCTGGAGAGCCTGAAGGTGTTCGAAGAGGAGCACTACCTGGAGAAAATTGCCGCGCTCAGCCAAACGTTACAGCGCGAGCTATTAGAAGACGTAGCGCTGCGCGCACATCCGGCCGTAGCGGACGTGCGCGTATTAGGCGCAACGGCGGTAATCGAAGCCCACAGCAGCGAGGCACTGAAAGGCGTTGCCGCGTTTGCCCGAGCGCGGGGCGTGTGGCTGCGCCCCATTGGCCGCTGGCTTTACACCATGCCCGCCTATATCGCGACGGACGCCGAGCTCACCCAGATTACCGGGGTAATGAGAGCGTGGTTTTTAGAGCAGCTTCATCCAACGTTATGAACAGGTCAGTTGAGGATGTAGAGAGTGATCCTGCCGCTTAAGGCAGTATCAAATTCCCCTGCTTACGCCACTGGTTAACCAGCGCCGGCACGCCTTCCCCGGCCGTGGTATTGATCGCCAGCACGCCGGGGGGGCTGAGCTCATCGGCGTCGGGGTTTACCAGCGCGCAGGGGGTGTCGTCATCGATATAGGTGAGCAGCGATGCGGCGGGCATCACCGCCAGCGAGGTGCCGACCACTAGCAGGAAATCCGCCTGGCTCACCAGCTCGCAGGCCTCTTCGAACAGCGGCACCGCCTCACCAAACCACACCACGTCCGGGCGCAGCTGACTGCCCTTATCGCACACATCGCCCAGGGCAATACCCCCCTTTAACAGTGGGTAGCGCAGCCGTGCATCCACTGATGAGCGCGCCTTCAAAATCTCACCGTGCAGGTGCAGCACGTGGCGGGAGCCTGCCCGCTCGTGCAGGTCGTCGATGTTCTGGGTGATCACGCTGACCTGAAAGCCATCCTGCTCCAGCGCCGCCAGCGCTTTATGGGCGGCATTGGGCTTTGCACGACGAATCTGCTCACGGCGCTGGTTATAGAACGCCAGCACCCGCTCCGGGTCTTGCCGCCACCCTTGCGGCGTGGCGACCTCTTCCACCGGGTGATCCTCCCAGAGGCCATCGCTGGCGCGGAAGGTTTGGATACCGCTCTCCGCGCTGATTCCCGAGCCGGTAAATACCACCAAGTGCGGGGCTGAAGTCATGATGTCCTCGGCTTACGTCGTCCAGTAAACGCCTAATGTACCAGTTGCCCCACGGTGCCCGCGAACCGCTGCTTGTTGCGATACGGATAAACGTCAATCACCCGCCCATCCAGAATCGCCCTCTGTAGCGCCAGCCAGTAGTCCGGGTCGAACAGCTCCGGGTGCTGCTCCATAAATAGTGCGCGTAGTTCCGGGTTGGCAAACATAAACGGGCCAAACTCTTCGGGGAAGATATCGTTGGGGCCAATGGAAAGGCTGGCCCCGCCATCCATGTAACTGTCGTACCCTTGAGACTTGGGTATATGGCGAAAGCGACACTCGGTGAGATAGCTCACCTCGTCGTAGTCGTAGAAAATCACCCGCCCGTGGCGAGTGACGCCAAAATTCTTCAGCAGCATATCGCCAGGGAAAATATTCGCCGCCGCCATCTGTTTGATGGCGTTGCCGTAATCTTTTAGCACCATTACCCGCTCATCGGCGCTGCACTGCTCCAGGTAAATATTCAGCGGCGTCATCATTCGCTCGGTGTAGCAGTGCTTGATGATCACTTTATCCTCTTTCAGCGACACCGTGGAGGGCGCGACCTCTAACAGGTGGGCCAAACACTCCGGCTCGAAGTGGTCCTGGCGGACGATAAAGTTGGAGAACTCCTGGGTATCGGCCATCCGCCCCACCCGGTCGTGGCGTTTTACCAGCCGGTACTTCTCTCGCACGATGGCGTGGGTGACCTCTTTGGCGGGGTCGAACTTATCCTTGATGATCTTGAACACGGTTCGAAAGCTCGGCAGCACGAATACCGCCATCACCATGCCCCGCACCCCCGGCGCGATCATGAACCGCTCTTCGCGTTTAGCCACCTGCTGGTTCAGCGCGCGGAAAAATTCGGTTTTGCCGTGTTTGAAAAAGCCAATGGCGGCGTACAGCTCGCCCTCGGGCTTGTGGGGCATGAGCTGTTTTAGGTAACCGACGAACTCCCCCGGCACCGGCACCTCTACCTGAAAGTAGGCGCGGGTGAACGAGAAGATGATCGACACTTCATCGGTTTCGGTGAGAACCGTATCCAAATGCAGGCAGGGGTCGCCGCCCTGCTGCTCGCCATACCCCTCGCCATGCAGAACGGGCAGCACCAGCGGCACCTGCTCGCCGCCGCCTAACATACGCCCGACCAGATACGCCCCTTTATTGCGGTAGAACACGCTGTTGAGTAGCTCCACCTGGGCATCCTCCGCCTGCCAAATCGCGGCAGGGAGCTGGGCTTCCAGCAGGCTAGCGCCGAGCTGGCTATCGCGTTCCAAACTGGCAAAGGAGGACTCAAACGGGGCTTCACTCAGCGCCCAAGCGAGTGCCCCCGCCCAGTCGCCGTTGACGTAATGCCTGCGGCACAGCTCAATGCCCGAACGGTGCGCGGCATCCTCCCGGGAGCTGTAGACAAACATCCAGTCGTTGCGGATATGGCGATGCTGAAACACCGAGCAGAACAGCGAGTTGAAAAAGGTTTCCGCCAGCTCGTAATCCAGCCGCTGGCTGATTAACTGAGCGTAGTGCACTCGTGCTTCCCTCCATGTCTCACAGTGGGCCAGCACCTCCTGGGCAAAGGTGCGCTGCAACCGGCCGAGCGTCTCCTCGACCTTTTCACCGTACAGGTTGATCCGCGCGGCGGAGGCTTGCTGCGCTTCACGCCAGGCGGCATCGCGAAAACGGCGGCTGGCATCTGAGGTGATCTGCTTAAAGCGCGCACGGTACTCATCGAAACCGTGCAGCACAGTGGCCGCTAGGCGATACGCGGGAGAGTGTTTCATCACGCTGGCTCACGTCGAAAAAAGAGCTTCTCAGATTCCGTGAACGGCACACTACATACGAGACGACCTTAGTCCTGTAAGTGTCAGCCCTGTCAGTGTTAGCCCTGTGAGTGTGAATCCTGTGGGTACGGCGCAATAGAGGCGACCTCCAGGCGAAACGGCCCGGCGGTGCGGTCGGCAATCAAGAAACCGAGCTGGTGAATAGAGTGCGGGTCGAGAGGCGGCGCGCTGGAAAGCAGCGTGCCCCGGCGCACCGCCTCGAACTGTGCCCAGGTGAATTGATGCGTTTCCCACTGGTGAGCCGTAGGCGTGAAAGCGACGCGGTAGGCGCTTGCTTCGTCCAGCGCGCTGCTTTTGAGCCGTAGCTGATAGGTGCGACCATCCCCACGCACGCGAAGCGTAACTCCTTGGCTGTGTGCTAGGGTCGGCTCAAAGCCGTTGGGTTCACGGCGCACCGAGGCAAAGCCACCGCCGTTTTCCAGCGATACCTCGCCACAAAAGCAGCCAGCGCCCGCTTCCACGCAAAAGCCGCTTTGGGACACGCCGCCCATCACACCATCGTCCACGGCGTACCAGCGCCGCTGCTCTGACTCGGCCATGTTCGATTCGGTAAAGTTCAACATCCTTCAAGCTCCTCCTTGCCTGCCCATAACAACGCCTCTGAGCGAAAGCCCAGAGGCGCACTGCTGTGGTTCAGACTAGGCGATCTGCCGTGGTGATTACAATTTCGCGGAGGCGACCTTCGATGCGACAGGGTCGAGATCCTCCGGCGCGGCGGTGACCAGCGCGAACTCCTCTTCTGCGGTTTTCGCGACTAAATGATTTTTGCTGTAGAGGAAGTAGTAAGCCGCTCCAGCAATAAACAGCACGATCGTGTAGTTGAACGCGCGAGGGTCAAACGCGTAGACACCGGTCAACGCCACGAGCGAGAGCACCAACGCGATGCCGGAGGTCACCACGCCTCCCGGCGTTTTATAGGGGCGCGGCAGGTCGGGCTGTTTCACGCGCAGCATAATATGGCTAAGCGCCATCAGCGCATAAGAGATAGTCGCCCCCACAACGGCCATGCCTAACATCAGATCGCCTTCCCCGCTCAGCGATGCGAGAAAGCCCAAAATACCGGGCACAATCAGCGCTAAGTAAGGCACTTTACGCTCGCTAGTGAGCGACAGCGGTTTGGGTAAATAGCCCGCCCGAGAGAGCGCGAATACCAGGCGGCTATAGCCATAAATAATCGAGAAGAACGACGCGATCAAACCCGCTAAGCCCAGCACGTTGACCAGGGTCGCCAGCGTGGGATTACCCGCCGCATTCAGCGCATCTACCAGCGGCACACCGCTTTGGCCAATCATCTCAGCGCCCGCCGCACCGGCCAGCAGCACGACTACGAGCAGGGCGGTGAAGAGCAAGAACAGCATCGCACCAATGATGCCTTTGGGCATATCCCGGGCGGGGTCTTTCGCCTCCTCGGCCGCCAGCGGCACACCTTCAACGGCCAGGAACAGCCACATACCAAAAGGAAGCGCCGCCCAAATACCGTACCAGCCGAACGGCATGAAGGTGCTCGCCCCCGCCGCATCGGTGGGTGCAATATCAAACAGGTTGGCCGAATCGAAATCGCCAATCAGCGCCACGGCGGTGGCCAAAATGGCAAAGACCGCCAAACCGCTAATCACCATCATCACTTTCAGCGCTTCCCCCACACCCGCCAGGTGAATGCCGATAAACACCGCATAAAACAGCAGATACACCAGCGGCCCGTTAACGCCTAATAACGCTTCCACCGCCGAGCCAATAAAAATCACGATGGCCGCTGGGGCTAGCGCGTACTCGATCAACACCGCAAGCCCGGTCAAATAGCCGCCTGCAGGCCCCATGGCTTGGCGGGCAAAGCTGTAGCCGCCCCCTGCCGCGGGAATGGCGGCGGACATTTCTGCCAGCGCCAGCACTAGCGCTAGGTACATCAGCGCCATCAAACAGGCGGCAATCGCAAAGCCGCCCCAGCCCGCTTCGGCAATGCCAAAGTTCCAGCCCGCAAAGTCACCGGAAATAACGTAGGAGACCCCAAGGCCCGCGAGCAGCATCCAGCCTGCCGTACCTTTACGCAGCTGGCGCTTGGCCAGATACGCCTGATCAACCGTTGGTTGTGTCATCGTTTTGCCCTTTTCAGTGTGGAACGCAATGGGTGTCAGCGGCGTGCTGTGATCCTGGTTCCGTCTTGTTATTGGGAGAGTCGTCAGCGGTGTTATTGAAAATATCGTTAGCGTTGTTATTGAAAGTGTCGTGCGCGTTTTGCGGGTGTTGCTCGTCAATCAGCCACAAGAAAATTCCGAGTTGAACCGCTGCTGCCCTCCAAGACGCTGTCTTCGCTGCGGTCTTTTAGCTTCACGCCGGAGAGCTTGCGCTCCCGCGCCTCGGTTAACAGCAGCAACAAGCGCCGGGCCGCCTCTTCATACGCAAGCCCGGCTGGCCGCACGTTGGAGATACAGTTACGCCGATCATCTTTTAACCCCACTTCGGGGCCCCAGGTCATGTACAGCCCCAAACTATCTGGGGAGCTAAGGCCAGGGCGCTCGCCAACCATGACGAGCACCGCATCGGCGTTGAGCAGCGCGCCTACTTCGTCGCCAATTGCCACGCGCCCTTGTTCCACCAGTGTCAGCGGTGCAAGCTGCCATTCGTTCTTGTCGCGCCTGAGTGCGTCATACAGCGCGGTAAGAAACGGGACGCTGTTTTGCTGCACCGCCAGCGCCGAGAGGCCATCGACGATCACTACCGCCAGATCGAACCGTTGGCCGCTCTCTGCCGCCTGCTGCAGCGTTTGCCGGGATGCCTCGTTGAGGCGTCTGCCGTAGTCGGGCCGCTGCAGGTACATCGCGCGGTCCTCTGCACGGCTGTGTACCGCAAGCGGTGCGGTGCTCAAGCCAAGCGCCTGGGTCAGCTCATCGGCCAGCACCTCACACTCCAGCGGGCAGTGAACCGCATCTTGGGCCTGGGCATGGGCGAGTTGAAACGCGAGCAGCTGTTTGGTGGGTAGGCTCACCCCCGCGCGCCCCAAACCAATGCGCGCGTCGGTAAAGGCGCGCAGGCGCTCCCAGGGGTTTTCAATGATGATCGGCGCAGTGGTTTCCTGCGTGGGTTGCTTAGCCATCTTAGTCGCTCCCCTTCGGCAAGTGGCGCAGGCTGTTAGCAAAGGCGGCGGGCAGTTGGTCGTTAAGACGATGGGTGCTCACATCTTGGAAGATCTGCATCTTGGCCAGCCACTGCTCGAACTCTGGCGCGGCTTTTAGCCCCAGCACCCGACGGGCATAGAGCGCATCGTGAAACGACGTGGTTTGATAATTGAGCATGATGTCGTCAGAGCCGGGGATGCCCATCACGAAGTTGCAGCCCGCCACGCCCAGCAGCGTCAGCAGATTATCCATATCGTTTTGATCGGCGTTGGCGTGGTTGGTGTAACACACGTCGCACCCCATCGGCACACCTAAGAGCTTGCCGCAGAAGTGATCCTCAAGGCCAGCGCGAGTGATCTCTTTACCGTCGTAGAGGTACTCGGGGCCGATAAACCCCACTACCGTGTTGACCAGCAGCGGATTGAACTTGCGCGCCACGGCGTAGGCCCGGGCTTCGCAGGTTTGCTGATCCAGCCCGTGGTGGGCGTCGGCGGAGAGCGAGCTGCCTTGGCCGGTTTCGAAATACATCACGTTGCGACCCACGGTGCCTCGATTCAACGTTTGTGCAGCGGCTTCGGCTTCCGCCAGGGTGCTCAAATCGAACCCAAAGCTGCGGTTGGTGGCTTCGGTGCCGCCAATGGACTGAAACACCAGATCCACCGGTGCGCCCTGTTCAATGGCTTCTAGCGTATTGGTCACGTGGGTCAGCACGCAGGATTGCGTAGGGATCTCGTATTTCTGGATCACGTCGTCCATCAGGCGCATCAGCTTGATGCTCTGGGCGACGTTATCGGTAGCCGGGTTGATACCAATCACCGCATCGCCGCTGCCATACAGCAGACCATCGAGAATACTCGCCGCGATGCCGGTGACGTCATCGGTGGGGTGATTGGGCTGTAAGCGGGTCGAAAGCCGCCCCGGCAGCCCAATGGTATTGCGAAATGCCGTGGTCACGTGGCATTTCTTCGCCACCAGCATGAGGTCCTGGTTGCGCATCAGCTTACTCACCGCCGCGGCCATTTCCGGCGTAATGCCGGGCCGGGCAGCGGCCAGCGCTTCACTGGTGGCGTGGTCCGAAAGCAGCCAGTTGCGAAAATCGCCTACGGTCAGGTGCTTCAACGGCGCAAACGCCTCTGCATCGTGGTCATCGATAATCAGGCGGGTGATTTCGTCCTGCTCGTAGGGGATCAGCGCCTCGTTCAAAAAGGTGGTAAGCGGCAGCTCCGCCAGCACCATTTGGGCGACGACCCGCTCTTCTGCCGATTCTGCCATCACCCCGGCAAGGCGGTCGCCCGAGCGCGGCGGCGTGGCTTTGGCCATCAGTTCGGCGAGCCCGCTAAAGCGATAGCGGCGGCTCCCCACCGTGGTGTGATAGGTCTGCGCCATGGGCCTTCCCTTCTCTTACCTGTTCGATACTCAAGGCGCGGTATGCGCGTTGAGGAACAAAACTTGCTTGTTCTCACAATAGCGCTATCACTTAACGGGGAGTATCGAGTTTTGGCAAAACACACCAAGGCTATAAAAACCAATAAGAAACAGCGGGTTAATAACGACAACAAGGCGTGGACGCGGTTGATTCACGCTGTCAGGAGCTGGTGATGACCTTGACGCCTACCCAAAGCGCACCAAAAAAGTGCATTCAAGAAGCGTTTGATGCCGATGAGCATGCGCAAAACCTCACCCACTGGCAGCAGCAATACGATCAGCTCACGCCTGGGCGGTTTTATGGGCGGCTGGATGAAATTGCGTTGCCTGCCATTCAGGTGTTCAAAGAGCACACCGGCCAAGCGCTGCGTCAGGATTGCCGGGTGTGGGAGGACTCTTTATGGTTGGGCATTCCAACCCGGCCAGCGGGCTCGCGTATCAATGGGCAGCCGCTCGACGCGCAGCAAGTGATGTGCCGCCCCGGCGGACGCGATTTTGAATTGGTGACCCCGGAAGCCTTCGATATTTACGGGCTAGTGATACGTCTGCCAGCACTACACGCCGCTGCCGAACGCCAGGGCATCACGCTGGATGAGCAGTGGATGCCCGCGCCCCGCCGACATGTGAACCCTGCCACGCTACGCGCCCTACTGTTTCTATTGGAGCGGCTGTTAGGCCAACAGCAGGGAGCCATTGCTGAAAAGCTGCATCAGGATATTCTTTTAACCGGCCTGCTGGAGCTATTAGATGCCCAACAGCCCAGTGGCGAGCTGCCTCCCAGCTACGCGCATCGCAAAGCCGTGGTCGACCGGGTCAAGCAGTACGTCGACGCGCATGTAGACGCCCCCATCACCGTGGATGCGCTGTGTGAACTGACCCATGTGAGCCGACGCACGCTGCAATATAGCTTTACGACGATTTTAGGCATTAGCCCATTGCAGTTTTTGAGGCTGACGCGCCTTAACCGAGTGCGGCGCGCCCTGCGCGCAGCTGAACCGCCACAAACAGTGACCGAGATTGCAACGTATTGGGGATTTTGGCATTTAGGGCAGTTCGCCCACGACTATAAACAGCAGTTTGGTGAGTGCCCTTCGCAAACACTACAGGGGCCAGCCTAGCATCGCCGTTTATCTTATATATGAGAATGGATGCATTGACGACACTGTTTACCTTCTTAAAAAAGGGCTGCTGAGACAGCAGCCCCATAAGCCCGTTATACCTTGTGAAATATAACACCATAGTCATTCGGGTCGACGACGCCCTCTAGTCGCCCAATTTGCGAAAAGTCGCCTTGCTCTAAAACACTATCGATATTGGTATCCATAAAGGCCAAGTTTTTAACGACATTGACTTTGATCGGCATACCTTTACCGTCGATATCAATGATCCACGCCAAAAAACCACCGGAAAATTTCGCAAGGCTTCCAATAGGGTAAAGCCCATAGCACTGAATATACTCGACCAAGGTCGCTTTATCATAACATTGTGGTGCCTCACTAACTAAGCGATACGCATTTAACGGTGTCAGCGGCCTAACGCCATTTCTTCCATACATCAACTTGCTCACCGCTTTAATGATAGACACTACAAGCACATTATCAGATATCTGTGACCCTTTAAGATTGAAAGGATACCCCGTTCCATCCAATAACTCGTTGGCATGCAACATAATATCTTCACAGGTGGCACTTGGCTTCCAGCCGAGCGACAGCAGCTTACTCCTTAGAGTCACCACATGCTGCTTTAGGATCTCTTTATGTCGAGGCGACATGTTCGCTTTTAGCGTGGGCAGCTCTTCACTGACCAGCAACGGTTTGCCCATGGTATGTAACAGGGCGCCCACCACAGCCTCTCTGACATGTATGGAATGAGGGTCCCTAATCAACAGGATATCGGCCATTTGCACCGCGACTCGGACAGCCTGCCGAACCCAGTCAGGCTCGTTGTGTAAAAACGCAAGCGCATACAAAAGCGCTTTCCTATCTTGTCTCAACAAATAGAGGATGGCGTCGGCGCAATCGTAGATCACCTTTTCAGGAAAGTGATCGCGGCTTTTTATATACATCAAAGAGTATTGAAGCTGGTGAGCCAGCTCCAAGACGCCTCTCTGCATTGGTGACTGCCTCAGGCGCTTTTTTTGTTCCTTTTCTTCACGCTGTATCGCCGCTTTTTCGACTGCGCCAGGTATAAATAAGGGAGAGTGGCCAACTACGCGATCGTTGCTACCCGAGCGGTAAGCGGCTTCTCGCTCTGCCTCGTTCACGATATAAAAAAGCTCTTCTGTCTGATGAGGCTCTAAATTGACATATTCGATTCCGAGTGCTGCATATCCGTGGTTACCAAAAGGACGCATATGCCTGATGACTCCTTCGGAAAAGAAACTGGCACCATTCGGAAACTCAATGGTGACGCCAGGAAGCTGCTGACCGACGGTAATGGGGACGGTATCTTCAATCGCGACATCTACCAAGCATCCCCCCACGGATATATTGCGTAGACTTCCCGCCACGATCAATCCATCCAGATACACCTCGACGCTCACTTTTGCCCGCATACCCAGTATGAAAGGAATACGAACGGCGCCTCGTTGCTCTAGCAAAAACACTGAGCTAGGCAGCTGACACTCTAATCGATATGTCGAGCTGTCTACTTTGACGGCCTTTGTAGGAATGTTACTAACACTATGAATATCACGCGTTAGCGCTGAGTTTTTCACTGAGCCATCTAGTGGATTTAGCGTTTCAATATCGAAACTAACTTTTCCATCTCGGACATAACTATTAAAACTTTCTCCGTGACACTCTACCTCGATAACTAAGAGGCCGGTCTCGACATTAAGATCGATGATATTCGCTTGTAAAGCATACGGCATGTCTTTCGCATATACACAAATCTCATACTGATGCTTAAGAAACGATTGTACAACATGAGCTGTTGGGTTTTGTACAGGAGCGGAAGCAGGCATAGAACCACCATTTAAGTATTTTTAATTATAATGTAGCAACCTACCACTGCATTTTAATACTTAGGTGGCTAAGTGTATGTTTTATTTTGTAAACTTAAAAGAATGTGAACAAACGTTAAATATTAAACGTATTGATCGACAATGGGGCAGGCGAGTGCTAATCACTGGCCAAAGAAAACATCACAAAAAGAAACATTTTCAAACTTCTATACGAGCCATTTATTCGCAAAATGGTCAGCGGTTAAAGGTCGGTCATAATAGTAGCCCTGGGCTTGGGTACAGCCCATCGCGATGAGGGCCTCACACTGCTCCTTCGACTCGATGCCTTCAGCGATCGTCTGTAAGCCTAGCGCGTTGGCCATCGCAATGATCGTTCTTACGATAGCGCGATCATTCTCGCTGGTGAGCATGTCGCGTACGAACGAAATGTCGATCTTGATCTTGTCCGCAGCAAAGCGTTTCAAATACGCCAAGGAGGAATAACCGGTACCGAAATCGTCAATCGACAACCCCATCCCATGGCTTTTGAGCACTTCCGTGATGGCAATGGCATCGTCGGGATGCGTCATGATGCCGCTTTCGGTAATCTCGATACTCAACGCCTGAGGAGAGATGCCATGCGCTTGGCAACTCGCGAGGAGCGTCGTCACCAAATCGCTATCTTCGAACTGATCGGCGGCGATGTTAATGGCTAGCTGCCCTCGAAGTTCGACACCCTGGCGCTGCCAATCGGCTAACTGGCGGCAGGCTTGATCGATGACACAGTTCCCTAACGCCGCAATCATGCCTCGCTCTTCGGCAATGGCGATAAACTGCACAGGAGAGACCTCTCCCAGCTCTTCATCCCACCAACGACACAACGCCTCCGCCCCAATGAGTTGGCCACTGCGCATATCGACTTGCGGCTGAAAATGGAGGTAGAGCGACTGATGAGCAATCGCCATCGCCAGGCGCTTGGCAATATGCAGCTGCTGAGCGACGGCATGGCCCATCCAGTGTTCAAAGGTGCGCATCGTGAGTTTCTGACGCTTCGCTTGGTACATGGCAATATCAGCATGCTTCAGTAGCGCCTGAGCCGACTGGCCATGGCCGGGATATAGCGAGATCCCCACGCTGACGGACAGTTCGGACGAGTGCTGCTCTATCACCATCGGTTGATGCAGGCTGGCACAGAGGATGTCGGCCGTTTGCATGGCGCTAACATCGTCGTGAACTCCCCGGCAGATCACCACGAACTCGTCACCGCCCAGACGGGCTAAATAGTCGTCAGCAGGCAGCACGCTGCGAAAACGCTGCGCGACCTCTTTGAGCACCAAGTCGCCTACATCGTGGCCCGCGGTGTCGTTGATCTCTTTGAAGTGGTTGAGATCCAGTAGCAGCAATGCAAAGGGGGTTGGCGGATGATCATTGACGCACTCTTCAAGACACTGCATGAAGTCCGTACGGTTGGGTAACTGCGTCCCAGCATCACAAAAGGCCAGTTGACGAATACGCGCTTCATCCCGTTGGCGGCCCAGCTCGGATGCCGCTCTTGCCGCAAATATTTGCAGTACCGTGCTCACGATTTGGGTCTCGAAGAGCGGTGCCTTGAACATCACCCCAATAATTCCGATGGGGCGACCTTTGGCGTCGTCTAGCCGTCGGCCAACGTAGGCATTCACCCATGCCAGATCACCGTTGGACTCTACTGGAAGGCGAATGCCGGCGTTTTCATGCACGATACACTCACGCTGGGTCAAAACGTCCTGGCAAGGCACTCCTGCTAGATGGTAACTAAACGCGGACTGGCGAACGCCGTTGACATAAAGCGCCAAGACATTGGCGATGTTGGGATCTTGCTCGTCTAGCGTGGCGATAAAGCCAACATCAGCGGCTAGCGCGTTGGCCATATGGTCGGTCAGCTGCGTCAAGAACGCTTCGCCGTGCTGTGCGGAAACGGCTGTGGCTACTTGCGTGACGGCATGCTGGATACGCTGTTCGGCCTTACGATGACGAAGACTGTCGATACCAAAGGCAATGTCATCGGCCAACTCGCTCAATAAACGTACCTCGGCAGCGGTCATGGGCGCATCGTCGCTCTGGTAAAGGGTGATGACACCGAGTAACTGCCCTCGGTAAATCAGCGGTAGCGCCACCAACACGGCGACCTCCAAGGCCACTAGCGTGGTATCACTGCCCGAGGCATTGGGATTGCATTGCGGTCTATACACCACAGGGGCACGGCGCGATATTGCTTGGCGGATGATATCGCGGCTATAGCCCGCTACGAGCAGTTGCTTGGGGCTCAACCAACCGAGAACGTCGGCCTCTCTATCCGCACAGGCTTGTAACACCCCCTCAGGGTTCTCCATCCCCGGCACGATGTGATGCACCCAAGCGGCCGTGTACCCTCCGACGTCCACCAGCACGCGACAAGCGGATTGAAGCAGCGATGTTTCATCACTGGCATGAAAGCGCGCGTCGTTACCTCTGCTCAACAGCCGCAGCGCCCGCTGTTTGCAGGCGATTTGCTGATCGGCCTGCTGTCCGACGAGCTGACGGGACAGCTCGACGCCTGCCAGCGAGGCAATGATGCGCATGACCTCATTGGCGTAGTTAGGCAGCTGCAGCGGACGCGAATGCATGAGCACGAGAATACCGTGACAGTGTCCCGAGGCATCGGCCATGGGCACCCCGAGATAGCTTTCCACGGACAGCGCGGCCAAACGAGCATCGTCAGGAAAGCAGGCACGTGCCTGAGAAGTGATGTGGAAGCAGGTGCGCTCCTTAACTCGCTCACACGGGGTGCCAGAAAGTGTATAGGGCGCGGCGTCGACGAATTCACCTTCCGACCACATGGCCAACGGCGTCGCAGTACCGCTACGATCGATACTGGCGACCAATGCATGGTCGGCACTGAGCAAATGCGCCAAGGTGTGGGCTAAATGGTGAAAGAACCCGCCTTTATTGACGCGGGACAATCCTTCGGCGAGCTGTTGGAAAATTTCTGGTGCCGTCGTAGGAGACATGATATTAAGCGCCTTCGGGTTTGATAGGTCAGCCACGTTGGCAAGCCAAATGCTTTGATCAAAGCCGAATTGACCGCTGTGTGATCATCCCTGAGTCATACAGTGATTGTCTCTGCTGCATGTGAGCAGCCACCTTAAAAAGCATCGCCCGTCCTTGCTACCTATGCCCATTGATGCCATTTGAGCAGCGGCGCTTAAAAGGCATGTCTTTTTTATTGCTTAACGCATGATGCACAGCTCACGCTCTCTATCTTTCAAGCAAATGCTTTAAGCAATAACGCTTAAGGCCAATAACACACGGCCTTTAAATTTTAATGAACTTAACCATAAATTTATTTTAGATGACCGATTTAAATAGATTTAACTGCACTATTTATATGCTTTTTCCGCGCGCGGCCAAAAAAACAGTTTACGCCGCTCATTATCAACCTATCAGGGTGATATTCAACCTAAACAGTCCTTCATGTCAATAGGCCGTTCCCCAACCATTCAGGGCTATATGGAGGATCGTGTGAATAAAATCGAACAGAAACGGCTAGCTAGCAACATCGGCAGAGCCATTGCCAAACAGCGAATACGCAGCCAGTTGACCCAGGAAGAGGTGGCCGAACGCCTTGGGGTTGGCAATGAAGCCGTTTCTCGAATCGAGCGGGGGCGTGTCATTCCCAACATCGTCCGCTTATTAGAATTAGCCGAGATTTTCAATTGCGAAGCCGCCGAGCTTTTAGGTCAAGCAAGTGTTCATGTCGATGATCAAACACAGCGCATTAAAACGTTATTAGCCCCCCTAAAGCCGCATGATCGACAATTGATGCTAGAACTCATAGAAAGCTTGGCCACGCGTTTTCGACAAGATTCCTCCACCGAAGAGTAACCAACACGACTATCCCGACTCTTTTGAGCTATCACTGCCTAACGTATCCGCTCCCCCCAACGCGACTTGCGGGGTTGCCAGCACCTTTGGTGCTTCTCTACGGTTCGTGCTATAGGTAGTGAGCGCTGCAGTCAGCATGGCAGCCCCAACACTCGACGCCGTCCTGGTGCCCAGCTCACTCCCACCTTGCGAGGCCCTATGCTGAACACGACTTCCTGGAATCGTCTTCGCTACAGCGCCTACGCGCCTCTCTACGATGCGCTCGTAGCGCCCGCGTTGCGCAGACCAAGACGTGTCGCGCTCAGCCATGTGGACTGGGAACCTGGTATGCGCGTTCTCTTGGTGGGAGCAGGGACGGGGCTGGACCTCCCCTTTTTGCCCCACGAGTTAGAAATACACCTGACCGATCTCACCCCTGCGATGGTCCGGCGCGCCAGCGCCAGGGCCGAGCGCTATCAGCGTGATGTGGCTTGTCATGTCATGGACGCCACCCAACTCGTCTATCCTGATGAACGCTTCGATGTCGTCATCATGCACCTGATTTTGGCGGTCATGCCTCGCCCGGAACAGGGTTTGGCAGAGGCCTATCGCGTACTGAAACCCGGCGGACAACTGTGCGTCATGGATAAATTCCAACCCGACACCCAACCTGCCGGGTGGGGGCGCCGCACGTTGAACGTATTCACTTCGATCATTGCTACCGATATCACGCGTCAAGCCAGCCCCATGATCCAACATGCTGGCTTTCGTATTCAGCGAGATGAGCCGGTACTCATGAACGGTCTGTTTCGTGCCCTGCTCGCCGTCAAATAGCGCTGTGTAATTGCTCATCGCTTGCAAAAACCTATACAATAAAATTAATGTGTATAGCTTACGTTGCACAACCCGTGGGGCACTGGGGTTTGCCTGCTCTCTATTCGAAAACGTCAATGATGAGGACGCGCCATGCCCAAAGCCGCCGTAAAGCGCTTTCGTCGCCTGCCAGAGGACGAACAGTCTCGCGTCATCGAAATGGCCTGGGAAGATCGCACGCCTTTTGAAGCGATCGAACGGCTATTTGGTTTAGGGGAACCCGATGTGATCGAGGTCATGCGCTACCAGATGACCCCAGGCTCATTCCGCCTATGGCGCAAGCGGGTCACGGGCCGCACTACCAAACATCAGTCGCTTCGCTCGCCCGATGTGATGCGAGGCTACTGCCCTACCCAGTACAAACGTTAAGCAAAAAAAAGCGCGATGGCACTTTCACCGGTATCACCGGCAAAAGCGCCATCGCGCTGTAGGTTTTTAGAAATTTACAAAATTAAAGCGGCGTACGAGACAGTATGAGTTTCTCATCACGCGGACGCTGCTGTAAGGCCTTCACCGCTTGTTTGCGTTCAGGGCACTGCCATAGGTGATCCACCAAGCCAGCGCTCGGGCGGTACCCCAAGGGGGCTTCAACGAGTAACTGCTGCAGGTGAGCGGAATCGCCCAATTTACTAGCACTCAATAACTTACCCAATAGCGCCTGCACTTCTGGTAAGGAAAGAGCGACTTCATTCGCCGACATAATGCGCGGGTGCGCTGTTTCCACCACTTGCTCGCCGATGAGCAACTCTTCGTAAAGCTTTTCACCGGGTCGCAGGCCGGTGAACTGAATTTCGATATCCCCATCATGCGTTTTCTTAGCGTCTCGCGTGTAAGAAAAATAAGGCTCGAAACCCGACAAGCGCACCATTTTACCCGCCAATTCCTTAATTTTGACCGGCTCACCCATATCAAGCACGAACACATCCCCACCTTTGGCCATCGCACCGGCCTGTATGACGAGCTGCGCCGCCTCAGGAATGGTCATGAAATAACGCGTTATTTCAGGATGCGTGACGGTGACTGGGCCGCCAGCGGCAATTTGCCGGCGGAATAGCGGCACCACAGAGCCACTTGACCCCAGTACGTTACCAAACCGCACCATACAGAAGCGCGTATCCGGCTGTGCATTGGCCATTGCCTGGCACACCAATTCCGCTAACCGCTTGCTGGCACCCATCACGTTGGTAGGCCGCACCGCTTTATCGGTCGATACCAGCACAAAATCCGTCACACCGCTGGCCACGGCCGCCTTCGCACAGTTCAGCGTACCCAACGCATTATTGAAGAGGCCTTCTTCAACGTTGTGCTCTACCATGGGCACATGCTTATACGCCGCCGCATGGTACACCGTTTGCACTTGGTAATACGCCATCACGGCTTGCAGGCGCTGCTCGTGTTGCACAGACCCTAGCAACGCGTGAATCGCCACCTCTTCAAGCCCTTCAGCATGCGCGATGGCACAGAGGTTTTGCTCGATGGCATACAGGTTGTATTCAGAAATTTCTAACAACAGCAGCGTAGCCGGGCGCTGACGCAAAATTTGCCGGCACAGCTCGCTACCGATCGAGCCACCCGCACCGGTCACCAACACCACTTTGCCCGCGATATTCGCCGCCATCAGCGATTCGTTGGGCGGTACTGGGTCACGCCCCAGCAAATCTTCAACGGCGACATCGCGAATTTCGGTAGTCTTAGCACGCCCAGACACCACATCCGCTAACCCTGGCACCGTTTGCACTGGCACCGAGAGCGGTTCTAACGTCTCTAGAATTTCACGGCGCTTAGCGCGGCTAGCACTTGGTAGGGCTAACAAGATCTTCTCAACGCCTAACACCTCCACCAACTCTTCTACCTTGCGGGGGTGGTACACCTTCAGCCCCTGTACCGAGTGGCGATGCAGTTCTTTACTATCATCCACAAACCCAACGGGTTCATACTCTTTGCCATTACGGAGTGAAACGACTAACTGCCGGCCCGAGCTACCGGCGCCATAAATCAGCACTCGCGTTTTATAACGCACCTGGCCACGGTGATAGAGGCCACGCAGTATCAACCGCACCCCACCGATACTCAGCATGGCCAACATCGCGTAAATAAACGGCACCGAGCGAGGAATTGGCAGCAATAACATATAGTTAACAACCACCAAAGCGGCCATAGAAGCAAACACCCCCATCAAAATAGTAATGGTGGCCTGCATACTCATATAACGAATAATGGCCCGGTAAAAACCGAGCCTAATAAAAATAAGCAAACTAATAGGAATAATAGCCGGCAGCACCCACCAAACCGCAGCGTTACCTACAAAAGCCCAGCTATCTAGCCGTAAAAACATGGCCAGCACGTAGCTCAGCGTAATGAGTGATGCGTCCACAACCAGCTGAATAGCGCGCTTTTGCGCTCTAGGCAGGCGAAACAAATAGTGTAACGTGCGCGATAGCATACGGTTAACGCTCCCTTGAAATTCCCACAACCACTCCTCCACTCCTCCACACCAACTTATTGTTTTTTTTATTTTTATTTTCATACTTCTAGTGCATAATTATTCATTACGCCTTACCCACCCACTCTTACCCACACGCTTTTACCCACACGCTTTTACCCACACGATGTTATCTACACACTGCAGTGAAGAGAGGCTAACGCAACGCCAAAACCTTGACACAGGGCTTGCGCGTTTCGGCATATATCCCAACGTTAAATTAATCGTTAAAAAATGCGAATAAAAACAAAACTTAGCGTGAAAAACTGCCGTCAATCAACGACACATTGCAACAAACGATGACGACGATTATACAATAATTAGGCTAAGCCGAAAGCGCTAAGTTGGCATCATGACAAGCTGAGAGAGTAAAGCAGTTCACATTATGAAAAAGGCGCACGACGCCGAGCACTAAACTGCGCTGCTTTAACGCCTATCTGCAGAAGTACGACCCACCCCACATACGTCGCTAACACCACGGGATAAGCGAAAAAGGCATAGCTCAAACCGAAATCTATAAACAGAATGGGGAGCAGCAACCCAGCCAACACCAAAGGGCGTTGGGCAGGCTGCTGCCATAACGAGGAACGAGAGAACCACCAAAGCGGCCAGGCATAGAGCAATATGACGCCCAGCAACCCCAACACGCCATAGCGCACCCAGGCGTTTAACAGGTCGTTATGGGCGTGCCAATGGCGTGCCACTTGTGGAGAAATATCGCCTTTTTGCTGCAGCGTTTGCAGGGCATCTTGGTACTCTGCCAAGCGGTAGCCCGTTAAAGGGCGCTGAGCAATCAGCATCAGCGTTACCCGGTAAAGCTCTAAACGCACGCCAATCGAGCCATGGGGGTGGCCCTGCCAATAATCACGGGTTTCTTCGACGGCACTGGCCACGCGTGTTTGCACCCCGGTTTGGGGCAGCGCATAGGCGCTGACCAGCAGTATGCACACGCCTGCCGCCAACACCCCCTGCTTCCAGCCCGCCCAGCGGCCAATATACACGCGGTAAAACACCAGCCCGGCAAACGGCAGCGCCAGCCACCCCCCACGCGTGCCAGAAAGCACCGACGCCATTACCCCGCCCACAGCGCCAAAGCCAAACAGCAGCCACCACACCCAGCGCTTAGGCTTAGGCTGATGCCACGCCCACGCCAACCCCGCCATGCTAACTAAACCGCACACCAACGATAGATTGCCGAACAAAATAGCGTGCATCGGCGCATGGCCGGCCGCGCGGGCACTACCGCCTAGCAAGGTTTGCGCTATGGCCCAGGCTCCCATCGCGCCACCACTCAGCGCCAACGCACACAGCCCCACCGCTGGCATCAACGCCCAAACACCACGCCTACTGCGTAAAAGCTGGCGGGCCAGCCATACAGCTCCTAGGCCGCTAACCAGCCACCAGCCGCCGTTAGGCACCAGCAGCGGTGCCATGCCCAAGGCGATGGCAGCAGCGGTCAACGCCTTACTCAACGGTCACGCTCTTCGCCAAGTTACGTGGCTGGTCCACATCCGTGCCTTTTAATACCGCCACGTGATAAGAAAGCAGCTGCAAAGGCAGCGTAAACATAATCGGCGCCAACTGCGGGCTGCAGGCAGGCATGTGCATAACGGTCGTGCCTTCATCCTGGCTAAAACGCACGTGCTGGTCGGCGAATACAAACAGTTCGCCGCCCCTGGCACGCACCTCTTGCAGGTTCGCCTTAAGCTTTTCGATGAGTTCACAGTTGGGCGCGACCGCCACAATGGGCATATCATCATCAATCAACGCCAGCGGGCCATGCTTCAGTTCCCCCGCGGCGTAAGCTTCAGCATGGATGTAAGAGATCTCCTTCAGTTTCAAAGCCCCTTCCATGGCAATCGGAAACTGCTTACCCCGACCCAAAAACAGCGTGTGATGACGCTCTACAAACCGTTTCGCCAGTGCCGCAATGGCGCTATCGTGATCGAGCGCCTGGCTAAGCACCGCTGGCAAAGCAGCCAGCTGTTCTACCAATGCCGAGGCTTCTTCGCTAGGCCCGCGCTGCACTTGGCGAAGCGCCAACACCACCACCATTAACGCCGCCAGCTGTGTGGTAAACGCCTTGGTAGAGGCCACGCCAATTTCAGGGCCCGCTTGCGTGAGCAGGCATAGGTCCGATTCGCGCACTAACGAACTGCCCGCCACGTTGCAAATGGCCAGCGTGCCCAAGTAGGCCGGCTTATCACGCGTATCACGGCGGGCTTGGGCAAACCGCAGCGCTGCTAACGTATCGGCGGTTTCGCCCGACTGCGAGAGCGTCAAAAACAGCGTGCCGCTAGGCACCACCACATGCCGGTAACGGTACTCCGACGCCACTTCCACTTGGCAAGGAATGCCCGCCAACTCCTCTAACCAGTAGCGCGCCACCTGGCCCGCATGGTAACTGGTGCCACACGCCACAATGTGCACCTGCTTGACGGCATCGAACAACGCTTCAGCACCCTGCCCTAACGCCGACACATTCACCCCATCGCCGCCCAACAGCCCTTGCAGCGTATTGGCCACGGCCTGGGGCTGCTCGTAGATTTCCTTGAGCATATAGTGGCGATACCCCGCCTTGCCGGTCGCCGCATCATCATGGTCGAAGTGGTGAAGATCACGCGTTACCGGGCTACCTTGGGCATCGTGAATCACCACGCCCGCCGGCGTGAGAGTGACCACATCCCCCTCTTCCAAATAGTGGAATTGGCGGGTCACGGGCAACAGCGCTAGCGGGTCGGACCCCAGGTAAACACCTTGCTCGCCCACGCCAACCACTAACGGGCTACCTTTACGCGCGCCTACTAACGTCTCTGGCTGCTGTGCATGCACCACTGCCAGCGCATACGCGCCCTCTAGCTGGCTCAGTACCGCCTGCAAGGCCATCGTGAGGTCTTGATGGTGATCAAACGCTTCCGCCACCAAGTGGGCCACCACTTCCGTATCGGTTTGCGATGTGAACGTATAGCCCTTTTCGAACAACTGTTGGCGCAAGGCTTCATGGTTTTCAATAATGCCGTTGTGCACCACGGCCAAGTGTTCGCCCGATAGGTGCGGGTGCGCATTGTGCTGGCTCGGGCTGCCATGGGTGGCCCAACGGGTATGGGCAATGCCCACGTGGCCAGGAGCGGGCTGTTGCGCCAACGCTGCTTCTAAGGCCGCCACTTTGCCCACTTCCCGCACGCGGGTTAGCTGGCCGTCGTCATTCAACACCGCCACCCCGGCGGAATCGTACCCGCGGTACTCCAAACGCTGAAGCCCCTGCACCAAGGTGTTAAGAACGTGATGATTCGCGATAGCCGCAACAATGCCGCACATATGCATCCCTGTATGATGTGATGAAGGATAGAAATAAAAACGATATTGGCCCTGCCATGAGCGGCCAGGGGCGCAGCGACACTACACAGCTGCTTAAGAACGCCAACACGGGAATGTTGGGTTTACCAAGAGAACCGAGCGGTTTGCCAAGGAAGCAGCCGGTAAGGGTCTCGCAGCCCACACTGTTTGCTTTGTTGGGCTTTATCAATGGCTTCATAGTGCCCCCATGCCGTCACGAAGGCTTCATACCAAGTACTGTCTAATTCAATAGGTAAGTTGTGCTGCCTAACAAACCTCAACCCATCAGGCCACTGGGAGACCTTCTTATTCTCAGGAACGGCAATATCCTTCATCCGCCGGGCTAGCTGCTGGTTCAACGTATGAGTAAACCGTCCCATGACCTGATGATATCCCTGCAACGTTTCACAGCTTTCTTGCTCATATAGCATGGGGGAAACATATGCAGGCACCGGGTCTTCTTTAAATCTCATCATTCCCCATACGGCTTGAGATTGCTGAGCGACAGAAGAGCAGCCACTCAGTAACAGCAGCAGAATCAACAAAACAGGGGGCATTAAACGCTTCATATTTCCTCCACCAGCAGACAAAACCCGTCTCTCGCCAGTTCTGGAGTCGTGTAAGCGCCATCTAACGACATATAGTGAATCATTCGAATATTGTTGCCCTGCTTCTCTAGCCCGTAGCGCTGCTGTAAAGCCCGGTCACTAATATCTACGTGTTCATTGCTTTCGAGCTGCTCAAGGGAAAGGTTGCTGTTCTGCAATGCCGACAAATACGCGTAGTTATCGCCCATAAAGGCCTGAACATCGTGAAGATGGTTAAGCTCGCTATCAAGATGCTTCGCTAAGCTTGAGAAAACTTCGTAAATACTGACATTTTCAAACACTTGCTCAGATCTCAACTGCATCCCAAACTCCGACAATCCAATCCCGCCCATGCGGGCCACCTCGGGCTCACAGGTAAAGCTACCCCGCTGGGTAAGCTCAACATCCACAATGACCTCAGTATCTTGCAGGTCAATTGGGAAGCGCTTTGTACGGTAGCCAGGGGCGGAGACTTCGATATCGTAACGGCCGAAATCCAGCGTCATCCCTTCTTGATACACCGGCTCAATGTTCATCACCCGCACCTGCGCATCCTCAGGCGAGGTTGCCACGGTCAGCTCACCGGCCGTTGGCCGGGCGGCAGCTCGCGTGCTGCCTGCTGCCCCTACCCCCGCAATAGCAGACGATGCCTGACGAGCCGTTTGGCGGGTAATATCCCCCACAGAACGAGTAGGTACGATGCTGGTAATGTTGCCCTGCTGAAACGCCGTCACGAAGGTCTCCTCTACCGCCTTAATGGCTAAGCGAAGCCCACGAACAAGCCCTGCCCCATGCAGCGCTGGCGCAACCAAAAAAGCCACCACCAACGCGCTTACCATCAGCCGCGTTTTAGTGGCTCCCAGCCACGCTACGGCACTTACGCGTGTCATATTAAATGTATTCCTCAAAGAGCTGAGGCGCATCGCTCAACAGAGTGAGTGGCCATGATAAAAACGCAGGTATAGCGCTGCCTAATAAGAGCAGCGCCAGCATGGAAGTAACGAACGGTAAAACAACCAAGCCCGCCGCCACCCAGCGCCACGTTCGCTTGGTGTGCTCAGGCAGGTGATGCACCCATTTTGATTTTGCCGCATCCATCAACTTACTGATCAACACCAGCGAAACGACAAATACCAAGAACTTAAAAGCGGCCCCGCCCAGCTCGCCCATGGCGTTCATCACTGCCAAATTCGCCAACATCACCGAAACGACGATCTCCAACGCGGAGCTTAAAACGGATTTCTCCTCCGTAATCACGGTTTGCCACAGCCAAGCAAACGCCACTAATGACGATAAAATAACGCCCACCATCACTAACGTGCCGGTACTCAATGTGGCGGTACTTAACGAGACCTGCTGGAGAAGCGAACGAGTGGCCAGTGCCATCACCCACGCCAAGCCATACATTACGGCAATAGCGAGCGACGTACGCACCCATATGGCCCGCCACTGCTCCCCATTCGCAGGCTTATAGATAGGCTTGACGAAAAAAAACCAAAGCACCGCCAGCAAGGTGACGATGATCGAGTTCTCAGTGATGCTATGCTCCATGCGGTCTTCCTGAACATTCCCTAAAAGCGCTCTTTAAAAGAGCTCAACGGCGACTTTTTTCTTATGTTAGCGGCTAGATAACCTAGCAAGGGTATCCATCAGCCAACCCAACGCCTACTGAATAGTGCAGGGCAGCCTGTTGTGACATAACCGCACCCTAGCCGCGGAAGTGATTCAAATACCAAGGCATCGCTTCACTAACGCCATCGACAATGGTGTGGGTGGGCGCGTAGCCCAGTAACCGCTGCGCTTTGCTGATATCCGCCTGGGAGTGGCGAACATCACCAGGGCGAAAGGCCCGGTATTCAGGTTGCTGAGCGTAACGTACCCCTTGCTCTGCGAGTGCGTTGCGCAAATACTCAAATAGCTGGTTGAGCGTCGTGCGGCCACTAACGGCGACGTTGTACACTTCGCCCTGGGCCTGTTCATCTGCCGTAGCGGCCAATAAATTGGCTTGCACCGCGTTTTCGATGAAGCAGAAATCGCGGCTGGTTTCGCCATCACCATTAATGAACAAAGTCTCGTTCGTGAGCATCGCCCCCGCCCATTTAGGAATGACCGCCGCATAGGCGCCATTGGGGTTCTGGCGTTTGCCGAATACGTTAAAGTACCGCAAGCCTGTCGCTTTAAAACCATAGGTGCTGGCAAACACATCGGCATACATCTCATTGACCACTTTCGTGACCGCATAAGGAGAAAGCGGTTTGCCAATTCTATCTTCTATCTTGGGCAGCGCCGGATGGTCGCCATACGTAGAGCTAGATGCCGCGTACACAAAGCTTTTGACCCCGGCTTCTTTCGCCGCCACCAGCATATTGAGATGACCCGTAATATTGGCTGCGTTCGTGGCAATAGGGTCGGCAATGGAGCGAGGCACCGAACCCAAGGCCGCTTGGTGCAGCACGTGGTCGACGGGGTTTCCTTCCACCATCATGGCCGAACGGCAGGTGGCAGCATCGCGTATATCGCCTTCCACAAAATTGAAACGCGCCCACTGCTCTGGGCTGACTAGCGACTGTACTTCCTCTAAATTGGCTTGAAACCCTGTTGCAAAGTTATCCAACCCCACTACTCGCTGGTTCAGCTTGAGTAAGGTTTCCAGCAAGTTACTGCCAATAAATCCTGCACAGCCGGTCACTAACCACGTGCGTGGTGTTGCGGCGAGTTCAGTTTGAAGCGTTGCAAAACGGCTCATAAGAATCCTTTTCTGTTAAATAACCTTGGGTGGCTTATGGCCCTTTTACAGGCGAATATCGACCGCCTCTTTGGGCAGCACGTATTTCAGGTCGTAAAGCACATGCTGTGGTTTGCCCCACTCACGAATGCCGTTCGCCCCTAACTCACGGAACTCGCGATGCGCCACAGCCAACACCATGGCATCGTAGGTGCCCGCCTGTGGGGTAGGTACCGGGCGAATACCGTATTCGGCTTCGGCTTCTTCTGGGTTTACCTGCGGGTCGTATACATCCACCGTAACACCGTAATCACGAAGCTCTGCCAAAATATCTACAACACGCGTGTTACGTAGGTCTGGGCAGTTCTCTTTAAAGGTTAACCCCAGTACCAGCACGCGGGCACCCTCTACCAAAATCCGCTGCTTGATCATCTTCTTAACAAGCTGGCCCGCCACATAGGCGCCCATGCCATCGTTCAAACGCCGCCCGGCCAAAATCATTTCCGGGTGGTAGCCTACCTGTTCAGCTTTATGGGTGAGGTAGTAAGGGTCTACGCCGATGCAGTGGCCCCCCACCAAACCAGGGCGGAAGGGTAAAAAGTTCCACTTGGTACCTGCGGCTTCCAGTACTTCTTCTGTATCGATACCCAAACGGTTAAAAATCACGGCTAACTCGTTAATCAGCGCGATATTAATGTCTCGCTGAGTGTTCTCGATCACTTTTGCCGCTTCCGCCACACGAATACTGCTGGCAAGGTGGGTGCCCGCCACAATCACTTTACGATAAAGCGCATCAACAAAAGCACCGGCTTCCGGCGTTGAGCCTGACGTCACTTTCTGAATGGTGGTCACACGGTGCTCTTTATCACCTGGGTTAATACGCTCGGGGCTATAGCCCGCGTAAAAATCCTGGTTAAGCACTAAACCAGACACTCGCTCAATAATCGGCAAGCACTCTTCTTCCGTTGCACCGGGGTAAACAGTGCTTTCATAAATGACCACATCGCCTTTACCCACCACTTGGCCAAGCGTTTCACTGGCTTTGATTAGCGGGGTTAAATCTGGGCGGCGAGTGCTATCAATAGGGGTCGGTACCGTTACGATATACACATTGCACCCGCGCAGCGCTTCGATCTGGCTTTCAAAACTGAGCTGCTTGGCTTCGGCCAGAAGTTCTGGCTCGACTTCTAATGTGTGGTCGATGCCATCGCGCAATTCACCAATGCGCTGGGTGTTAATATCAAAACCAACGGTAGGCAGCACCTTACCGAACTCGACGGCCAACGGCAGGCCCACGTAGCCTAACCCAATGACGCCTAACCGTACGTTATCCATACTGACCATTGCTTGCTCCCCTTTTTTTAAAACAACCCAGCTTAAAGCGTTACTGTGTGGCTGAACGCAGCACATCCGTTAACGTTTGGCAGGTTTTCTCTATTTCAGCGTCTGTTAAGGTTGGGTGGCACAAAAACATCAAGCTGGTTTCACCCAGCGTGCGTGCCACGGGCATGGGCTGTTCTGGCCGCCACCCGGTGCCATCAAACGCTTTTTCTAAATACACTTCTGAACAAGAGCCTGAAAAACAGGGCACACCGCGGGCGACCATCTCATTCATAATGCGGTCGCGGTCCCAGCCTTCGGCTAGCTGCGCTGGCTCTACAAACACGTAGCATTTGTAGGCGGCGTGATCGATATGGGCCGGTAGCTGAGGCACACGCAGCCCAGAACACGCGTGGGCCGCCTGCCAAATACGCTGGGCGTTGGCTTGGCGGGCGGCTTTCCATTCCGGCATACGGACCAGCTGAAGGCGGCCAATGGCCGACTGCATTTCCGGTAACCGCCAGTTAGTACCAAAGCTTTCATGCAGCCAACGAAACCCCGGCGGGTGCTGGCGTTCGTACACCGCTTCCCAGCTTTTGCCGTGGTCTTTATAGGCCCACATGGTGCGCCATAGGTGTTCATCGTTGGTGGTGACCATACCGCCTTCACCGCCGGTGGTCATGATTTTATCTTGGCAAAACGACCAGCAGCCCACATGGCCAATGGCCCCAACGGAACGCCCTTGGTAACGGGCACCATGGGCTTGGGCGCAATCTTCAATAACGTTTAGGCCATGCTGTTGCGCCAGGGCCATTAAGGGTTCCATCTCGCACGGCCACCCGGCCAAATGCACGGCAATAATGGCCCGCGTATAGGGGGTAATTTTTTCCGCCACCGTCTTGGCAGTAATGTTTTGCGATTCCGCATCTACATCAGCAAACACCGGCACGGCACCGGCGGTGACGATGCTAGACACCGAGGCCAAAAACGTACGCGAGGTGACAATGACTTCATCCCGGCCACGGCCCTCGCCTTCCCCAATGCCTAAGCCTTTTAGCGCGAGGTCTAACGCCGTGGTGCCGTTGGAAACGGCAATGGCGTATTCACACTCGGCAAACTGGGCAAATTCACGTTCAAACTGGCGGCCCTCTTGGCCTGTCCAGTAGTTCACTTGATTAGAGAGCAGCACGCGCTGCACGGCTTGGGCTTCTTCCTCAGTGAAAGAGGGCCAAGGGGAGAAAGGGCCATTCAGCATTCAATCGCCACCATGTGTTAAAAGAGAAAAAAGAAACGTTATGAAACAACAGGGCGGGCAGGCACACCGATAACACACTGATGATCGTCAATATGGTCAACGACGACCGCACCCGCACCGATAGTGACATCGTGGCCCACCTGCATTAACTGCTTAATGCTGGCCCCAATGCCCACCCAGCTGCACTCACCAATACTCACCAACCCTGCGACAGCACTGCCGGGGCAAACATGAACCCCTGGGCCCAAGCGGCAATCGTGGTCGACACTGGCGTTGGTGTTAATAATGCAGCCTTCGCCACAATGGGTATCTATTTGAACGACCGCACCAGCAAAGACCACCGTGCCAGCACCGAGTACCGTTCCACTGCTTACCGTCGCTTTAGGATGGACAAGCACAGGCATATACGCCCCGGCCTTCGTCAGCGCTTGCTGCTTTGCTAAACGGATACGATTGTTGCCGATGCCCACTACCACACCATCAAAGGAGAGGTGCTGCTCCAGTAAATCGTGGCTGTTGCCGATCACCTGCCAGCGGCCATTAGTGGTGACGCCCGGCCATGCATCATCAAAAAAAACCACCTGCTGCCAACCGGCAGCCAGGGCCGTGTCAGCTACCACTTTGCCATGACCGCTAGCCCCCAAAATGGCCAACTTCATTTTCCACTGCCCCGAAAGCGCTCCATAGTGGCTTGCCCTTCTGCTGAAATGCCGTCTCGCACCAGTACCTTTTTAACGGTAAGCAACAGGATTTTAATATCCAGCCAGAATGAACGGTTTTCCACGTACCACACATCCAGCTTAAACTTTTCATCCCAACTCAGCGCATTGCGGCCATTCACTTGCGCCCAGCCGGTAACGCCAGGGCGTACGTCGTGGCGGCGGTACTGTTCTTTTGAGTAGAGCGGCAAGTATTCCATTAGCAGTGGCCGTGGGCCGACTAAGCTCATATCGCCCTTTAGCACGTTCCATAGCTCTGGCAGTTCATCTAGGCTGGTGGCGCGCAGCACATGGCCTAGCCGGGTCATTCGCTGATCATCAGGCAGTGGGTTGCCCTGGTTATCGACGGCATCTCGCATAGTGCGAAACTTCACCATGGTAAAAGGCTGCCCCCCTGCCCCTGGGCGTACTTGGCTAAACAACACAGGGGAACCGAGGTTAACGCGCACCAGTAGCGCTACCACCAATAAAACAGGCGCCAATAGCACCAAGCCACATAGAGCGGCTGATAGATCAAAAGAACGTTTTAGCATAGGAAAGCACGTTGATAGAGTTAGAAAGCTGAGGCCGGGTTGTCCAGTAACAGGCGATAGATGACGAGCAACAAGCAAACCCTTTAAGGTTTACTGGGTGCCCTTAGAGTTGATCGGCGTTATACCCATAGCGGTTAACATAACGGCATTCACTTTGTGAACATCGTACTTTTTTTCCGCAATAGCGCGTGAGCGTTTACCCATACTCATCGCTAGTTCAGGGTGTTCAATAAAACGCTGCATGGCTGTGGCGAGCGCCTCTACCGACTTCACGGGCACAAGCAAGCCGTTATCGCCTTCTACCACGGTTTCACGGCAGCCGGGGGCATCGGTGGTAATAATGGCACGGCCCATGGCCATGGCTTCTAATACGGTACGAGGCGTGCCTTCACGGTAACTGGGCAATACGTACACGCTGCAGCCCGCAATGGCGGGGCGAACATCCTCCAAACGGCCCAGGTACTCAATGTTGCCTTCCGCCACCCACTGATCTAATTCTTGGCGTGTAATCGAATCAGGGTTTTCATCCAGCCCACCCACTAAACGAAACACCGCCTTCGGGTAGCGTTCGCGTACGTGAGCCGCTGCCGCCACGTATTCACGAATGCCTTTATCGCCCAACAAGCGCGCGATCAACAAAAAGGTGGGTGCCTGATTCGTAAGCGGCACCACATCAAAGCGGCGGGTATCAATCCCCGAGCCGTTCACAACGCATGAAGGAACGGAAGCTTTCAGCAGACCCAGTTCACGAAACAGCGCTTCATCATCAGGATTTTGGAAAAAAACCAGGTTGGCTCGCTTTAGTGCCTGGGTATAAAGCCCGCGTGCCAAACGTTGCACCAGCCCGCGCTTACCTACGGCCTCGCCAGTAAAGGCATACCCTAACCCGGTAATGAGCGCATAACGTTTTGGCACTTTGGCTAGCCATGCGGCTAACGTGCCGTAAATAACGGGCTTAATGGTATAACCTAATACGGTATCCGGCTGTATCTTTAGAAATAAGCGATATAACGCGAGGAGTGTTTTCACATCAGCAACCGGATTGGTACTCGCCCTACTCATTAAAACATCATGACAGACTACGCCCAATTCGCTGAGACGTTTGGCAGCAACAGAATTGGCCGTAAGGCCAGGGGCTGCTGCGTGAACTTCATAACCTGCAGTGTTCAAGTTTTTAATTAGTGGTCCTCGAAAATTAATTAATGACTCAGCTAAGCTAGCAATAACAAATATTTTCGATTTCAACTTAAAGACTTTGCACATTTAAACCGCTCTCATTTTCATAAATATCTTACTCCCTGCATGCACATAAAAACTTAAATTAAAAATTAACTTTTTGACAAAATGTAGTGCTTGAAATCCAACCAAAACTCAGCACGGCGCTTTTCAAGAACTGGCTTATAATATTTACTAGCTTTTTTGAAATTAGCCTCCGAAAGATTTGATAAACTTTCATCATCACCAGCTAAACTCACTAAAGCATCAGCTAATGCTGAGCTATTTGCAGGCTCAACCATCTGAGCAGACTCCAATAACTCTGGTATACCTCCTACTCTACTTGCAATAGCGGGACATCCTCGACTCATTGCCTCAATAAGCGCCCTAGGCAGGCCTTCAGTTAAACTCGGCTGCACATAAACATCAACACTGTCCAACCAATTATATACAGCATCACCAGAAGGTAAGCTACCTAAAAACTTTACGCGGCTACTTATTCCTAGCTTTTTAGCCAGCTTTTCATAAGGACCTGAATCACCAGCCCCCACTATTTGAACCTCCCAATCAGGCAGTCGCGAATCAGCCATACCAAGAGCATTAATTAAAACATCAATACCTTTATAACTAGATGAGTAATTACCAATCAAACCAAAAAAAAGCTTACCATTTTTTTTCTTTTTATTTAAAAATCTCGCTGTTAATACATTTCTTTCTACAACAGGGATTTCGACATTAGAACAAAAAGAGTGCTTTTTTTTACAAGGATATATGTTTTGCAAATAACTTTCAGTTACGTACAACGCAAAACTAGATTCCGAAATTATTTTTTTTGTCTTGAAGTAAGCAAACGGAGCAATTAGCTTTCCTCTAAAGCTGCCATGACTCCAGAAAGCGTCCCATGCACACCCTACAACTTCTACAGCATAAGGCTTTCCTTGCTTAACAGCCTCTCCTATGAATAACTGGCCCATTCGGCTTGGCAACCTTGCGATAATGCCATCATGATCTGCAACTAAATTCCTACATTTTGTTAAAACATCTGGACTTGTGTAAAGCAAGCTCTTGATATTTGATAGATCAGGAAGCAAAATAAAATCCACCAATTCCTCTGATGAAACTGTATAATTTTTTTCGAGGGAGCTAAGCTTACCACCATCTCGACCAACAACTGTTAAGCCATCGCTAACACTTAAATAACGCCTCCAAATAGACGAAGGAAATGTTCCATTACTGTAGGTTAAAAACCCATCATGCTTAAACTTATGATCATGAACAAATAGAAGCTTCACATTAAACCTCAAAATATCATTCACTAAAAATAAAGAAAAACCAAAACCGGCGCTTACTTCATCTTACTAAAGCCACACAGCTCTGCTGTTTAAACCTACCTATGCTAGATCTAGGCTAGCTAGAAAATTTAAAATTAAACCTTGGCCAAGAATAAGTGAAATACATTAGCACAATTGGCAACGTAGCATGTGCCAAGCTATACAGAGAATCACTATTCAACTGAAACCTAAAAAGAAAATAAACATAAAGCACCACTATTAAGGGGTGTGAAGAGTTTGAGAAGAAAATGCGAGATATTAATTTCAATAAAGATCCATGCATTATAAAAATCAATACAACCCCAACCACAGAAAAGTTCCAGTAAGCCTCACCGACAGTTTGAGGAGGTATAGTATTTAATGGGTTATTATAGATCTTAGTAGATAAAAGCCTACCTCCAGCATCTGGCTTTTCGCCAAAGATCGCACTTGGTAAAAAAATAAAAGGAATCGACAAATAGGACTCTCCCCAAAGATATTCAACTTCATCAGGGACTGCGCCTAAAACTGCAATTTGCCCGTTATTCTCAGCACCTTGACCATGCATCTCTTCTAAAGCAGAAGAAATCCAGCCAGAAACGCCAGTATCTATGTTGATGGCACTAAGTGACTCAGACTGCATTGTTGCTTTTCTAAATTGGCCACCACCCCCGACTATTAAAAGAGCAGCAAAAACTCCTATAATAACAAAATTGTATGGGATGCTACGAGTCTGAATCACATAAACAGTACCAATTATTAATAAAGGAAATATAGTGCCTCCTCTAGAGCCTGTAGATACAAACTTTAGTATTAGGGCAATAACCAAGAGCATCCAAAAAAATTTTTTCCGTATCGCTTGAGGCTCGCATGCAAGCCAAATAGTTGGTGCCAAAACCCCAATTCCTGCTAAAAACCCCCAATGCCCACCAATTTGAGAAGCGATTCGTTGATCTGATGCTAAGCCACGCTGCATTAATATTTGATCAACTCCGCCACCAATTAAAATTAAAGCAAACAACCCGAATCCAGAAAAAACAACCCAAAAGCAAGTAGTAATCGCAAGATTTCTAGGTTTACAAGGAAGTGCAAACTTCATTTTTATTTTAGGAAATAATACGTATCCAGCGTATAACGATAACAACGCTATAGTGTCGAGCAAAAAAGAATAAGCAAGCAAGAAGTCAAACTCAGCCTCACTTTTAACACCCAAGGCTCTGTGGTAACTTAATCCACTTATAGGTAATGAAAACTCACCTCGTAAGAGACTTTGCATTCCAAACCAGATCACATAAAAGCATATCGGATGAAGAAATGAGGGGCGAAATCCTGGCAAAGTAAAAGGCAAGGCTAATGTAACCACATAAAAAACAAAAGCAAAATAGAGCAAGAACCTGGAACTGCTTTCCTCATAAACAACAAACGGAAAAGGAATGACCAAGAAAAATAGAAAAAAACTGAGCACAACAACTCTTTCTAGCGGAGTTATAAGTACAAAGACCGACTTTTTATTTCTTTCAAGCCAATAACTCACTATAATTTCACCTATTAAATTTTTAAATAAATCCAGCTGTAAATGCACTTTTTAATTTTCTTTTAATCTCGTGTACACCCAAAAATTAATGCTCCTTCATTGCTTCTACAAACCGTCCGCTACTAACACTGGGTATGCGATAGGTGCCACATTTAACAATATCTGATGTGGTCGTACGGTGCTGTTGTACTGAACCCAGCAGCCCATGATGGCTCTGAACTACTCCCCGGCGCCACCGACGCAGCTAATAAACTCTTGTTTCAAGGGACCAAAAGGAGCGCTCTAAGAGCCCACTCTGTTGTAGTGTGTAGAACGTAGTTAACTCTTCCATGACGCCTTAGTCTTTCATTGCAGCTGTGTAATGAGGGCTACTGAGGTCGAACCTGATTTCAGACCTCAACGCCAACAGCTGATCGAATCCGAAAGCAATGAGGCCGCTTAGAACTTTTTAGCTATAGCTGCGCTATATTATTTGCTTGAGATGCTCAACACGCATGGTAGCTGATAGCTATAGTTTGGAAAAGCTAATCGTAGCTAGCTTGACAAGGCTTAAACACAGTACCGTGGCTTAGGCCGTAGTAAAGTGGAGTTACAGGCGCTGCTAGCGCTTAACGGATGATACCACATAGTTTTCGGTTCAATTTACGCCTGATAAAAACTTATAAACTCTTGTCCTCGTTGAGCAGATATTTGAACTCTGACAATACGTTGGAATCGCAACTTACCTTTTTAGTTTTTCGCAGCTATTTTACGGCTAGCGAAAGTTCTTAGGGCGGCTTAAAAACCCGTTTCCCATGTTATGCTGAGATTCCTCTACTCATTCTTCGTTCTCTAAGAAGATGAAGTCGTGCTCTCAAGCGATTGTGGTAAATATAGCTTAGCATTTAAAAACATCTATGACCATGGAGACTTCGCTTTTGTCAACTGTCAACTGTCAACTGTCAACTGTCAACTGTCAACTCAGAACTTTATAGTGAGAAGTTGTTCATGTCGCTTTACTGACGACTAAATTTTAATCTTGAAAGATAATAAAAAAACCTCATCTTCTTAGCTATAGTACTATTAACTCATCTCGCTAAAAAAGAAAATTTTAAAATCTCTTTCTTATAGAGTTCAACCTTGTTTTAAAATAAGCAAAAATCCCAAAAATCATTTTTATAAAACCTACTGATTTCAATATTATTCCAAAGTTACTTCTAGAAAAAAAAACAACCGAATCATAAATATCTTTTTCATAATTTATTAATTCAAAACTTTCAAAATAATCACTTTTTCTATTTAATGAAGATCCATCCACAATGCCAGAAACAAGATAGTAAGCACCTATTATAGCAACTCCTCTGGCCTTATTTTTGGATTCCAGATAGCTACTGAGAACTTTCTTAATGATATCAACTTGAGCATAAGAATGACCGACCTTAAAAAGGTCAACATCTTTTTGCAGAATTTTAGTTGCTCTATGGATACCAAAAACAAATGCTTGGTACTCATCGCCTCCATCTGCATGTGTAACCAGGCTATCTTCTTTTTTTAAAGCTAACTTTTTAACAACATAATCTTTGCATAACCTCTGTTGATCTGTAAAAGTTTTATCAGTATTAAGCTCCCATTGAACACCACTTTTATATATATTTAGCCCCCAAATCATACTATCAGTCATAAAGTCGTGAACTGGAATTGAAAAAACATCTGCGCAGCTATCTTCAGCATAGCCTATAATTTCGGCCAATGAACTTTCTTTAGTTAAAACCATGTCCGCATCTAACTTTACAAAATAATTATAATCTCGACTCTCATACATAATTGCTCTATATAATAAATTATGAGCCTCAAGGTTCTCTTTGTTCTCTATAAACATTTTATCAACTAAAAAATCAGTCTTTTGAATATCAACAGACTCAATGGAACGCTTATACTCTTTCTCGCCAGAATAAAGAGTTATGATTTTAACTTTCATGTTAACAGACCTAAAAATTAACAATTATACTATATTGAGATAAAAGAGTTTAGCGTAGAGACTGATCTAAGAAATCAATTGAATTAATACGTGCTTTTTCAAACGAATTCATGAAACTTTCACTTTTCTCTAAAAAATAAAAATCAAGCTTTGTGCCACCTTCAAACGGTATAACCTTTACGTCTAATTGACGAAAAAGACTATCTAGTCTGGCTTTTCCTCTTTTATCATTTGGACAAAAAAGGATTTTTTTATTGAAACGCAAACCTATACACACACAATGATATGAATCAGTAACTATAACCTCAGAGTCACAAATCATACTTACCCAATCATCAACTGGTCTAAATTCTCGCGCGACCTTATCTGTCGAGTAAAGATTCACGGGGACACACTTAAGTTTATCACCAATAATACTCAAATCTTTTTCAAATTCATCACTTGAATCAAGTTTATAAAATACAACTTTTGGATTTTTTTGAGCACTATTTTTTAACTTAGACTCATTTAATATATTATCAAAAAAACTTTGGTCTACTAATAGCAAAGGATCTAAAACATGCACTGAATCAATTTGGAACACGTCTGAACAAATAGATACGCCAGAGTCTTCACGGCAAGAAATTTTATCAAACTTGATAAGCTCGCCTTTAATATATTCCGTTAATGACTTATCACTTATTTGCTCCCAACTATCTAAACCAAAACTAGCGGCATATGATACACGTCTAATGCCCTGCGGAACATGGCCTAGAAAAAAACCTACCGGGTCGCCTGAAAATGAAGGACGCCAAACTTGATCACTACCAACTATAACAATATCAAAAGCTGTGGCTATTTTAGAAAACTTTGAGGGGGAGGTTACAACTTCAGTCCTGTGTAAAAATTTTTTCCTAAAGTGCTCAAAAACTTCTTCATTTTTATTTTTATTGATGGGCACGTATCTTTTAATAAGATTTATCAACAGTTTTTTTACTCCTTTTTTCTTTAGAGGCTGGTAATCAATATGCCTGACATCATACCCTTTTGCGATCAGAAGATATTCTAATGCTGCAGCCTGTAAAACGGCGCCGTAATTATGGTTAGAATATTGAAAATTCAGAATACCTAATTTTCTCATAATGCACTCTCTATGATTAATAAAAGTTTAATGTCCATAGCTGGAATTTTAATGCTTTATGAGCGTTTGTTTTATAGAGTATTTTTCAGATTTTGGGACAAGGAATTCTTTTTTCAAACTCCCAACTGCAATCATCATTATTAAACGCTCATTTACTGGTATAGACCCTGCATTCATTATTTTCTTTTGCTTATAATACGGCATGCAAGTGTTCAATGGACATGACCCTAGGCCAGCTGCGTGAATTGCTAAAATAATATTCATTGAGACAATACCACCATCCACAAAAAGTTGGTTATGTTCGTTTCTCGTGAATGCTTTTATATTTCCTGTAACTATAATCAGCTTATCAATACTTTTAGTGAAACCCGAATTTCCATTTTGATGGGACAACAAATCTTCTATTTTGTTTTTATCACTATAATAATGCACATGCCAACCTTGTCTGTTACACACAGATGGCGCCTTGAGTCCAACTTTTATGGCGGAGATTATAACATCATCGCTTACGGGTGTTTTATCAAAGTCCCTTACACTGCGTCGACTTGATATAAATTCTTCATAGTCATGTATAGAAAAATTATTCCATTGATTTTTTTTAACTAAGCTAACACCGCCTTTATCTTTAGGATCTGTACAGAGCAGAAACTCATCTAAATTTTCGATAAACCCCGGTTCAAACAAATCTTCTTTGCCGTGATGAAAATTCCGATACTGTCTTAATGCATCTCGTACCATTTCTACAATGATTTCTCCTTCTTTTTCCATAGCTAACCCGTATTTCTTCGTTTTAATTATAAGTTTACTTATCTTAGACTGCCCAAATGCATATCTTGGCTCAGGCAAAGACATTCCTTTTTCTACAATATGGCAGTTTTTAACAATATAATATTTAAGCTTATCAATATCTTTTTCAGGATTTCTTTGGCTAAACGAATATTTTAGATGCAGGTTGAAACTTTTCACAGCTGCCAACCATTCAGACGCAGACAGAAAAATTTCACTTACGATTTTAGTGACGATTTTAAATGGATATAACAACATTTTGCCCTCAAATTTTTGTGGATGATTCTCTATTAAACAAAACTGGAATATTCGATATTAACTGCAATATATCAAACCTAGCAGGCCTTATCATCATTGCAATAATTCCGTATATGAATACACAGGTAGGCACTAAAACAAAAAGCCCTAAAGTTAAACTCTCAAAAAAAATGTGATTCTTAATCCAAATCATTAAAAGTATGGTTATCAACCCGCAGACTACTGGGGGTAAAATAGGCTTACTTAAATCCCAGAAAGTTAAAGGAAGAAAACGGCTTGAATAGTATAAAAAGACAGGTAGGCGAAAAAATATTCCAGACAATGAAAATGACAGCACTATTCCAACCCATCCCCAGTTACTTCCTATTAATAACGCTACAACCGTAATAGCTAGGCTATGAATTTTTGAGTTTAACATTGCTTTTGGATTACCTGTAGCCACTAGGGCCATCGCTATTAAACCGGCCAACGGCTGTATGAAAGCATATATAGCTAGCAGCCTAAACACAGGGACTGCTTCACTCCATGAAGAACCTAGAAGTAAAAAAACTATCCAATCAGCAAAAATCGCCATTATCGTTGTGATTAATGTAGAAGCTAAAGCTAATTTTCCTATTAATGATAATAAAGTTCTTTTTAACTCACTGGGTTCATCAGAGATACGGGCGATTGTTGGCTGTAGTACACTAATTATAGGTGGTAACAGCTGTGAGGATGGTAGAGTGTTAATCAGGTTAGCTCTATTGTAAAATCCTAACTGCTGCGCGCCTGCCACTAAACCTATGGCAAAAGGGGTAGCATTACTTGCGAAATATCCAATGAAATTTGCGCCAGTAACATTCGCACCGAAGCTAAGCAAAGGTTTCACTCCAGAATTTCGGCTAAATTTAGATGGGATCCAGCACAAAATCAACCAGCGTAAAATTGTTTTGGTCGTAATAACTGTGATGGGGCTAATAACTAAAGCCCAATACTGAAGCCCAAAAAATGCCGTCATAACACCCGCGATTACTCCCATTGCCATTGAAGAGACATCTATAACTGAGATTTTTTTAAACTGCATTTGCCGGCGAAGTAGTGCATCATGCTGCACCGAGACACCACCTATTAAAAACACAACGCTCATTACAGACATAATTGGCATAAGGCGAGGCTCATTATACAAATGAGCTATTAAGGGGGAAGATAAAAGGCTCATAAGAAACAGGCTTAGTCCCAGAACACTGTTCACCCAAAACAAATTTGAAACTTGTGATTGATTTAACTTTTCACTTTGAATAGTAGCCATAGACAAACCTCCCTCCATAAACTGAAGAGCAAGACCTGTGAAAACTGTAACCATAGCAACCAAGCCAAAATCAGCAGGGTCTAATAATCGTGCCAATAATACAATCGAAATAACCTGCAATATAAGCTTAAAAACTTGAGCGGTTATAGTCACACCAGCACTCTTGATAGCCCGTTGTTGCATACCATTCTTTAAGTGCTCTGTCGAAAATAGATCAACCTTTGATTTTGACATCTTTATTTAACAACTCTCGTGGGAGTCTAGCAAAGAAGAACTTTATATATATCAGCTACGCTGTTGAGACACGCTACCGCCCGGAGGTTATTCCGGGCGTATCCTCAATGCCCACTGCTTGCGTGTTTGTTGGTTCGCTGATGAGCACCGCCCTAAAAAGGGCGGTGCTCGTTTCTTTACATTGAAAGCTTTTTATTGCGCGCCCGCTCATTCGCTAGGCACTGTATTACTGGCTAGCAGCGCTATTCCGCAGTGGAACGGTAGCTGTACTGGTAGTAGCCGTATCCGTAGCTGCTGGCTGCCTTTTTCTCCATGGCGTTTAGAATGGTGCCTTTTACCACAACGCCGGTGTTTTCCAGGCGGCGGGCGGCTAGCTGTACTTCTTTAATCGTGTTGCGCTCAAACCGCGTGAGTAGCAGCGTGGTGCCGCAGTGGTTGCCCACAACAGAGGGGTCCGTTACGGCCAGCACCGGCGGTGTGTCCACGATCACTAAATCGAACTGCTGTTCTACCTCGGCCAGTAGTTGGGCAAAGCGCTCACCCATTAACAATTCTGAGGGGTTGGGCGGTGCCAAACCACGGGATATATAGCTTAAGCCTTCTACTTGGCTGGTGCGCAGCTGGCTTTGCCAGGTGCTGCGTCCGGAAAGCACGTCCGAAAGGCCGCCTTCGCTTTTGCCGCCAAAGGCGTAATGTAAGTGGCCTTTGCGCATATCCGCATCAATCACGAGCACTTTTTGGCCTGCCTGGGCGCATACGGCGGAAAGGTTGACCGCAATAAAGCTTTTGCCAATGCCGGGGCTGGAACCGGTAATCATCAGGCTGCGGTTTTTGGCCTCTAGCATGGCGAAGTGCAGGCTGGTGCGCAGGCCGCGCAGCGCCTCAATGGAAAGGTCGGTGGGTTCTATATGGGCCAATATGCCGGTGGCTACTTCGTGGCTGTGCTTATCGCCTTTGTTTTTCACTTTGCGCATCAGCTTTTGCTGCGCATCCGAAAGCGGCACGGTGGCATACACCGGCAGGCCGGCTTGTTCTAGCTGTTCGGGGCTTTCAATACCCCGGCGCAGCAAGCCCATTAGCACTACACCGCCTACCGCTAGCATGCCACCTAGCAGAGTGGCCACTACTACAATCAACGGCTTCTTCGGGGCAATGGCACTATTACCTACCAGGGCATTATCAATAATGCGCACGTTACCTACGGTGCCCGCTTTGGCCATTTGCAGCTCTTGCATTTTGTTCAGCACGTTCACGTAAATGGCTTGAGTCACCTCGACATCTCGCGTACGGCGCACAATTTCTTGCTGGGCAGCGGGCAGCTGGTTCACGCGCTCGTTGAGCTCGTCAATATCGTTTTGAACAAAGCGCTTTTGGCGCAACAGTGCTTGGTAACTGGGGTGGCTAGGCGTAAAACGCTGGGCTAACTCGGCCTCTTGAAACTCGATTTCACTTAGGCGCTGCTCAAGCTCTATATAGCGGTTAATCGCGGCTTGGGCTTCGCTGTCTAACCCGACGTTTTCAGATTCTACTTGGTATTCGTTCAGGCTATTTTCGGCATCGGTTAGCTGGGTGCGCAGCTCCGGGGCCTGCTCTTCCAAAAACGCGAGGCTTTGTTCGGTTTCTGCCGATTGCCGTTCTACGTTTTGAGTCAGGAAGGTTTCCGTTACCGCGTTCAGTGAGTGGCGAATTTCGTCGCGATGCTCACCGGTTAACGTTAGCCGCAGCATGCCGGTATTGTTGTTACGTCCTCCGCCAATTTCTGCCACAGTGAGACGGTTCTTTAACCGGCGAATGGCTTCTGCGCGCTGTAATTTGGTGAGCGTAAATTCGGCGCCAGCAGGAGCGTTTAATTCGGTAATGCTGAGCTGCACATCGCCATTAAATAGCGTGGTTAGCTCACCTGTTTTACCACTGCCAACGCGCTCCCCTTCTAGCCATACGGAGTAGTCACTCGGGCCTTCCATTTTGAGGGTGAAGGGCAGCCCACGGAAGCTATCCGCGACATCCCAACGGCCTACGTTAATGCTCTCACCGCCCCACACGGCGGCGCTGTTCTGCATAAAACCGGGGCGCTCGATGCCATGGCGTTGAATAAAGTTACCCACCACGGGCAGCGTATTGGGGGCCACCACGGTATCTAGCGCCACTTTATCGACCACTTGGCCTAGTACCATGCGCGACTGCAAGATTTGTACTTCAGCGGAGGTCATGGATTCGGTTTCTTGGCCGAGCATATCGGCCACGTCACCCAGAGGGTTGATGGATGAGCGGCGTTCCACCTGCACCAGCGCATCGCCTTCATACACGGGCGTGGCCAGCAGGGCGTACACCACGCCAAGCGCCGCAAATAGCGCGGTAATGCCTACAATCCACCACTTGTGGTCTAGCAGCAGGCCGAACAAGCGGCCTAGATCGATCTCGTCGTCTTGCGGTGCTGGGCCGTGCGAGGGGGTTACGTCGCTCATGCTCTCTTTGTATCCACGTGTTAAAGGTAAAACAGGTGACTGCGCACCTAGCCTAGGCGGGTGGCCCAGGCGCGGGTGGCGGCATCCATTAGCTGGTGTACGTGTGCAAAGGCTTCTGGGCTTTTTTGGTAGGGGTCGGGGATATCTTTTCCCTGGCCGTTTTCTAGCCATTGGCCTAGCCGCATGGTTTTTCCTAATGCCGTGGGGGAAAGCTCGGCCACGGCGCGGCGCTGGCCGTCGCTCATTACCAAAACTAGGTCGGCGGCTTGTAGCATGGCGGTGGTTAGCTGCCGGGCTTGGTGGTGGCTTACCTCTAGCCCGGCTTCTTTCGCTAGCTGCTTGGCGGTGGGGTCTACGCCTTCGCCTACCCGTGCGCCTAACCCGGCGGATGAGAACTGCTTATGGGGCAGCTGCGCTCGCAGCATGGCTTCCGCCACGGGGCTACGGCATATATTGCCAATGCACACGACTAATATGTTTTGGAACATGGCTACCCGTACCCATTTCCTATTAATAAGGTGGTTATGGCAGGCCCGCGGTTAGCGAGCGTCCCGTGTGTCGTTAATGCTTTCTGCGGTGACGCCGGGCAGCTGTATAGAGGGCAGCAGCAGGCTAATCACGCGGTTCCAGCGGGCAATGGGCGCGGTGGTCACGTACACCACGTCGTTAGGCTGCATCGCGAAGCCACTACCCATGGCAAAGGCCGCCGCGTTACGAACATCGAGTTGATAAACGGTCGCTAACCGCTGGCTGTCGGGCTGGTTGCCACGAATCACAAAAATACCGGAAGGCTCGGCGGTGCCTTCGTTAATGCCACCGGCGCGGGCGAGCACATCGGTGAGCGATAGCCGCTCGTTACCCAAGCGCACGTTGCCAGGAATACGCACTTGGCCCATCACGGCCACCGCTTGGTTGTCAGCATTCGGGATGTGCAACACATCGCCATCTTGCAGCAGGCGGTTTTGGGTTTGGTCGCCTTCGCGCAGCAGGCTAAACAGCGAAAGGCGCTCTTCTACCCCGTTGCGGGTAAGGTACACCTCGTGCCAGTTGGCTTCTTCTGTAGCGCCACCGGCTTGGCTAACGGCGTCTGCCAGGGTCAGCGGTACGGTGGTCACCGGTAGGCTACCCGGCTGGCCCACGGCACCGCTCACCAGCACTTTTTGCGAACGGAAGGCGGCAATATTGACATCTACCTGCGGCTCTTGAATCACTCCCGCTAGGCGGCGCGTGAGAATTTCGCGTACTTCGTCTAGGGTTTTGCCCTCTACGTCCACTTTGCCTGCAAAGGGGTAGAAAATCGTGCCATCGTTACGTACTTGGTTGCCTGCATCTTCCGCGCGGCGTTCACTGCCCGCAGGAATGGTGAGTTCAGGGTGGTCGTAAACAATAATGCTGAGTACATCGCCTGGGCCAATGCGGTACTGCCATTCATCAATGGCATCGCGCAGGGCGCTGGGCATCGGCGTGGCGCGTTCTCCGGCGGTTGAGATAGATGCAATCAACCCTGGGGTGATCGGCTGTACATCCACTAGCTCATCGATAGGCGCAGTTTGCGTGTTGGCTTCAAAGTGACCGCCCGGCGCTAGGGCGCAGCCGGAAAGCAGCAACGCACCTGCCAGGGCACTGGCAAAAGCAGTAGCACGGCTAAAGCGCCGCCCCGCAGTGGGCCGTGGAACATTCAAAAAGAGATACATCCGCTTTACTCACTAAGAAAAAACGACAGCTTGTGTATAACGCTGGCAGGCTGGGTTCCCTACACTATTGGTACTATTTTTTTAAGCCGGGCAATCCTACCTAACTCTAGTGCGCTAGGCTAGCCGCTTGGGGCCTAATTTAATTTTCACGGCATTTCGTTTTGGCTATCACGTTTTTATTATTGACAGGGTGTTTGCCGTACGTTTGATTTAATGCTGAGCATGTTTTTTTCGCGAAAATTTACCCTTTAATAAAATCTAAGCTTTTGAATTTTAGGTCAATAAATTTAAATTCATGCTCACCCAGCCGCTCTGCCCAAAACCGTGGCTAGCGCCCCCTGAGGCAGCCAACCCTCACGCCATTTATGCGGCTAAGCGGTAAAAAACGGGCTTTGGGTAGGGTGTTTTCTCGCTTTAAATTCGGCTTAATTCATGGTGAAGCGTTTATGTCACCGTTAGATGAATTTTTAATAGGCTGCCTATGCAGCCATAGCACTAGCACGCTACTATACCCATCGGAATGGTGTGAGTTTGCTAAGCGGCAAATAGGGTTGTGGCCCTAGCAAAACACATGTTGATTGCCATATTTTTTAGCGGCTTGCACATTGCGCCCCGTACGGATGCTAGGCAGCTTACTTGTCGGCGGCTGTGTTACGGGCACCATATTGGCCCTTATTACTAAAGGAGATAGGGTTATGAAAAAACCGATCGCTCTGTTCGCTATCGCAGGTATGTTGGCTTCTCCGTTGGCGCTGGCTCAGCCCACCCCCGATGCGGCACCTACTACGCCTTCCCCTACCACTACTCCTCCGGCTAACGCCGCAGGCACCGCTGGCGGTGGCACAGGCGGTGCAGGCGCGGGCGCAGCAGGTGCTGGCGGCGTAAGTGCTGGTGGCGCTGCTGCTGGCGGCCTAGCCGGTGCACTGGGTGTTAGCACTACGGCATTAGTAGTGGCTGGTACTGTTGCTGTTGCCGCGGGTGTGGCGGCAACCGCTGCCGACTCTTCTGGCTCTGGCGGCACTACCGGCACCACTGGCACAAACTGAGGTCGCATTTGAAACTTGCTAACGGGCAACTGCCTTGCCGTTATTCAAATGTGCATAAAAGCCGCTTAACTGCGGCTTTTATGTGTACGGCTTTCCGCTGGCCGCTGGTATTAGCGTGCGTAGTAGCTACCGCAGGTTGCAGCACACTGAAAGATAGCCCTACTGGGCAAGCGTTAAGTGCGCTGATACCCGGCCAAGGTGAAGCGACGGCTGCACAAGCTGAAGCGGTGTCGTTTGCTTCTTTAGCGCTAGATACTTCGTCGGTTCGTGGCTTAGCGGTGCTAGGGGCGCATACCGGCGCGCAAACCCACTGGCCACTGGCCGCGGGCAACTTTTTTACGCTTTACCATGGCAGCCTTTATGCCATGAGCAGCCCTGAAGGCGATTTGCTAGCTACCCGCTACGCTGCCCCCAGCCTGAACGCGGCAGAGGGTACCGCCATGCCTTGGCAGCAGCCTAGCCCGGCTACGTTTACCGTAGAGCGCCACTGGGTAACGCCAGAAGGTATCGCTATGGCGGATTATGCCGACGCAACCATGCAGTGCAGCGCTCCTGCTTTGCAGGCATTGGTGCTGGCTGAACTGCCGCTTGAGCAGTGTGAGGTTAGGTACCAGTGGCAAAGCGGTGCTACCACGCAAGGACAATGGTGGCGTAGCCCTTCCTCTTTTCGGCTTTGGCAAGCCAGCGAGCAGGCATGGCCCGGTGGGCCAGAAGTGGCCTGGCAGGTGGCTCGCCCTTGGTGGAATGAGTGACGATGATCTCTGTTTTTTCCTATGAACGCGCGCCGTTGTTAACGCGTTTTGCACGCATTTTACGCCCTGCATTAGCCGGTGCCTTGCTGATGGTATGCGCAAGCCCTGCTCATGCGGCTTCTGGTGTGGCACCTTCCCCCACGCTTGCAGATGCCTGGCTAGAAACCCTGCCCACCCTGGCCGCGCCCGTTAACTGGAGCTACGCCTTCGGCCTTTTAAAGTCCGATACTGAGCGCCTGGCGCAATCACGCCGCTATTTGATAGAAGAGCTGAAAACTCTGGCCGTGAGCGCTAGTGTGGCGGGTAATGAGCGCAACGTGGCCACCTTGCGTGCTTGGCAAACGGCGCTAGCTCGCTTAGATGGCCAGCCCCTTCGCTCCCCTCAGCGGTTAGATTTACTGGCTTTCGGCGCTACCTTGCGCGAAGCGCCCCTACTTAGCAACGTGGCTTATTGGGGCGCTTGCGAGCCACCGGCTTGGGTAGAGGTATGGGGGCGCCAAGGCGTTGCGCGCCAGCCGTGGCAGCCTGGAAGCAGCCTGGACTCGTTAATGGCCCAAAGCGCTTCTGGCACGTTTGAAGGTATTGATGCAGTACACGTAGTAACGCCCCAGGGCCGCGTGCTGCGCCGAGGTGTGGCCGCTTGGAATGCCCAACCCACCCCGCTGGCACCGGGCAGTCGTGTGGTGGTCGAGCTTCCCAATCGCCAAGGTTTGGGTGGGGCGTTGCCGTTTCCGGGCACAACTCACGAACTGGATATTGTGAATCAGCGGCTACCGAATGTGTTGGCCGCTCAACTCCCCGGCGAACAATGTAACCAATGGCAAGCCCCTTAATGTGTGTTTTTCGTTTTCATACGGCGGATGTGATGTGCCGCTCTTGGCGGGGTATGGCGTTATACGCGCTGGCGGCTGCCCCTATATGTATGCCGTTGGCGGCTTTTGCCTCTTCTGGCGGCGAGCGTGGTGACCAACACGTTTATAGCCAAAGTGATTTTGGCGGCGTGGGCATCATGCAAACGCCTACGGCCCGAATGAACCCACTGGGCGATATGTCGGTGGGCTTTAACCGTACGGCCCCTTACCGCCGCTATAGCGTGTTTTTTCAGCCTACTGAGTGGTTCGAGGGTGGCTTTCGTTACGTGGAAGTGGAAAACCGCCAATCGGAACTCTTCGACCGCAACTTGGATAAAGGCTTTGATGCCAAGCTGCGTTTATTAGAAGAAACCCGTTATTGGCCGCAGGTGGCGGTGGGCGCGCGGGATATTGGCGGTACTACGCTGTTTGGTGCCGAGTATTTGGTGGCCAGTAAGCGTTGGTACGATCTCGATTTTACCGCCGGTATTGGCTGGGGCTATTTAGGCGCCGCCAGCGATATTGATTCACCGCTTGGTTGGTTGGCCGACCGGTTTGATGAGCGTTCTGAAAGCAGCGGCGCTGGCGGTGGCGAGCTGAACGCGGGCCAGTTTTTTGCTGGCCCCGCGGCGTTTTTTGGGGGCATTGAGTACCAAACTCCCTGGCAGCCCTTAGTATTGCAGTTGGAGTATGAAGGCAATAACTACACCAACGAGCCACAGCGCAATAATCAAACCCAAGACACCCGCCTAAACGTGGGCGCACGCTATGCGGTGAACGAAAACGTTGAGCTACATACTGGCTGGCAACGCGGCAACTCCGTTATGGCAGGCGTTACCCTCAACCTTAATTTGGCAGGACTTAGCCAAGTTAAGAATGACCCAGCACCAGTGGAGCTAACGGCGGAAGCACAGCCTAATTGGCAAGCTACCAGCCAACTGCTCAATCAAAATGCTGGCGTTCAAGTGCAGCGCATAGAGCGCCAGGGTGATCGGCTGCATGTGGTGGCTGAGCCGGTGCAGTTCCGTTCGCTGGCACAAAGCGAAGGCCGCGCTGGACGTATTTTGCATGCGCAGGCAGCGCCTGAGATTACCAGTTTTCAGTTTGATTGGCAGGAACGCGGCTTACCACTTCGCTCTAGTGTTCACCAACGCGAGCCGTTTGTGCAGGCCGCTGCTTCCACTGATCAGGAGTATGCCCACCGTTACGGCATTTATGCCCACGCAACGTTAGGCAATGAAGCTGCTGAAACACTCTATCAAGCGCCTGAGCAACGTTTTGATTGGCAATTAGGCCCGCAGCTGGACCAAAACTTTGGTGGGCCAGATGGCTATCTTTTCCGCTTAAAGGCGCTATTAAGCGCTGAGTATCAAACGGATCCTAACGGCTGGTTTTCAAGCAGCGTGGCCTTAACCGTGCTGGATAACTTAGACAACTATGAGTACATCGCAGACTCTGACTTGCCTAGGGTTCGTACCTTTATCGGCGACTACTTAACGGAATCCACGTTAGGCATTGAAAGCCTTCAGTACACGCGCACCGCCAAGCTGAGCGATAACGTTTATGCCATGGGTTATGGTGGCTTGCTAGAAATGATGTACGCAGGCGCAGGGACTGAAGTGTTGTACCGCCCGTTTGATTCCTCATGGGCATTTGGGGCAGATATTAACTGGGTTCGCCAGCGGGCGTTTGATCAACAGTTTGATCTACGTGATTACAGCACCTGGACAGGCTTCGTCAACGCGTACTGGGAAACCGGCATTGAAGATGTGCTGGCCAAGTTGAGCGTGGGCCGCTATCTCGCCAAGGATGTGGGTGCCACGCTGGATCTTTCACGGGAGTTTGCCTCTGGCGTGCGCATTGGTGCCTGGGGCACCTGGACCGATGCAGGCGATGCGTTTGGGGAAGGCAATTTTGATAAAGGGCTCTATTTAACAATACCGCTTGATGCCTTTTTCTCCTTTTCAAGCCGCGATAGCACCATGCTACGCTGGCAGCCTCTTACCCGAGACGGTGGTGCTCGCTTAGGGCGGCAGTACGAGCTGTATGAATTAACCCAAGAGCGTCAAATGGGTCGTTACTGGGAGGAGTACCCTCAGATGTGGCGTTAGCGCGCCTTACACCTCCTCTGAACCATTGTTTAATCGTTATTTTCAGCCATATTTTAACTAGCTTGGCAGTCGACATAGGGATATGCGGCTGCCTTTTTTGGTATCTCGCCACTTTCCCTTTCCCGCTCGCTGCTCAAAATTTTTCATTTTCCCCTTTTATAATGCGCCTCTATTAATGTTATATTATCACATAACATTAAATCGTTTAGAGGTGCTCGTCACTATGGCTGCGTTCCCCCCCTTACCCGTGACCGTGCTTTCCGGCTTTCTAGGTGCCGGTAAAACCACCGTGCTCAATCATATTCTGGCCAACCGTGAAGGCCGCCGAGTGGCTGTGATTGTGAACGACATGAGCGAGGTGAATATTGACGGTGCACTGGTGCGTGGCGGACCCGGTGAACCAACGCTGCACAGTGACGTGGCATTAAACCGCTCTGAGGAGCGCTTGGTAGAAATGAGCAATGGCTGCATCTGCTGCACTCTGCGTGAAGATCTGTTGGTCGAGGTCAGCCAACTGGCCCGTGAAGGTAAGTTTGATTACCTGGTGATCGAGTCGACCGGCATTTCTGAACCGCTGCCTGTCGCCGAAACCTTCACCTTTGAAGATGAGAGTGGTCAAAGCCTTTCCCACGTTGCCCGGCTAGACACCCTCGTGACGGTGGTGGACGGGGCTAACTTCCTCGCCCAATACCAGGAAGCGCAAAGCCTTGAAGAGGTCGGAGAGAGCCTGGGCGAAGAGGACGAACGTAACGTCGCAGACCTGTTGGTCGACCAAATTGAGTTTTGCAATGTCCTACTGATCAGCAAGACCGACCTGATCACTGAGAAAGAGCTGGACGCTTTGAAAGCGATTCTACGCTCGCTCAATCCCGACGCAGACATCGTGCCCATCACCCAAGGTGGCGTGCCGCTAGAAAAAGTGCTGAATACAGGCAAGTTCAACTTTGAACACGCGCAGCAAGCGCCCGGCTGGCTGAAAGAGCTACGTGGCGAACACATCCCCGAAACCGAAGAGTACGGTATTGGCAGCTTCGCCTACCACGCTCGCCGCCCTTTTCACCCTCAAAAGTTTCACGACCTGTTAAACGCCGAATGGTTTGGCAAAGGCCTGCTGCGCTCCAAAGGTTTCTTCTGGCTGGCCACCCGCCCTCGCTATGCGGGCCAGTGGAGCCAGGCAGGTGGCATTGCCCATCACGGCCCGGCAGGCGTGTTTTGGAAAGCCATTCCAGAAACCGACTGGCCGGAAGACCCGGAGTACCGCCAGTTCATTATGGAAAAGTGGCAGGAGCCGTTTGGCGATATGCGCCAAGAGCTGGTATTTATCGGCCAAAACCTAGATGAGGCCAAAATGCGTGAAGCGCTGGACGGCTGTTTGCTCAGCGAGGCGGAGCTTTTGGAAGGTATAAAGGTATGGCAGCAACTGCCCGATCCGTTCCCAGCCTGGGAGTGACAAAACCACGTCACACCGACACCACCCCAGCACTGGCCGGATGCGCCAACGCTTGCCAAGCGTCATAGGTGGTAAAGAACACTTGGCCGGTGAGCTCGTGGTAGAACGCCGTGTGCGTTAGGCGATCCATCACCGGCCCTTTCACTTCGGCCAAGTGGAGCATGGCACCGGCGTCTTTCAGCCGACCGTTGATCGCCTCCAGGCTCTCCAGGGCCGAAGCATCGATGACATTCACTGCCTGACAGGTGAGCACAATGTGCTTGATCGACGGCGAGCGGGCGGCCAGCGCCATGACGGTATCTTCGAGATAGCGGGCGTTGGCAAAATAGAGGCTTTCATCGATGCGCAGCATGGCGACATGCTCGTCGGTTTCGACCTGATGGCGCTTCACGTTACGAAAATGCTCGGTGCCCGGCACCCGCCCTACCACCGCACTATGGGGCTGGCTGGTGCGGTAAAGGTGTAGCCCCAGCGAGAGCACCACCCCGCTGATAATGCCCACTTCCACGCTGTGCAGAAGGGTCAGCAGCAAAGTAGCGACCATCGCCACCCCGTCGCTACGGGAGTATTGCCAGGTCCGCTTTACCGCAGGCAAATCAATCAATGTCCCCACTGCCACGATAATCGTGGCGGCCAGCGTGGCGGTGGGTAAAAAGGCCAGTAAGTCAGTGAGTAGCAGCGTCGCCAACACAATCCCAAGCGCGGTAAACGCCCCCGCCAGCGGCGTTGCCGCCCCGGCTTCAAAATTGACCACCGAGCGCGAAAAACCGCCCGACACCGGCGAGCCACCGCTAACGCCAGCACCAAGATTCGCCATGCCGAGCGCAATCAGCTCTTGGTTGGGGTCGATACGCTGACGACGCTTGGCGGCCAGGGTCTGCGCCACGGACACCGACTCTACAAACCCTACCAAGCTGATCAGCAGCGCCGCCGGGAGCAGGCCGAGCCACAGCGATTGATCCAGACTCGGCAGCGTCATGGCAGGCAGGCCACTGGGCACAAAGCCCACCACATCGACCCCGCGCTGCTCTAGTTGGAAGCCCCAGGCCAACAGCGTAGTCACTACCACGGCCGAAATAGGTGCGGCTTTGACCATTAACCCTGCCCAACTGGCAGGCATTCCCAGCTCGGTCAGCCAACCATTCAGGCGCTTGCGACACACCCATAGATACGCCCAAACGCCAAGGCCAATCAGCAGCGTAATGACGTTCACCTGCTGCCACTGACCCAATAGCGCACGCAGCAGTTCCACCACGTTATGGCCGGATGCTTCGACCCCCAAAATGTGCTTCAACTGGCTGATCGCGATCAAAATCCCCGAGGCGGTCACAAACCCGGAGATCACCGGGTGGCTGAGAAAGTTGACTAAAAAGCCCAGCCGAAGCACGCCCATGGCGATAAGAATCAGCCCAGAGAGCGCGGCCAGCACCAGCGACGCACCGATATACTCCGGGCTGCCCGGCGCAGCAAAACTGCTCAGCGCCGAGGCCGTCATCAGTGCTGCCACCGCCACCGGCCCTACTGCCAAACTCGCGCTGGTGCCAAAGATGGCGTACAGCACCAGCGGCAGCATGCTGGCATAGAGCCCCATTTCCGGCGGCAACCCTGCCAGCACCGCGTAGGCCAGCGCTTGCGGCACCAGCATCAGCGTGACGATGACTCCGGCAAGCACATCCCGCGTGAGCAAGCCCCGATGATAGGTTCGCAGCCAGCCGATTAGCGGCACCCAGCGCTCAATGATCATGATGCAGTCTCAAAATAGGTATCTGCTGATACGGGGCCTTCGTACTAGGGTTTCACGCGTCTTCGCTTTTTATTGGGCGCTTCGTTCAAGGCCATGGCGCTGATCTTCCAAGTCAACCCCTGCCGCATGAGCCGCCGCAAACAGTTCCGCCAAATCGCACTGCTCGTGCTGACGCTTGGCGTAGGCCCACAGGTGCGTGGCCCGCTTACCTGAGCGGCAAAATGCCAATAGCGGGCGCGGCAGCTGCTGGAGCGCTTCAGCAAAGGCGTGGATGTCAGCTTCGCTGTACTCGCCTGGCTTCACGGGGATATGCACCCAGGCAAGCCCAAGCTGCTCGGCTTTTTCGCGGTAGCGCGCCTCGTCGGGAAAGTCTTCGCTCTCACCTTCGATGCGGTTACACACCACCGCGTGAAAACCACGGGCTTTTACCTCTTCCAGCTCATCCACCGCCAGCGCTGAGGTGATCTCAACGCCGGGCTCCAATGGCTTCGTTTGCATGACCACACCTCCTTGGTTTGGATAACATCAATCCCAGGCCGCACCTTCCAGGGCATCCAGGGGGATTTTTAGATAGCGCTTGCCGTTGGCTTCTGGTTCCGGTAAACGGCCACCACGAGTATTCACCTGCAGCGCGTGCAAAATCAGCTTGGGCATGGGTAGCTCGCTATCCCGCTGGTGGCGCAGGGCGATGTACTCCTCCTTGCTTTTGCCAACCAAGTGCGGGTTGTTGGCTCGCTGCTCATCGACGCTGCTCTGCCACGTTGGCTCACGGCCATCGGGCATATAGTCGTGGCCGGTGAACAGCCGCGTATCGTCCGGCAGCGTGAGAATCTGCTGAATGGAGTCCCATAGAGACTTGGCATCCCCACCGGGAAAATCGGCGCGCGCCGTCCCAAAATCAGGCTGAAACAGGGTGTCATGCACAAAGGCAGCATCACCGATGACGTAGGTGATGGAGGCCAGCGTATGACCTGGCGAGTGCAGCACACGAGCGCTGAGTTCACCAATGGCAAACATATCGCCCTCCATAAACAGCGTGTCCCACTGGCGGCCATCGGTCGGCATCTCCGGCCAGTGATAAATCTCCTTCCACAGGGCCTGCACTTGCGTGACGTACTGGCCAATCGCCGTCGGTGCGCCGGTCTTCTCTTTTAGGTACTGGGCTGCTGAAAAGTGGTCCGCGTGGGGGTGCGTATCCAGAATCCACGCCACCTTTAGCCCCTCTTCCTCGATATATTTCAACAGTGCATCAGCGCAGAAAGTCGCCGTGGCGCCAGACTTTTCGTCGAAATCCAGCACCGGGTCAATAATCGCGCACTGCTGGGTAGCGGGGTCGCTGACGATGTACTGAACGCTGAAGGTGCGCGGATCAAAAAAGCCCGCCACGTCGGGTGACCCCGCACCGGTGCTTTGAGATAGGGCGAAGGTCTTCATGCTTATCTCCTAGATACGTGAGTATGTATGCTTGACGCCTACTCGCCAATTATTGTTATAAAGATAGCTAATTATGGAATATAAGCAATCACCACCACAAAAATGCCGCCTCCCTGGCAACAGGGGGCGGCAATCCATAAGAGCACTAGTGGCGCAATCGATACGGGCTAAAACGCCTTCTCCAACGCAAAGCGCGGCTGGGTGCTCCCCTCTTTCGTCACGCTCTCCGTGAACATCGCTAGCGGGCGCACCCAGAGGCCGTAGTCACCGTAGAGCGCGCGGTAGACCACTAGCGGCTCTTCGCTTTCGCTGTGCTGGGCGGTGCCCACCACTTCGTACAGGCTGCCTTTGTAGTGGCGGTAAATACCGGGAACGGGAGTGGTCATTCGTTTTCCTCTTGAATGGCTTGAGTGGCGGCGGGCTGATTCGCTTTTTTGGCGAGGCGCTCCAGTACTCTGGAGGCGGCCACGAAGCCAAAGGTGCCGGTGAGAAAGGTCGCCGCGCCAAAGCCGGAGGCGCAGTCCAGCCGTGTAACCTCGTTGCTGCCAGGCTTTTGCAGGCACACTTCGCCGTCGGCGCCGGGATAGATCAACTGCTCGTCGGAGTAGACACACTCCACCGAAAAGCGCCGCTTGGGGTTGCGGGAGAAGCCGTAATCCCGGCGCAGCCGCGAGCGCACTTTGGAGAGCAGCGGGTCGTGCTCGGTGCGGGTCAAATCCGCCACTTGAATGCGCGTGGGGTCGGTCTGCCCACCCGCCGCGCCGGTGACGGTAATGGGGATTTTGCGTCGCTTGCACCAGGCGATTAGCGCCGCCTTGGCAATCACGCTATCAATGGCATCCACCACATGGTCGGCATCCTCAGGAATGCGCTCGGCCAGATTGGTGGGGGTAACGAAGGCGGTATCCGCGATGATCTCGATCTCGGGAGCAATCAGGCGGCAGCGCTCGGCCAGCACATCTACTTTGGGCTGGCCAATCGTGCCATCCAGCGCGTGGAGCTGGCGGTTAACGTTGGAGACACACACGTCGTCCAGATCGATCAGCGTGAGTTTGCCGATGCCCGAGCGGGCGAGCGCCTCGACCGTCCAGCTACCCACGCCACCAACCCCGACCACCACCACATGGGCACGGCGAAATGCCTGCGCCGCACGCTGGCCGTAAAGGCGCCGAATACCGCCAAAGCGGAAGTCATAATCGCTAGAGGAAGTTGTGGATTCATTCAATGACATGGGCTGGCTCACAGTGCTTGCAGGGCAGAAGGCGTGGCAATGGGCGGCGTTCGCACGCTATCTATCGGTAAATGCCCCTGCCAGCCAAACTGCTCGAACAGATTTTTCATCGTCTCATCCACGGCGCAGCTGAGCTGAATGCGTTTATCCAGCAGCGGGTGATCAAACGCTAAATAGGTCGCGGCAAGCAGCAGCCGCGCGGCGGCCAGCTGCTCGGCAAAAAAACGGTTGTGGACACTTTTGCCGTGCTTGGCGTCGCCAATGATCGGGTAGCCACGGCGGGATAAGTGGCGGCGAATTTGGTGCCGTCGCCCGGTCAGCGGCCGTGCTTCCACCAGGGAATAGCGCGCCACCGGGTAGCGGTCTACCTGCACCGGCAACTCGACGCTATCCAAGCGGCGAATATCGGTCATCGCGGGCATGGCGGGCATTTCCGCCTTGGGGCGCGTGCCGTCCTCCTGCCGTAACGGGTAATCCAACCGCTCCTGCTCCGGCGCTTTGCCGCGCACCACCGCTAGGTAGCGCTTCTCTACCTGGCGTTCGCTAAACCCTTCGCTCAGCAGGGCAGCCGCCTCGGAGGAGAGGCCAAACACCATCACGCCGGAGGTGGGCCGGTCCAGCCGGTGCACCGGGTAGACCCGTTTACCGAGCTGGTCGCGCAGGCGCTGAAGCAGGAACTCGGTTTCCCCACGCGCCAGCGCTGAGCGGTGCACTAACAGGCCTGACGGCTTATGCACCGCTACAAGATGCTCATCCTGATAAAGGATGTTAAGTGGCTGCATGGAACTCCTTGATACATAGGCAGAGCATTTGGACATGAAACAGAAACGTGAAAAAGGGGCATAAAACAGAGATGTGGAATCGCGGGCTATTGTCGCGACTTGGCGCGCTAATGTCATCCACTGGGTAAATGAGAATGACATTCACAAACCTACCCAAGCTAATCGTTACGTTATAAAATAACTTTTTAAACCCATCAGGAGTTCCTTATGAAGCGCGCCTTCGCTGCGGGGGTTACCCTACTGCTTGCTTTGCCGACCGCCTCTTCGCTTTGGGCGGCTGACCAACGGCTGGATATCGTCGCCCCTTGGGAAATCAAGAGCGCCGACCCGGCCACCTCCGGCTACGTGTTTGGCCGTATGCGCGTAGCGGAAACCTTGGTGGATACCGATGCCGACGGCCAGCTTGCCCCGGGGCTTGCCACTGAGTGGCAGGTTTCTGATGACGGTTTGTTGTGGCGCTTTACCCTTCGCGAAGGCGCGACGTTCCATGACGGCAGTGCAGTCACGGCTGACGCGGTGCTGACAAGCCTGGAAGCCGCGCTGGCCAAGCCCGGCATTCTCGACAGCGCCCCCATTCGCCACATGAGCGCGGATGGTCGTGACGTGGTGATCGCGCTCGATAGCCCATTCTCGCCGCTGCCTGCGCTGCTGGCCCACTCGACGGCGCTGATTCTCGCGGAAGCTGCGTTCGATGCGCAGGGCGATGTCGTCGCGATGATCGGCAGCGGCCCTTACCAAGTCGAGGAGCTAAGCCCGCCCCAACGCCTGACCGTGACGCGGTTTGATAACTACTGGGGCGGCGCGCCCGCCATTGCCAGCGCCAGCTATCTCGCCGTGAGCCGTGGCGAAACCCGCGCGTTAATGGCGGAGAGCGGCGATGCGGATATCGTGTTTACCCTCGACCCCGCCAGCCAAGCGCGGCTCTCCCGCAATGCCCGCTTAACGCTGCATAGCGAACCGCTGCCGCGAACGATCATGCTGAAGCTCAACGCCGGACACGCGTTACTGGACGATGCCCGCGCCCGCCAAGCGCTGAGCATGGCGATTGACCGGCAAGGCATTGCCGCCGGCCTGCTGCGCACGCCAGAGGCTGCCGCGGCTGAACTCTTTCCAGCCAGCCTAGGGCCGTGGCACCTGGGCCTAGAGGCCAGCACTGCCCAAGATGTAGAGGGCGCCAAGGTGCTGCTAGCAGAACTCGGCTGGCAGACGGGCAGCAACGGCATGCTGGAGCGCAATGGCGAGCCTTTCGCGCTAACCCTGCGCACCTACGCCGACCGCCCTGAGCTTCCGCTAGTGGCCACCGCCCTGCAAAGCCAGTGGCAGGAGATTGGCGTGGCGTTGGAAGTCGCTGTGACCAACGCCAGCGAGATTCCCTCTGGCCACCACGACGACAGCCTGGAAGTGGGTCTATCGGGCCGCAACTATGGCTTGGTACCGAACCCGCTGGGCTCGCTGCTAGACGATATTGGCAGCGACCCAGACGCCATGGGCGGCGACTGGGGCACCATGAACTGGCGCGATGAAGACGTTGCTCAGTGGCTCGACACCCTTCGCCAAGCCACCGATAAGCAGACGCTTATGGATCTAGCGCCGCTCTTGGCCGAACGCCTGCATCAAGAAATGCCGCTCATTCCCATCGCCTGGTATCAGCAGACGGCGGCGGTGAACCAGCAGTTGGAGGGCTTCTCTATCGACCCGCTAGAGCGCAGCTACCGCATTGACCAACTGGAGTGGGCAGAGTGATCTCACGCGCAAACCAAGGGCTTAGCCACCTGCTGCTGTCGCGGCTTTTTCAGGCGGGGTTAGTGGCGTGGCTAGTTGGCACGCTGACCTTCGTTCTCACCCGCACCCTACCGGGGGATATGGCCTACCGCATTGCGGCCGGGCGCTATGGTCACGATATGGTCGACGGAGCGGCGGCGGAAGCCGTGCGGGCGGAGCTGGCGCTCGACCAGCCGGGGCTGAGCGCGTATGCAGGCTGGCTGTGGGACTTGCTGCAGCTGGATTTAGGCCGCTCGCTGGTGAGCGGCCGCCCGGTGATCCAGGAGCTTTCCCACCAGCTAGGCCACTCGCTTAGCCTGGCCGTGATCGCGGTACTGCTCTCGCTGCTAATTGGCCCACCACTAGGCCTGGCCGCAGGGCGCAAACCCGGTGGTGCGTTAGATCGCGTGAGTGAAGTGGCCGCCAGCGTGCTGCGCGCCCTGCCCGCTGTTGCCGTGGGGCTGTTACTGATCATGCTGTTTGCGGTCACGCTGGGCTGGCTACCCGCCGCAGGCCATGGCGGTACCGCACACACCGTGCTGCCTGCGCTGACGCTGGCGCTAGGTTTAGCCGCCGTTTCCAGCCGCGTGGCGCGTAACGCTATGGCAGAGGTGTCGCATTCCGCTTACTACGCCTTTTCTCACACCAAAGGCCTCAGCGCACGGCAAAGCTTTTGGCGCCACGGCCTGCGCAACGCCTCGGTACCCGTGGTGGCGTACCTGGGCGTGCAGTTCGTGTATCTCATTGAAGGCGTCGTGGTGGTAGAAACCCTGTTTGCCTGGCCGGGCATCGGCCACGCCCTGGTTCACGCCATCGTGGCCCGAGATGTGCCAATGATTCAGGGCACCGCGCTGGTGATGGGGCTGCTGTTCGTGCTGCTCAATACGGCGGTGGATATGACCTGCTACCTACTCGACCCACGGAGACGCCGCGCATGATGCCTGCTTTCTCATCATCTTCCACGGCGTCGCGTACGGCGTCATCACCCTTGCGCCGTTACTTCACTTCACTCACGGTTCGTCAATGGTGGGGCGCGGGCTTACTCCTGCTGCTACTGGCCTTTGCCTGGCTCGTGCCCTGGTTAAGCGATGCCGACCCTGCCCGTCAGCAGCTCACGCGCATATTGCAGGCACCTTCGCTGGCCGAGCCTTTCGGCACCGACCACCTTGGCCGCAGCATGCTGGCACGCTTGGCGTCAGCCATTCAGCTATCGCTAGGCATGGCGCTACTGAGCGTCGCCACCGCTGCCATTCCTGGCGTTTTGCTGGGTGTCATGGCCGGTTGGCGAGGCGGCTGGTGTGACCGAGTGCTGGGTGGCATCGCGGATGCCTGTCTCGCCCTGCCTGGCCTGCTGCTGGTGCTTCTGCTGGTGGCCATTGCGCCCGGCAATTTCTGGGCGCTCTATGTGGGTATTTCACTGGTGCTGTGGATCGAGTACTTCCGCGTGGTGCGTGCCCGTACCCAGGCGCTGGTGAGTTCGCCACAAATCGAAGCGAGCCGTCTTCTCGGCTTTGGCCCGGTGATGCTGTTCCGCCGCCACTTGTGGCCAGAGCTAGCCCCCCAGGTATTCACCTTAGCAGCCTTTGGCGCCGCCAGCGCCATTCTTGCGATGGCGGCGCTTGGCTTTGTGAGTGTCGGATTGCGCCCACCCACCGCCGAGCTTGGCCTGATGATGATCGAACTGCTGCCCTACTACCACGAAGCCCCCTGGGCCATGGCACAGCCGATTATCGTTCTGTTCGTGGTGGTACTGAGCTTAAACCTCCTGGCTGGGAAGGACCCGCGATGACATCGATGACATTAACCACCACGCTGCTACAGGTGAACGAATTAGCGATCAGCGGGGACGGCGTCACCATTGCCCCGATCAGCTTTACCTTGGAAGCCGGTCAGCGCCTAACGCTACTAGGCGAAACCGGCTCCGGTAAGAGCCTGATCGCCCAAGCCATTATGGGCACCCTGCCTGCTGGACTGAGCGCCCAAGGAGCGCTGGAAATCGCCGGAAAGCGCTTTGCGGCAGCAGAACCCGCTACCCGCCATGCCCTATGGGGGCGAACCCTGGCGCTACTGCCCCAGGAACCCTGGCATGCCCTCGACCCCACCATGCGCGCGCATGCGCAAGTCGCGGAAACGCATCGTTTTGTGGCGGGAAAAACAACGCCAGCCGCCAACGAGGCCGCCAGCGCAGAGTTGAGCCGCTTGGGCTTAGCCCAGGCGCTGAACAAGCTGCCGGGGGAGCTTTCCGGCGGCATGGCCCAGCGGGTGGCGTTTGCTGCCGCCAGCGCGGCGGGCGCGCCCATCGTGATTGCCGATGAGCCTACCAAGGGCCTGGATGCCCCGCGCCGGGATGAAGTGGTCGAACTGCTTGCCCACACGCCCAACCAAGGCGGCGCACTGCTGACGATTACCCACGATATCGAGGTCGCCAGGCGGCTAGGGGGCAACGTCATCATCCTGCGTCAGGGCCAGGTCGTCGAGCGTGGCCCGGCGGACGTGCTGCTCAACCATCCACAAACGGCGTATGCCCAGCGCTTATTAGGGGCGGAGCCCAGCCGCTGGCCAGACCCGCCCTCTTTCACGGGCAGCGCCCAGGCACCCGTCATCAGTGCGGATGCGCTGCGTATGGCGCGTGGCGGGCGCGAGCTGTTTCGCGACCTTTCCGTCAGCGTGCGCCCCGGCGAAATCGTCGGTGTTGTCGGCCCCTCCGGCTGTGGCAAAAGCACGCTGGGCGATATTCTACTCGGCGTGACACGACCCAATGCTGGCCGCGTTGATATCTCCCGCGAGATGCCGAGGCTTGGCCGCCAAAAGCTCTACCAAGACCCGCCCGCCGCTTTTTCACCCCACTGGAGCCTGACCCAACTGCTGGAGGATTTGCAGCGTCGCCACCGTTTCGAGCAGCGCGCGATTGCCCCCTTGATGCAGCGTTTGGGTCTCAACGAGCATCTGTTGAGCCGCCGGCCGGGTGAGATCTCAGGTGGCGAGCTGCAGCGTTTTGCCATTCTGCGCGTACTGCTGCTCAAGCCGCGCTTTCTGTTTGCCGATGAACCCACCTCGCGGCTCGACCCGGTCACTCAGCAGCAGACGCTCAGCCTGCTGGTGGAACTGGCCCGCGAGCAGGCCTGTGCGGTGATGCTAGTTAGCCACGATCCGGCTTTGATCAAGAAAGTGTGCGACCAGACGCTCACGTTGGCGGGTTAAGCGGTGGGCAGCTACCCTGTAATAGCGCCCCTTTTTAGGGCTTCCATGGATAAGGAAAGGAGCAACCAAGATGCGCTATTCACTACCCCTTACCGGTATTGCCGCAAGCATGCTGTTGGCCACGGCGGTTCACGCTAACGAGTCGCTGGATGTCGAGATGCATAAGGTCAGCGCCGACGGTGTGGAGGAGTCCATTGGCACGGTGGCCGTTGAGCATACCGAGCACGGCGTGCTGCTCACTCCCTCACTCACCGGTTTAGAGCCGGGTGTTTACGGCTTTCACGTCCACCAAAATGCTAGCTGCGAACCTGCCGACAACGACAGCGGAGAGATGACCGCTGCGCTGTCGGCCGGTGGCCACTACGACCCAGAAGAGGCGGGCACCCACCAAGGCCCCTACGGTGACGGCCACTTGGGTGACCTGCCCGTGCTCACTGTCAATGACGATGGCGAAGCCAACCTGCCGGTACTGGCTCCGCGCCTTAGCATGGAAGACATGCCGGGCCGCAGCCTCATGATTCACGCCGGGGGCGATACTTACGCGGATGAGCCACACCTCGGTGGCGGCGGTGCTCGCATGGCCTGCGGCGTTGTCTCTTCTTAATGCTCTATTGATGCCGTTTTTGACACCATTACAAACCGGGCAGCCTCAGGGCTGCCCATTTTTTTGCTGACGGATCAGCGACTAACGTCGCGGGCCACTAAAGTCGTAAAGCACTTATCGGCACGTCTCTGTACATTCACCCCGGCTAAATAAGCGCGGCTTGCTGTATGGCTGTCCGCTTGACACCCTCCCTGACCAGTTGAGTGCTTTACATGATTACGTTCATTCTCTCGATAGTGCTATTAGTCGTGGGTTACTTTACCTACGGCAAGTTTGTCGAGCGCGTGTTTGTCGCGGACCGCAAGCGTCAAACACCGGCGTTCAGTATGCGCGACGACATCGACTACGTGCCGATGAATACCACGCGCAACTCGCTTATTCAGCTGCTTAACATTGCCGGCGTGGGGCCGATTTTTGGCCCTATCCTGGGTGCATTATATGGCCCGGTGGCGTTTGTATGGATCGTGATTGGCTGTATTTTTGCAGGCGCGGTGCACGACTACCTGACCGGCATGATCTCCATCCGTAACCACGGCGCCCACCTGCCCCAGTTAGCGGGTAAATTCCTGGGCAAAACAATGAAGCACGTGGTGAATGGCTTTGCGATTTTGCTGCTGCTGTTAGTCGGTACCGTGTTTGTCACTTCACCGGCAGCACTGCTGGCCAACATGACATCGCTTTCGCTCACGCTGATCATCTTGGCGATTTTTGCCTATTACCTGATCGCCACGCTGCTGCCGATCGATAAAGTCATTGGACGTATTTACCCCTACTTCGGCGCGCTGCTACTGTTTAGCGCCGCTGGCATCGGCATTGGCTTGGTCGTGACGGGCGCGCCTATTCCCGAGCTGTCGTTCCAGAACATGCACCCGGATAACGCGCCGATCTTCCCGCTGCTGTTCCTGACCATCTCCTGCGGTGCGCTTTCTGGCTTCCACGCCACCCAAACGCCGATCATCTCGCGCACGACGGAAAACGAAACCAACGGCCGCAAGATTTTCTACGGCATGATGATCGCCGAGGGTGTGATCGCCATGATTTGGGCAGCAGCGGCCATGAGCCTGTTCCAGGGTGAACAGTCGCTTTCCGATGTATTGGCAGCGGGCGGCCCGGCCGCTGTCGTGAGCGAAGTGTCCACCACGATGCTGGGCGCGGTTGGCGGCACGTTAGCCGTGCTGGGCGTCATTGTGCTGCCCATCACCTCGGGTGATACCGCTTTCCGCAGCGCACGGATGATCATTGCCGACTATTTGAAAGTAGAGCAAAAGCCCATCGTCAAGCGTATCTTGATTGCGCTGCCGCTGTTCGTGATGTCCTACGCGCTCACCCATATGGACTTCACGCTGCTATGGCGCTACTTCTCCTGGGCCAACCAAACCACCGCTGTAATCGCGCTCTGGACCGGCACGATGTATCTGGTGCTATCGCGCAAGCCCTACCTGATCACCTCGATTCCGGCGGTGTTTATGACCATGGCAACCTTCACCTACCTCGCCTACGCGCCAATTGGCTTTAACCTGCCGCTACAAACCAGCTACATCGTCGCGGCACTTGGCACGCTGATCTGTATTACGCTGTTTATGAAGCGCGTACGCCGCCTCAGCCGCGCCACCTTTAGCGTGGATGAGCCGGTGCCTGGTGCGCTGGATCAAGACGCTACGCTGGCTACTAGCAATCGGTAAATATCAGGTCAACACTTTGCACTGAAACGCAAAACGGGCAGCCTCTGGAGGCTGCCCGTTTCTATTCGCGCGTTGACGCGTGGCTGGATCGCTGACTTACTCTTCGTCAGTGGCCAGTGCCATGTGCTTTTGCAGGTAGTTCTGGATACCCACCTGATCGATCAGTTTGAGCTGCGTTTCGATATGATCGATGTGGCCCTCTTCGTCGGCCAGCAGATCGCGAAGCAGATCACGCGTCACGTAATCTTTGACGCTTTCACAATAAGTGATGGCTTCGATGTAGTCGTTACGGCCGTCATGCTCGATTTTGAGATCGCACTCGAGCATCTCTTTGACGTTTTCACCGATGTGCAGCTTACCGAGATCTTGAAGGTTCGGGATGCCCTCCAAGAACAGAATGCGTTCGATGAGCTTGTCAGCGTGCTGCATCTCTTCGATGGATTCATCGTACTCCCACTTGGCTAGCACTTTGAGGCCCCAGTCTTTGTACATCTTGGCATGTAAAAAGTACTGGTTGATCGCCACGAGTTCGTTGCCGAGCGCGATATTGAGATGCTGAATTACTTTCGGATCGCCTTTCATGCCGTCACCTTTTTTAGCGTATTGCCCTATAAAGTACTGTTTTGCACCGTACTCTTACGTTAATCAAGGAGTATAGGCCATAAAAGGCTAACTCCCAACGGTGTTGAGAGTATCAGCCATGGAGATAAAAATTCAAGCAAATCAATTATTTGCTAACGATAAGCCTAACAAGAGTGATTCGCGTCATACGGCGTAAGCGAGACTCATATCAGACTCGGCGCGTACGGCCTGAACGGCCTCGCGGATGAGGGATTTGGCGAAGCAGGCGCATTTGCCACACTGGGTGCCGCAGCCAGTGGCTTCGCGGACTTCCCGCCAGCTGCGCGCTCCGTCGCTAACCTGCTGGCGAATCTGATGATCGGTTACTCCCTTGCACACACACACGTACATGGCGACACCTCATAAAAATCATGAGGTGAATGTAAATGATTCGCATACATCTTTTCAAGTAGAAAACGTTGTTCTTTAGTATCGATTCGCCTTAAGGCCATTGAGGCATGGCATAACCCGTTGGTCGGCGGGCTATTTCCGTGGGCACCGCTCCCCCATTATTTTTTCGGCAGCACCACGGTCTCTGTCTTGGAGGCGATGTCGGGCCAGCTTCTGCGCTGCCCATCAAACAGTACCCACCAGTAGCCAATACCGAACGCCGCCAGCGAGAGCCACGCGGTTGCGCAGCGAATCAGGCTCTGCTTCAGCGTGATCGCGTGGCCATCCAGGGTTTGCACCCGCAGCCGCCACGCCTGCATACCCAGCGTCATGCCACCCCGGCGCCAGGAGTACACGAAAAACAGCGTGACGAAAAACAGCAGCATGAGCCGCAAGCTCCAGATATCGAAAGCCGTAGTGCCAATCTCCTCGGCGGGCTGGCCGAGCACGAAGCGGAAAAAGGCCAAATGCGCCACGGTCACGGCGATCCAGATGGCCGTGACCAAAAAGCCATCGTACAGCATAGCTCCCAACCGTCGGCCCAGCCCGGCGGGCCACACGTCATCCAATTGAGTAAAGCGTCGTGTCGTCACTGTTCTTGTCTCCTGGTTTACGTCTTCGCGGCGCTTAGCCATTTCGCCGTAAGAAGTAGATCCCTACCGCGGCACAGGCAAGGGTCGGCACCAGCACCGCCCAAACGGGGGAAAAGCCAAAGATGGTGGACGCCGGGGCGAGCAAATCCTGTACGTACTTGAACACCAGCCCGGTGACCACGCCATAAAAGACCCGCGTGCCTGCCGCCACTGACCGCAGCGGACCAAACACGAACGAAGCGGCAATCAGTACCAGCGACCCCATGGTGAGCGGCATCAACACCTTCTGCCAAAAATAGAGGAGCGGTTGGTCTGCCTGCAGGTTCTGGCTTTGGAGGAAGTTGGCGTACGCCCACAGCTCGCTAGGCGCTTGGCTTTCAATATCCCGCAGCAAACGCTCCAGCTGGGTCGGTGTGAGCGCCGTTTCCCAAGCCGCACTGGGCTGGTACGTCGACTCGGTGCGATTATCAAAAATGCGCGTGGTGGTCACCCCTTCGAGCAGCCATGCACCCTCTTTCCAGTGGGCACGATTGGCATGGGTGGCTTCGACTAAGCGGCGTTCGTCGAAGCGGTAGCGGGTTAAATCCAGCACTACGTTATCTGCCCGAATGGCACCGAAGCGGTAGACGCTATCGCCTTCGAACTGCCAGCCGCTGCGGGTGGTGAGCATGGCACCCTCGCCTTGGCGCTGCTCTAAGCGCCAGGCTTCGGCGTACTGCTCGGTCCGTGGGCTGACGAACTCTGCCACCAGTAGCACCACAACGACGACCAGCAGCACGGGCTTCATCACGCCCCAGACAATGCGCGCCAGCGATCGGCCAGCAGCACGCATCACCGTCAATTCGTTGCTAGAGGCCATGCTGCCCAGGCCAATCAGCGCGCCAATCAGCACCGCGACCGGCGCGTACTGATAAAAGCGCCAGGGGAGTCGCATCCCCAAGTAGAGCAGCACGTCTAGCGCGCTGTAGTCGCCCTGGGTATCCCCTAAATCTCCGATATAGGCAATGGTGATATCCAGCCCCAGCAGCACGAACTGCACCACCACGATGGCGGCCAGCACGTTACGGGCGATATAGCGATCCATTTGATCCATTGCGATCAGCATCAGCGCATTCCCTTACGTTGCGAGTGCCATAACAGCAGTAAGCCAAGCCCCAAGAACAGCGCATGCACCGGCCACACGCCCAACGCCACCGCGAGCGAACCACTCCCGATGGCATCGACGGCGGCTAGCAGCAAACTCAAATAGGCAACGTAGAGAAACACGGCGGGTAGCAGTTTGGCGAAGCGTCCTTGGCGAGGGTTTACCCGTGAAAGCGGCTGGGCCAATAGTGCCAAGATGAAGACCATGAGCGGCAATCCTGCCCGCCACTGGAACTGCGCCTGGGCGCGCGGGTCGGGGTTTTGCCACAGCTCAGCGGTGGTGGCGTATTCGAGGGAGTCCAGCTCTTGACGATCCCGACTCAGCCCTAGCCGCAGCGTGTAGCGCTCGAAGGTCAAACGCTCGGCATCTTGGCGACCGGGGGTGACACCGTAGCGCTCGCCATCTTCAAGAACGAGAAAGCGACTGCCGGTGTCGACGTTCGTTTCCTGATAACCCGTACCCGCCCGTGTGATGTAGCTATGGGTCTTCTCAGCGCCGGCCATGGGCTGCTCGTGCACCAGGACTTCCTGCATTTCCGTGCCGTCACTGCTGAAGTCAGTGATGTAGGCCGTCCGCCCACCGCCGAAGTCTTGGAAACGTCCAGGGGCGAGCACCGACACGTCCAAACGGCTGCGTTGCTCCTCCAGCGTCGCCTCGGTTTGCAGCGCCCCGGCCGGAGTCAACCATACACTACATACCCCCACCAGCACCGCGACCACCGTGGCGGGCAGCAGCGTGACGCGAAAGAGCCGCGTTGGGCTCATGCCACAAGCCACCATCACGGTGATTTCACTGTTCATATAGAGCTGCCCATACGCCAGCAGAATGCCGAGGAAAAACGACAGCGGCAGAATCAGCTCCATGAAGCCCGGCAGATGAAACAGCATCAGGCTGCCCAAAATCGTGACCGGGAAGTCCCCCTCGGCAGCATCCGAGAAGTAGCGGATGAAGCGGCTACCCATGATGACCAGCAGCAGAATGCCTGCCACGGCAGACATCGTCAGTAACACTTCGCGAGTTAAGTACCGAAATAGAATCAACGCACTCTCCGACTAGTGGTGCAGGTGACCATGCAATGCGTCCATGGCTTGGGTACACTAATCAAACTGGTAGCAAACACTAAATAACGGGGCATTATCCCGAATCACTCGTTGCTTGTCTTGTTGGAGACGTCATGGAATTTTCCGTTCAGACCGCGAACCCCGCCAAAGCCGAAACGGCTTGCCTCGTTCTCCCTGTCTATAAAGGTAGCGACTTACTGCCCGCCGTGGCCAAATTAGACGACGCCAGCGAGCGCTTGATCGGCCAGCTGCTGGAGCGCGGCGACTTCGACGCGGCGTTGGGCAACACGCAGCTAGTGCCTTTCGCACCGGGCTTGGGAGCCGACCGCATTCTGCTGGTGGGGTTGGGTGAGCGCGACAAATGCCAGGAAGCGGCCTTTATCAGGGCACTCGATGCCGCCATGGCCGCCCTGGTCAAACTGCCCGTGGACGAAGCCAGCGCCACCTTTACTGACGTACCGCTCGACGATCGCGACGCCGTCTGGAAAGCACGCAAGACCCTAGAAGCCGCCGAACGCGCGATTTACCGATTCGATCACTTCAAGTCATCGCCGGCCAAAGCGCCTAGCTTGGCCAAACTGACGCTGATCGTCAGCGATGCCGGCGATGCGCCGCTCGCCAAACAAGGCGCCGCGCTCGGCACCGCCATTGGTCAGGGCATTAATTTTACACGCACGCTCGGCAACCTGCCGGGCAACGTATGCACGCCGCGCTACTTAGCCGAGCAGGCAGAAGCATTGGGGCGCGATTCCCAAGGCGCGCTCGACGTTGAGATTCTAGACGAAGAGGCACTCGAGGCCCTGGGCGCTCATTCACTGCTGTCAGTGGGCCGTGGCAGCGTCGAGCCAACACGCCTCATCGTGATGAAATACCAGGGTGCAGACAACCCCGACGAGGCGCCCCATGTCCTGGTCGGCAAAGGTATCACCTTCGATACGGGCGGTATCTCGCTGAAGCCCGGCGAAGGCATGGATGAAATGAAGTTCGATATGGGCGGTGCGGCCAGCGTCTTCGGTACCGTCAAAGCCGTGCTGGCCATCAAACCCAAGCTCAACGCCGTGTTTATCGTTGCCGCCGCCGAGAACATGCCTGATGGTGCCGCCACCAAGCCGGGCGACATTATCAAAACGCTCAAAGGCCTGACGGTGGAAGTGCTCAACACCGATGCCGAAGGCCGTTTGGTGCTATGCGACGCGCTCACCTACGCCGAGCGCTTCACGCCTGCCAGCGTGGTCGATATCGCCACGTTGACGGGCGCGGCCATTATTGCCCTTGGTCACCACGCCACCGGCCTGCTCTCCAACGACGATGACCTAGCGCTTGATCTGCTGGATGCCGGTGAAACCGCCTGGGACCGCGCGTGGCACCTGCCGCTATGGGATGAGTACCAGGAGCAGCTGGACTCCAACTTCGCCGACTTGGCCAACATCGGTGGGCGTCCGGCAGGTACGATTACCGCTGCCTGCTTCCTATCACGCTTTGCCGACCACTTCCCCTGGGCGCACCTGGATATTGCCGGCACCGCTTGGCATTCGGGCAAACAAAAAGGCGCCACCGGCCGCCCGGTGGGTCTGTTGACCCAGTACCTGCTCGACCGTGAAGCCGACGCCCAAGTCGAAAATGGCGACACCTAACCTCACAAACCGGCCACCAATGGTTGCCTTTCGTTAACGCAACCGTTAAACCTGAACGTATGTGCGTGTGCCAGCGCGTCCAGGCACACGCCAACCATACGATACGCTTAATAGATGCCCTTCGGGGCTTGGCTCTAGCGGAGAGAACACGCCGTGCCCACAGCTTCAGATGCTCAACTTGAATCGCGTTTTGAAATTTTGCCGTCCAATCAGCCGATGGCCGATGAGATCCGCGATAACATCCTGCAAAACCCAGGGTTTGGTAAACACTTCACCGACCATATGGCCCACGTGCGCTGGACCGTCGATGCCGACTGGCACGGCCACCAAGTACGCCCCTACGGCCCGCTCACCCTCGACCCTGCCGCCTCCGTGCTGCACTACGGCCAGGAAATTTTCGAAGGCATCAAGGCATACCGCCATGCCGATGGCTCTATCTGGACCTTCCGCCCAGAGAAAAACGCCGAGCGTTTTCGCCGCAGCGCCCGCCGCCTAGCGCTGCCCGAGCTTTCCGATGACGACTTCATCGGCTCGCTGAAAGCACTGCTGGCCCAAGACCACGCCTGGGTACCTACCCCAGCCAGCGACGCCGACGAGTGCAGCCTCTACCTTCGCCCGTTTATGATCGCCTCAGAAGCCTTCCTTGGTGTGCGCCCGGCTCACGAAGTGGACTACTACGTGATTGCCTCTCCGGCGGCGGCCTACTTCAAAGGCGGTATCGAGCCGGTCTCTATCTGGCTCTCCTCACACTACAAGCGCGCGGCCCCTGGCGGCACCGGTTTTGCCAAGTGCGGTGGCAACTACGCCGCCTCGCTGGCCGCCCAAAAAGAAGCCGCCGCCAACGGTTGCAGCCAGGTCGCCTTCCTGGACGCTGCTGAAAACAAGTGGATCGAAGAGCTAGGCGGCATGAACCTGTTCTTCGTTTATAAAGATGGCCGCATCGTCACACCGCGCCTGACCGACACCATCTTGGAAGGCGTGACCCGCAACTCTGTCCTCACTCTGGCCAAAGACGCGGGCCTCACCCCCGAAGAGCGCGCGATCAGCATCGACGAGTGGCGCGAAGGTGCCGCCTCCGGCGAGATTACCGAGGTGTTCGCCTGCGGTACGGCTGCCGTGATTACCCCGGTGGGCGAACTGGTCACGGAAAACGAGCGTATTCGCCTGCAGGGCGATGGCAATAACGAAGTGGCCAAGCGCATTCGCAAGACACTGCTCGACCTTCAGTATGGCCGCAGCGACGATAAATACGGCTGGCTGACCCGCTTGGTATGACCCTCTAGCGTTACCCAACACCTGGCCGCCACTCACCGTGGCGGCCAGGCTGCCAAGCGCGTTGACCCCGCTGGAGCCACCGATGGCACGCATCGATTTTTATATTCTGCCCGATACCACCCTAGAAGCGCGTTTACAGTTTGCCTGCAAGCTCGCCGAGACGATCCACCGTAAAGGGTACCGACTGCACCTGCACTGCGAAGACAAAGCGCTGGCCGAACAGGCCGACGAAGCGCTGTGGCAGTTCCGCGATGATGCTTACCTGCCTCATGCACTGGAAGATAGCGAGCTGGCCGACACTGTGCCCATCACACTAGGTTGGCAGCAGCTACCGGTGCCCACTGAAGAGACGGCGCTGCTGAACCTGCACCCCGATATTCCCGATGGTATTGAGCACTTCGCCCGGATTGCCGAGATCATCAACCAACACCAACACGTGCTGGTCGCTAAACGCGCCTGCTGGCAGCGCTACAAGGCGCTTGGGCATGAGGTCGTGCCGCATAAGCTGGGGTAGCGCTCTGCACGTTAAACGTCCCAAGCCCCATAACAACAACTCAATGGATGAGATTGCCGATGCTTTCCCATACCTTGTTAGCCCGCACGCCGCTAGCGGTTATCGTGATTGCCCAGCTGTTTGGCACCTCGCTCTGGTTTAGCGTTAACGGTGTCGGCTTAGCGCTGCAGGAAGCCGTAGGCCTTAGCGAAAGCGACCTCGGGCTGCTCACCATCGCCGTGCAGGCGGGGTTTATTACCGGCACCCTGCTGATTGCGACCACTGGCTTGGCCGACCGCGTGCGCGCCAGCCACCTGTTTGCGATGTCTGCTGTACTGGGCGCGCTGATTAACGCGGCCTTTATTAACGTCGCAGATAGCGTCACCTTGGCGGCAATGGCACGTTTCTTAGTCGGGCTTTGTCTGGCGGGCATTTATCCGCTGGGCATGAAGCTGGTGGTGAGCTGGACACCTACCCACGCAGGCTCGGCGCTTGGCTGGTTGGTCGGCATGCTCACCCTCGGCATTGCCTCGCCGCACCTGCTGCGCGGGCTCACCCTGCATCTTCCCTGGCAGTGGCCACTGCTGTTGGCCTCTGCCCTTGCTCTTCTGGCAGCGCTGATGATTTTCCAACTAGGCGTGGGGCCACATCTGCCTGCTAAGGCCAACGGCGGGCGACCTTGGGCGGGGCTTGCCGCATTCAAAGAGAAGAACTTCCGCGCCGCCGCGCTGGGCTACTTCGGCCACTGCTGGGAACTTTACGCCCTCTGGGCGCTGGTGCCTTTTTTGGTCGCCAGAGAGCTGGAACGCTTAGGCGCGGCCCCGGGCCTGCAGCCGTGGCTAAGCTTTGCGGTCATCGCCTTGGGGCTTCCCGGCTGCGTATGGGCAGGCTGGTGGAGCCGACGTATCGGTAGCGGGCGGGTCGCGTTTATCGCACTAGCGGTATCTGGCACCCTGTGCCTTATTTATCCACTGCTAGGCGGCCTCTCCCCCTGGCTGCTGCTGGCGCTGCTTGCCCTATGGGGCGTGAGCGTGATTGCCGACTCTGCTCAGTTCTCTGCCCTGGCGTCTGACAGCGCACCGTCCGAGCGGCTGGGCGCGGCGCTGGCCATGATGAATGCGATTGGCTTTGGCCTCACGATTCCCTCCATCGCGCTGGTGACGGCGCTATGGGCAAGCCAAGGGCCTTGGGTGATTGGGTGGCTGCTGCCTGGGCCCATCATTGGCCTCATCACGATGCGTAGGCTGATCACCCGCTGACGGTAGGGGCGACGTTTGGTAAGGTGCCCTCACCATTACCTCTCCACGCCCGATCAAAGAAGGTTGTCGCCATGAACCACGCTGCCCAGTGGGTGCCGCTCAGCCAAGAGCACCACGGCGGTTTAATGTGGCAGCGTTTTACTGCCTACCACTTCGCGCAAACCACTACCCAGGTCGCACTGGCAGACGCTGAGCTTCGCCATGTGGCGGCGAATGTTCCAATCGCGCTAACGGAAACCGCCGAAGGTTGGCAGGCCGTTGCGCTGCTGGGGCTGGAAGATGGCCAGAACCTTCTGGTAGACGACCAGGGGCGCTGGCGGGCAGCCTATGTGCCTGCCGCGCTGCGCGGCCACCCGTTTGGACTACATTCTGACTATCCTGGCAGGCTGTGTATTGACCAGCACTCGCCCTATGTCGTTGAACGCCTGGATGCCGAGCCTTTTTTCAACCAGCACGGCGAGCTTGCCCGCTTTCCTGCCCAGGTACTGGCATTTCTACAGCAGCGTGAGCAAGGCTGCCAGCGGCTCTCGAAGCGTATTACCGCGTTGGCCAAGGCGGCACTGCTGACGCCCTGGCAGCTCCACGGTTATCAAGGCAGCACACCGCTGTATCAAATCGACGAGCGCGCTTGGCAGGCACTTTCTGCCAAACAAGTAGGGCTTTTCTGGCAATTGGGTGCCGTCCCTTTGGTGTACGCTCTGCTGCAATCGCAACAGCAGCTTGGCCGTTTGCAGCTCTATCAGCAACGCAAGGCGACGACAGAACCGTCCGTGCCGCCCTCAGATCCCCTTGCCCAATGGCAAGAAGCGCTGAGCAGCGAAGCCGAATATGACTGGCCGAGCGCTACCTAAACGCGCTAAGTACCGATGCTCTTCAGGAACGATAATGAATGTGAACGTAACTAGGTCGCTCATACTCGGCCTACTGCTGGTCAGCCCTCCACTGATTGCTCAACCCGTGCTGGAGGAGCCGCTGGCCGAGATGGCCCCCTTGCCTGCTTCCTCTCTGGATGGCCCGGCTTTTTCGCCTGAGCTTAAAGAACTCCTTGATCGCTTTCGCTGGCAAGCCAGTGAGGCGACGGGCAGCTCTGTGGCACTGGTTGCGTTACGTGAAAAAATTCAGCAAGCCATCGAGCAGCAGCCCGGCATTCTGGCTCAGCGCTCTCGGGAGCGGGAATCCGTGCTGCGCATTGATGAAGTGCGCGCCGTGCGCCGCCCGCAGGTGAACGCAGGCCTTGAGTACCGCAACGACCTCCAGCGTACTGAATCACTGCCCGACCGCGGCTCCCGCGTCGATGCCGTGGTCACGCTGAGCCAGCTACTGCTGGATTTCGGCGCGAGTAGCGAACGCGTACGCGCCGCCGACCTCAGCGCAGAAGCGGCGTTTTGGCAGTCCCAGTCTAGCGTTGAAGAAGAAGTCCTCTACGCGGTGAACGCTTACCTAGACGTGGCTCGTCTGACCGCCCAGCGCCAATTGGCCGAGCATAACCTTGAGCAGCACCAGCGTATTTTTGAAGACGTGAGCCTACGCCGTGAAGCAGGCGCAGGCTCACGCGCCGACGTTCTGCGCGCGCAAAGCCGCTTGAGCGATGCCGAATCACGCTTGGTCACACTGGAAGGCGAGCTGGCCCGGGCGATTAACGTGTATCAGGAAGCGTTTTTCACCACGCCGGATGTGCTGGCGCTGCCCCAGGGTGCCGCGCTATTAAGCGATGCCAATGCAGACCGCCTGCTGGACAGAGCGCTGGCGCAAAACGCCGCGCTGCGCAGCCAGACGCTCACCAGTGAAGCCAGCGACGCCGAGGCCCAGGCCACCCGGAATGCCCGCCTGCCCAGCCTAAGCGTGGCGGTAGAGGGCCGCCAGTTCGATGTGAACGATTTCAACGAATCCGACAACGACGTCGCGCTGCTCTTTAACGTGGACTACACCCCCTACAGCGGCGGTGCTACCTCCTCGCGGGTTGCCCAGGCGGTCGAGCGCCAGCAGCAGAGCCAGTACGAGCAGCAGGCGCTGCGCCGCGAGCTAGAGCGCGAAGTACGTTCTGCCTACACCGATACCCGCACCCGACGCGCGGAGCTGGAAGCGCAAACCGCCACGCTCGCCGCCGAAGAGGAAGCCCTGCTGGCCTACCGCGACCAGTTTGCCGTTGGCCGCAGTAGCATCAACGACTTGCTCGACGCTCAGCGCGACCTATTTCAAACCGCGCTGGAGCTGATTAACCGCCGAGTGCGCTGGGAACAGGCCGCTTTCCAGCAGCTCGCGGTCACTGGTGAACTGCTGGATGTGATGGAGATTCACCTTGAACGCCGCTAACCCCCATCAGGACGACCTAGAGCAGTGCTTGACCTTCGTGGCCGCCCACCTAACGCTGCCCGTTTCTGAAGCTGCCGTGCGTGCTCACCGGGTAGGCAACGAATCACCGCTGACCCCGGACGGCTTCATTGATGCCGCCGAACGCCACGGCATGGTCGCCGCACTGGGCGAGCATACCCTCGCCACCCTGGGTAACTCGCTACTGCCTGCGGTGGCGCTGCTGAAAAATGGCCGCGCGGTGGTCCTTATCGAGCGTATCGATGAGGAGCGCTTCGCGCTGTTTGATCCGGCCTTGGGCAAGCAGCCGGTGGAAACCAACGTAAGCGCCCTGGAAGAGGCGTATATTGGCCACCTCATTGCCGTACGCGCCCGCTACCGCCCGGTCAGCCTGCATAGCGAACCAGCGATTCAAGGTGGCCACTGGTTCTGGAGCGCGCTCTCCTCGAATCGCTGGGTGTATACCCAAGTGATCATTGCCGCCGCGCTCACCAACTTTTTAGGTCTGGCCACGTCGCTGTTCATCATGGTGGTGTACGACCGCGTACTGCCTAACGAAGCGGTGGAGTCGTTGGTGGCACTCACCATCGGTGTGAGTATCGCCTTGCTGTTCGATTTTGCGGTAAAAACCCTGCGCCAGCTGTTTATCGAGCGGGCTGGCCAGGAAGCAGATTTGCGCATGGGACGGCGTATTTTTGATCACGTGCTCAACCTGCAAATGAGCGCGAAGCGTGGCTCCACCGGCGGCTTTGCCAATACCCTCCGAGAGTTTGAGACACTGCGCGACTTCTTCGCCTCGGCGTCGCTGGTTGCCATTGTCGACCTGCCGTTTATCCTGCTGTTTATTGGCGTGATTTATCTGATCGGTGGGCCGCTGGCCATCATCCCCATGATCGCCGTTCCCCTTGTATTGCTGATTGGCATTGCCGTTCAGCCGTTTCTCAAACGCCTTTCTGGTCAAGCCTTTGAAGAGAGCCGTTCCAAGCAGGGCGTGTTGATCGAGGCCGTTGCTGGCTTGGAGACCATCAAGGCCAGCGGCGCGGCACCGATGATTCGTAAACGCTGGGAAGAGAGCGTTCACCAGCAGTCGAATGTAGGGCGTAAAGGGCGCGCGATTCAGCAGTTCGCCCTCAACGCCACTGCCTTTGCCCAGCAGGCCGCCCAGGTCAGCATCGTGGTGTACGGGGTCTTTTTGGTGGGCGATGGCACGATCTCCATGGGGGCCATGATTGCCTGCGTCATTCTCACCGGGCGCGCGCTGGCGCCGCTGGCACAGCTGGCGCAAACCATGACCCGTATCAACCAAGCGCGTACCTCCTACCGCGCGCTCGACCAGTTGATGAACATGCCCTCCGAGCGCCCGGCAGGCCGCCACTACCTCAGCCGCCCCACGCTGGAAGGCAAGCTGCGCCTGCAGGACGTGAGCTTTCGCTACCCCGAGCAAACCACCGCAGCGCTGGCGAATATCAACCTGACCATCGAGCCCGGCGAGAAAGTCGCCCTGCTTGGCCGCGTCGGCTCCGGCAAGAGTACGCTGGCGCGCCTGCTGCTAGGCATTTACCCACCGGAACAGGGCGCTGTCCTGGTCGATGATACCGACCTTCGCCAAATCGACCCTGCGGATTTACGTCACAACATTGGCAGCGTTCTGCAAGAAGCCTGGCTCTTCTCCGGCACCGTGCGGCAAAACATTGCCATTGGTGCCCACCACCCCACCGATGAGCAGATTCTCAACGCCGCCAAGCTTGCCGGAGCACATGACTTCATTGCCCGCCACCCCAAAGGCTACGACATGCCGATTGGCGAGCGCGGCGAGGGACTCTCCGGCGGGCAACGGCAGTTGATCTGCCTTGCCCGCGCACTGCTGGGCGCACCGCCCATTCTGCTGATGGATGAGCCCACCAGCGCCATGGATATCCAAACCGAAAAAGAGGTGATTGCGCGCCTGAAAGCCGCGAGCCCAACGCAAACGCTGGTGGTGGTTACCCACCGCACTAGCCTGCTGGAGCTGGTGGACCGCGTGGTGATTCTCGACCAGGGCCAGATCGTCGCCGACGGCCCCAAAGCCCAGGTCATGCGCCCTGTGGAAGCCGCTCCCCACCGCTCGCGTGAAGGAACTGCCCAGTGAACCGTTCTACTTCTCAACTGGATTTTGAGCACTTCGTACGTCACGGACGTGCCAAGCGCCCCATCGGCAGTAGCCTGTTACTGCTCACGATCATCGCGTTTCTGCTGATTGGCTTTATTTGGGCCTATCTCACGGAAGTCGATGAAGTCACCCGCGGCCAGGGCAAAGTGGTGCCTTCGCGCAGCCTGCAAGTGGTCGAAAGCTTGGAAGGCGGCGTGGTCACGGAGATCAACGTGCGCCGGGGCGATACGGTGGCCCAAGGCGATACGCTCATGGTGCTCAGCGGTGGCACGCTTAGAGGTGATTACGAAGAGAGCCTCCAGCGTTTGCGTTCGTTACAACTGCGTATCCAGCGTTTAGAGGCCGAAATCAGCCAAACGCCGCTGGCGCTGGATGAGGCCCTGAGCCAAGCAGCCCCCAGCGTGGCCGCCAGCGAAACGCGGCTCTTTCATGGCCGCCAATTAGAACTGAATGCGGAGCTACAGGTGCTAGAGCAGCAGGGCTACCAGCGACGCCAAGAGACAGCGGAGCTGGAAGCCGCCCTTAGCACGGCCCGCTCAGGCGTTCAGTTGGCCGAACAGGAGCTAGCGATCATCCAACCGCTGGCCCAGCGCGGCATCGAACCGGAAACCTCGCTGCTGCGGGTGCGCCAATCGCTCAATGAGCTGCGGGGTGAAGTGGCCCGTCAGCAGAGCGCAGTGGCGCGCGCCGAGGCGTCGATTGCGGAAATCGAAGATCGCAAGGTGGCGGCACGCAACGCCTTCGAGGCCGATGCGTTAGCCCAGCTGGCCGAAGCGACCTCCCAAGTCGCTGAGCTGCAAAAAACCCTGCCGGGGCGTGCGGACCAAGTCGCCCGCACCACGATTCGCTCGCCGGTAGACGGCGTGGTCAATCAGGTACACATCAGTACGGTGGGCGGCGTGGCTGGCTCTGGCGAGCCGCTGGTGGAAGTGGTGCCTGCCGATGATGCCCTGGTAGTAGAAGCGCATATTCGCCCGTCCGATATCGCCTTTCTCTACCCCGGCCAGCCGGTCAAAGTAAAACTGACCGCCTACGACTTTGCCCGTTACGGAGGCTTGGACGGCGAGCTGGTGACCATCGCCGCCGACGCGGTAGAAATGCCGGAAAGCGGCGAGCTGATGTATCCCGTGGAAGTGCGTACCGACGGCTATCTTTACGACGCCGATAACCAGCCTTTGGATATCATGCCGGGGATGGTGGCAGAGATCGACATTCTCAGCGGCAAACGCAGCGTGCTGGACTACCTGATGGAGCCCGTGGTGAAAGTCCGCGACCGCGCACTGCGCGACTGAACGCTATACCGAGCGCCCCTGAAAGCAAGATGCAACGCCCCTGACGAGCGCGGGGCGTTCGCGCTATACTTGCCCCCATTTTTTGCAAGCCGTGAGCCGACTCCCCATGGAAAAGACCTACCAACCTGAACAGATCGAAACCCGCTGGTACGAACGCTGGGAAGCCGATAACCGCTTCGCCCCGTCTGGCCGCGGCAAGCCCTTCTCGATCATGATTCCGCCGCCCAACGTGACCGGCAGCCTGCACATGGGCCACGCGTTCCAGGACACCATCATGGACACCCTGACGCGCTGGAAGCGGATGCAGGGCAACAACACCCTGTGGCAGGTAGGCACCGACCACGCCGGTATCGCCACGCAGATGCTGGTTGAGCGTAAGATTGCCGCCGAAGAGGGCAAAACCCGCCACGACCTCGGCCGCGAGGCGTTCATCGATAAAGTGTGGGAGTGGAAGGAGGAGTCCGGCGGCCACATTACCCGCCAGCTGCGCCGCATGGGCGCCAGCGTCGACTGGAGCCGCGAACGCTTCACCATGGACGACGGCTTCTATAAAGCGGTTCAAGAAGTCTTCGTGCGCCTGCACGAAGAGAAGCTAATCTATCGCGGCAAGCGCTTGGTAAACTGGGACCCTACCCTGCACACCGCCATTTCCGACCTGGAAGTGGAAAACAAAGAGCAGCAGGGCAGCTTCTGGCACTTCCGCTACCCGCTGGCCGACGGCGTTAAAACCGACGACGGCAACGATTACGTAGTGGTCGCCACCACCCGCCCGGAAACCCTGCTGGGCGATACCGGCGTGGCGGTTAACCCGGAAGACCCGCGCTACGCCTCCTTGGTGGGCAAATTCATCGAACTGCCGCTGGTGGGTCGCCGTATTCCTATCGTGGCGGACGAGCACGCTGATATGGATAAAGGCTCCGGCTGCGTGAAGATCACCCCGGCCCACGACTTTAACGACTACGAAGTCGGCAAGCGCCAGAACCATCTGCTGATCAACGTCTTCACCAAAGATGCGACGATTCTTGAGCAGGCGGAAATTTTCGACCTGAAAGGTCAGCCGCAGCCCGATGAAGATGCCACCCTACCGGCCAAATACGCGGGCTTGGATCGTTTCGAAGCGCGCAAACAGATCGTCGCGGATATGGATGCCCTCGGCCTGCTGGTACAGGTAGAGAGCGTCAACAACACCCTGCCCTACGGCGACCGCTCCGGCGATGTCATCGAGCCGCTGCTCACTGATCAGTGGTTCGTGGCCGTAGAGAGCCTCGCCAAGCCCGCTATTGAAGCGGTAGAGAACGGCGACATTCAGTTCGTGCCGAAAAACTACGAGAACATGTACTTCGCCTGGATGCGCGACCTGCAGGACTGGTGCATTTCTCGCCAGCTGTGGTGGGGCCACCGCATTCCCGCTTGGTACGACGCCGACGGCAATGTTTACGTGGCCAGAAGCGAAGAGGAAGCCCGCGAGAAGCATGGCCTGGGCGCTGACGTGGCGCTGACCCAAGACGAAGATGTGCTGGACACCTGGTTCAGCTCGGGCCTGTGGACATTTGGCACCCTGGGCTGGCCGGAAAAAACCCCGGAGCTGGACACCTTCCACCCCTCCAGCGTACTGGTAACGGGGTTTGACATCATCTTCTTCTGGGTCGCCCGGATGATCATGATGACGCTGAAATTCACTGGCGAAGTGCCCTTCAAAACCGTTTACGTACATGGCCTAGTGCGCGACGGTCAGGGCCAGAAGATGTCCAAATCCAAGGGCAACGTGCTGGACCCCATCGACCTGATCGATGGCATCACGCTGGATGACCTGCTGGAAAAGCGCACCGGCAACATGATGCAGCCCCAGAAGGCCAAAGCGATTGCCAAAGCCACCAAAGAGGAATTTAAAGACGGTATCGAAGCCCACGGCACCGATGCGCTGCGCTTTACGTTCCTTTCCCAGGCCACCACCGGGCGCGATATCAAGTTCGATATGAACCGCCTAGACGGCTACCGCAACTTCTGCAACAAGCTGTGGAACGCCTCGCGCTACGTGTTGATGAATGCCGAAGGCGAAGATTGCGGCACCAGCGGCGAAGAAGTGGAGCTGTCGCTAGCCGATCGCTGGATCATCTCCCAGCTACAGAAAACCGAGGCGCAGGTCACCAAAGCCATGGATGACTACCGCTTCGACCACGCGTCCCAAGCGCTGTACGAGTTTGTTTGGAACGAGTACTGCGACTGGTACCTGGAGCTTTCCAAGCCGGTCCTGTGGGACGAAGCGGCCAGCGCCGAAGCCAAACGCGGCACCCGCCGCACCTTGGTGCGGGTACTGGAAACGATCCTGCGCTTGGCTCACCCGATGATGCCCTATATCTCTGAAGAGATCTGGCAACGCGTGGCACCGCTGGCGGGCACCTATGTGGGCGACGATGCCTCCATCATGCATCAAGCGTGGCCGGAAGCCGACGAGAGCAAGATCGACGAGCAGGCCACCCGCGACATCGAGTGGCTGAAAGGCGTGATCATCGCCGTGCGCAACATCCGCGCCGAGATGAACATCGCCCCCGGTAAGCCGCTGGATGTGCTGCTAACCAAAGGCCAGCCCGAAGACGCCGAGCGCCTGGAGCAGAACCGCCGCTTCCTGGCCAAGCTAGCGAAACTGGAAATCGTGACGTGGCTAGCCAACCCAGAAGACGCCCCGCTGTCAGCCACGCAGCTGGTCGGCGATATGGAAGTACTGGTGCCCATGGCGGACCTGATCGATAAAGACACGGAGCTTGCTCGCCTCGCCAAAGAGATCGAGAAGCAGGACAAGCTCATCGGTGGCATCGAGAAGAAGCTGGGCAACGAAGGCTTTATCGCCAAAGCCCCCGACGCCGTGATCGAGAAAGAGCGCGGCAAACTGGCGGAATTCCAGTCTGCTAAAAAGCTGCTCGAAGAGCAGCAGGCGAAGATCGCCGCAATGTAAGTCAGCGCTAACGGCAGTAGTTCAACGGCACCCCCTGGGGTGCCGTTGTCGTTAATGCGCTTCGCAATCCCAGCCGCTGCGCGCAGCGTCATCGTTTTTTATGATGAACCGTGTAAGGTTGGTCATGATTCTGCCACTGAGTGGCAACACCGAAGGTTCAGCCATCGTTAATTCGGCTACCGTTTCTCACACTACGGAATGCGCTATGTCCACACTCTCTGAGGCTCAACTGCAGGCATTAGACATGACCCTGCAGCAAGCGGAGGTCGACTACCAATCGCTGTCGCCCATGGCCGATACCGGCCTGGCCCATGACCACGTGTGGATTCACCGCGAAGGGGACGACTGGGTGGCGCGACTGCCCAAGCAGAGCCAGATGAACCTGCCGCCAGCGGAAAACTTGACGTATCAAGCCGCCTGCTACGAACGGGCCAGCCAAGGCGGGCACACGCCACGCCTACACGGTGTACTGCCGCCCAGCGAAGCGCTGCCACGCGGCGCGCTGCTGGTCGAGGCGATTCGCGGGCGCTTGGCCGAGCTCCCCCAGGACCTGCCTGCCATCGCCGACACACTCGCCAGCCTGCACCGCCAGCCGCTGCCCCGCCAACGCCCGCCGCTGCTGGCCCCCAAATCACCTTGGCAGGCCATGGTGGAGGAGGTGTCTCAGCAGGCCCAGTGGTTGAGCGATGCCCAGCTCCCCAGCGGTATTCACCTGCGTATTCAACAGGAGCTGGATTTACTGCCCCGCACGCTGGACGACGCCACTTCTACGCTGATCAGCTTCGATACGCACCCCGGCAACTTTTTAATCACCGACGATGGCCGAGCGGTGCTGGTGGATCTCGAAAAGTGTCGCTATGGCCTGCCGGGCATCGATTTAGCTCACACCTCGCTCTACACCTCGACCACTTGGGACCTCAACAGCCAAGCGGTACTCAGCCTGGAGGAGGTTGTTGGGTTCTATCGTCGCTGGCAGGCTGCGATGGCCACAGCGCCTGAGATTACGTTGCCAAGTGTCGATACGCTGATTGCTTGCCGACGCGCCACCTGGCTGTGGTCGCTCACCTGGTGTGCCAAGTGGCGCGCTCAGCACCTACATCGCCAGGATGACGAGCGCCGGGGGGAGGATTGGTCGGCCGAGCTGACCGATGCGGTCGTGATCGACCACGTGCGCGACCGTGTCGAGCACTACCTCTCGCTGCCCATTATCGAACACGTCCACAGTGAACTTCAGTGCCTACAAACCGCTCTATAACCAACTGATTTGATGAGGTGTGCGATGAAACCACGCTCTGCTCTGGCCACCGCCGTGGCGCTTGCTCTAATCACCCTAACCGCGCCGGCGGTCGCAGCCCCCGACCCGCAAGAGTGGGAGAGTGTACTGGAGGCTGCCGACGGCCAAACCGTGTACTGGAATGCCTGGGGCGGCGATGCGCGCACCAATCGCTACATTGCCTGGGTCGCAGAGCAGATGCAGGAGAGCTATGGCGTTCGCGTGGAGCACGTGAAACTCGACGACACCAGCAGCGCCGTGGCGCGGGTGCTGGGTGAGCAGCAGGCGGGTAACGACAGCGAGGGCAGCATTGATCTCATTTGGATCAACGGCGAAAACTTCGCCGCCATGCGCGAGCAAGACCTGCTGTTTGGGCCTTTTGCGGAATCGCTGCCGAACTTCGCCCTCACTTACCCTGACGACAACCCCGAAGTCGTCACCGACTTCACCCTGCCCACCGAGGGCTACGAGTCCCCTTGGGGCAAGGCGCAAATCACTTTCTACTATGACAGCGCGCAAACCGACACGCCGCCTCAAAGCATTGAGGCGCTACTCGTCTGGGCCAAAGAGCATCCCGGCCAGTTTAGCTATCCGCGTATTCCCGATTTCACCGGCAGCACGTTCCTCAAGCAGGCGCTGATCGAGCTGACCGATCAAGATGAAGCGCTTTACGCGCCGGTCGAAGACGCCGATTTCGAGGAGATCACCGAACCGCTGTGGGCCTATTTAGACGAGCTTCACCCGCATTTATGGCGCAGCGGCCGTAGCTTTCCCGAATCCGGCCCCAACCTTCGCACGCTAATGAGCGACGGCGAACTCAGCCTCGCTTTCTCGTTCTACCCCACCGATGCCGCCGTGGCGGTGATGGAGTATGAGCTGCCGGAAAGCGTGCGTAGCTATGTGCTGGAAGGCGGCACGCTGGGTAACGTGCACTTCGTGGCGATTCCCTACAACTCACCCCATAAAGCGGGTGCAATGGCGCTAGCCAACTTCCTGCTCTCCCCGGAGGCGCAAGCCCAGAAGCAGTCACTCAGCATGTGGGGCGACCGCAGCGTGTTAGCGATCCAGCAGCTTGAGCCGAGCGACCAGGCGCTCTTCGAGCAGGGCGAGAGCCACCCAGCAGCGCTGCCCGCCGATGCGCTCTCCAACACCCTTGCCGAACCCCACCCCAGTTGGATGAACGCCCTTCAGGATGCTTGGCTTGAGCGTTACGGTGTCAACTAAACGCACGACTCACACCCGCATGCGACTCACTGAACCATGCTGCGGCTAGCGCCTCTTCTGATCATTGCCCTGCTGGTGATGCCCGTCACCGCAGGGCTTGGCATGGTGTTGCTGCCTGCTTTTGGCTACCTGCCGGTACTGGGGAGCGAGCAGGCCAACCTCTCCGCTTGGCAAATGCTGTTCGCCCAGCCGGGGCTTGGCCGCTCGGTGGCGGTGAGCTTTGCCAGCGGCTTGGCCAGTACGGCGCTGGCGCTGCTGATCGTCGTGCTGTTTTTAGCTGCCAGCCAAGGCACTTGGCTGGACCGCAGCCTACGCCGCTTGGTGTCGCCCCTGCTGGCAATTCCCCACGCGGCGGTGGCGTTCGGCTTTGCGTTTTTAATCGCGCCTTCCGGGCTGATGGCACGGCTTATCTCCCCCTGGCTCTCCGGCTGGGAAGCGCCTCCCGATGCGCTGATCGTGAACGACCCCTGGGGGCTTGCGCTCACCTTCGGCCTGGTACTCAAAGAAGCCCCGTTTCTCTTGTTAATGAGCCTGGCGGCGCTGCCCCAGTTACAGGCGGAACAGCGCCTGAGGCTGGCGCGGTCGCTGGGTTACGCGCCCACGATTGCCTGGCTCAAAGTGGTGCTTCCTTCGCTCTATCCATTGATACGCCTACCTATCTACGCGGTCATTGCCTACGCCACGTCGGTGGTGGATATGGCGCTGATTTTGGGGCCGCGCTTGCCGCCCACCTTGAGCGTCTCGATTCTTGGCTGGTTTAGCGATCCGGACATTACCCACCGCTTTATGGCATCTGCCGCCGCGGTGCTGCAACTGGGCGTAACGCTGGCCGCGCTGCTGAGCTGGTGGCTGTTAGAGCAGCTAGCCCGCAGGCTGAGCCAGCGCTGGCTGACCAACGGCGACCGGCAGCGGGGGGAAACCCTCTTCACCGTAACAGGCCGAGCGGGGCTAACCCTGGCAAGCCTAGCCGCGCTGGCCGCGCTGATCGGGTTAGGGCTTTTCTCGGTGGCCGGGTTTTGGCGTTTTCCTGAGCTGCTGCCGCAGTCGTTTACCTTTGACCACTGGCAGCGCAGCGCCGACATGCTGGCCGGGCCGCTGGTGAATACCGCGCTGGTTGCGCTGCTCTCGACCGGCTTGGCGGCCGTATTGGTCGTCGCCACTCTTGAAAACGAGCAGCGCCAGCAGATTCACCCTACCCGTTCGCTCTGGCTGCTCTATTTGCCGCTGCTGGTGCCGCAAATCGCATTTTTATATGGCCTAGTGGTGGCCGCCGAGCGCCTGGGCATTCGCCCCCAGCTGGCGCTGGTGGTGGCGGGCCACCTGCTGTTCGTGCTGCCTTATGTGTATCTCTCGCTAGCCGAGGCCTACCGCCGCTTAGATCCTCGCTGGCTCTACATTGCGCAGTCGCTGGGCGTCTCGCGCCGCCGGGCGTTTTGGCGCGTGCGGCTGCCACTCCTGCTCGCCCCGCTGCTGACCGCCGTGGCGGTGGGTTTGGCGGTGAGTATTGGCCAATATTTACCAACACAGCTTCTGGGCGCAGGCAGAGTACCAACAGTGACCACTGAAGCCGTGGCGCTGGCCTCTGGAGGAAACCGCCGCTTAATCGGCGTGTGGGCGCTGGTGCAAGCGGGCCTGCCGCTTGTAGGCTTTATGGCCGCCGTCGCCCTGCCCCGGTGGCTAGGCGCTCCACGCCGTGCCCCTCTCAACGTTCAACGCCAAGGTTAAGACGCCCTGTGGATAAGGAACTCCGTGAATAACGCTGCCAATGCCCTAACCCTAGAGCAAGTAAGCATTCACTTAGCTGGCCGCCCGCTGCTGCATGTGAACGCCACGGTGGCCCCCGGCGAAGTGCTCACCGTGATGGGCCCCTCGGGTTCCGGCAAATCGACACTGCTGGCCTTTATCGCCGGCTTTTTACAGAGCACGTTCACCGCCCAAGGGCAGGTTCGCCTTGGCGACACCGACGTACTCAGCCTGCCCGCCGAGCAGCGCGGCGTTGGCCTGCTGTTTCAAGACCCGCTGCTGTTTCCCCACTTGAGCGTCAGCGGCAACCTGCGATTTGGTTTGCCCCATCGCAGCCCGCAAAAGAGCGCGCAGATTGCCAAAGCGCTCGATCAGGTAGGGCTTACGGGGTTTGAAGCCCGCGACCCGGCCACGCTCTCTGGCGGGCAGCAGGCTAGGGTAGCGTTGATGCGTTTGCTGCTCTCCCAGCCTCGCGCCGTGCTGCTGGATGAACCTTTCTCCAAACTCGATACGGCGCTGCGCCAAGAGATGCGCACGCTGGTTTTCGGCCAACTGCGGGAGGCGGACCTGCCTGCCCTGCTCGTTACCCATGACGAAGCCGATGCCACCGCTGCAGGAGGGCCGATCATTGCCCTTGGCTGATCCACACCCCGCGCCTGCGTCCCTAAGCATCATCATTCCCATGCTCAATGAGGCAGCGGGTATTCAGGCAACGCTCACGCGGCTGCAACCGCTGCGCGCCTCAGGCGTTCAACTCCTCGTCGTGGATGGTGGCAGCACCGATGCCAGCGTGGCCCTCGCAGCACCGCTGGCCGATGCGATACTCAGCAGCGCCCCCGGACGAGCACGGCAAATGAACCTGGGTGCGCAGCACGCCCACGCCCAGGCGCTGCTTTTTTTGCATGCCGATACCCAACTGCCCCCCGGCGAAGAGCAGCGTGCGGTGGTAGATCTACAAAAGGCGCTGGCTCAATACGTTTGGGGGCGATTCGATATTCAGCTCACGGGGCGAAGCCGTTGGCTGCCGGTGGTCGCGAGCTTGATGAACCTGCGCTCGCGGATTAGCGGTATCGCGACCGGCGACCAAGGCATCTTTGTGCGCCGCGATACGTTTTGCGCGCTGGGCGGCTTTCCCAATCAGCCGCTGATGGAAGACATCGAACTCAGCAAACGCCTGAAGGCGCATTCGCCCCCCGCCTGCCTGCGCCAGAAGGTGATAAGCTCGGGCAGGCGCTGGGACGAGTTCGGCGCTTGGCCCACCATTCGCCTCATGTGGCGGCTACGCTACCGCTACTGGCGCGGTGTCAGCGCCACTCAATTGGCTAAGGAGTACCGCGATGCACGTTAAGCTCGCCGCGCCCCACCTGCACCTGCTGGCCAAAGCGCCGCTGCCGGGGCAGGCCAAGACGCGTTTGATCCCCTGCTTGGGCGCAGAGGGCGCCGCCGAAGCCCACGCCGCCATGGTGCGCCACTGTGTTGCCACCGGCTGCGAAGCGCTGGGGGCGGAGAATGTCACACTGTGGACCTCGTTAGACCACCACCACCCGCTATTTTTAGAGCTTCAGGCCCAACACGGCATGGCCTTGGCCGCCCAGCAGCAGGGCGATGTGGGCAGGCGCGTTCGCCATGCACTGAACAGCACCGACGGCCCCGCCATGGTGATGGGCACCGACTGCCCCAGCATTACCAGCGCCATGCTCAAACGCTGCCGAGCAGCCTTGAGCACCTTTGCCGTGGTGATTTTACCGGCTGAGGATGGCGGCTACGGGCTGATTGGCAGCCACCAGGATCATCCCAGCCTGTTTGAAGACATTCCCTGGGGCACCGAACAGGTATTGAGCGTGACGCAAGCGCGCCTGGCGGCGCTGGGCCTGGAAGCCGCCTACCCAGATACCATGTGGGACATCGACCGCCCCGAAGATTGGCAGCGCTGGCAGCAGTTGCGTCACGCCAGCGTGTAAGGAAACGTTCCGTTTTAGCACTGAGTACGAACACCTTCTCCAAGGAGCCTGCCATGAACCGTCAGCGCCTGCTGATTTTTGCCCTACTGCTACTGGCCGTGATTGGCTTTTACGTTAGCGGCGCCCATACGTTCTTCACTCTGGATACCCTGCAGGCCTACCGCAGCGATTTTCAGGCAGCGTTCCAGCAGTCGCCCTGGCAGGTGGCGGGCATTTTCTTCGCGGTGTATGTGGCGATGGCTGCACTCTCGCTGCCCGGCGCGTCGCTGTTAACACTGCTGGGCGGTGCGCTGTTTGGGTTGGGCTGGGGGCTAGTGATCATCTCGTTTGCCAGCGCCATCGGCGCGACGCTCGCCTTTCTACTCTCCCGCTTTTTGTTTCGTCAGCCCATCGAAAAACGCTTTCCCCGCCAGTTCCACACGGTGAACCGGGGCGTCGAGAAAGATGGCGCGTTTTATCTGTTCACCCTGCGTTTGGTGCCCATTTTCCCGTTTTTCATGATCAACCTGGTGATGGGGCTAACGCGGATTAAAACCACCACGTTTTACTGGGTGAGCCAGCTCGGCATGCTGCCCGGCACGGCGGTTTACGTGAATGCGGGCGGCCAGCTCGGCGAGCTGGAAAGCCTGAGCGGCATTATCTCGCCTGGGCTCATCGCCTCGTTTGCGCTGCTGGCGGTGTTCCCCTGGGTGGCCCGGCGCATTGCGCTGATGGTGCAAAAGCGCAACGCCTACAAAGGCTTCACTCGCCCTAGCCGTTTTGACTACGACATCGTGGTGATTGGCGGCGGCTCGGCGGGGCTGGTGACCAGCTATATCGCCAGCGCCGTGAAAGCCAAGGTGGCTCTCATCGAAAAGCACAAGATGGGCGGCGACTGTCTTAACACTGGCTGCGTGCCTTCCAAAGCCTTGATTCGGGCTGCCCGCGCGGCCCATGACATTCGCACAGCAGACCGCTTTGGCGTGAGCGCCAGCGAGCCCAGCGTGGATTTCGCCAAGGTGATGGGGCATGTGCATCAGGCCATCCGCGATATCGAGCCCCACGACAGCGTCGAGCGCTACACCAAGCTCGGCGTGGAGGTGTATCAAGAGCACGCCACCCTGGTGTCACCATGGGAAATTCGCGTGGGTGATCAAACCCTCACCGCTCGCCATATCGTGCTGGCCACCGGAGCGCGCCCTCGCGTGCCACCCTTGCCCGGCATCGAGCACGCGCCGCTGCTCACCTCTGAGAACCTCTGGTCGCTCACCGAGCTGCCCAAACGGCTGGTGGTGCTGGGTGGCGGTGCGATTGGCTGCGAACTGAGCCAAAGCTTTGCCCGCTTAGGTAGCCACGTCATCTTGGTAGAGGGCGCGCCGCAGTTGCTGGGCCGGGAAGATAATGAAGTTGGCGAACACGTAGAGCGCACGCTCACCCAAGAGGGCGTGACGGTGATGACCGGCGCGAAAGCGCTGGAGGTAAACCAAGTCGACGGGGAGCATCAGCTTGTTATTGAACACTTGGGTGAGCGCAGCACCTTAGCGTTTGATTATCTACTGGTGAGCGCGGGCCGTCAGGCCAACGTGGAAGGGTTAGGACTGGAGGCGCTAGGGATTACCACCACCGACGGCGGCACGCTGGCCCTCAACGAGCGGCTGCAAACGCGCCTGCCTAACATCTGGGCCTGCGGCGACTTAGCGGGCCCCTACCAGCTTACCCACGCGGCCGCCCATCAGGCGTGGCACGCCGCCGTGAATGCGCTGTTTGGCGAGCTGAAAAGCTTCGCGGTGGACTACCGCTTTATGCCCGCCGTTACCTATGTTCAGCCGGAAGTAGCGCGAGTGGGTCTCAACGAAAAAGAGGCCACCGCGAAAGGTGTCGCCTTTGAAGTGACCCGCTACGCCATGAGCGAAAGCGACCGCGCCATTGCCGAAGGCGCTCCCGAAGGCTTTATCAAAGTGCTCACCGTGCCGGGCAAAGACAAGATTCTGGGAGCGACGATCGTCGCGGAGAACGCTGGGGAGTGGCTGGGCGAGTTCACCATCGCCATGAAGCACGGCCTGGGGCTGAATAAACTGCTCGGCACCATTCACCCCTACCCCACGCTAGGCGAAGCCGCCAAAGCCACCGCAGGCGTTTGGAAAAACGCCCATAAGCCAGAACGAGTGCTGGCACTATTGAAGCGGTATTTCGATTGGCGACGGGGATGAGATTGACGAGCGCGAGTGGCGCTACCTACAAGTCACTCGCGCTCGGGAAGTACTAGCGAGTCGCCGTACGCCTTGGAGAAGGTTTCCACCACTTCATGGACAATTTTACGCTGAGGCTGCGGCAGCGTCTTATACATTGCGAGAAGATGATGCTCTTCTCTAGTCAGCGAGGTTTCCCACTGCCCCTGCGGCTCCTTAACGGCGTTATCTTCTGCCCCGCCATAACGCAGATAATGGGGCGTGACAGATAACCAACGCGCCAGCACCTGCAGTTTTTCCTGACTTGGAATCGAGTCTCCTCGCAACCAGCGCCTAACGGCCTGGAAGGTGATCGGTTTTCCCCAGTAGCGCAAATTGAATTCACGCTCTAGCACGGAGGGCCGAGTGTCGTACCCCGCCGCTTGCATAGAGGATTTTAAGCGCTCGGCAAACATGATTTTTTCATTCATGCCGCCAATGTGAATCGATTATTCAATAGTTGTTGAATAATGATTTACCTTTTGATTGAATCATTAATTCAATTTTGATGTGAAGTGGCGCTCGGCCTATGGCCAACATGGACGTGCTATCTCGTGTTTTGAGGAGTCATTCAGGATGAGCGAACAGCGTCAACACCTGCTCCATGAGCACGGCGACCTATACGACTCTCTGATGAAAATCAGCCACGCGCCGTCTCTGACGGCGCTTTTTGAGCAGCTAACATGCGCGCTTCACCGAATGACCCACAAAATGCCCATTGCTATATACCGTCATACCAAGACTATGGAGTTGCGTTTGATACACGTTTTTCCATCCGCATGCTCCCTAAAAGCGCACCCACGTCTTATCTCTATCCGCTCGGTCAGCACATTGTTGGCGTCGGAGCTGCAATATTATGAATTAAAATGTGAAGCAGAGACATGGGGCTACATAGCTCTCCCCCCCTCTTATCACCTCGTCTCATCCCGCTGGAGTCGCTTGGTCATTACGATTGCGGCGCAGCGACTAGGTCTATTAACCATGGAGCAACTGGCTGAGCGCCGAGCAGGCTTAAAACGATACCGCCAACAACTCTCTAGTGACATCAAGCGTTTTTCTGACTTCAAAGACATTGTCCGACATCACGGAGAGCGGCTATGCAAACTGTTCGAATCGCAAGGCATTGCCCTCCTAAGAAATCATCAAATGCACAGTTTTGGTGACTGTCCCTCCGAACGACACATTCTCAATGCTCTTGAAACTCTAACAAGAGGGAATACTAATGATGCGACCGTAGAGCTCGACGGCATGTGCCAAGGCGGCGTAGCAACAAGGCTAGATATCTCATGCGTCACGCCAAGCTGGCTCTTTCTTTTTCGTCACACTCCCCTCTCTCATCTGCCAGAGAACTTCTCGGCCAATGTTGATCCTATGGGTTACTGGTCACCATTGGAAATGGCCACGATGACGGAGTTAGGCGACCATATTGCCATGGCGATTACCGCCATGGACGCCGTTTACTTGAATCAGCAGTTGACGCACAGCAATCAACGCTTGCAAACATTAGCCCGCACCGATCCATTAACCCAGTGTTGGAATCGGCACTACACAGAAATGACACTGAGCCGCCTAATCGATTCGGACGTCTCCCTATCTGTCATACTGTTCGATGTTGACGACTTCAAAAATATCAATGATACGTTCGGCCATTCTGTGGGGGACGACGTCCTGAGGCGTCTAAGCCAAGTTGTCCAAAACACGCTTCGTGAAGAGGATCATCTTGGCCGCTGGGGAGGAGAAGAGTTCCTCATCATCATTCGAGAGACAGATACCGCTGCCAGCTTGCTTCTTGCACAACGTCTTTGCAGTATTGTGTCAACGACACCTTTCAAACTGCCGCTCCCCGTGACGATCAGCATTGGCCTTACGTCGAAGAAGACTGGAGATACAGTGCGTCATTTGGTGGAACGCGCCGATCACGGTATGTACTTGGCCAAGAAAGCTGGCAAAAATCGAGTGACTATCGGTAAATAACAATGCGCTAACAACGTCGTCTCATCGCTCGCTCAAGGAGGCGGACATGCAGCTACTGCTCATCGGCGCGGGTCACGCCCACGCCTTCGTACTGGAGGCGTTTGCTCAACGCCCGGATAAAGCGGTATCGATCACCGTCGTGAGCGACAGCCAACTGGCCGCCTACTCGGGCAGCGTGCCTGCTTGGCTCTCTGGAGAGTGCACGCTGCGGGAGACTCAGATGGATATCGCGGCGCTCTGCCAGCGGGCGGGGGCTCGCTTTATTGCTTCTCCAGCCGTAGCGTTCAGTACGAGCGAGCGTCAGGTAACGCTGGCGGATGGCAGCGTGATTGCGTTTGACGTGGCCTCTTTTAACGTCGGCTCGACGCTCGCGTTGCCGAAAGTTATTGCCCCGCAAAGCGATGAGGGGATCGGGCCAAAAGGTATTGAGGCGAATACGCTGCCCACGCTGCTGGCCATGCGCCCGCTCAGCTCGTTGCACCACCGTTGGCAAGCATTACGCGAAGAGGTCGCCAAACTGCCTGCAGGAGTGTTCCAGAACGTAGTGAGCGTAGGCGGCGGCGCAGCAGGCTGCGAGACGCTGATGAGCGTCCTGGCGCAGCTTCGCCAGCAGCGCCCGGACATTCACTGGCAAGGCGAGCTGATCAGCGCCGCCAAAACGCTGCTGCCCGGCGCTGGCTGGCTGCCCCGCCGGTTAACGGCGCGAGCGCTCACACGTGCGGGCGTGCGCGTCGATACAGGCGTGCGAGGGCACGCCTTGGTACCCGGCGGCGTGCAAACCGACACCGGCAACCACATCGCCGCGGATATCGTGCTCTGGGCGACCGGAGCCGTGGGCCAAACGTGGCTGCAGCAAACGGCGCTGCCGTTGAATGAGCACGGCTTTATCCCGGTGGAGACGTCACTTGAGGTCATCGGCCAACCGGGCATCTTTGCCGCTGGCGACTGCGCTACGCTGCGCTCTTCCCCGCTGCCTAAGGCAGGCGTTTATGCGGTGCGCATGGGGCCCGTCTTGGCAGAGAATTTACGGGCTGCCTGTCACGGCAAACAGCTCACCCCGTGGCAACCTCCGCGTCGCGTGCTGGCACTGATTGGCACCGGCGACGGTCACGCCATTGCCAGCCGTGGAGCGATTGGCTTTTCGGGGCGCTGGGTATGGCAGTGGAAAAAGCGGATTGATGCGCGTTTTATCGCTCGCTTCAATCCGCCTTTTAATGACTAAGCCGATAGCGGCTTAGTTAGCTTCCCGCCAACCGCCGAGCACACGGCTATCCGGTCCGAAGAACACCAAACGGTCGTGGTCGATCAAGTAACGATACGCGGTATCCAGCATATCGGTGACCCGCTTGGCGTCTTCCATATTGGGGCAGGCCATTCGGGTGGAGGCCAGTTCGCTGAACTTGATGCGCTGGCTTTCGCCCAGGCTCACCTTGCCGGTGAACTGGTTGCAGCCATCCGAGCCGCTCACCTTGCCGTCGCGGCCGATGCGGAAAAACGGCGTCTCGGGCATGGAGAGCCGTTCATCGGTCCCTACCAACAGTAAGTTCCAGCGCTGCTCGACCACTGGCCCAGAGAGCGTGCCGCCTTGCGGCGCGTCGATGCGCTCTTGCTGCGGTGCGCTGCTGCAGCCTGCCAGCGTGACCATGCTTAGCGCGGCTAGCCATCCTTTCATGCCCTGTGATGTCATCTCGACTCCCTTATCCGATCAGCTCGTTAATCCTGAATCAAACTTGAACCGGTGATTTAGTCTCGGTTCAGCAGCGGTTGCGTAGGCTTGGCATTGTCACTTGCGGGGCTATCGCTTCACAAGCTTGCCCCAACTTGCCAACAAGAGGAAACCGCTATGCAACCGACTCCATTAAAAGCCCTGGCTGCTGCCATCTGCACCCTTGCCCTCTCCGCTCCGCTGGCGGCGCAGGAAGAGGTGCGCATCAACGGCGAAGTGGTCGAACGCTTCAATGACCTGCTCGTGGTCGATGAAGGCGACCGTCGTCTGCTGGTTCGCCCGCAAGGCAACAGTGGTGAGCGCTTCCAAGTAGGCGACGACATTATGGTGGAAGGCCGCTTGGAAGGCGATACCGTCACCGCTTCGTCGCTTCGCGGCTCGGCAGATGAGCCCGATAACGGTGACCAGCCACAAGCGCGCGTCGTCGCCCCCGACGTCGAGGCGCTACAGCGCCAGCTCGATGAACAAGGCTTCGGTGAGATGATTGAACTGAAGCGCCACGAAGATGTTTACCGCATTACTAGCATTAATGGGGAAGGTGTCGACGTTCACAGCGTCTTCTCACCGGACGGTGAGTTACTGGAATGGCACATCAAACGTCCTGGGCATGACCGCCCTCACCGCGATGAGAGCCTGTCGACCCTAGAGCAGAATGACGTGGAGAACGCGCTGAGCGAACAGGGCTACCGTAATACCGCTCTGGTCGACTTCAAGGGCCGCCATATGGAGTGGATGGCGCAGAATGACGCCGAAGAGCAGGTCATACTGCATGTGGACTACCGCGGCGACGTTTACCGCGAAAAACGCCTCCCCGCGTGGCCCGCTGAATAAACTCACCGCTCTTTTAGCGTTACGATGTACCTGAAAGGTCGCCCTTGGGCGGCCTTTCGGCGGCGGGTAGCGTCAGCTCGACGCGTAACCCGCTGGGCGAGTTAGCGGCAAGCGCCAAATGCCCACCGTAAAGCCGAGCCAGATCCTGCACGATGGCGAGCCCCAAACCATCGCCGGGGGTCGATTCATCGAAGCGCTCGCCCCGCTTTACGGCTTTTAGCCGCTGGGTTTCGGGCATACCCGGGCCGTCATCGCTAATCACCACGGTCAGTTGCTCTGGCGATACCCGGCGTGCCTCGATCATCACCTGCTGACGCGCCCACTTGCAGGCGTTATCCAGCAGGTTGCCTAACAGCTCATCGAGATCCTGGGACTCACCTCGAAACGCTAGCGCATCATCGCACTGAACGCTGATATGGAGTGGTGCGGGGCCGCGGACGTATACATGGCGCATCACGCTCACTAGCCCCTCTAACGTGTCTGCTACCTGGGTGCGCTCGCCCATGTGGTAGCCCGCACCGACGGCCCGAGCGCGGCGCAAATGGTGATCGACCAGACGCTGCAGACGTGACAATGCCTCCTCAGTGGTGGCGTCATGCGCCTGCTGAGCCGATAGGCTGTTGGCTAACATGGCGAGGGGCGTTTTGAGGCCGTGAGCCAAGTTGCCCACATGTTGACGACTGCGAGCAATCACCTCTCGGTTATGGGTCACCAGCGCATTGATCTCATCCACCAGCGGCTGTAGCTCTTCCACCGTGGCGTGGGCTAACTGTTCGCGGTACCCCTGGCGTACCGCAAGAAGGTCGCGACGCAGCCGGGTGAGCGGCTTTAACCCCCAGCGAACTTGCCACCACACCGCCACCGCTAGCCCGATTCCCAGCAGCGCCAGCGAAGCTACTAAAGGAAGGACGATGCGCGACAGGGCATCATCAATGTCGTTTTGTGGGCCGGCCACGGTGATACTCAACGGCGGGCCGCTGCCTGGGGCTGAGAAGTGACGGCCCCGGGCGCGTAGCGCTTCGCCCTCTGGCCCGGTGAGCGCCAGCGCCTGAGAAACATCGCTGGTCAGCGCGGGCAGGCTGGCATTCAGCAGCGAACGCGAGGCAATCAGCACCTCATCGTCGTGGGCAATTTGCCAATACCACCCCGAGTAGGCGCGATCGAACTGAGGGCCGCCAATATCACGGGTTTTGATCAACTGACCCTGCTCATTGAACTCTACAGAGGCCATCAGCCCCAGTAGGTTGGCGTCCAGCCGGGCGTCAAAGGTGCGCTCGGCGTGATCTTTGAACAGCCAGTAGATAAATAGCCCCACGCCCACTAACGCAATGGCACTCCATAGGCCAGCGGACCCTAGCAGACGCGCTCGCAGTGACAGCTTCACGAGCGGTCGCACAGCCGATACCCCTGACCACGCAGGGTTTCGATACGCTCTGCCCCCACTTTGCGCCGCAACCGACTGATGATCACTTCGAGAGAATTATGGTCACGGTCGTTATCGTAAGAGTAGAGATGTTCGGAGAGCTCGGTACGACTGACCACCCGCTCAGCGTTATGAATCAGATACACGAGTAGCTGATGTTCAAAGGCGGTAAGTTTTAACGGCAGGCCTGCGAGATGGAAGGTGCCTAGCTGAGTGTCGTACTCTAGCTCGCCGCTGCGGATCATCACATCAGCGTGGCCAGACGCACGGCGAATCAGCGCACGCAGCCGCATGATAATCTCCTCCATGCGAAAGGGTTTGGTGACATAATCATCCGCCCCGGCGCGGAACCCCTGCACCTTCTCACTCCAGCCATCCCGGGCGGTCAAAATCACCACCGGTAGCGTGCGGCCATGTTGTCGCCAATCGTGCAGAACACTTAAGCCATCCCGCCCAGGCAGACCCAGATCCAGCACCGCCGCGTCATAGGTCTCGTGATTGCCCATGTACACGGCTTCGTTACCGTCGTTGACAACATCGACGACGAAACCATTACCCTCAAGCGCTTCACGCATTTGAGCCGCGAGATGCTGCTCATCTTCGACCACTAACACTCGCATTATTAGGCTCCGCCGTTATCGCGGGTAGGCGGCAAACGCGCCTCAATTTGGCCCCTGCCGTCAATTTCAAGAAAACGACCATCTTCTCGGGCAATGCGAATTTTGAGTACGTTGCCTTGGGCCGTCAGCAGGCGCAGCTCATACACCTGCTCGCTATTTTCCCAGCCACGTCCGCTTTTCATTTCGATATCGAGTAGTTCGCCCTCATAGCGCTGCTGTACCACGGCGATGGCGTCATCCACCGTCAGGGCGGATTGAGCGACCCCCGGGGTGGGAACGCTGACGAACAAGAGTGTGCTCAGCAGGGCGCAGCGAAGCACGCTGCCACGATGGCCACTGTTCATAAAAGACTCCTGGCAAACGCCATACTCTAAGAGTAATCCAACACTATAACGGGAAGCGCCTTAACCTTGACTGAACAAGCGCGCCATTCAGGTTATCGTCAGCTTTCGGTGCGTATACTCGTTGCATTGGCGCTAAGTGAGGCCCGACCTATGATGTTCTCTATCGTACTGCTAAAACGGCGTGTTTGGTTACCCTGGGTGAACACGATGCGCGGCTTGTTGCTGTGTACACTCACGCTGCCGCTGCTGGGCTTACCGGTGCTTGCGGCACCACCGTCTCCGGAGACGCCCGCCACCCCGATTGCCACTGCGCAAAGCGCGGGGGTTTACTTGAAAGGCCGCATTAGCGAGCGGTTCGGTAATAGCTTCATTCTTGAAGATGAGAGTGGCCGAGTATTGGTCGATACCTGGCCGGAGGGGCGTTCAGCACTCACTGCGAACGCGGGTGATGAGATCGGTGTGTTTGGCCTGCCGACGGGCCAGCGCATGCAGGCTCGCTGGCTGGTGATCGGTGAAACGCTCGTCGAAGTGGAGGAGCCCTACGCGTCTCGCTTACCCGGAGACCGCTTGAACCGCTCCGTCCCAGTCTCCGCGCCTCCGCTCACCGAGCGGCCTAATAGCGATGCTTTTTTTATGCAGCGCGCCGAGCAGGCGGGTTATCAACCGCTGGGCGGCGTCGAGTACAAGCCTCGCCATGTGGAGCTACGCGCAATGAACCCCTATGGCGAGGCGGTTGAACTCCATATGGAGTTCAGTGGCGACATCTATAAAGAGCGCCACCGAGAGTAGTTTTACCAGCTACCGCTGTTTTCCATGGAGGCCCAAGGCTCCTGGGGGGCCAACGCATCGCCTTTTTGCAGCAACTCCACGGAGATGCCGTCCGGCGACTTCACGAAGGCCATGTGGCCATCGCGGGGGGGGCGGTTGATGGTGACGCCGTTATCCTGCAGATGCTGGCAAAGGGCGTAAATGTCATCGACCCGGTAGGCTAGGTGTCCAAAATTACGACCGCCGGTGTACTCCTCTGGGTCCCAGTTGTAGGTCAGCTCAAGCTCAGGGGCCGTGAGGCGCTCGGAGCGCGCTTCATCTTCAGGAGCCGCCAGGAACACCAGCGTAAAACGGCCCTTTTCGTTCTCTTTGCGGCGCACTTCTTTCAGGCCGAGCAGGTCACAATAAAAGTGAAGCGAGGCGTCTAAGTCGCTGACACGTACCATGGTGTGTAAAAACTGCATGTCATTTCCTCTTCATTGAAGAATGGTAATTATATCCCGTGCTACCGCCGAGTGCGGTGCCGAGCCGGTCACGTAGCACCATTAAAACATAGACAATAGTGCGACAGTAAAATAGAAAGTAGACACGTTGTATAATAGCGTCACGGCTGTTCATCTAGTGTGTCACTCTTCAGTGACAATCACGATTCGCTATCAGCACGTCGAGGAGAGGTCTGTGGATTCGATTACGCAAGCGGCGCTTGGCGCAGCGGTAGGTGGTGCCGTGTTAGGTAGGCGCCTGGGCCGCAAGGCCATTCTGATCGGTGCGCTGCTAGGCACCCTGCCCGATTTGGACGTCGCGCTGGATTATGGTGATGCCATAGCCAATGTCACTGAGCACCGTGGCTTCAGCCATTCGCTGTTCGTGCTAACCGGCTTCGCCACGCTGCTGGCCGTGCTGAGTGCCCGCTTTGCTCCAGCGCGGGACATCTCGTTGGGTCGCTGGTGGTGCTTTTTCACGCTAATTCTGGTGACACACCCACTGCTTGATTCGCTGACCACCTATGGTACTCAGCTGCTCTGGCCGTTAGATGCACCGCCCGCCGCGTGGCCTATCGTCTTCATCATCGATCCGTTCTACACGCTACCGCTGCTTATGGCGCTGATCATCGGCAGCGTGTCGGGCAAGGTACGCAGTGCCTGCCGCACGGGGCTGCTGATCTCCTGCGCTTACCTCATGATGGCCGCAGGTGCCAAATGGAGCGTCGAGCAGCGCCTAACGCCAGCCCTAGCCGAGGCGGACTTACAAGCGGCCCCAGTACTCATCCAACCCACGCCGTTCAATATCGCACTATGGCGGGCAACGGTCATCGATGAAGACCGCTATTACGAGAGTTTGATCAGTGTATTCGATCGTGACCGAGTCCCCGCACTGGAACCGCTGCGTCGTAACGTCGAACTGGAGGCCAACGCTTTGGAGGGACCGCTAGGGCAGCGGCTGACGTGGTTCACCGGGCCGTTTTTACGTTTCGAAACCCGTGATATCAATGGCCAAGAGACGCTGATCGCCACCGACATTCGGTTGGGCTTCCCAGGCTTTCACCCCTTCAACTTCACCTTGGCAATCCGTGAGGGCGATCGCTGGATGCCGGTGGCCATCAGCGAAGAGGTGCGCTCCCCCAGGGGGTTACACCTAGCCACACTGGCGCGGCTGGCGGCCCGAGCGGGTGGTGATGTCTCGGCGCTGTGCGCCAGCGATTACGTGGAACCACAGTGGCGCGCAGAGCCGTTTCTATACCGCTGCTAGTGGGCCGGGTCGTGATGGCTAGGGCGTGATGACTAGGGCGCGATGCCCTGGCCACACCCTTTGTACTGCTCGCCGCCAATGGTGAGCGTCACGCGAGCAGGATAAGGCTCGCCGCTCATGTCATCGAAGCAGGCACCTGATTCAATGCGCACGCGGAAAAACTGCTCGGCGTTAGCGTTCTCGATCACTACCCTGCCTGCCTCGTTGTCCATCACGCTGACCATATAAGGCATGGTGGTGGTGTCGCTGCCGTAGTTGGTAGTCCAGGTCATTACTGGCGCATCGTTCGCCAGCTCGATCGTCCAGCCGGGCTCGTTACCGCGAGCGAGCAGCATCACGCCAGGGTGGCTGCTACGCGTCGCGATCTCCCGCTGAACTCCCTGCTGGCACTGTAGCTGCCCACGGGGCGTTTCGATTTGCGCCTGGTCGCCGCGATTCCAGAAGCTGATATCGCCATCCTGATAGCGGGCATCGCTGGCCACGACGGCTTGAGGCAATCGCCACGCGCCATGTAGCGACCACAGCCGTAACTCTTCCCCATTGACGGCCGTGACCAAGTCTTGATTGGCTGGTTGGCAGTTCCAAGCTTGAAAGCGCTCGGCACTACCGGGAAACAGCACCGAAGGCAGTAGCGGTGCGCTGCTTTGTACGGTGGTTTTTACCGGCGGCTCAGGGTCGGGCGCACGGGTGGCGCAACCAGCTAGCAGCACACCGGCAGCCGCTGCCGTGGTGAATCGTCGTAATGCAGCATTAGCCTTCATCGAACGTGCTCCCTGTCAGATCCCTCATTATATGTCTTAATGCACGGTTTACTTCTTAAAAGCGCTCAGGTCGTGTGGGTCGAACGTGGTGACGTCTTTGGGTAGGCCTAACGCTTCACGCTTCACTTTGACCTGCATTTTTTCCGCTAACCGCTCGGCATCGTCATCGGTGGTACGGCCATTCAGCTCGGCAAGCTGGGCCATGCCCTGATGGTAAAAGGTCAGAATATCCAGCGCTAGGCGGTTATCGTCTTCCACTGCGCGACGTAGCGGCTGCAGGTAGCTGCTGATACGCGACAGGTGGTGCTTGAGTTGCCAAACATAGCGCATCTCGGCCATCCAGGGGCGCTCTCTTAGTGCCGCGAACATAGCGCTGGTGGCAAGCAAGCCCAACAATACGCCCAGCGCGTTCAGCCAGACGCTGCTACCAAAGGTCGTGGTGAGGAGCATGGAAAACAGCAGGCCAAAAATAATCAGCTGCCCGGCCATCGCCACGCTGATGATGCGGGCCTTGCGCCGGTACGTATCGGGGTCGTGCTGTTCAAGGGAAAAGGCCATGGCCAACCTCGTCATCAAAGGGAATCGTTATGATACGGGGCTGGCCGGGGCAGTCAACGCGCTAGGCGTTGTCCGAACATCAGGCAATACGTTCAGCGGCGGTCTTCAGCAATCGCTCGGTGGTTTCCCAGCTCACGCAGGCGTCGGTGACCGAGACGCCGTAACGTAGCGCCTTGGGCGCCAGCGCTTGCTTGCCTTCGAACAGGTGGCTCTCCAGCATCAACGCGACCAGATTGGTATCCCCTGCTTGACGCTGGGCCAGCACATCCAGCATCACTTCGCTTTGGCGGCGGTGATCCTTGCGTGCATTGGCGTGACTGCAATCCACCATCAAACGCGGATTCTGACCCGCTTCGCGCAGCGTATTGACCGCGCTGCGCACATGGTGGGCTTGGTAATTGGGCTCGCCATGGCCGCCGCGTAGCACCACATGGGTATGCGGGTTGCCGGCGCTCTCCTGCATGATGGGACGCCCCTGGGCATCCATGGCAAAACGCTGATGGGAGTGGGCTGCCGCCTGCATGGCATCGATCGCCACCTGCACATCGCCACTGGTGGCATTCTTGAAGCCTACGGCAGCGCTGAGGTCGCTGGCCAGCTCCCGGTGCAGCTGGGATTCCGTCGTGCGCGCCCCAATCGCTACCCAGCTCAGCAGGTCATCCAGGTACGGGGCTAACAAGGGCTGTAACAGCTCGGTGGCTACCGGCAGGCCACGGGAGGCGACGGCGTGCATAAGCTCACGGGAAAGGGCGATACCGCGCGGCATGTCGCCGCTGCCATCAAGATCAGGGTCGTAAGCCAGCCCCTTCCAACCGACCGTGGTGCGCGGCTTTTCAACGTACACTCGCATCACCGGCAAAATCTGCTCGCTGACCTCATCGCTAAGCGCTGCTAGCCGATCCGCGTACTCCAGTGCAGCATCGGGGTCGTGGATCGAGCACGGGCCTACCACAACGAGCAAGCGGTCATCCTGCCCATTGAAAATGCGCTGTACCGCTTGGCGCTGATGGTCAATTTGTGCGCTGAGGGTGCTGTTCACCACCACCCGTTGCCGCAGTTCAGCCGGTAGCGGTAGCGCCGTTGCAGACATTAGTGTGGAGGCCTGGGCAGTAGAGGAACAAGCGGTGTTGATAGGGGCATTCATAGGTTAACTCTCCGAATTCGTATGACATAACGCGTGACATCGCATCACCAACTTGCCACCCAAATGGGCACGGTCGGAGGTGGCAGCTTGCACCGACCGCGCGACGCTAAATCGCCAGCCATAGCCATAACCGGGATAACGGATGGTGTTGGGGCTAGCGATGGAGTAAGCGCGGTAAGACATGGTGCAGCTCCTTGATAATCTACCTATGAAAAATGCGGATGAATGAAACGAAAGAAGCCTCGGTGGAGTTACCCACCGAGGCTTCTTTGCATGCGGCAGGCAACCTAGGCGGTGTGCCTGCTGGCGCGACGTTAGGCGTCGGCCAGGGGCACACCGTGGCTAAACCAATACGCTGCATAGTAACCGAATTGAGTCGTCCCCACGCTCGCCCAAGCACACGCCACCGTTTCCGGTTTAGCGGTGACGCTTGATAGCAGCGTGGCGTGTGACATAGGGCTTCCTCAATCGATCAATAACGAACTGTCTTTATCCTGCCTGCGCATTCGCCAAATGGCAACCGGGAATTACGCGCCGGTTAGATCAGGCAAATGATTAGCTGCCGAACGCCTGAATCCAGCCAATGGTGGCGGGCAGCGCGCTCATACCGACCAGAATCACAATACCGAGAATAATCGGCAGGATGCCAGAGTCGTCTTTGAAATTGTCGTCGTGATGGGCCATGACAGCCTCCTCATAATGGGTCGAGTTCACGGCACGGGCCGTACGCCAAAAGTGATGGATTATTCTAGTGAGGCCGGGGAGCGTAGGCAAATACATCCGAGAACATTCGCTCGCTGTTCACGCCCAAGCGCTCCAGTACGTCCACGCAGGCGTAGACCATGCCCGGCGAGCCCGAGAGGTAGACATCACAGTCGCTTGGCGTGATGGGGGCCTTAGCCAGTTCGCTCTCCAGCACCAAATCGACGCGGCCCTGGTGGTGAGTGATTCGCTCCCCAGGTGCGAGCGGCTCGGTGAGCGGAAACTCGGTGACTGCATGAAACGCCACCTGATCATGCTGCTGTGCCCACGCACAGGCGAGATCTTCTGCATACAGGTCGCGATGCTCGCGGTTCGCCCACCATAGGGAAATGGGCCGTGCAGGCTGATCACGCAGTGCGGCCTCGATGATGGCCTTCATTTGAGCAAACCCCGTGCCAGCGGCAATCAGCAGCAGCGGGCGCTCGCTTTGTGTATCCAACACGCACTCACCGCTCGGCAGACGAACGGTGAGCTGATTCGCCACCTGCAGCAGTTGGCGCAGGCGCTGGGAGTTGTCCCGCTCGGGCCAGTGCTGAATCTGCAGCTCTAGTGTACCGTCGCCCCGGTCGCAGCTCGCAATCGAGAACGGCACCCACGTCGCCTCGTCCAGCATTAACTCGAGGTATTGACCAGGGGCGTGCTGCATTGCTTCGGCGCGCCCGGCGAGGGTCACTTTGAACACGTCAGGATTGAGATCCTCAACGGCCGTGACTTGGCAGGTTAGCGTTTTGCACGTTAACGTAGCGCTCATGAAAGCCTCTTTATGGAAAATCGTTCGGCCCGCACGGCCGGTTAACCGTGGCGCGGTGTGGGTAACGGAATGTCGATGCCCAGCTCGTCCCAGCGCTCGTCGACACGGGTTTTCACCGCCTCGTCCATGACGATGGGCGTTCCCCACTCACGGTCGGTTTCGCCGGGCCACTTATTGGTCGCGTCCAAGCCCATTTTGGAGCCAAGCCCAGACACCGGCGACGCAAAGTCGAGATAGTCGATGGGCGTGTTTTCCACCATCACCGTGTCACGAGCGGGATCCATGCGCGTAGTGATCGCCCACATCACGTCTTCCCAGTTGCGTGCATCCACATCGTCATCCAGCACGATGACGAACTTGGTGTACATGAACTGTCGCAGGAAGCTCCATACCCCCATCATCACGCGCTTGGCGTGGCCGGGGTACTGCTTATTCATGGTGACGACTGCCATACGGTAGGAGCAGCCCTCTGGCGGCAGGTAGAAATCGACGATTTCAGGGAACTGCTTGCACAGGATGGGCACGAACACTTCGTTGAGCGCTACGCCCAAAATGGCAGGCTCATCAGGCGGACGGCCGGTGTAGGTGGAGTGATAGATCGCATCGCGACGCATGGTCATCCGCGTCACGGTAAAGACCGGGAAGTGATCCACCTCGTTGTAGTACCCCGTGTGGTCACCAAATGGCCCTTCCGGTGCCATATCGTCTGGGTAGATGAAGCCTTCCAGAATGATTTCGCTGGAGGCAGGAACCTCCAGATCCGCATGGCCGCACTTGACTAGCTCGGTGCGCGAACCGCGTAGCAAACCTGCAAAGGCGTACTCTGACAGCGTGTCGGGTACCGGCGTCACTGCGCCAAGAATGGTCGCTGGGTCAGCGCCTAGCGCCACCGCCACGGGGAACGGCTCACCGGGATGGGCTTTTTGGAACTCGAGAAAATCCAGTGCGCCGCCGCGGTGGGAGAGCCAGCGCATGATGAGGCGATTCTTGCCGATTTTCTGCTGACGATAGATCCCCAGGTTCTGGCGCTTTTTGTGCGGCCCTTTGGTGATCACCAGCGGCCAAGTGACGAGCGGTGCCGCATCGCCCGGCCAGCAGTGCTGGATCGGCAAGCGGCCCAAGTCCACGTCATCGCCTTCGTAAACGACTTCCTGTACCGGCGCACGCTTGACGCTTTTGGGCCCCATGCTTAGCACCTGCTTGAAGATCGGCAGTTTGTCCCAGGCATCTTTCAGGCCTTTGGGCGGGTCCGGCTCCTTCAAGAAAGCCAGCAGTTTGCCCACTTCTCGTAGCGCCTCGACCGAATCCTGCCCCATGCCCAGCGCTACCCGTTTCGGAGTACCGAACAGGTTGCCCAACAGCGGCATGTCGTGACCCTTCACATTTTCGAACAGCAGTGCAGGGCCACCGGCACGCAGCGTGCGGTCGCAGATTTCGGTGATTTCCAAGTAGGGATCTACTTCGGCCGTGATGCGCTTTAGCTCACCCTTGGCCTCTAGCGCCGCAATAAAGTCGCGCAAGTCGTTGTACTTCAATGCCCTCTCCTCAACCCGGCTGTCTGATGCCGTTTGGCGCTACGCCTATGCAAAGCGCCTTAGCGGCGCTTCATGGCTTCAAAGAATTCCAGATTGGTCTTGGTGTCTTTCAGACGATCAATCAAGAACTCGGTGGCCGCCGTATCTTCCATCGGGTTGAGCAGTTTACGCAGAATCCACATGCGCTGCATTTCATCCTCAGAGGCCAGCAGGTCTTCGCGACGCGTACCGCTGCGGCGAATATTGATGGCCGGGAAGACGCGTTTTTCCGCCAGCTTGCGGTCCAGGTGCGCTTCCATGTTACCGGTGCCCTTGAACTCTTCGAAGATGACTTCGTCCATTTTCGAACCGGTATCGACCAGCGCGGTAGCGATGATCGTCAGGCTGCCGCCCTCTTCGATGTTACGCGCGGCACCAAAGAAGCGTTTCGGCTTCTCGAGCGCGTGGGCATCCACACCACCGGTGAGCACCTTGCCAGAGCTGGGTACCACGGTGTTGTAGGCACGTGCGAGACGAGTGATGGAGTCGAGCAGAATCACGACGTCTTTCTTGTGCTCTACCAAGCGCTTAGCTTTTTCGATGACCATTTCGGCTACCTGCACGTGGCGGGCAGGCGGCTCATCGAAGGTGGAAGCGACCACTTCACCGCGCACGGTGCGGGACATCTCGGTGACTTCCTCCGGGCGCTCATCGATCAGCAGCACGATCAGATGACACTCGGGGTTATTACGCGTGATGGAGGTAGCAATATTCTGCAACATCAGCGTCTTACCTGCTTTCGGCGGAGACACCAGCAGGCCGCGCTGGCCCTTACCAATCGGCGCAGTCAAATCGATGATTCGGGCCGTCAGGTCTTCGGTCGACCCGTTGCCGATCTCCATGCGCAGACGGTCGTCCGGGAACAGCGGCGTCAAGTTCTCGAAGAGAATCTTGTGCTTGGCGTTTTCCGGGCGATCAAAGTTGATCTGGCTGACTTTGAGCAGGGCAAAGTAGCGCTCACCCTCTTTGGGCGGACGGATTTTGCCGGAAATGGAGTCGCCCTTGCGCAGATTGAAACGACGAATCTGTGAAGGCGATACGTAGATATCGTCCGGTCCGGCGAGGTACGAGCTGTCGGCGCTCCGCAGGAAGCCAAAGCCATCCTGAAGAATTTCCAGCACACCGTCGCCGTAGATATCCTCGCCACTTTTGGCGTGCTTCTTGAGGATGGCGAAAATGATGTCCTGCTTGCGCGAACGGGCCAGGTTGTCGATGCCCATTTCGCGGGCGATATCGAGCAGCTCGGGAACGGTTTTTTGCTTGAGTTCAGTGAGATTCATCGGTGTGTTAGAAAATTGCTCATGAAAGCTAGGCGCTAGGCGCCGGGAATAAGACAGGAGGCGTGGCCGAAATCATAGGGCTAAGCGCCGAGTGATGCGTTCAGACCCCATCTAGGCACACGCTCGAGTGATAAAAGCTGGGCAGTCGCCGCGACAATGCCGAACACGTAGACGTGGCATTACTGACTGCTTAGCATGAGGGTGCAAATAAACTAGTTAATCTGATTGGCACGGAGAATGCGTTTCAGCGGGTTATCTGACGACTTGGACATCTGGCTGATGCCATCTGGATACGTACTGCTCGGGGTGCCCGAGTCAGTGCGCTTGTTAAGACGAACAAGCCAACTCGGATCAAGCCAGTAGCTCGATGGTAGTCAAGGCCCGCGACAAACGCAAGCCTTTGGCAATTGACAATAGTCAGAGGTCACCGCAACCTTGGCATAGCCAATTTGAAGGATAGCTCATGCCCAAGGACATTTCGCTCCCCATCGCCGCCCCCACTGCCGAGTTCGAGAGCGGTGAGCCGCAGCGCCTAGCCGCCATTGACCTTGGCTCCAATAGCTTTCACCTGCTGGTGGCCAACTACCAGAACGAACGTTTACAAGTAGTGGCACGCTTGGGTGAAAAGGTCCAACTGGCGGCAGGACTAGACGAGAACGGTTACCTCAGCGAGGCCGCCATGCAGCGCGCGCTCGACTGCCTGGGCCGCTTTGCGCCGTTTTTGACCGATATCGAAGGCCCTAACCTTCGCGTCGTGGGCACTAACGCCTTGCGTGACGCTCACAATAGCCAAACGTTCATCGAGCGCGCGGAAGCCCAGCTCGGCCACGCCATCGAGATCATTGCCGGACGCGAAGAAGCCCGCTTGATTTACCTGGGCGCCGCTCACGCGCTGGCAGAAAGCGGCCGCCGCCTGATTGTCGATATTGGCGGCGGGTCCACCGAGTTCATTATCGGCGAGGCCTTCGAACCCAAAGCGCTGGAGAGCCTGCGCATGGGATGCGTCACCTTTACCGGTCGCTTTTTCGCCGACGGCGAATTGACCGAAAAACGCATGCGCCGCGCCGAGCTGGCGGCCCTCTCGGAGCTGGCCAACATCCAGCGCCCCTACCAGCGCTTGGGTTGGGACGACCCCGTGGGCTCCAGCGGCACGATCAAGGCCGCCGCTAGCGTCCTGTTCGCCTATGGTGACACGCCACAAGAGGGAGTGATCACGCGCAGCGGACTCAAGAAGCTGCGCGAGCGGCTGCTCAAGTGCAAACAGCTCGACAAAGTCGAACTGGAGGGTTTGAAACCCGATCGGGCGCGCGTTTTCCCTGCGGGCATTGCCATCTTGAGCGCCATCTTCGAGGCTTTCGATCTCGAGCAGATGCGCTTTGCCGATGGCGCGCTGCGCGAAGGCGTGTTGTACGACATGGCCGGGCGCAATAGCGCCGAAGACACCCGCTCCAACACACTGGAGATGCTCAAACGGGTCTACGATGTCGATACACGCCAAGCGGAAAACGTGGCCGATACGGCCACGCGTCTGTTCGATGAGGTCAAAACGGCATGGAAACTGACCGCCGAGCAGGGCCACTACCTGACCTGGGCCAGCCATGTGCATGAAATCGGACTGGCGATCTCTCACAGCCAGTTTCATCGCCACGGCGCTTATCTTCTCGAACACTCCGACCTGGCCGGTTTTTCTCGCCCTGAGCAGCGGTTGCTGGCGTTTTTGGTGCGCGCCCATCGGCGTAAATTCCCGACCAAGGAGTGGCAAGCCCTGCCGGCCTCGCAGCAGCCAAGCGCCGCCAAACTGGCTCGCCTGCTGCGCCTCGCCGTCTTGATCAACCACTCCCGCCCGGAAGGCGCTCCCTTACCGCCTGACATCAACGCGGACAGCCAAGACGAGTCGCTGACCATCACGCTGCCCCCCAGCGATGAACCCACGCTGCTCAGCACCGATTTGGAGCAGGAGCAGGCCTTCATGGCCAATGCAGGGTTTGTGCTCCACTTGAACAACCCTGCCTAACCCTCGCGCTGAAACACAGTCCCTTCCGCCTGCCAGAGCACTTGGGCAGGCGGTTGCAGCACCCCCAGACAACGCTCCCCCGCCATGACGATCACCAAACGCTCCCTCTCCCAGGGTGGCAGTGCCTGCTCTTGCAGCCAGCGTTTTAGGTCGCGTCGACCACGCCCTGGCAGGTCGAGCACCTCGCCGCCTCGTCGCCTGCGCAGCATGACGGGGGCGACTGAATCGCTATCGTCAGCCAGGCGAAGCTGCAGCGGCCCCAGGGGCGTTGTCACCCCCGGCGTGCCGTCCCAAGGCATTTGCCAATGCGGTAGCGCGCTCACAGGTGTCATGAGATAAAGCCTGCGACGCCACACCCGCGCCTGGGCACCGGGCCACTCCACAAGCACCTGAGCATCCCGGGCAGCGTTCAGCTGGTCGAGCAAGCTGGTCAAACGCGCTTGGGGAGGCGTTGGCAGCCCTCGTTGCTGGCAGAGCGTACGCACCAGCAGGCGCTGGCGGGGCATTGGCAGCGCCACCAGTGCCGACGCGTCGAGGCAGCCCGGCGCTAGCGTGAGTGCGGCCAACTCATCGGCGGCGTAGCTGGCCAGCAGCGCATCGGCCTCGCCAGCCCACCCTGCGCTTTGGGCCAGCGAGCGCACCGCCCCTGGCCAGCGCTGCGCCAACGTTGGCAAGACCTCATGGCGCAAGCGATTACGATCAAACGCCACATCGCGATTGCTGGGGTCTTCACACCAGTCAAGCGATAGCGCGTGAGCCGTATCGGCCAACGTTTGGCGACTGACGCCAAGCCACGGGCGTAGTAGCGTAATGCCCTGCCACTCCCGTCGGTATGGCATGCCTGCCAGCCCGCGAATGCCGCTGCCCCGCAGCGCCGCCAGCAGCAACGTTTCTGCCTGATCGTCCTGATGCTGCGCCAGCCATAGGGTGTCACCCGCAGGCACATGCAGCGCAAAGGCCGCGTAGCGGGCACGCCGGGCAGCGGCTTCCACCCCGTCCCCCTGCTCATCGACGGTCACACGCTCGATGGTGAGTGGGACGCCCTGGTGCTCGCACAGCTGCTGGCAGTGACGCTCGAAGGCGCTGGAAGCGGCTTGAAGACAGTGATTGACATGCAGCGCGCGCAGCCTATGGCCGCTGCCGCGACACACCTCGGCAGCCAGCGCCAGCAGCAGCGAGGAGTCCAGTCCGCCGGAGAGGGCGACCCAAACGCAACGCCCCGGCGGGGTCTCCGCCAGGGCGTCATCGAGCAGGCCTAAGAGCCGGTTAGGCGGCTGGGGCGCCATAGCTCATCAAGCGCGCGTAGCGGCGCTCTAACAGGGCGTCGCTATCCAGCGCCTGCAGTCGTTCGAGACTAGCCGACAGCGCATCCTTCACCCGTGCAGCGGTGTCGACCGGATGACGATGAGCGCCGCCCAGCGGCTCTTTGATCAGCGAGTCCACGAAGCCCAGCTCTTTCAAACGCTCGGCGGTGATGCCCATGGCCTGGGCCGCGTCGGAGGCTTTCTCGGCACTCTTCCACAAAATGGAGGCACAGCCTTCCGGAGAAATCACCGAATAGGTGGAGTACTGCAGCATGTGCAGCTCGTCGCACACGCCGATCGCCAGCGCGCCGCCGGAGCCGCCCTCGCCCACCACGGTGGAGATGATCGGTGTCTTCAAGCGCGACATGACCGCCAGGTTATAGGCAATCGCTTCCGACTGGCCGCGCTCTTCGGCGTCGATACCCGGATAGGCCCCTGGGGTGTCGATGAAGGTCAAAATCGGCATCTTGAAACGCTCGGCCATCTCCATCAGGCGACAGGCCTTGCGGTAGCCTTCCGGGCGTGGCATGCCGAAATTACGGCGCACCTTCTCTTTTACGTCGCGGCCTTTCTGATGTCCAATCACCATGACCGGGGCATCGTTCAAGCGGGCGATCCCGCCGACCAGAGCGGCATCGTCGGCAAAGTTACGGTCGCCGTGCAGCTCGTCGAAATCGGTGAAGATGTGCGCTAAGTAATCCAGCGTGTAAGGACGCTGGGGATGCCGCGAAAGCTGCGACACCTGCCACGGTGTCAGGTCTTTGAAGATGGATTCCGTCAACTTGCGGCTCTTCTCCTCCAGCCGTGAAATCTCATCAGAGAGATTCACTTGGCTGTCGGAACTCACCAAACGCAGCTCCTCAATTTTTGCCTGGAGTTCGGCAACGGGCTGTTCAAAATCGAGATAGTTAGGATTCATCGGCTCTGCCTGTAAGCTGCCTATAAAAAATAAGCCTTGTCGAAACGCGCATATTGGGCGCCATTATCGCACCCTGACCCTGCCACGCAAGGCAATGCCCGCCCAATTCCGCACGAGCGCCCTGGAGCGCTCACACGCGGGGTGATTAACGGTAGCGTAGCTGGACGCCTACCTGCCCTTGCACATCACGCAGCGCAAGCAGCAGATCATCGCTCGGCGCAACCTTCCACTCCTCGGCCAGCTCCAGCCAAGCGACCGCGTCCGGATGGCGGTACTGCAGCCGCACGGGCAGTCCAGTGTCATCCCGAAAGGGCGTCAAACTATCCCGCAGGCTGTCGACCAAGCGGCCATTGATCTGTCCGGCATCCAGCGCTAGCTCGACGGCTTGGCCGTAGCGCACGCGGGCCGTGACCATCGGCGTCACGTCTTTACCGCGCAGGCGCAGGCCGCCGGAGAAGTCGTCGCTGGAAACTTCGCCCTCCACGATGATCACTTGATCCGATTCGATTTGGCCGCGTAGCTGCTCGAAAAGTTCGCCGAACAGCGACGCTTCAATACGTCCGGTGCGGTCGTCCAGGGTGATGAATGCCATGGTGTCGCCACGTTTGGACTTCATGGTGCGCATGGCGACCACCAAGCCCGCTACCCGCTGCGGCTCCCGGGAGGGTTTCAAATCGCTGATACGGGTCGACACGAAGCGTTTGAGTTCGCGTTCGTACTCGTCGATGGGGTGTCCGGTCAGGTAGAGCCCCAGGGTGTCCTTTTCACCGGAGAGCCGCTCACGGTCGGTCCATTCGCGCACATGACGATACTCGGCGTAGACATCGCTGGTCTCTTCCTCGGCAGCAAAGGCATCGCCAAACATGTCCATCATGCCCAGGTTCTGGTTAGCATGATTTTGTGCGGCGGCCTTCAGCGCATCTTCCATCGCCGCGAACAGCACCGCCCGATTGGGCCCCAGATTATCCAACGCGCCAGAGCGTATCAGCGCTTCCAGGGTGCGCTTGTTCATCCGTTTCGGATCGATACGACGGCAGAAGTCGAACAGATCGTTGAACGGCCCGTCGGCCTGACGCGCTTCGACGATGGCACCAATCGGCCCTTCACCGACGCCACGGATCGCCCCCAAGCCGTACACCACCCGGCCGTCGGTATCCACGGTGAACTTGTAGCCACCTACGTTGACATCCGGCGGCGTCACGGTGAGCTTCAAGTGGCGGCACTCTTCGATCAGCGGCACCACTTTGTCCAGGTTGTCCATCTCCGTGGACATCACCGCCGCCATGAAGGGGCCTGGATAGTGCGCCTTCAGCCATGCGGTCTGATACGACACCAGCGCGTAGGCTGCCGAGTGTGATTTGTTGAAGCCGTAACCGGCGAACTTCTCTACCAGGTCGAAGATGTTGCCCGCCAGATCCTTATCGATGCCGTTGGCCGCGCAGCCTTCCATGAAGCCTGCCCGCTGCTTGGCCATCTCTTCGGGTTTTTTCTTACCCATGGCACGGCGCAGCATGTCGGCTTGGCCAAGGGTGTACCCTGCCATCACCTGAGCGATCTGCATGACCTGCTCTTGGTAGAGAATGATCCCGTAGGTGGGCGTCAGCACCGGTTTCAACAGATCGTGCTGATAATCCGGGTGTGGATAAGAGACTTCCGCCCGGCCATGTTTCCGGTTGATGAAGTCATCCACCATGCCCGACTGCAGCGGACCGGGGCGGAATAGGGCCACCAAGGCGATCATATCGTCCAGCGAGTCCGGCAGCAGGCGCTTGATCAGCTCCTTCATCCCGCGGGATTCGAGCTGGAAGACCGCGGTGGTCTCCGCCCGTTTGAGCATCTCGAAGGTTTTGCCGTCGTCCAGGGGGATGGCGTCGATATTGAGCGGGCCTTGGCCAGCAGCGTCGCGCACCTTGTCCACCATCTCCAGCGCCCAGTCGATGATGGTCAGCGTGCGCAAGCCCAGGAAGTCGAACTTCACCAGCCCGGCGTCTTCGATGTCGTTCTTATCGAACTGCACCACCAGCCCCGAGCCATCTTCGTCGCACAGCAGCGGCGAAAAGTCGGTGAGTTTGGTGGGGGCGATCACCACGCCGCCCGCGTGCTTGCCGGTACCGCGCGTGGTGCCCTCGAGCTTCAGGGCCATTTCCCAGATCTCTTCGGCCTCTTCGTCGTTCTCGATGAACTCCTTGAGGGCTGGCTCTTGCTCGATGGCTTTGGCCAGCGTCATGCCCACTTCAAAGGGAATCAGCTTGGAGAGCTTATCCCCCAGTGAGTAGGGCTTTCCCTGAGCGCGGGCAACGTCGCGCACCACGGCTTTGGCGGCCATGGTGCCGAAGGTGACGATCTGGGAGACCGCGTTACGGCCATAGCGGTCAGCCACGTACTCGATGACTTTGTCGCGCTTCTCCATGCAGAAATCGACGTCGAAGTCGGGCATGGAGACACGCTCAGGGTTAAGAAAGCGCTCGAACAGCAGATCGTAGCCGATGGGGTCCAGGTCGGTGATTTTTTGCGCATAGGCCACCAGAGACCCCGCACCGGAGCCACGCCCCGGGCCTACCGGCACGTTGTTGTCCTTGGCCCACTGGATAAAGTCCATCACGATCAGGAAGTAACCAGGGAACCCCATCTGAATGATAACGTTGAGCTCGAACTCCAGCCGGTCGCGGTAGCGCTGGTCGATCTCGCGAAACGCGTCACTGTCTCTCGGGTACTGCTCGGCGGGGAACAGGAAATCGAGCCGCTCCGTCAAGCCATCGTGGGAGACCTTGCGAAAGAACTCATCCTGGGTCATGCCTTCAGGAATGCCGAACTCGGGCAGAAAGATCTCTCCCAAGCGCACATCGACGCTGCACCGCTCGGCAATCATCACGCTGTTTTCCAGCGCTTCGGGAATATCGGCAAACAGCGCTGCCATCTCTTCCGGGCTTTTGAGGTACTGCTCTTCGGTGTAGCGGCGCTCGCGGCGCGGGTCGTCCAGCGCCTTCCCCTCACCAATGGCAACGCGGGTTTCGTGGGCCCAGAAGTCTTCACGCTCTAGAAAGCGCACGTCGTTGGTGGCGACGACGGGCGTGCCGGTGTCGATCGCCAGTTGAACGCTGGCGTGTACGCACGCCTCTTCCAGAGGTCTGCCGGTGCGGATGAGTTCCAGGTAGAAGCGGTCGGGAAACGCCTGCTGCCACTCTTCCAGCAGTTGGCGCGCTTCCCGCTCGTGCTCGGAGAGCAGATGGCGGCCAATCTCGCCTTCGCGCCCGCCCGACAGGGCAATCAACCCCTCGCTTTGCGCCAGCACCCACTGTTTATCGAGGATTGCCCGCCCCTGGCGCTGGCCATCGGTCCAGCCCTTGGAGATCAGCTCGGTCAGGTTTCGATAGCCCACATCGTTCATCGCTAGCAGCGTGATGCGGTACGGGTGGGCATCGTCGTGGGGATTTGAGAGCCAGAGATCGCTGCCAATGATCGGCTTCAACCCGGCGCCCTGAGCGGCTTTGTAGAATTTGACCAAACCAAACAGGTTGGCTTCGTCGGTGAGCGCCAGCGCCGGCATCCCGCGCTCAGCGGTCGTGCTGACCAGTGACTTGAGTTTAACCAAGCCATCGACCAGAGAGTATTCACTGTGCAAACGAAGATGAACGAACGGAACCGTCATGGGACTCTCAGCATTGAACGCTTAACAAAATGAAGTGTGCGACTACAGCAGCGCTAACTGGCGCTGTACGGGCGCGAAGCTTTTGCGGTGCTCGGCCAGTGCACCGTGGGCTTCCAGCGCCGCCAGGTGCTCTTTGGTGGGGTACCCTTTGTGGCGGGCAAACCCATATTCAGGATAGCGCAGATCCAGTTCGGCCATTTGTGCATCCCGCGCCACCTTGGCCAGAATCGAGGCGGCGGCAATCGCGGGGTGGCGGGCGTCGCCCTTCACCACGGCCTGGCCCGGCAGCGCGTGCCCCGGCAGGCGGTTGCCATCCACCAGCAGGTATTCGGCCTGGGGAAGCAGCGCATCCACCGCGCGGCGCATGGCCAGATGCGTCGCATGATAGATATTGAGCGAGTCGACCTCTTCAGCGCTCGCCTCCGCCACTGCAAACGCCAGCGCACGCTCGCGAATGAGCACATCCAACGACTCACGCCTGCGGGCAGTGAGCTTCTTGGAGTCGGTTAAGCCGTCGATAGGTGCCTTGGGGTCCAGAATCACGGCGGCGGCTACCACGCTCCCCACCAGCGGCCCACGGCCGACCTCATCGACCCCCGCCAGAAAATCCCCCGCATACTCCACCACGAGCGGCGGAAAGTCGGCTGGTTTAGTCGCCATCCGGTTTAGCCTCCAGCGGCTCGCCTGCAACCAAGGCGGTAATCGCCTGCGCGGCGCGCTCGCTGGCCGTGCGCTGCAGCGTGGCATGCATCGCGGCAAAGCGTGCCTCCAGAGCGTGACGCGTCTTGGCATCGCTAAGTAGCTGGCTTATCTGCTCGGCAATCGCCTCCGGCGTGGCCGCGTGCTGAATCAGCTCAGGCACCACGCTCTCCTGGGCAATCAAATTGGGTAGTGAGATCCACTGGGTTTTCACCAGCCGTTTGGCGAGCCAATGGGTCGCGGGCGCCATTTTGTACGCCACCAGCATAGCGCGATGGCAGAGCATGGCCTCTAGCGCCGCCGTACCGGAGGTCAGCAGTACCGCATCGCTGGCGACCATCGCCTCGCGGGCTTGGCCCTCCAGAAGCGTGACCCGCTGGGCCAACGCGGGGTAGCCTGATAGCAGCTCGCCAAGCTCGGTATAGCGCTGGGCGGTGGCCGCAGGTATCACCACCTGCAACCCTGTGTGGCGCTGGCACAGCAGCGTCACCGCATCTAAGAAGGTGGCACCCATAAAACGGATTTCGTTCCGCCGGGAGCCGGGCAGCAGCGCTAGAACCGGCGCGTCCGCGTTCAACCCTAGCGTACGGCGGGCCTCGGCACGATCATTCTCCAGCGGCAGCTCGTCGGCAAGCGGATGGCCTACGAAGGCGACCGGCACTCGGTGGCGATGATAGAAGTCCGCCTCGAAGGGCAGCAGCGTAAGCATGGCATCCACGGCGCTGGCGATCTTCTTCACCCGCCCCTGCCGCCACGCCCATACCGAGGGGCTCACGTAGTGGGCCGTCGTGACGCCAGCGGCACGCAGCTGCTTCTCCAGCCCAATGTTGAAGTCCGGTGCATCGATACCGATCATGACGTCCGGCTGCCAGGCCAGCGCCTCTTCGCGCAGGGTGCGACGCACGCGAACCAGTTCTGGCAGGTGCTTGAGCACCTCGACCAACCCCATCACCGAGAGGGTTTCAAGGGGGAAACGGCTCTTCAGGCCTTGGGCCTCCATACGGGGACCGCCCATACCGCGAAACTCCACCTGGGGGTGACGGGCGCGCAGCGCCTGCATCAATCCCGCACCGAGGATATCGCCAGAGAGTTCGCCTGCCACAAGGTATACGCGCTGCAGTGTCATAGTGACGGGAGAGCCGGTTAGAAAAAGGTTAGCGAACGATACCGCGGGTTGAACGCTCGATAGAGTCGGCAAACAGCGCGACTTCCGGTAGATCGAAACGGCTGCGCATTTCACTGACCGCTTGTTCGACGGTCAAGCCTTGGCGATACACCAGCTTGTAAGCAGAGGTTAGCGCGGCGATCGCTTCGCGACTAAACCCACGGCGTTTCAAGCCGACGAGGTTCAGCCCGCGCGCTTCTGCCGGATTACCGTTGATCATCACGTAGGCCGGAGTGTCCTTGGTGATGATCGAGCCCCCCCCCGCCATGGCATGGTCGCCAAAATGGCAGAATTGGTGCACGGCGGCCAGGCCACCCAAAATGGCATGATCGCCCAGCGTCACGTGGCCCGCCAGCGTCACCTGGTTGGCAAGAATACAGTCGTTGCCAATGACGCAGTCATGGCCCACGTGTACGTAGGCCATGAACAGGTTACGGGAGCCGATGGTGGTTTCGCTTCGGTCTTGCACGGTGCCGCGATGCAGCGTTACGCCCTCGCGAATCACGTTGTCATCACCCATCACTAGGCGCGTCGGTTCACCTGCGTACTTCTTGTCCTGGCAGTCTTCGCCCACCGAGGCAAACTGAAAGATACGCGTACGCTCCCCCAACACCGTGGGGCCTTTTATCACCACATGGGGGCCGATGACCGAGCCTGCGCCAATCGTGACGTCAGGCCCAATCACGCTGAACGGGCCAACCTCAACGTCATCAGCAAGCCGTGCCGCTGGGTCGACCAAAGCAGTAGGATGTATCAAGCCACCTTCCTCTCGGCACAAATGATTTCTGCTTCGCAGGCCAGCTCGCCGTCTACCGTGGCACGGCAGGCAAACTTCCAGATACCGCGCTTGCCGCGAATCACGTTCGCCTCCAGCGTCAGTTGATCACCCGGCATGACAGGACGCTTGAAGCGGACATTGTCGCTGCCTACGAGGTAGTATACATAGCCGTCAGCCGGCAGCTTATTGACCGTTTTGAACCCTAGGATACCGCATACCTGAGCCAGCGCTTCAACGACCAGTACACCGGGCATGATGGGGTGGTGAGGAAAATGGCCGTTGAAGAACGGCTCATTGATGCTCACGTTTTTGTACGCAACGATGGTTTCGCCCACGGTTAACTGCGTGACTCGATCCACCAGCAAGAACGGATAGCGGTGGGGCAAGTATTCGCGAATTTCGTTGATATCCATAACCATCGTAACGACCTCTAAAATGACAAAAGGCCTGAGCAGTATCAGGCGCGCACCAGTAATCCTACTGGTAAAAAGGCAGTGGATTATAACCTGCTGCTATGAAGCCTCAAGCCACTCCCTCAGGAAATCCTTCTTTCTTCACGATTCTCGCTGGCTTTTTTCCACCCGCGCCAAGCGCTTGGCAATATCGTCGAGCTGCTTGAAGCGCACCGCATTTTTTCGCCACTGGGTGTTGCTCATGGCGCCGGTACCCGACGAGTACACCCCCGGCTCGTGAATCGAATTGGTGACCAAACTCATGCCCGTGACCTGAACGCCATCGCAAATGGTCAGGTGGCCCGACAGCCCGACACCGCCGCCCAGCATACAGTGCTTGCCCACTTTGGTAGAGCCGGCGATGCCAACACAGCCTGCCAGCGCGCTGTGGTCACCAATGGTGACGTTGTGCGCAATCTGGACTTGGCTGTCGATTTTGACATCGTTACCAATCACCGTATCCCCCAGCGCGCCCCGGTCGATGCTGGAGCAGCTGCCGACTTCCACGTCATCGCCAAGCACCACGCCACCCAGTTGCGCAATCTTGTGCCAGCCTGCCCCATCGTGAGCAAAGCCGAAGCCGTCACCGCCAATCACACAGCCGCTTTGCAGGATGACGCGCTTGCCCATCACGACGCCGTGGCACACGGTGACATTGGCGTGTAGCCGCGTGTCGTCGCCAATCACGCAGTCCGCGCCGATCACGCTGCCTGCCCCGACGACCACGCGATCTCCCAGCACGACGCCAGACTCGATCACCGCATTCGCTTGCACACAGACACCGTCGCCCAGCGTGACGCCATCGGCGACGACGGCAGAGGGGTGAATGCCCGGCACGTCTCGCGCCGGTAACGGATCGAACAGTTGCGACAGCTTGGCGTAACCCAAGTAGGGGTTTTCAATCTCCAAGCGTGGCACCGGGCAGTTCTTGCCATGCTCTGGATGCAGCAGAACGGCCGCCGCCTTCGTCGTGGCCAAGTCTTTCAAGTAGGCGCGATTGGCTAGAAAAGCGACCTGATCCGACGCTGCTTCCTTGAGCGTTGCCAAACCGCGGATTGGCTGATTGGCGTCGCCTTCGAAATCAACGTCGAGATGACGTGCGATATCCGCAAGGGTGAGGTAGTGAGAAGCGTGCGTCATGGGAGCCCAAGGAAGCAGTGGTGCGGCTAAGCCGCACCGAGGGTCATAAAATTAGTTCAGCGAATCGAAAATCTGAGTGACTTCGTTCGTCACGTTGGGCAGGTCCGTCGAGGAGTGCAGTACGCCTTGCGGCTCCACTAGCACGTCGATGTTGTGACGCTCCAGCACCTGCTCTACTGCTTGCTCCAGCTTGGCTTCGGCCCCTTGCAGGAACTGCTGCTCGGAAGCCTGCTGTGCCTGCAGCACTTCACGGCGCAGCTGTTCGAAGCGGCCGCCCTTCTCCTGCAGTTCAGCAATCAGCGACTCGCGCTCGGATTGCGACATGGTCTCGCCTTCCTGCTGAAGGCGCGTCTGGAGTTGCTGCAGCTCGCCACCCAGCGCTTCGGCTTCGCGCTGCTGGCTGCCGATCTGCCCTTCGAGCTGGCTCAGCGAGGATTGGGCCGACTGAGTATTCATCAGTGCCGCACGCCAATCCAACACCGCGACTTCAGCGGCGTAGGCCGGGAGGGTCATCGCCCCCAATAGACACACAGCAGCGGTCAGTTTACGCATCATGGTGATACTCCTTAAATTAGAACGTTTGACCCAGCGAGAACTGGAAGAACTGTGTATCGTCACCACTTTCGTCATTCAGCGGCTCAGCCACGCTGAACGTCAGCGGGCCCACCGGCGTCAGCCACGAAAGACCCACACCCACGCTGTAGCGCAAGTCGCCTAGATCCACGCCGGAGCTGCACTGCTGGCGTCCTGCATCGGCGTCGAGCACGTCGTAGCACGAGCTCAAGAAGGTGTTACCGGCATCTAAGAACAGCGAAGGCTGCACCGAGCGCTGGTTCTCTACGAACGGCATCGGGAAGAGCACTTCGGCGGAGCCTTCTACCAGTACGTTACCGCCCAAGGTGCGGTCACGGCCACCCTCACGGGCGGGCGTGGTGCGCTCGCCCAAGGTGTTGGAGGTAAAACCACGCACCGAGCCCAGGCCGCCTGCGTAGAAGTTTTCGTAGAAGGGGTAGGGGTCGTTGCTGCCCAGCGTATCGGCATAGCCCAGATTACCGCTGAACTTCAGCGCCCAGGTTTCGTCATCGTTAAACGGGAAGAGCTGCTGTGCGCGGGCCTGGAGTTTGTAGTACTCCGCATCGCTACCCGGCACGCCGGTTTCCAACGAGACGCGCTGGTAGTTACCGGCGGTCGGCATGATGCCGCGGTTCAGGTTGTTGCGTGTCCAGCTCGCGGTCAGCTTGAGGCTTTGTGCGTTTTCGCCCTGATCTTCCACATAGCGGCGGATTTCAGAGGCGGTGTCGAAGTAGGTCTTCACCGTGACGTCTTCGACACTGGCACCAAAATTCAGACGCGACAACTCGCTGATGGGGTAGCCGAAGTTGATACCGGCACCGTAGGCATCGGTCGAGAAGGTCGAGATATCGGAGTCGGCGTAGTCGGTTTCGCGGTAGAACACGTTGTACCCGCGAGAGATGCCGTCCAGCGTCCAGTAAGGATCGGTGAAAGCAAAATTGACGCTGGTGAAGGTGTCACTGCGCTGGGCGCCGACGTTGACGCGGTTACCGGTGCCGAGGAAGTTGTTTTGAGCCAGGCCGACCCCGTAGATCACGCCCGCGCTCTGCGAAAAGCCGACGCTGGCAGAGACCGAACCTGAAGGCTGCTCTTCCACGTTATAGGTCACGTCCAGCAGATCGGGCTCACCCGGCACCGGCTGCGTGTCGACTTCCACTTGGCTAAAGAAGCCCAAACGCTCCAGACGCTGACGCGACTGAGTGATCGACTCCGTCGATGCCGGGGCACCTTCGAGCTGGATCATCTCACGACGCAGCACTTCGTCTTGGGTCGTGGTATTGCCGTAGAACTCGATACGACGCACGTAAGCGCGCTGACCTGGATTCACGGCGATCACGAGATTGACCGTTTCGCCGTCATCGGCCACTTCAGGAATGCCCTGCACCTCGGCAAAGGCGAAGCCTTCCGCGCCCAGGCGCTGGCGCAGCGCTTCCGTCGAGGCGTTGACATCGCCACGGGAGAAGATATCGCCGCTGTTGATTTCGAGCAGGTTGCGGGCTTCGTTTTCGCTGATCTGCAGATCGCCGGCAAAGCGGATATCGCCTACACGGTACTGACCGCCTTCATCGATATTGAGGGTGATGAAGATGTCGGACTTCTCGGGGCCAATCGATACCTGGGTCGACGTGACGTCAAAGTTGACGTAGCCACGGTCCAGATAGAATGACCGTAGACGCTCGATATCGCCAGAAAGCGCTTCCCGAGAGTACTCGTCGTTGGAGAACCAGCCGAAGATGCGCCCTGGGCGGTCATTCAACTCGAAAACGTCCCGCAGAGTTTCATCGTCGAAATCCTGGTTGCCGACGATGTTGATCTGACGAATCTTGGCGACTTCGCCTTCGTTGATATCGATGTTGACCTGTACGCGGCCTTCATCGATCTCCTCGACGTCCACATTGATACCGGCGCTATAGCGCCCCTGGGCTTGATACACGCCCTCGAGTTCACGCTCGATCTCGTCGAGGGTGGAGAGCTGTAGCACTTGGCCTTCCGACAGGCCCGATTCGCGCAGGCCGTTGCGCAGATCTTCATCGGAGATCTGGTCATTGCCTTCGATGTTCAAGCGCGCAATGGTAGGCCGCTCGACCACTTGGATCACCAGCACGTCGCCTTCCCGGGCCAACGAGACGTCTTCAAACAGTCCGGTCGCGAACAGGTCCCGTGCGGCGGCGGCGAGCTGCTGCTCGTCGACGCGGTCGTTCGCGCTCACGGGAAACGCATTAAAGACCGAGGCGGCGGAAACCCGCTGCAGTCCTTCCACACGAATGTCTGAAACATCAAAGGATTGTGCTTGGGCGCCGCTGGCGCCTACCAGCAAGAGTGCCGCCATTCCAAGGGTCTTGATTTTCATGCAGTCAGTTCGCTCGCGTTGGTCTGCCCGTCGGTTAAGACAGGCACCATATACATTTGTGCAGGCAGATGACAAGGCATCCTGCGCGCTACACGCGTTATTACCACAGGCGCATCAAATCGAAATAGAGCGCCATCAACATCAGGGTGCCGACCATGGCTAACCCGATGCGCAGCCCTATCGCTTGTGTTTGCTCAGAAACCGGCCGCCCACGTAATACCTCGACGAAATAGTAAAGCAGATGACCGCCATCGAGCACGGGGATGGGCAGCAAATTCAGCACCCCTAAACTGATCGAAAGATACGCGAGAAAGCCCACGAAGGCTTCTACCCCCGCGCGTGCCGAATCGCCGGAAATTTGTGCGATGGTGATCGGCCCGGACAAGTTGGACGGGGAGATCAGCCCTACCAACATCTTACGGATCGCATCCACCGTCAGCAGAACCATCTCACCGGTGCGTGACAGCGCTTGCCCGACGGCCTCGATCGGCCCGTAGCGGATCTCGCGCTGCAGCGACTCAGGCCAGCTAAACGGCTCTGCACCGGCTCCAATGTACCCAACCTCGTCACCACTCTCCAGCGTATTACGTCCTGGGGTGAGCGAAAGCGTGCCCTGCTCCCCATCACGCTGGTACCCAACGCGCAGGGTCTCGCCAGCGCTATCGCGAATCACCGCGACAAACTGCATCCAGTCGTCGATGGGTTCACCGTTGAGCGAGACGATACGATCACCGGCTCTAAGCCCGGCCGCCTCGGCCGCTTGTCCTTCGACGACCTGACCAAGCACCGCCGGCACGTTAGGCTGCCAAGGAGAGAAGCCCAGCGTTTGCAGTGGCTGCGGTGGGTCTTGGCGTACCATGTAATCATCGACCGGCAGCTGATAGCCGCGCGTCGCACTTGCTCCCTCCGGCATGGCCTCGATGGTGAGGTCGCCGCTGAAACCGATCATGGACACCAGTTTCAGGTTGATCTCCTCCCAGGAGCGCATCGACTCGCCCTGAATGGCGGTGATCTCACTTCCCTGTTCCAAGCCAGCCTGAGCAGCGGGCGAGTTCGGAGTGATCTCGCCTACGAGGGGGGCCACGGTCGTCGTGCCCGCCACGAACAGCGCCCAGTAGGCGACGATGGCGAGTAGGAAGTTGGCAATGGGGCCTGCGGCGACGATCGCAATGCGCTGCCACACGGTCTTGCGGTTGAAGGCGTGATGCAACTGATCGTCTGGCACCGGCGCTTCGCGCTCGTCTAGCATCTTGACGTAGCCGCCCAGCGGAATGGCCGCCACCGCAAACTCGGTGCCGTGGCGATCCACCGTCGACCACAGCGGCTTACCAAACCCTACCGAAAACCGCAGCACTTTGACGCCACAGCGACGCGCCACCCAGAAGTGACCAAACTCATGAAAGGTCACTAGCAGTCCCAACACGACGATGACGGCTAAGATATTCTGTATCAGGCCCACTTTTCGCTCCTTTCCACGACGCGCTGCTCAGCGTTGACTGAGACTAAGCGGTTAACTGACGTAAGGTGAGTGCCGCTTGCTCGCGCGCCCAGCGGTCCGCCGCCAGCACTCGCTCCAGCGAATCGGCTTGACCGGGATACGCCAGCCCCATGACCGTTGCGACCAGCGCTGGAATCGCCCCGAACGTGATGTGCCCCGCCAAGAAGGCCTCGACGGCCACTTCGTTGGCCGCGTTCAACACCGCCGGGGCCGCGCCACCGGCCTGCATGGCCTCCCGGGCCAAGCGCAGACAGGGAAAGCGTGTCTCGTCAGGGGCTTCGAAATCGAGCCGGGCGACTTGGAACAGGTCGAGCGTTTCCACGCCGGCGTCGATCCGTTCAGGCCAAGCCAAGCCATAGGCGATGGGCGTTCGCATGTCGGGATTCCCCAACTGGGCGATCACCGACCCATCGTCGTAGGCCGCCATGGAGTGAATGACGCTCTGCGGATGGACGACCACCTGAATCTGCTCGGGCGTGGCATCGAACAGCCAACATGCTTCGATGAGTTCGAGGCCTTTATTCATCAGCGACGCGCTATCCACCGAAATCTTGCGACCCATGGACCAGTTGGGATGCGCACAGGCTTGATCGGGCGTGGCACTGGCGATCTGCTCCGCCGACCAGCCACGGAATGGCCCACCGGAGGCCGTCAACAGCAGCTGCCGCACACCATGCTTGGCTAACCCGCCACGATGCTCGCTGGGTAGACACTGGTAGATGGCATTATGTTCAGAATCGATCGGCAGCAGCGTGGCCCCAGAGCGCGCGACGGCGTCCATGAACAGCGCACCGCTCATCACCAGCGCTTCTTTGTTGGCCAGCAGGACGCGCTTGCCCGCCTCGGCGGCCGCCAGTGAGGGCAACAGCCCCGCCGCCCCAACGATCGCTGCCATCACGGTATCGACCTCTGCCGCCCGCGCAACCTCACACAGCGCCTCCTGCCCAGCCAGCGCCGTTGTGCTGACACCTGCGCGGCGCAGCGCTCGCTGCAACCACTGGGCATCGGCATCGGTATCCAGCACGGCAAACTGCGGTGAGTGCGCGATGCACTGGTCGAGCAACGACTCTTTCGACGTATGCGCCGTCAGCGCATGCACACGGTAACGGTCGGGGTGACGGGCGATGACATCCAGGGTGCTTTTACCGATGGAGCCGGTCGCACCGAGCACGGTGACCGACTGAACTGAGACGTGACTCATAGCGCGCTCACCTGAAGTGACAGTACCTGCAGATAGAACAGCGCGAAGATGGGAATAGCTGCGGTCAGGCTATCGATACGGTCCAACACACCACCGTGGCCCGGCAGTAGCTGGCTGGAGTCTTTGATATTGCGGTAGCGCTTCAACATGCTTTCAAACAGATCCCCTAGCACGGAGGTCAGCGTCACCACGGCAGTAATCACCACCAGCGCTACCCCGCCCATGGGTCCAAGAGGCTGCCAAAGCGCAAAGAGCATCGCCAGCAGCGTCGTGGCGGCCAACCCGCCGTAGACGCCTTCCCAGGATTTTCCCGGGCTCACCCGTGGGGCCAGCTTGCGCTTGCCCCAGCGACGGCCGGCAAAATAGGCGCCGATATCGGCCGTCCAGACCAGCAGTAGCACGAACAGCAGCCACACCGCACCGCTATCGCGCAGTACATTGAAACCCACCCAGCACGGCAGTAACACCCAAACGCCCATCAGCAGGCGGCGCGACGTTGTGTGCCACTGCTGGCTGCTGTGGGGGTACTGGGTCACCCAGTAGAGATTGAGTAGCCAACCGGCAGCAGCGAGCCACAGCGGCCACACCGCATACGCCGCGCCGCCGAGCCATAAAAGCGCCAGCAGCACCGCCATTCCCGCGACCAGTGCCAGCCGGGTACGCGAAGCGCCTACGCCCGCCAGGTTGGTCCACTCCCAGGTACCTAACAGCACGATCAGCGCTGTAAACAGCGCAAAGGCACCTCCCTGTAAGCCGAACAGACCGATCAGCGTCACAGGCGCCAACCAGGCTGCGGTGATCATCCGCTGTTTAAGCACCTTGCGCCTCTATTTGTTCGTCGGTCATTCCAAAGCGGCGACGTCGTAAGCAGAAATCGTCGAGTGCTTGGTCGAAGGCCGCCCCATCGAAATCTGGCCATAATAAGGGCGAAAAATGCAGTTCGGCATAGGCCAATTGCCAGAGCATGAAGTTCGAGAGCCGCTGCTCGCCGCTGGTACGGATACATAGATCCACCGGCGGTACTTGGTCGGTGTTCATGGCCGCATCCAAGCGTGCTTCGTCGATGGCCTCGGGCGACAGCTCTCCGGCGGCCACCTGCTCGGCAAGCTGGCGGGCGGCACGGGCGATGTCCCACTGGCCACCGTAGTTCGCGGCAATCACCAGATGCATGCCGGTATTATCGGCGGTCAGCGCTTCGGCGCGCTGGATATGCTTTTGAATCGCATGGGAAAAGCCACGCTGCTCGCCAATAATCGACAGGCGGATATTGCGCTCGTTGAGCTTTTTGACTTCGCGCTTGAGCGCCATCAAAAACAGCTCCATGAGCGCGTTCACCTCAGCGGCGGGACGCTTCCAATTCTCGCTGGAGAACGCGAACAGGCTCAGCGTCGGGACGCCTCGCTCTGCCGCGCGCCCGATCACTGCGCGCACGGCTTCGACACCGGCGCGGTGACCGCGTACACCGGACAGCCCACGTGCCCGCGCCCAGCGGTTGTTACCATCCATAATGATAGCAACATGGGACGGCAGCGCTTCCTCGGATCGAGAAAGCGTCGTGCCACCCAGCTGCTCTTGGGGAAGCTGCGGAGACGTCATGGGTTCTCGCACCAAAGATCAGTCATAAGTAAGCCAAGCGATGGCCCACGAGCGGCCAAGCCGCCCGTGGCAGAGTGAACGCAGGGGGTTATACCTGCATGAGATCCTGTTCTTTTGCGGCCAGCGCCTTGTCGATCTCAGCGATATATTTGTCGGTCAGCTTCTGGATCTCGTCTTCGCCCTGACGCTGATCGTCTTCGGTGATCTCTTTGTCCTTGAGCAAGGATTTGAAATCACCGTTGGCATCACGACGCACGTTACGCACGGCCACACGCGCCGTTTCCGCTTCGCTACGCGCCTGCTTGATGTAGCCTTTACGGGTCTCTTCGGTCAGCATCGGCATCGGTACACGAATCACGTTACCGGCGCTGGACGGGTTCAGACCCAGGTCAGAGGTCATGATCGCTTTTTCGATTTTCGGCACCATTCCCTGCTCCCAAGGAGCCACGGTCAAGGTACGCGCATCTTCAACGTTCACGGACGCCACTTGGTTCAGCGGCACTTGACCACCGTAATACTCGACGGTCACGGCATCCAGGATGCTAGGGTGAGCACGGCCCGTGCGGATCTTGTTGAAGTTGCTGTGCAGCGCCTCAACGCTCTTCTTCATGCGAGACTCTGCATCTTTCTTGATGTCGTTGATCACGTTGTTACCCTCTGTCTATCAGCGTGCCTTCCTTGCCTCCAACCACGAGGTTAAGCAGGGCACCAGGCTTGTTCATATCAAATACCCGCACCGGCATATTATGGTCACGTACCAGGCAGATTGCGGTCAAATCCATTACGCCCAGCTTCTGGTCCAGAGCGTCGTCATAGGAGAGCTGGTCGTATTTTACGGCGTCGGGGTGCTTCACCGGGTCCTTATTGTACACGCCATCCACCTTGGTGGCCTTGATGACGACGTCGACATCCACTTCGATGCCGCGCAAACAGGCCGCAGAGTCCGTGGTGAAGAACGGGTTTCCGGTGCCCGCAGAGAACAGCACCACGTCGCCCGACGTTAAATAGCGGATGGCAGTGCGGCGGTCGTAATGCTCCACCACACCACTCATGGGAATCGCTGACATCACGCGGGAGCGAATGTTGGAGCGCTCCAGCGCATCGCGCATGGCGAGCGCATTCATCACCGTTGCCAGCATTCCCATGTGGTCACCCGTGACCCGATCCATACCGGCCTCGTTGAGCGCCGCGCCACGGAACAGGTTACCGCCACCGATCACGATACCGACCTGTACGCCAATACCGACCAGTTGGCCGATCTCGAGCGCCATACGATCCAGCACTTTCGGATCAATACCAAAATCGTGCTCACCCATCAGCGCTTCGCCCGACAGCTTCAGCAAAATACGTTTGTATTTCGACTTCGACTTATCGATTTTGGGGGCAGCAGTAGGGGTAGGCTCTTGAATATCACGTGACATGGCATCTCTCCTGGGGCAGACCTGGGCACAGGTGGGCGAGCTAGCGCCTGTATTTCACAGGGGCCGGATACACGAAGGCGTGCGCTCGCGCGCACGCCATCTTCTTGCTGGAACCTCTGACCTTAGCGACGGCCAGCCTGTTCCATGACTTCTTTAGCGAAGTCGACTTCTTCTTTCTCGATGCCTTCGCCCACTTCAAAGCGAGTGAAGCTGACCACTTCGCCACCGGCTGCTTTGACGAACTCAGCAACAGATTGGTTCGGGTCTTTGACGAACGGCTGTTCGGTCAGGCTGTTCTCGGCCAGGTACTTCTTCAGGCGGCCTTGAACCATCTTCTCAGCGATCTGCTCAGGCTTACCGGCCATGTCCGGCTGGGCCAGGATGATCGCTTTCTCTTTGTCCAGCTGCTCTTGCGGCATCTCTTCCGGATGGGCAACGGCCGGGTTGATCGCAGCAACGTGCATGGCAACGTCTTTGGCTGCTTCGCTGGTGCCGCCTTTCAGGACGGTCAGAACGCCAATGCGGCCGCCGTGAACGTATTCGCCCACCAGACCACCGTCAACGGCATCGACGACAACGGCACGACGTACGCCGATGTTTTCGCCGATTTTCTGAACCAGCTGCTCACGAGCGGACTCAAGGTCACCCGCCATCACCGCGGCCACGTCTTCGTTCTTCGCCGCAAAGAACGCATCCGCGATCTTGTTGGAGAAGTCGATGAAGTTGTCGTCACGGGCAACGAAATCGGTCTCAGAGTTGATTTCGACCATGACGCCGTAGCTGCCATCGTCTGCTACGCGAGTAACGACCGCACCTTCAGCAGCGGTACGACCCGCCTTCTTCGCGGCTTTAAGACCAGAGCTTTTACGCAGGTTTTCGATCGCGACTTCGATGTCACCGTCGGCTTCGGTGAGTGCTTTTTTACACTCCATCATGCCAAGACCGGTACGTTCGCGCAGTTCCTTCACCTGAGAGGCGCTGATAGCTGCCATGAGATTTCACCTCGGAAATGGTTCTAACTGAGAGTTAAACGCGCTACAGAGTATAAGCACGATAAATGACCGTTGCGTATCACTTTGCAGAGCGCTTGCCGGCATTGATCCGGCGTGATCGGCCCGCCAGGGCGAACCCAAAGCGGGAAAAAGGGGGCATAAGGCCCCCTCTTAACACGATGCGGCTCAACCTGCCCGCCGCACCCCTGTCGCCTTACTCGGCGGCAGCGTTTGTGTCGGCAGAAGCGGCTTCTTCTTCAGTCACTTCGACGAACTCGTCCGGACGACCTTCTTTCGCACGGCCACACGCGTCGGCAATCGCCTTCACGTAGATCTGGATGGCACGAATGGAGTCATCGTTACCCGGGATCACGTAATCAACGCCATCCGGGTTGGAGTTGGTATCTACCACGCCAATGACCGGGATACCCAGCTTGTTGGCTTCGTTGATCGCGATGCGCTCGTGGTCAACGTCGATAACGAACAGTGCGTCCGGCAGGCCGCCCATGTTCTTGATACCGCCGATAGAACGCTCAAGCTTCTCTTGCTCACGCGTTGCCATCAAGACTTCTTTCTTGGTCAGCTTCTCGAAGGTGCCGTCTTCGCGCATGACTTCCAGGTCACGCAGACGCTTGATGGACTGACGAATGGTCTTGAAGTTGGTCAGCATGCCGCCCAACCAGCGATGGTTGACGAACGGCTGGCCAACGCGATTCGCTTCTTCTTTGATGATCTTGCTAGCGCTGCGCTTGGTGCCAACAAACAGAATTTTGTTGTTGGATGCCGCCATCTTCTCGACCACGTCGATCGCTTCGTTCAGCGCCGGCAGGGTGTGCTCGAGGTTGATGATGTGAATCTTGTTGCGCGCGCCGAAGATGAATTTACCCATCTTCGGATTCCAGTACTTGGTTTGGTGACCGAAGTGAGCACCTGCTTTCAGCAGGTCACGCATATTGACGTGAGACATGGTAAAACTCCTGAAACTCGGGTTAGGCCTCCACGCACCCCATGGATCCGACCAGTAGCGTCCTCGAACGTCGCTAAAGGCACCCGGGACCATGTGCCGGTGCATGTGTGTTTTCAAGGCTTGCTGTTGTGCAACCCAGCGGTGCTGCGTTGCGATCTCGTTGCCCTTTCGCGCCGCGCCAGCCAGTAAAGAAGCATTGGATGGCGATTGCAGGAAAGCGCGCGGCTTTATACCATAGATCATTGCCAAGATGAAGCCGCAGGCGCGTTTCAACGCGCAATTGGCCGCTCATCACTTACCCAGAAGCCACATCGAGAATTCATGAACGTTCCCATCAAGACGCCTTCTGAAATCGAGAAAATGCGCGAAGCCGGTCGCCAGGCGGCCAGCGTTATCGAAATGATCACGCCCCACGTCAAAGCGGGCATCAGCACCGGCGAGATCGACCGCCTGTGCCACGAGTACATCGTTAACGAGCTGGGCTCGACGCCGGCACCGCTGAACTACCACGGCTTTCCCAAAGCAACCTGTACCTCCATCAACCATGTGGTGTGCCACGGCATCCCCGATGACGCCAAAAAGCTCAAAAACGGCGACATCATGAACCTGGACATCACCGTACGCACGCCCGATGGCTACCACGGCGACTCCAGCGTGATGTTCGTGGTGGGCGACACCATTCAGGGCGAACGCCTGTGCCGCATCACCCAAGAGTGCCTTTATAAAAGCATCGAGCTGGTCAAGCCTGGCGTGCGTCTTTCTGAGCTTGCCCGTGTGATTCAGCAGCACGCCGAAGCCCATGGTTACTCGGTGGTACGTGATTTCTGCGGCCACGGCATTGGTGCCGACTTTCACGAAGACCCGCAGTTCCTGCACTACGACGGCTACGCCCCCGATGCCGACATCCGCCTGGAAGCGGGCATGTGCTTCACCATCGAGCCGATGATCAACGTGGGCGGTTACAAAACCAAGGTACTGCGCGATGGCTGGACCGCCGTCACCAAAGATCGCAGCCTATCGGCCCAGTGGGAGCACACCCTGCTCGTCACCGACACCGGCGTTGACGTGCTGACGGCACGCAGCGACGAAGACTTTAGCTTCCTGAATCGCTGATGCTTCTTCACCACTACCGGTTCGAGCCGGACACGTCGCTTTACGATCTCGATCTGTTTCGCACCGAGCTTGCCGGGTCACGCTCTCCCATCGCCCCCTTCAAAGCGGCTTTACGAGACATTCAGGCACGGCTGGACGAGCAGTTTCGCGCCGGTGCCGATATCCGCGACCTAGTCCGCGGCCGGGCGTGGTATCTCGACCAGCTTCTCGCCATTGCCTGGGCCCAGCACGCTTGGCCCGACGACGGCGTCGCGCTGGTAGCGGTGGGAGGCTACGGGCGTGGTGAACTGCATCCCCACTCGGACATCGACCTCCTCCTACTGCTCGAACACGACGATGACACCCCCTACCGGGAGCCGCTGAGCGCTTTTATCACCTTTCTCTGGGATATCGGCCTGGAGATCGGCCACAGCGTGCGCTCACTCAACGACTGCGAACGGGAAGCTGAAGCAGACGTGACGGTGATCACCAACCTGCTGGAGTCGCGCCTCATCGCCGGACCGGAGAGCCTGCGCGAGAAAATGCGCGAACGCTTGAGCACGCCGAACCTGTGGCCCGCCGACCGCTTTTTCGAGGCCAAGTGGCAGGAGCAGATCGCCCGCCACTACCGCTACAACAACTCCGAGTACCACCTGGAGCCCAACCTCAAAAGCTCCCCCGGCGGCCTACGCGATATCCAGATGATTGGCTGGGTGGCCAAGCGCCATTTTGGCACCGAGCAGTACACCGACATCGTCGCCAACGGCTTCATGAACGACGCCGAGCTGCGCATTCTTAGCCAGGGCCAGGCGTTTCTCTGGCAGGTGCGCTACGCCCTGCACATGCTCACAGGCCGAGCCGAAGATCGGCTGCTGTTCGATCACCAGCGCACCATTGCCGAGATGTTCGGCTTCAAGGACACTCCCGAACGGCTCGCCGTCGAGCAGTTCATGAAGCGTTACTATCGCCATGTAACGGCCCTTGCCGGGCTCAACGACATGCTGCTGCAGCACTTTGACGAAGTGATTCTGCGCGGCAAGGAGTCATTGGAAACCGTCAAGCTCAACGAGCGCTTCGAAACCAAGGGCGGCTATATCCAGGTACGTTCGCGCAACCTCTTTCGCGAGCGCCCCGCGGCCATGCTGGAACTCTTCCTGCTGATGGCCAAGCACCCGGAGATCGAGGGGGTTCGCGCCGACACCATTCGGCTGATTCGTGACCATCGCCATCAAATCGACGATCACTACCGGGAAGACCCGCGCCACCAGCGACTCTTCATGGCCATCATGCGGGCACCGGGGAACGTTCCTCGCCAGCTGCGACGCATGAACCGCTACGGCATTCTCGGCAAGTACCTGCCGGAGTTTGGTCGCGCCGTGGGGCTGATGCAGCACGACCTGTTCCATATCTACACGGTCGATGCCCATACCCTGCGCCTACTGAAATTCCTGCACGGTTTCCGCAAGCCAGAGGCCAAGGGCGACTTCCCCGTGGCAGCGACGCTCATCCACCAGTTACCCAAGCTGGACCTGCTGTGGATTGCGGGCCTGTTCCACGACATCGGCAAAGGCCGTGGCGGCGACCACTCCGAAATCGGCGCACGGGATGTCGAGCAATTCTGTCATCGCCACCACATTTCCCAGCACGACACCAACCTAGTGAGCTGGCTGGTGGAGCATCATCTGCTGATGTCGATGACTGCCCAGAAGCGTGATATCAGCGACCCCGACGTAATCCGCGACTTCGCACTGATCGTGCGCGACGAGACCCGCCTGGACTACCTCTACGTGCTCACCGTCGCTGACATCAACGCCACCAACCCCACCCTATGGAACGGCTGGCGGGCATCTCTATTGCGCCAGCTCCACGCCGAAACCAAACGCGCTTTGCGGCGCGGGCTAAAAAACCCGCCGGATCGCGACGACTGGGTGCGCGAAACCCGCACTGAGGCACGCTCGCTGCTACAAACGGTGGGCGTCGATAGTGGCCAAATCGACCAGCTGTGGGAGTCGCTGGGGGAAGATTACTTCCTGCAGTACGCGCCCAGCGAGATCGTCTGGCAGACACAAGGCATTCTGGCGCACCAGCCCTCGCCGCTGCCGCTGGTGTTGATCAGCGCGCCCACCGCCGACATGGCCGAAGGCGGCACCAAAGTGTTCATTCACACCCGCTCGGTGGATGACTTGTTCGCCGCCACCGCCGCCGCCATGGAACAGCTCGGGCTCTCGATTCACGATGCGCGCATTGCCACGTCGCACAACGACTGGACGCTCAACACCTTCATCGTGCTGGATAGCCACGGTCAGCCGATTCGCGACGCGGAGCGCATCGAAGAGATGCGCAGCCACCTGGTAGAAGAGCTGGACGACCCAGACGACTACCCCGAGATCGTCACCCGACACACGCCGCGCCAGCTCAAGCACTTCAAAGTGCCAACCGAAGTGGTGATCGAACAGGACCCGGCCAACGAGCGTACCCTGCTGGAACTGACCGCCCCCGACCGCCCCGGCCTGCTGGCTCGGGTAGGGCGCATCTTCATGGAGCAGGATATTGCCCTCTCGGCTGCCAAGATCGCCACGTTGGGCGAGCGGGTAGAGGACGTGTTCTTCATTACCACCAAGGCAGGCGAGCCGCTCACCGACCCCGAACGCCAGCAGCAGCTTCGCGAACGGCTGATAGAAGTGCTAGGCGTCTAAACCATAAAGTCGCCCTGCCCTGGTGGTTAGGTTTGAGCCTGCCCCAGGGCTTGCCTATAATCGGCGGTTCGATAAATGGTTTTGCCTACCGCTCCCGCCCTTACGCTCTCAACGGACGCGCCATGAACCCTGATCTCAACGCCCTACACCCCTATCCGTTTGAAAAGCTGGCCGCCCTCAAAGCGACACTCACGCCCCCGGCGGGACTGACGCATATTCCGCTGACGATCGGCGAACCTCAGCACTCCCCCTATCAAGGCGCGCTGGACGCTCTCATTGCCCACCAGCTCGACATGGCCCGCTATCCGGCCACCAACGGCCTGCCCGCGCTACGTGAGACCATCGCCGCCTGGGCGACCCAGCGCTTTGGCCTCGCGGGGCTGGACGCCGAACGCCAGGTACTGCCGGTGAACGGCACTCGCGAAGCGATCTTCGCCTTCGTGCAGACCGCGCTGGATCGAACGCGCCCCGCCAAGGTGGCCGTGCCCAATCCGTTCTACCAGATTTACGAAGGCGCGACGCTACTGGCAGGCGGCCAGCCGCTCTACCTGGACTGCACCGCCGAAAACGGCTTCCGCCCCGATTTTTCAGCGGTCAGCGCCGACACTTGGCGCGACGTGCAGATCGTGTTTCTCTGCTCGCCGGGCAACCCGACCGGGGCCGTCACGCCGCTGGCCGAGTTCAAACAGCTGATTGCCCTGGCCGATGAGCACGACTTCATCATCGCTTCCGACGAGTGCTACTCCGAGCTTTACCTAGACGAGAACACGCCGCCGCCCGGGCTTTTACAGGCCTGTGCCGAGCTTGGCCGCAATGACTACCGCCGCTGCGTGGTCTTCCACTCGCTCTCCAAGCGCTCCAACCTGCCGGGCCTACGCTCCGGCTTCGTGTCGGGCGATGCGGACCTACTCGCCCCGTTCAAGCGCTACCGCACCTATCACGGCTGCGCCATGTCGCTGCCGCTTCAGCACGCGTCCATCGCAGCTTGGCAGGACGAAACCCACGTGCGCGCCAACCGCGACGCCTACCGGGAAAAGTTCAGCGCGGTGACGGAAGTACTCGCCCCGGTGATGGACTTCCCCACCCCCGAAGCGAGCTTCTACCTCTGGCCTGCGGTGCCGGGCGGCGACGATATCGCCTTTACCCAGCGGCTATTCAGCGAACAACACGTGAGCGTGCTTCCTGGCAGTTTAATGGGCCGCCCAGGCCACAACGGCCATAATCCTGGCGCGGGTCGGCTACGCTTAGCCTTAGTGGCGGAGCTTGAGCCGACTTTGGAAGCGGCCACGCGCCTTCGCCAACTGATCGAGCGCGGCTAGTCCGCGCCGCCTAAGACGACGACAGGAGGCTCTATGCTGACGCTCTACATCATTCATAACTGCGACACCTGCCGCAAAGCGCGCAAAGCGCTGGACGACAAAGCGCTGATGTATAAAACCCACGACCTGCGTAAAGATGGCCTTTCGGCGGCGCTACTCGAACACATCCTGAACCGTGTTCCGCTGGTCGAGGTAATCAACAAGCGCAGCAAAACCTGGCGGGATCTTTCTGACGAAGAGAAGGATTACGATGCCAACTCGGCGCGTCAGCTGCTGCTCCAGCACCCGACACTGCTCAAGCGGCCGCTGCTGGAACTCGACGACGGCACCATCATGATCGGCTACCGTGACGGCGACTATGACACGCTAAGCGGCTAACCTGGACTCGACTTCTCTCACTCACTTTCTCTCACTAACCTCTAAGGAATACGCGTTATGCTGAGCTTCGCGCTTGGAATCGGCACCCAAAACACCCAGGGCGACTGGCTGGAAATCTACTACCCGGCCCCGCTGCTCAATCCGGATGCGAGCCTGGTCGCCGCCGCCAAAGAAGCGCTGGATGCACCGACAGGCAATGCCCCGGTGAGCTTCCTGCCGGAAGACTGCACCCGCCTGGCCAAAGCGCTGGAAGCGGCAGGCCACTCCGAGCAGGCCGCCCTGGCCGAGTCGCTGGCCACTAGCCAGCGCCCGCTGGTGGCGATGTTCCTGGAGAGCGACCAGCCGCCGCAAACCGCCCCTGAGGTGTACCTGAAGCTGCACCTGCTGTCGCATCGCCTGGTGAAGCCTCACGGTCTGGACCTGACCGGCATGTTCGGCCTGCTGCGAAACATCGCCTGGACCAACGAAGGCGCCATCGACATTGAAGAGCTGCCCGCCCGCCGTCTCAAGGCACGCTTGGCTGGCCGCACGCTGTCCGTCGACTGCGTGGACAAATTCCCCAAAATGACCGACTACGTCGTGCCCACCGGCATCCGCATCGGCGACACCGCCCGCGTACGTCTGGGCGCTTACCTGGGCGAAGGCACCACGGTCATGCATGAAGGGTTCGTCAACTTCAACGCGGGCACCGAAGGCCCCGGCATGATCGAAGGACGCATTTCCGCAGGTGTGATGGTCGGCAAAGGTTCTGACCTGGGCGGCGGTTGCTCGACCATGGGCACGCTATCGGGCGGCGGCAACATCATCATCAAGGTGGGCGAAGGCTGCCTAATTGGTGCCAATGCCGGCATCGGCATTCCGCTGGGTGACCGTTGCACCGTCGAAGCTGGCCTCTACATCACCGCAGGCTCCAAAGTGACGCTATTGGATGACCAGGGCCAGGAAGTCAATACCGTTGCCGCCCGCGAGCTGGCAGGCCAAGACGACCTGCTGCTGCGCCGCAACTCACAGAGTGGCCGCATCGAGTGCCTGACCAATAAAAGCGCCATTGCGCTGAACGAGGCGCTGCATGCCCATAACTGAGCCTGACTCACTGTCGCCGACGCTGACGCTGGCGTTCGAGCTGCTTAGCCGGGCATCGGTGACACCCGACGATGAAGGCTGCCAGAACCTGATGATCGAGCGCTTAACGGCGCTCGGTTTCCATATCGAGCAGCTCCCCTTTGGCGACGTGAAGAACTTTTGGGCCGTACGCGGTCATCACGGCCCGGTGATTGCCTTTGCCGGACACACCGACGTGGTGCCCAGCGGGCCACACACCAACTGGGAATTTCCGCCTTTCGAGCCCTGTATCGACGACCAAGGCATGCTGTGCGGGCGCGGCGCGGCGGACATGAAAGGCAGCCTGGCAGCGATGCTGACGGCGGTGGAGCGCTTTGTCGCCCGCTACCCCGACCACGAGGGGCGGATCGCGTTTTTGATTACCTCCGATGAAGAGGGGCCCGCCATCGACGGCACCCGCGCGGTGGTCGAACACCTTCGCGAGCGCAATGAACGCTTGGACTACTGCATCGTGGGCGAGCCCTCGTCTACCGCTCGCCTGGGCGACGTGATCAAAAACGGGCGCCGTGGCTCTTTGGGCGGCGTGCTGCATGTGAAAGGCGTGCAGGGCCATGTGGCCTACCCCCACCTAGCGCGCAACCCGATTCACCAAGCGATGCCCGCCCTGGATGCGCTCGTCAACGAGCATTGGGATGCAGGCAACGACTTCTTCCCTGCGACCAGTTTTCAGATCTCGAACATGCGTGCCGGTACCGGAGCCACCAACGTGATTCCTGGCGAGGTAGAGGTGGTGTTCAACTTCCGCTACTCCACCGAAGTCACCCATGACGAGCTGCGCTCACGCACCGAGGCGATTCTGGATCAGCACGGCCTCGAGTACCACATTGATTGGACCCTGAACGGCGAGCCATTCCTGACCGCAGAAGGCGAGCTGGTGGATGCGGCGATTCGTGGCGTGGAAGCCGTGACCGGTGAGCGTCCGCAGCTCTCCACCAGCGGCGGCACCTCCGATGGCCGTTTCATTGCCACCCTAGGCGCCCAGGTGGTCGAACTCGGACCGCTCAATGACACCATCCACAAGGTGAACGAGCGCGTGCGGGCCAGCGATTTGGATGGGCTGAGCCGCATCTACGAAGCAACCCTGCAAGCGCTGCTGACCACCGATGAGGTAAGCGTATGATGGAGCGGTTTCCGGATATCGAAGTGTATCTGGCGCGGGTCACGCTGGATGACGTCAATGCTTGGCTGGCCGAGGTCCTGAGCGCACCACCCCTCAGCCCGGCAGGCAAGGGGAAATGGAAAACCCGCGGCCAACATCAGGGCGATAGCGTGCCGGTGCTGCTGGTGGACAACGCTGCCGATGGTTTTGCCAGTCTCTGGTTCGACAGCAGCCAGACGCCGTGGCACACCGACCAAGAGTGCGCCCAGCACGCCGCCGAAGCGCTGCAGGTGGAAGTCCGCTGCTCGCTGGGAGGCTGGCACCCCGGCGATGACCCTGACCGCTTTTGGCAAGTGCTGCCCGGCGGGCAGGAGAGCGCCATCGAATGGCCGGACTCAGGCCGCTAAACGCAAAAACCCCCGCACGTTGCGGGGGTTTTCTCTATCGGCACGCCGACACGCCCGTTAGCGCTGCGCCTATGCGGCAGCGCCTGAACGCTTACTCGATAATGCTGACGTCATCGGCCTGCAGACCGCGATCGTTTTTAATGACGTGATAGCGAACGATCTGACCTTCAGCCAGCATGCGCGGGCCACGGCCACGAATCGCACGGAAGTGAACGAACACGTCTTCCCCGTTATCGCGGGTAATGAAGCCGTACCCTTTATTGGTGTTGAACCACTTGACCTCTCCCTCTTCACGGCCATCGTTGGGGTCGATGATATCTTCCTCTTCATCATCTTCCGCCACCGGAGCAGGCGCTTGAGGCTGGCGCGGTGCTGGTTTTACTCGTGCCACATCCGCTTTCACCACCATCGGCGGTGCCAGAGCCGCTGCGGCTAACGTGCCCACAAACAACATGACAAAGCAGCCAAGGGCCACGGCGGCATACACACTAAACGCCGCTTCGGCCAACCACTGATCAGCCATCGGTGCATTGGTTAAATGAACGATCCCCGCCAACAAAAGCGGCGTGGGGGCGGCGAGTAAGATACTGATAAAGAAACAGCGAAAAACAACTTTTGGGTTCATAGATGATGAAAGCTCTCTTGTTGTATGGGTAACAGACGAAGGACAATACTCGAACTACCAGGCCCATTCCTAACAGTACCGAGCATACTACACAAGGTGACGATGTTATCATGACAAACGAATTATCGCCTGCCGAGCTCACTCAACGTCTTGAATCGATGGAGAGTCGGCTGGCTTATCAGGAACACTGGTTGGATACGCTCGACCAAGCGGTCGCCCAGCAAGAGCGCCGCTTGGAAAAACTCGAGCAACTTAGCGCCTTGATGCGCGAACGGCTACGGGAACAGCATCAGGCGCTCCAGGCGGGTGATACCCAAGGCAGTTTCCGCCCTGAAGATGACGTTCCGCCCCACTATTGAGCGCTAGACCACGCTTCACCCCTTTATCATCCCACTACACTGCCGGGGTCCACGCTCTCCAACCCAAAGGCCTCTGCGACCGCGCGGTACGTGATCTGACCGTTATGTACGTTCAAGCCGGGTAAAAAGTGCGCATCGTCGGCGAGGGCTCGTTGCCAACCTTTATCGGCGAGCGCCAGCACGAAAGGGAGAGTGGCATTGGTCAGCCCTAGCGTAGAGGTCCGCGCTACGGCGCCGGGCATGTTGGCCACGCAGTAGTGAACGATGCCATCCACGAGATACGTCGGCTCGGCGTGGGTGGTGGGCCGGCTAGTTTCGAAACAACCGCCCTGATCGATCGCCACGTCTACCAGTACGCTCCCCGGCTTCATGTCTGCCAGCATGGCGCGCGTGATCAGCTTGGGGGCTGCAGCCCCCGGAATGAGCACGGCCCCCACGATCATGTCCGACTCTCGTACCGCGTGATCCAGCGCGTCGGCCGTGGAGTAAACGGTTTTGATGCGCCCCTGATAGCGATCATCCAGCACTTCCAGCCGGGCAATGGATTTATCCAGAATCGTGACGTCCGCGCCCAGTCCCAGCGCCATGCGAGCAGCGTTCTCGCCCACCACGCCACCGCCGATCACTGTCACCTTGCCTGGCGACACACCGGGGACACCCGGCAGCAGTACGCCAGAACCGCCCTGCGCTTTCTCCAGGCTATGCGCCCCCGCCTGTACGGCCATTCGGCCAGCGACGGTGCTCATGGGGGCAAGCAGTGGCAGGCCGCCTTTGGCATCGGTAATGGTTTCGTAGGCAATACAAGTGGCACCACTTTCTATTAGCCCTTGGGTGAGGGACTTTTCAGCGGCCAAGTGCAAGTAGGTAAACAGCGTATGCTCCGGGGTGAGACGCGCGACTTCCTCTGGCTGCGGCTCTTTGACTTTCAAGATCAGCTCGGCGTGTTGCCACAGCGCCTCCACGCTTTTTTCGATGGTGGCGCCCGCGCTTTGATAAGCGCTATCGGGAAAGCCTGCGCCGTCGCCCGCGCCACTCTCCACGTAGACATGGTGGCCACGCCCGGTTAGCTCGCGCACCCCTGTCGGCGTAAGGGCGACACGGTACTCGTGATTTTTGATCTCTTTGGGAACGGCAATTTTCATGGCTGAATTCTCCACAGTTCGGATGAACGACACGTCGCTCACTGCATTACAGCACAGCCGGTGAGAACCACCACCCCTATGAATCAAAACGAAAAAAACGCCGGCTAAGGCGTTTTTTAACAGAAAGATCTAGTGCGTGAGCGCGGCACACGAAAAAATCGACGCTCCTCAGCGCCGCCTCATCGCTCCTCGATCACCGCACTGCCATAGATACGCTGATACTCGTCGGGCAAACGCTTCGGGCGGCCGCTGGAGAGGGCCACGCACGCAAATCGGGTGCGGGCGTTGAGCAGCGTTTTGCCATCCTCCACACGCTTCAACTGAAAGCGACGGGTTAGGCTAAACCGGCCGTCGCAGGCGACGATCCAAGTCGCAAGCTGCAGCGCATCGCCGGAAAAGGCGGGTGCGAGATAGTCCAGCTCATGGCGGTGTACCACCATTGCCCTGTCCAGCGTTCGGTAGCGCTCAAGAGAGAGCCCCAGTGCCTCGGAGTGCGCCCAGCTAATTTGCTCAACCCAGCGCAAGTACTCGCTGTTATTGACGTGCTGATAGGCATCGATCGCCTCGGGCAGCACCTTCAGGTCGATCACAAACGGGTCTGGCAATGCCCACTCCATGTGGCTCTCTCCTTGTTCTACCTCATATTGACGGTTAGCGGGGGGTCAATCGCGGAATACGCGAACGCCCAGCGCCTTCAAATAGGCCGTTTCCGGAATGGCCGGATGTACCGGATGATCCGGCCCTTGGTGGCCCTGGAAGATGACCTGGCCGTGACGATCCTGGTGGCGCACCGCGCCACGGACTACGTCGACCAAGCGCTCGGACGCCAAGTGCATGGAACACGACGCCGACAGCAGCAGGCCGTCGCGGCCCAGCAAACGCATCGCCTCACGATTGAGACGCGAGTAGGCGCGCTCACCGTTGGGAATGTCCTTGCGCTTTTTGATGAACGCAGGCGGATCGAGAATCACCACGTCGAACTGCTCGCCATCCGCCTTCAATGCCGCCAGGGCTTCAAAGGCGTCGCCTTCGCCAATCGCCACCTGCTCTTGAACACCGTTGAGTTCGGCGTTGCGCGCCACCTGCTCCAACGCCGCACCGGATGCGTCCACGCAGAGCACTTCTGAGGCACCGCTGGCCGCTGCCTGAACGCCCCAGCCACCCACGTAGCTGAAGACATCCAGTACGCGCTTACCCGCCACTTGGCTGTTGAGCCAAGCGCGGTTGACGCGATGATCGTAGAACCAGCCGGTTTTCTGGCCGTTCAGCACCGGCACGGCAAAGGTGACGCCATTTTCGACCAGCAGCACTTCATCGGGCAGCGTGCCTTTGACCACTTCCACGTGGGCTTCCAGACCCTCCTGACGGCGGCCACCGGTGTCGTTACGGAAGACGATGGCGCTCGGCTTGACGACTTTCTCCAGCGCATCGACGATCTCCTCTGCCAGTGCCTGCATACCGGCGGTGTTGAGCTGCACCACCAGCACATCGCCAAACCGGTCGATCACCAAGCCCGGCAGCAGATCGCCTTCACCGTGAATCAGACGATAGAACGGCTGATCGAACACGCGCTGACGCAGCGCGAGCGCTTGATTGAAACGATGCACGAACAGCGAGCGGTCCAGGCGCATTTCAGGATCGCGGGACATGACGCGCCCACAGATCAACGAGTGGGGATTCACGTAAGCCACGCCCAGCGTTTTTCCGTTGGACGCCTCCACGAGCGCAGGCTCACCCGCCGCAAAGTTTTTCAGCGGCGTCTCTTTGATATCGACTTCGTTGGAGTAGATCCACAGATGGCCAGCCTTCAAGCGGCGATCGGCGTTCTTGTTCAGGCGCAGGCGTTGAGTCACAACAATCTCCAAAAGAGCAGGCGAGCAACGTCGACGCGCTGCCCGCATAAGCAAAACAGGTCGCCGCCCAAGGCGGCGATTAGCGCTGGCAGCCGGGGCAAAACACGCTGGCCCGCTGGCCCAGAGTGATCCGCCTCAGCTCGCTGCCACAGCGCAGGCAGGGCTGCCCGTGGCGACCGTAAACGTTCAGCCGCTGGGCGAAATAACCGGGCTCTCCTTGGCCGCTGACGAAATCGCGCAGCGTGGTGCCGCCCTGGGTAATGGCTGCCGCCAAGACTTCTTTGACGGCGGCCGCCAGCGCATCGTAGCGCGCCCGGGAGATACGCCCCGCCGCACGGCGCGGGTCGATACCAGCCATGAACAGCGCTTCAGCGGCATAGATATTGCCCGCACCCACGACCACACGGTTATCCATCAAAAAGGGTTTGACTGCCACGCGCTTGTCACGGGACAGGCGGTAGAGCCACTGGCCATCGAAGGCCTCGCTCAGCGGCTCGGGGCCAAGATGCGCAAGGCGGGTATCGCGACTGCCGTCGCCCTGCTGCCAGTCGACGAAACCAAACCGCCGCGGGTCATGGTAGCGCAGCACATAGCCGCTGGCCGTCACAAGATCCACATGATCGTGTTTTTTAGGCACGTCGCCCAGGCGCGCAATACGCAGGCTTCCCGACATGCCCAAGTGCCACAGCAGCGTGGCATGGCCATCGGGCATAGCTAGCGGCATCTGCAAATACTTGGCGCGGCGCGCCAGCTCGCCGACGCGCGCGCCGATCAGGCGATCGGCCAGATCGTCAGGCACCGGCACGCGCAAGCGCGGCTGGCGCACTCGCACTTCGGTAATCTCTTGCCCTTCGAGATAGGGGGCAATGCCACGTCGTGTGGTTTCTACTTCAGGCAGTTCGGGCATGATGAAAGCCTATGATGACAGCGCCGTGACAGCCAGGACCAGCCAGGGCACTAACGACAGACATGCAAAAACCCGGCTTTAGGCCGGGTTTTTCAACAGGCGCTCGCCTGCGGTGAAAGCCGATCATCGTAACCGCGATTACTTGATCTTGGCTTCCTTGTAGATGACGTGCTTACGGACCACCGGGTCGTATTTCTTGAATTCGAACTTATCCGGGGTGTTCCGCTTGTTCTTATCAGTGGTGTAGAAGTGGCCAGTACCGGCACTAGACACCAGCTTGATCTTATCGCGCATGGTTTAACTCTCCCAAAAGTGCTTAGCAGAAGCTAGCTTAGATAGCGTCGCCGCGTTTGCGGATGTCGGCCAGAACCGTCTCGATACCTTTCTTGTCGATGATGCGCATGCCTTTGGAGGAAACGCGCAGCTTGACGAAGCGGTTTTCGGATTCAACCCAAAAACGATGGGTGTGCAGGTTCGGCAAGAAACGACGACGTGTCTTACGCTGGGAGTGAGAAACGTTATTACCAGTTACCGGACGCTTGCCGGTAACCTGACATACTTTGGACATGAGAGCCTCCAACCGCTTGGCGAGTTGTTCAAAACTGTCGGGCAAACCGGAGCAGGGAGGGAGTCGACGCAGTTAACCGCCTAGCTGTACCCAAATCCGTTATTCAACCCAAGTTCAAAGGTGGCACTTTATACCAGAGCACCTAGCTACCAGCAAGCGAAACCGCCCAAAAAGGCCAAAAAAGCGCGTTTTTGGACAATTTACTTAGAAAAGAGGCATTGGCCTTACGACCCGCCGCACGTTTTCTCCTGCTGATATGACGGCTATAGCCAGCCACGCTCGGCAAACGACACCACGTCTCCGTCTCCCACCACAAAATGATCGAGAACCCGCACGTCAAAGAGTGCAAGGGCATCTTTCAAGCGTTCGGTGATACGTCGATCGGCATCGCTGGGCTCAGCCACACCCGAGGGGTGATTGTGGGCCAGGATGACAGCGCCAGCGTGTAGTTCCAGCGCACGCTTGGCAACTTCGCGGGGATAAACGGATGCGCTGTCTAGGGTACCGCGAAACAGGGATTCATAGCGAATAATTCGGTGCTGCGTATCCAAAAAAAGTACCGCGAACTCTTCATGCCCCAAATGACGCAGCTGAGAGCTCAGGTAGTGACGCACTAAGGCAGGTGAGGTTAACGCATTGCCACGCGCCAGTTGGCTGGCTAAATGCCGCCTTGAAAGCTCAAGTGTGGCCTGTAGTTGCGCAAATTTAGCGCTCCCCAGCCCACGAGCGGCACAGAACTGGGTTTGGTCGGCTTCCAGCAACTGCCTTAATCCCCCGAAACTGGTAAGCAGGTCCCGCGCCAAATCCACCGCAGAGCGCCCCTGCACCCCTACGCGAAGAAAAATAGCCAGAAGCTCCGCATCCGAGAGCGCCTGAGCGCCCATATTGAGCAGTTTTTCCCGTGGCCGCTCGCCCTCAGGCCAGTGATTAATTCCCATTCGACGCCTCCCTGCCTCTACACTTGATGAGCGATGCCTACCGCACACCTCACTTTACCTAGCTTTATTAGCGCTCGCCTGAGCATGCCAAAATAATCGGTCAAATGGTATGGTAAGCCCCTTGTTGATCGTCACACTGGACTGCCCACCATGGCCTCACTTTCGCACTCCCCTTTGTCGTCACTTGCGGGTAAGCGCCTGCTGCTCGGCGTTAGCGCGGGCATCGCGGCGTACAAAAGCGCGCTGATCGTACGGCTGCTCAAGCAGGCGGGCTGCGAAGTGCGCGTGGTCATGACCGAGGGGGCCCAAGCCTTCATCACGCCCCTCACGCTTCAGGCGCTCTCGGGCGAGCCCGTGCGGACCTCGCTCCTCGATCCTGACGCGGAAGCCGGCATGGGACACATCGAGCTCGCCCGCTGGGCGGATGCCATCGTCATCGCCCCGGCCACGGCCGACCTGATCGCGCGGCTGGTGCACGGCATGGCGGATGACCTGCTCACTACGCTCTGCTTGGCCTCCGAGGCGCCACGACTCATCGCGCCAGCGATGAATCAAGCCATGTGGCGCCACCCCGCCACTCAGCGCAACGTCGCCCAGCTGGCCAGCGACGGCTGGCAGCTCATTGGCCCCGCCGCAGGCGACCAAGCTTGCGGTGACGTCGGCCCAGGGCGAATGAGCGAGCCTGAGGAGATCACTGAAGCGCTTCGCCGCCATTTTGCTCCACCGTCCATTGCCTCCCAAGATGCTCCGCACGTGGTGATTACTGCTGGCCCTACCCGGGAAGCATTAGACCCCGTCCGCTACCTGTCGAATCACAGCTCAGGCAAGATGGGCTATGCCCTGGCAGCCGAAGCCGCCGCGCAAGGGGCACGGGTTACGCTGATCAGCGGCCCGGTCAATCTGCCCACCCCTCAGGGGGTCGAGCGGATCAGCGTCGATACGGCCCTGCAGATGCACGAGGCAGCGCTGCGTCTCGCCCCAACGGCAGCACTGTTCATTGGTTGCGCAGCGGTGGCCGATTACCGCGCCGCCCATGCGGCCGAGCACAAGCTGAAAAAAACCGACGACCAGGACACCCTGACGCTCACGCTGGTGAAAAACCCCGACATCATTGCCGACGTGGCGGCACTGCCAGACGGCCAGCGCCCGTTCGTCGTGGGCTTTGCCGCCGAGACCCAGGACGTGGATCGCTACGCCCAGGACAAGCTCACCCGCAAAGGGCTCGACATGATCGTCGCCAACGACGTTTCCCAGCAGGGCCTGGGCTTTGGCAGCGACGACAACGCAGCGCTCCTGCTATGGCGAACGCCCCATGGAAGCGAGCAATGGGCGGCGGCGCCGCAACTCAAAACCCAGTTGGCCGCGCTGATCGTTCAACGCGCTTTCACACAACTCTCCTTGACCACCTCTGGAGCCTGACCATGAGTAGCCCCCGCCCGCGCCTACAGTGCCACGTTTTGGACGAGCGTCTGCATGACTATCTGCCCACCTACGCCACGGCAGGCTCTGCAGGCATGGATTTACGGGCGTTGCTGGATGAGCCGCTGACGCTCGCCCCTGGCAAGTGTCAGCTCGTGCGCACCGGGCTGGCCATCTATATCGAAGACCCAGGCTTAGCGGGCATGATTTTGCCGCGCTCTGGCCTTGGCCATAAACACGGCATCGTACTGGGCAATCTGGTAGGTTTGATCGACTCCGACTACCAGGGCGAGCTGATGATCTCGGTCTGGAACCGCGGTCAGGCCAGCTTCACGATCACCCCCTTCGAACGGCTCGCCCAATACGTTCTGGTGCCCGTGGTGCAAGCTGATCTCGACCTCGTCGATCGCTTCACCGACTCGTCCCGCGGCAGCGGCGGTTTTGGCAGCACCGGGCGTCAATAACGCGCCGACTCACTCCCCTATCAGCGTTTTCAAGGATCGATGATGACCGTACCCGCTTCGATATTTCGCGCCTACGACATTCGCGGCGTAGTAGATGACACACTTGACGACGCCACCACCGAGCTGATTGGCCGCGCCGTCGGCTCCGAAGCGGCCGCTCGTGGCGAACAGACGGTGATCGTGGCCCGGGATGGCCGCACGTCTGGGCCGCGCCTGCAGGCGGCGCTCATTCGCGGCCTACAGGCCGCAGGGCGGGACGTGATCGACATCGGCATGGTGCCCACACCGGTCCTCTACTTTGCCACGCATACGCTGGCAGAGAGCCGCTCAGGCGTGATGCTCACCGGTAGCCACAACCCGCCGGACTACAATGGCTTTAAAATCGTCCTGGCGGGGGACACCTTATCGGGCGACGCGATTACTGCGCTCTTTGAGCGCATTCAGGCAGGTAATTTCACTCAAGGCAACGGTAGCGTTCGCCACCACGATTTGCGCGCCACCTACCTGGAGCGCATCTTGAGCGATGTGACGCTGGCACGCCCGCTCAGCGCCGTGGTGGATTGCGGCAACGGTGTGGCAGGCGAATTAGGCCCCCAGCTCGTCGAACGTTTGGGCGTCGCCACCACGCCGCTGTTCGCCGAGATCGATGGGCGCTTCCCCAACCATCACCCCGACCCCGGTAAGCCTGAAAATCTGCAGGACCTGATTCGCCATGTTCAACAGACCGGTGCCGACATCGGCCTGGCCTTCGATGGCGACGGTGACCGTCTAGGCGTCGTCACGCCCCGAGGGCGCATGATTTATCCCGACCACCTGATGATGCTGTTTGCCACCGATATGCTGTCGCGCAACCCGGGCGCCAAAGTCGTCTTCGATATCAAGTGCACCGGCAACCTAGCGAAGGTGATTAGCGAGGCAGGCGGTGATCCCGAGATGTGGCGCACCGGCCACTCGCTCATCAAAGCGCGGATGAAAGAGACCGGCGCGCTGCTGGGCGGTGAAATGAGCGGTCATCTCTTTTTCAAAGAGCGCTGGTACGGTTTCGATGATGGCCTCTACTCGGCCGCTCGACTGCTGGAGATCCTTTCCCAGTTCCAAGGCGATGCGGACGCTTTTTTCGACCAGTTCCCCCAGGATGTCAGCACGCCAGAGATCAATATCAGCGTTGCCGATGAAGAAAAATTTGCCATTATCGAGACGCTTGCCAGAGAGGGCGACTTCGGCGAAGGTATCAAAACCACGCTGGATGGCATTCGCGTTGATTACCCAGACGGCTGGGGATTATGCCGCGCCTCAAACACGACGCCTGCACTGGTTCTGCGTTTCGAGGGAAAGGACAGCGAAGCACTTGCTCGCATCCGTGAACGCTTTGCAAACGCGCTGCACGGTGTCGCACCTACACTGACCATACCGGCCACCACAACGGCATGATCGCGCCTTTAGAACGCGCGACGTGTTAAACAGGCTGTGATTGCCAGCCGCGCACAGCGACGCAACCGACATTAAAAAAGAGCCAAGGGACATCGTCATGAGTTCAGCTAGCCGCGACCCTCAGGTCGTTGTGGAGGTGCTGTCAGAAGCACTTCCCTATATTCAGCAATTTTCCGGTAAAACCGTCGTCGTCAAATACGGCGGCAACGCCATGACCGAAGACACGCTGATCGACTCGTTTGCTCGTAACATCGTGCTGATGAAAGAGGTTGGCATCAACCCGGTAGTGGTGCACGGCGGCGGCCCGCAAATTGGCAGCCTGCTGGAGAAGCTCAATATCGAATCCCGCTTCGTCAACGGCATGCGGGTCACCGACTCCCAAACCATGGACGTGGTCGAGATGGTACTGGGCGGCTTGGTCAACAAGAGCATCGTCAACCTGATCAACCAAAGCGGCGGCAAAGCGATTGGTTTGACCGGAAAAGATGGCGCTCAAATTCGCGCTCGCCAGCTCAAGGTAGAGCACCAAAGCCCGGAGATGACCGCGCCGGAGATCATCGATATTGGCCACGTGGGCGAAGTGGAGTCGATCTCCACCGACCTCATCGAGATGCTGGCCGCTCGCGACTTCATCCCGGTCATCGCGCCTATCGGGGTTGATGACGAAGGGAACAGCTACAACATCAACGCCGACCTGGTGGCAGGAAAGCTGGCCGAAGCGCTGAACGCCGAAAAGCTGATGCTGCTCACCAATGTGGCAGGCTTGATGAACAGCGAAGGCAAGGTCCTGACCGGGCTCACGACCGCTCAGGTGGACGGTCTGATTGCCGACGGCACCATCTACGGCGGGATGCTCCCCAAGATCCGCTGCGCGCTGGACGCGGTGAAAGGCGGCGTGAACAGCGCCCACATCATCGATGGGCGTGTGCCCCACGCCGTACTGCTGGAAATTTTCACCAACGCCGGGGTAGGCACCCTGATCACTGACGCAGGCTAATCGCGACGGAGGGCAAGAGTCATGAGTGACGATCGCAAACCTCGCCGCCGCGAGCAGATACTGCAGGCGCTGGCCATCATGCTGGAAGAGGATAGCGGTAAACGCATCACCACGGCTGCCCTGGCGCGCCAAGTGGGCGTTTCCGAAGCGGCGCTGTATCGCCATTTTCCCAGCAAGGCGCGCATGTTCGAGGGCTTGATCGACTTTATCGAAGAGAGCATTTTCGCCCGAATCACCCGCATTCTCGATGATATTCCCGACGCAACCACCCGCTGCGGAACGATTCTCTCGCTCCTGCTTGGGTTTGCCGAGAAGAACCCAGGGCTTGCCAGGGTACTGGGAGGCGATGTGCTCACCGGAGAGACCGCTCGACTGCGCCAGCGGGTACACCAGCTCTTCGAGCGCCTAGAGACCCAGCTCAAGCAGGTGCTCCGTGAAGCCGAGCTGCGCGAAGGGCTGCGCACCAGCATTTCCGCCTCGGCCGCCGCCAATTTGTTGATCGCTCAGGCCGAGGGGCGTATTTCGCAATACGTACGCAGCGACTTCAAGCGGCTACCTACCGAGTATTGGGACGACCAGTGGACGCTGATCTCGGGCCAGCTGTTACGGGCCACGGCCCAACCTGCATGACGTGACAGACGAACGAGGCAAACGAAAACGCCCCGGCGGTGCGAACCGTCGGGGCGTTTTTTATCGTGACGACTCAGCGTTACGCTGCGATCACCGCGTCGCCCATTTTCTGGCGAAGCTTCTTCATGGCGTTCTTTTCGAGCTGGCGAATACGCTCGGCGCTAACGCCGTACACATCGGCCAAATCGTGCAGCGTGGCTTTATCGTCGGTGAGCCAGCGGCGCTGCAGAATATCCCGCGAGCGCTCATCCAGCCCTTTGAGCGCCAATTGAAGACGGCGCGTGGAGTCCTCTTCGAAGTCACTATCTTCGAGCTGCGTTGCCGGGTCGGCGGAGGCATCGTCGAGGAAGTACGCTGGCGCTTGGTACGTGCTCTCTTCGTCGTCGCTGGGCGACGCATCGTACCCGGCATCGAATGCCGAGAGGCGGCCTTCCATATCGCGCACGACTTCCGGCTTCACGTCGAGGTCTTTGGCAATCGCATCGACCTCGTCGTTGTTCAGCCATGCCAAACGCTTTTTCGCGCTGCGCAGGTTGAAGAACAGCTTACGCTGCGCCTTGGTGGTGGCGATTTTGACGATACGCCAGTTACGCAGCACGAACTCATGAATCTCGGCTTTGATCCAATGCACGGCGAACGACACCAAGCGCACCCCTTGATTCGGGTCGAAGCGCTTCACGGCTTTCATCAAGCCTACGTTGCCTTCTTGGATCAAGTCCGCTTGCGGCAGGCCGTAGCCTGAGTAGCTGCGGGCAATGTGCACCACAAACCGCAGGTGCGACAGCACCAACCGGCGCGCTGCCTCCAGATCGCCCTCATCGTAGAGGCGGAACGCTAGCTCGCGCTCTTCCTCGACGCTCAGCACAGCGATGCCATTCACCGCTTGAATATAGCCTCCCAGGTCGTTACCTGGCGAAAGCTGTCCCACCGGTAGAAGACTAGTGCTCATGTGCAGGTGGTCTCCCTTAAAACCTATCGTGGTTGACGTGCTGGCGTGACGTGAATACGTGCTGCCAAACGTCTTGCATTAACGCTTAAGACCTTAGTCGAAGCCTAAGGTTCAAATGACCGATGCCAACACTGCATCGACCAACGGGGGTAGATATTCCCCGTGGTTGCCCGCATGACACAGGGTATCGAGTCTAGACGCTGCATGTAACTCTATGATGACAGCGGTGCAGGCGTCGGCTCAGCGCGGGCGAATACTGGACAGATGACGCGTGACGGCAAGCCAAGCGCCTAGCCAGCCAAGTAGTGTACTGCAAGATAGCAGAATTGTAGAGCCTGTCACGTCCAACTGCGGCAAGCTGAAGCTGGCACCGTAGCTGGCCGCCAGCGCGGCCACTGGCAACGATAGCCAGTGGTTGCCCAAGGCCAACAGCCCCAGCGCCAGGAGCCCTCCCCCCGCGCCATACCAGGCACCGCTGTACAAGAAGGGTCGACGCACGAAGGCGTGTGTCGCGCCGATCAGCATCACCACTTCGATTTCTCGACGCCGACTCTCCACCGCCAAGCGGATGGTATTGCCAACGACCAGCAGCACACCGAAACCGAACAGCACGCCCAGCGCCAGCGCAACGCGGCGGCCGAGTGCCGCCAAATGGCGCAGCCGCTCGACCCAGGCTAAATCCACGCGGACTTCGTCGATGCCAGCTAACCCCTCCAATCGCTCGGCCAGTTCGGCCATCGCAGCGGGCTCTACATCTTGGGGGGAAATGACGATGCTCGCGGGGAGCGGATTGTCCTCGAGCCCTGCTAGGGTATCGTCGATACCCAGCGACTGCTGAAAATCCGCCATGCCTTGCTCAGGGCTAATCATGCGCGTCTTGGCCACGCCGTCATCAGCGCTCACCGCCTCTTCGATTCGGGACGCTTGCGCTGCGTCGACGCCCATCTCGAGGTACACGGTGAGCGATGCGCTTTCATCCAGCTCGGCGTCCAGCAGCTTGGCGCTGTCCAGCGTCAGCCACAGGGCTGCGGGAAGCACCAGGGCGATGGCAATCGCCAGCATGGTCAGCAAGTTGCCCAGCGGGTAGCGCACCAGTCGAAAAAGGCTATCCAGCGCCATGGCGCGATGGTGACGGCCCCACGCTCGCAGGCGACTGCTAACGCGCGTTTGCTGAGAGCGAGCGCCGCTGCGGGGCGTTTTCTCGGGTGTAGGCGTAGCGGGCTTCACGGGCGCGCGGGCGGCGCGCGGACGCGGAGCAGCGCCGCTTTGGCGAGGGGTGGTCGAGCGCTTCATACGGCCCCCTCATCGGCGACGAGACGCCCATCACGCAGGCGCAGAATTCGATGACGTAGGCGCGCGATCAGCGCCAAGTCGTGACTCGCAATCATCACCGTGGTGCCGATACGGTTAAAGTCTTCGAATAGCGCCATGATATCGGCAGAGAGCTGGGGGTCGAGGTTTCCGGTGGGTTCGTCGGCCAGCAGCAGTGCGGGTTTGTTAACCACGGCGCGGGCGATGCCCACGCGCTGCTGCTCACCGCCCGACAGCTCGATGGGCAAGGCTTTTTCACGGTGTAACAGGCCAACCTTGTCCAGCGCGGCGCGCACGCGCCGGGCCGCTTCGCGGGGTTCCACCCCCTGAATGTCCAGCGGCAGCGAGACGTTGTGAAACACGCTACGATCGAACAGCAGCTGATGATCCTGAAACACCACGCCAATCTGACGGCGGTAGAACGGCACTTGGCTGGCGTGGAGCTGGGCGATGTCGTGCCCGGCCACGACGACGCGTCCCCGGCTGGGTTTTTCCAGCCGCATGATCAAGCGCAGCAGCGAACTTTTTCCCGCTCCCGAGTGGCCGGTGAGAAACACCATTTCACCTCTCGCGACGCGAAAGTTCAGGTGTGCCAGCGCCTCGAAGCGCCCTCCGTAGCGCTTCCCCACGTGCTCAAAGGCAATCATGCGCGGCCATCGTCTCCCTGGCGGTCAAATAGCGCGTTGACGAAATCGTTAGCGTTGAAGGGGCGCAGGTCGTCCAGACCTTCGCCTACCCCAATGAAGCGGATCGGCGTCTCGAGCTGCTTTGCCAGCGCGAAGATGATGCCGCCTTTGGCGGTGCCATCCAGCTTGGTCAGAGTAATCCCGCTAATCGGCACCGCTTCGTTGAAGGTCGTGGCCTGGGAAATGGCGTTCTGCCCCGTGCCCGCATCCAGTACCAGCATGACCTCGTGGGGCGCTGTGTCATCGAGCTTCTGCATTACCCGATGGACTTTTTTCAACTCTTCCATCAGGTGGCTCTTGTTGTGCAACCGCCCGGCAGTATCGGCGATCAGCACGTCCACGCCGCGAGACTTGGCGGCCGCCACCGCGTCGTATATCACCGAAGCGCTGTCGGCACCGGTATGCTGAGCAATAACCGGCACACTGTTCCGCTCGCCCCACACCTTCAACTGCTCGACCGCCGCGGCACGGAAAGTATCCCCGGCCGCCAGCATGACGCTCTTACCTTCGCGCTGAAAGCGCTGGGTGAGCTTACCGATGGTGGTGGTCTTACCAACGCCATTGACCCCGACCACCAAAATCACGAAGGGGCCATCACTCTCTTTCTCGAAGCTGAGCGGAGCCGACACGGGGGCCAGCAGCGCGGCTAACTCTTCCTGCAGGCCACGGTAGAGCGCCTCGGGGTTGTTCAGCTCTTTGCGGGACACCCGCGCTTCCAAACGCTCGATGATCTCGCTCGTCGCTTCGATACCCACATCGGCCATGAGCAGCTGAGTTTCCAGATCTTCCAGCAGCTCGTCATCGATATGCTTTTTGCCCAGGAACAGATCGGCCAGACCGTCGGTCAGGTTGGCGCGAGTTTTCCCTAGACCAGACTTGATGCGCGCAAACCAGCCTTTCTTTTCGCCCTTTTCCGCCACCGGCTTCTCTTGAAGGGCTGGCTTCGCGGCGGGCTCTGGCTCTGGCTCTGGCTCTGGCTCTGGCTCTGGCTCTGGCTCTGGCTCTGGCTCTGGCTCTGGCTCTGGCACAGTATCCATCATCGGCGCCGGGGCCACGTCCTCATCGACCCCGGTGGGCTGCACGTCCTCTTTGTTCACCGGCTCGGGCGACTGCCCCTGAGCGAGCGCGTCGGCGTCCTCGCGCGCTGCCGGCTTAAGGGATTCTTCTTCCTGCGGCTCGGCCGGCGATGTCGCCGGGGCTGAAACCTCCGCCTCAGGCGCCGTATCGGGCGCGCCTTCGGGCTCTTCCGGCAGCGCTGGCTGCTCCTGGGCGTCTTGAGGCTCCTGCTGGGAGTCGTGCTTTTTCTTACGTTTGAAAAAACCGAACATAGGTGTCATCCGACTAAATAGGTGATCATTGGGATTATCCTACCACCGCAGACCAAGACTTTGGATAAGTAGCCCGCTACAATCGCGATATGAAACGACAACACCCTTCTCGCGCTTCCTCGCGCCCATCGACATCCTCTCGCGGCCAAGCCAAACTGCCGGGGAAGCTGCGCATCATCGGCGGTGATTTTCGCCGCCGTCAGCTACCCGTACTCGACCGCCCGGGCCTGCGTCCCACGCCGGACCGCGTACGCGAAACGCTGTTCAATTGGCTAGGCCAGGCCCTCTACGGCAAGCAGGTGCTGGACCTGTTTGCAGGCACCGGCGCGCTAGGCATCGAGTCGCTCTCACGGGGGGCCGCCGAGGTCACGTTCGTCGAGCGTGACGCCCAGGTGGCGTCGCATATTCGTGAGAACCTCACCACCTTGAAAGCCGCGCAGGGCAAGGTCATCACCGCCGATGCCCTAGCGTTCGTCGCGTCGCCAGGACAGCCGATGGACGTGGTGTTTCTCGATCCGCCCTTCCACCAGGGATGGGCCGCGTCTTGCTGCAGCGCATTAGAAGCACACGGATGGTTAGCCAAGGAAGCGATGATCTACTTGGAAACCGAACAGAGCCTGACACCAACGGTACCGGCCAACTGGCAGCTCCATCGTGAAACCCAGGCAGGTGAAAGCATGGCCAGGCTCTATCGACGGTTACCCGCGTAAAGCGCTTGCCGCCAAGTAACAGCGGCGTTACGCTCGCCCCATTACGTCACACATCGCGATCCATTTTATGGCAAGACGACAGGCAGCCGCCTGTCGTTCGTTACTGGAGGTAGGCATGAGCCTTGAGTTGTTCAATCAGTTGGAGCAGAAAGTCACCGACACCGTCGAGGCGTTGGAGATGATGAAGCTGGAAAACGAAGAGTTGCGCAACGAAAATGCGCAGCTAAAACAAGAGCGCGAAGAGTGGGAGCGCCGTTTGCAGGGTGTGCTCAGCAAGTTCGACGGTATGGACGACAGCAGCGCGTCCTAAGCCAGCGTTCGAGACATCAGTAGCGCATCTTCCCGCCCGGTCGCGCCGTTGGCGGCCGGGTAGTAGCCCTTCCGACGACCATCTTCCTGAAAACCTACCTGCCGATAGAGCGCAAGAGCTCGCTGGTTTCCGGCGCGCACTTCCAGCAGTAATCGCTCGGCTTGCCAGCCCGTTGCCACAGCAATAATCTCATCCAACAAGCGTCGCCCTATGCCTTGCCCCTGGCAATCAGGCCGCACGCCAATGGCCTGTAATTCGGCATCGAACGGTAGTTTCGCGATCAGGGCGTAGCCTGCGAGCGCGTCGCCCTGCCAATCCCCCAAGATCCACGCTTGCTCATCGGCCAGCGCCTCCTCTAGCTGCTGGCCACTGGCGCCGCTTTGCGCAAGGACTTCGAGCGCGAGCAAAGGCGCTCGGTCGACCGCGCTCAGCCGACGAATCACACCTTGCCCCACTGCTTGCCTAATGCCACCAAATGGGGCCATAGCGCGCGCTTGGCGCTAGCGTTCTGGATGAGCGCTGCCAGCAAGGGGCCCTGCCAAACCGGTAGCGCGAGCGTTTGGCTCTGCCCTTCATTAAGTGCGATGACGCGCGCCAAGTCGGGCGAGGCCGTCTCTGCGCCCCACCACAGCACTTGCTCTAGTTGCCAGCCTTGCCGACTTGCTGCCCCGGCAATGAACGCCGCCACGCCCTCTTGGGCTTCTTCGAGGGGCTCTTCCGGCTCGAAAGCGGTGGCCATGGGTGGCCAGGTGAAGTGAGTCACCGTCGGCAGCTCACCGCGCCATATGCCCGCAGCACGCAGTATATTGGCCAGCAGCTGTTGTTCCACCACCGATAGCGTGCCTTCACAGAGACTCAACCACCGCCCGCCAAGACAGACGCAGGAAAGACGGAAGTTCAGCGGTTTGGCGCGCTCGCGGGGCGGGGCCGCCGGTTCAGGCGCAGGGGCGGCTTCCGGTTGAGGCGCCGTCACGGCCTGCCCTAACAGCGCTTTGACGGCTGAAGGCGACGTCACCGACGGCGCGTTTGGCTCGGCATCGGCTTGACGCGGCGGGCGAGGCGCAGGGGCGTCGTCCAGCAACGCCTGCAGGCGCTCGCGCGGGGCCGCTTTGGCCGGTGCGTCCTCCCACTCACAGGCGCCGGTTGGCAGGGCGTTGGGCAACTGATAACGGGACGCCCAGGACGTAATGCCCATGGCATCCAGATAGTGCCGACGAGTGACTTCTGGGGTCACTGGCCGCCGCCACGACAGTTGGGAGAGTTGGGACGCTCGCTGCCGCGCGCCTGCCACTCACGGGGCGTATAGAGATGTAACGCCAGCGCGTGGACCGGGCCCGAGAGCTCGTCGGCCAACAGGGCGTATATTTGCTGGTGACGCTTCACCGGCATCATGCCGTCGAAGCTATCGCTTACCAGGGTGACTTTGAAGTGCGTTTCAGAGTTGGCCGGCACGTTATGCATGTGGCTCTCGTTCTCGACTTGGAGCACGTCTGGGGTTAGCGACGCCAACTTTTGCTCAATTTGTGTCTGTATCGCCATGGGACTCTCCTTCCGTCAGCAACGCCTCTATTGTACGCCCTTACTTCCCAACAGACGATGCCCGCCGCTCGATGAGCGCCCGCTGGGCCAGCGACACCCGAGACAGGCTCGCCAGCAGCGCCAACAGCGTCGTTCCTGCCCCCAGCCACAGCGTGACCTGTATCGGCGCTCCCAGCGCCAGCGCCGCCCCCACGAGCGCCACCCCGAAGGATTGCCCCACCGTACGGGTCGTACTCATCACACCGGAGACGTTGGCGCTGCGCTCTGGCGGCAGGCTGCCCATCATTTCGCGGTTATTCGGCGGCTGAAAAAGCCCAAAGCCGATCCCGCAGAGTGCCGTCCGCCACAGGCTACCCACCACTCCCGTGCTCTCGTCCACCAGCGCCAGCGCCACCAGCCCGACGATTAGCAGGACCAGTCCCGTACTCGACAGCAGGCTGGGGTTAACGCGATCCGCCAAGCGCCCTGCGACGGGCCCCACCAGCATGATCGCCAGCGGCCATGGCGTGAACAGCCACGCCGTCTCCAGAGGCGAAAACCCCATCTGTTCTTGGTAGAAAAACGACAGCGCTACAAAGGTGAGCCCCTGACCGATAAACGCCAAACCGGAGGCCGACACCGCCAGCGTAAAGCGCTTCTCGGCAAACACACTGAGCGGCAGCAACGGGTAAGGTGCCCGGTGCTGGCGACGCACGAACAGCACGCAGGCTGCCACTGCCAGTAGCCCCCAACCGCCGCTCTGCCACACCGGCGCGGCGTGTCCCACGGCGTCCATGGCGATAAAAAAGCTCGCCAGCATCAGCATCGAGTAGAGCGCCCCCAGCGTATCGAAGCTGCCTTGTCGCGGCGTCTCTTTCGGCAGTGCGCGTCGCGCCAGCCAGAGTGAGCAGAGCCCCAGCGGCAGGTTGAGCGCGAACAGCCACGGCCACTCCACGAACGAGAGAATCACACCGCTGAGCGTGGGGCCTGCGGCATAGCCGCCAGCCACGACCAGAGCGCTCAGCCCCAGCGCGCTGCCAAGCAGCCGAGAGGGAAAAATAGCGCGATAGAGCGACGGCCCGATGGAGAGCGTGGCCGCCGCGCCCAAGCCCTGCAGCGCACGAAAAACGAGCAGCGTTTCGAGGTTACGCGACAGCGCGGCACCGAGTGCCGCCAGCACGAAAGTGGCCAAGCCAAACAGATACAGCCGTCGGCGAGTGATCAACTCGCTGATTCCGGCAAACACGAGCAAAAAGGCCGCACAGACGACCTGAAAGAGATTGGTGATCCACACCGCCCGGGATGCCGAGACGTCTAGGTCCGCCGCGATGGTCGGCAAGGCCAAATTGATCATGGTGGTATCGACTACCGCCATCAGCGTGCCGGTCACTAGCGCCAGCACGGCCAACAAACGCTCAGGCCCGGGCAGCCCATCGTCGCCGGGGCGAGTTTCAAACAGTCGCATGGTGATGAATTCCTGAACAACACCCTCTGAAACGGCAAAACCGGCCGAAGCCGGTTTTACAGTGCGCTCATGCTAAAAATAATAGCACGCTAATCTTGTTCGTTGTCGAGCAGCAGTGCGTCGTCAACATCCGAGATTTCCAGAGCCGTTTCGTCGTCCAGGTCGATGGCGAGGTAGCTGTGCTCCACGCGCAGGAAGTCCTGAAACAGCGACCAATCGAGTTTTTCTGGCCACTGACGCTCATCCTCTTCCCAAGCGCGCAGCTCGGTCTCTAGGATTTCTACGTGACGCTCACGCACGAACGTCTCCAACGCCTCTGGGGTATCCATCTCGGGGATCAGGTATACCGTACTTTCACGTTCGACGTCGTCCAGGGTCAGGTCGTCGTCTCCCATGGTGGGTTCGAGCGCATTGATCCAGTCCACGAAGGTCTGGGTCGGCCTGACGCTCAGGGCAGAGCGATTTAGCAGTTTCATGGGATTCTCCTCGCCGTCGAAACGTTGACCATTATGGGCGCTAAATCGCGCCCTTACCAACTTTTCGTCCGCAACCCGCCCAGTTGAGCGTCAATCCACTTCGGGACGCATGGCCGGGAACAGCAGCACATCTCGAATGGAGGGGCTATCGGTAAACAGCATCACCAAGCGGTCAATGCCGATGCCCTCGCCCGCCGTCGGCGGCATGCCGTACTCCAAGGCGCGCACGTAGTCGGCATCATAGTACATGGCTTCCAGGTCACCGGCGTCTTTTTCGGCCGCCTGTTCGCGGAAACGCTCTGCTTGGTCTTCGGCGTCGTTCAGCTCCGAGAAGCCGTTGGCGATCTCGCGGCCACCGACGAAGAACTCGAAGCGATCCGTGACGAAGGGGTCCGCATCGTTACGACGCGCCAGCGGGCTGACTTCGGCCGGGTATTCGGTGATGAACGTCGGCTGGTCCAGCTTGTGTTCCGCCACTTCTTCAAAAATCTCGGTTTGAACTTTACCTAGCCCCCAGCTCTCTTTGACCTTGATACCGAGCTTTTCTGCCGCAGCACGGGCAGCATCCAGGGTGTCCAGCTCGGCGTCGGTGATGCCGTCGCCGTGATCCAGAATCGCTTGGCGCAGGGTGAGACGCTTGAAGGGCTGGCCGAAATCGTAGCTGGCCCCTTGGTACGTGATCGTAGTAGTGCCCAGCACTTCCTGCGCCGCGGTGCGCAGCATGGCTTCGGTCATGTCCAGAAGGTCGCGGTAATCGGCGTAGGCCCAGTAGAACTCCACCATGGTGAACTCGGGGTTGTGCCGCGTGGACAAGCCTTCGTTACGGAAGTTGCGGTTGATCTCGAACACTTTCTCGAAACCACCCACCACCAGACGCTTCAGGTAAAGCTCCGGGGCAATACGCAGGTACATATCGATATCCAGCGCATTGTGGTGAGTGATGAACGGACGCGCCGCCGCACCGCCGGGAATCGGCTGCAGCATCGGCGTTTCCACTTCCATGAAGCCACGGGCTTCGAAGAAACGGCGCATGGAGCTGATCACCGCTGCGCGGGTCTCGAAGACCTTACGCGACTGCGGGTTCATGATCAGGTCCACGTAGCGCTGGCGATAGCGGGCTTCTTGATCGGTCAGGCCGTGGAACTTGTCCGGCAGCGGACGCAGACTCTTGGTCAACAGCTGCGCCTCGACCATCATCACGTACAAGTCGCCTTTACCCGACTTATGCACCGGGCCACGAGCGGCGACGATATCGCCGATGTCCCAGCCCTTGATGTCTTCCAGCACGTCTTCCGGCAGCCCCTTTTTATCCACGTAGAGCTGGATCTGGCCCGCCACGTCCTGAATCACGATGAAAGGACCACGTTTGCGCATCACACGACCGGCCACCGACGCTGGGTGGTTCAACGCTTCCAGCTCGGCTTTGTCTTTCTCGCCCAGCAAGTTGTGCAGCTCGACGGTGAGGCTGTCGCGGCGGAAATCGTTCGGGAAAGCGCTCTTGCCCTGCTCGGCCGCCCGCTCACGGCGGGCCGCCAGCTTGGCACGGCGCTCGGCGATCAGGTGATTTTCATTATCGAGAGAAGACGCGTCTTGGTTAGCCATCGGGCACCCTATTCATGTTCGAACGCTAAAAAGATTACAAACCCTGCTTCAGGCTGGCGACGATAAACTGGTCTAAATCGCCGTCGAGCACTTTGTCGCAGTTGCTGGACTGAACGCCGGTACGCAGGTCTTTAATGCGCTGATCATCCAGTACGTAAGAGCGAATTTGGCTGCCCCAACCGATATCGGCTTTGGAGTCTTCCGCCTCCTGCTTGGCCGCATTGCGCTTTTGCATTTCGTGTTCCCACAGCTTCGCCTTCAACTGTTTCATAGCAAAGTCGCGGTTGGCATGCTGGCTACGCTGGCTCTGGCACGCCACCACAATGCCGGTCGGCTCGTGGGTAATTCGCACGGCGGAATCCGTGGTGTTGACGTGCTGACCCCCGGCACCGCTGGAGCGGTAGGTATCGACACGCAGGTCGGATGGGTTGATCTCGACCTCGAAGCTATCGTCGATTTCCGGCGACAAGAACACCGATGCAAACGAGGTGTGACGGCGGCCGCCGGAATCGAACGGACTTTTGCGCACCAGGCGGTGAACGCCGGTTTCCGTGCGCAGCCAGCCAAACGCATGGTCACCCTGAATATGCAGCGATGCCGACTTGATGCCCGCTACTTCCCCAGCAGAAATCTCGATGATTTCGGTTTTGAAGCCGTGGCTTTCGGCCCAGCGCAGGTACATGCGCAGCAGAATGTTGGCCCAATCCTGCGCCTCGGTGCCCCCGGAGCCCGATTGAATATCCAGATAGGCGTTGTTCTCGTCCATCTCTCCCGAGAACATGCGGCGAAACTCGAGCTTTTCCAGCGCGCCCTGTAAGCCGCTGAGCTCTTTACGCACTTCCTCGACGGTGCCTTCGTCCTCTTCCATCTCGGCGAGTTCCAGCAGGTCGCGGCTATCCGCCAAGCCCTGGTCCAGCTCGTCGATGGTCGCCACGATGGCTTCGAGGGAGGCGCGCTCTTTGCCCAGCTTTTGGGCGTAGTCTGGGTCGTTCCAGACGTTGGGGTCTTCGAGTTCGCGGGAAACTTCTTCTAGCCGATCTTTACGCTCGGCATAGTCAAAGATACCCCCTAAGAACGTCTGTCCGCTCAGACAGGTCCTTGATCTGGTGATGAATCGGGTTGGTTTCCAACATGGATCGCTCTAGCCTTGGTCAGTAATGGGCGATGTCTCACGGCCGTATTCAACACGGCATAAAAGAGACAGGCGCCGCTGGAGCGGCTCACGGTTAGGCGGAGACACCTGCGCGAGCTACCCCAGCGGCGATATTCTGGCTCGCATTGTAACGAAACCCAGCGCTCACCGCATCCACCCAGCCCTTCGTTCCTCACGTAAAAAACCCGGCCGAAGCCGGGTCAGTGTGTCGCAGATCGATCAGTAAGCGCGAGCAGCCGATCAGAACCGATAGGTCAGCTGGGCACCGAAGCCATGGGCTTCGTTTTTGTAGTCCGCAGAGTAAGTGGCACCGCCAACGGGGACACCACCGGTTTGGGCACTGGCAAGCAAATCTTGGCGGTCTTGCTCAACAAAGGTGCTGCGCTCGGTGAGGTAGGAGTAAGCGAAGTCCAGGGTCAGGTCGGGTGTGGGGCTCCAACCCGCCCCGATAGAGAAGATACGGCGCTCGTCGGACGGGATACGTACGCTACGGTCTTGGTCATTGGTGGGTGTGAAGTCGAGCGTCACACCCGCGCGCAGCGCAAGACTCGGCGTAAGCTGGTACTCGCCGCCCGTCGCAAAGGCCCAAGCGTTCGAATAGTTCTGCTGCTCGTTGGTAATTTCATTACCCTGGCTGCCCAGAATCGATATTTCCTCGAACTGACTCCAGCGCACCCAGGAAGCCCCAAACATCAGCTTCAGGCGATCCGTCATCTGCTGGGTCAACGAGAAGTTGACCGTTTCAGGCGTAGTCAGATCCAGGTTAGCGGTATCCGCACGCACTACGTTACCCAGCGGATCCGTGGCTTGGAAGGTGCCTTCCAGTTCGTAATCCACGGCTGAGCGATAGGTCAAACCCAGCGTGGTTTCGGGCACTGGCTGATAAATCACCCCCAGGTTATAACCCCATCCATCGTCGTCACCCTCCACCCGCGAATCTATATCTTCGGCGGCATTGAAAGCGGCGCTGGTAGGCAATTGACGACGCAGCTCGCCTTCTACCTGGTTGTACGTGATGCCGATACCGGCCGACCACTGATCGTTAAAGCGGTAAGAGACGGTCGGCTGCGCACTCACTACACGAAGCTCGGTGTAGTCGCCAAAGTAGCGGCCTTGGAAGGTATCTTCGTACTCGGTTTTAGAACCGAACGGGGCGTAAACGCCAAAACCAAACGCCAGTTGTTCATTGACTGGGTGAGCATAGAACGCGAAAGGCACTAAAGTACCCGGCACCATATCGCCATCATTCGTGCCCGGAATCGCACCTATGGGCACCTGAGTCCCTACCGGGGCACCGCCTTGAGCAACCCCGACATCCAACGTACGGTTGGCCGAGACATTACTAATATCCGTATCGACGCTTAGGAAAGTACCACCCGCTGTAATCTGAGCGCGGTCGAGGAACGACATACCCGCCGGGTTACCGTACACGATCGTAGCATCATGAACGTTGGAGCTGCGTCCTGCATGGCCGTAGCCCTGGCCGCTGACGCTTTGCTCGTTGATTTGATATCCGCCTGCGTTGGCTTGGCTAGCAAAAGCTACTGCTGCTACCGCGGCCACTAGGGTTAGTTTTTTGAAGTTATTATGCATTGTGGGCCTCTCTCCCGATGATCCGGCGGACTCTGCCATCCACCCGCGTTGTTCCTACATCTCAGTTTTCGCCCAATGTCGGGTTTGGTTCAAGGGCAAACGAGCGTTTTATTTTGTTTTTTTCTTATACATTAGTCGCACGACCGTTTTAAATCAGTGTTTTAGTCCTTTCGACTGAGGCAACGGTAACGCTTGACCTATGGGTTACCCAAGGGTTTTACACTCACAGAACGTCAATTACACGGGGATTGGGCATGTCATTGAGCGATTTAAAAGTGGGGGAGCTAGCCAAGCGTGCTCACGTGACGCCAGAGACGGTTCGCCACTACACACGCGAAGGCCTGCTCTCCCCTCGTAGGCACCCTGAAAACGGCTACCAGCTCTTTTCTAATAACGACCTGGAGCGGCTGCACTTTATTCAGCGGGCGCGAAAACTGGGATTCAGCGTCGCGGAAATTCGCGACATTCTGGCTCATGCCGATCAAGGCGACTCCCCCTGCCCGCTAGTGCGTGATCTGCTCGCTCATCGGCTGCCGCAAATACGCGCACGCATCGCCGAACTCGAAGCGCTCGCCCAGCGAATGGAGCAAGCGCTCGACAGTTGGCAAGACATGCCCGACGGCACCCCCGATGGTCACAGCCTGTGCCGTTTGATCGAAAGTTTTCCTGAGGAGGCCCCATGCAGCGCGACACCGAACAAACCGTGATGCTGATACGCACCGTTCCGGGCATGAACTGCCAGGGCTGCGTCAAGCGCATGCGTGAGGCCATTCAAGCCCAGGACCCGGCCGCCCAGGTGGATGGCTTCCCTGCCGAAAAGCGCCTGGAAGTGGCCAGCTCCCTCGATGATCAGGCGCTGGATAGTGCACTCAACGAAGCGGGCTATCCACCCAGCGACGACGCGAGTGACGCACTACATCCCGACGCGCCTGAACTCGCTGAATCGCAGAGCGCCAACGCGGATGCACCCCAACTGCGCCTGCTGATTAGCGGCATGACCTGCGCGGGCTGTGTCAAAAGCGTCGAAAAAGCACTGGCCAACACGCACGGTGTAAACAGCGCCTCGGTGAATTTTGGCACCCACACCGCACACGTCACCGGCAGCGCTACTCAGGAAGCGCTAATGGCCGCCGTTGCCGAGGCGGGCTATCGCGCCGAGCCGATTGTGGATATGCGCGAAGCCGAGCGTACTCGCGAGGCGCAAGAGGCCGTTACCTATCGCCAGCGCCTCAAGGGCAGCGTGCTGTCACTCTCCCTCGCGATTCCACTGATGCTGAGCATGTTCGTCTATCACCCACACCCCATGGACGTTGGCCGCCTGTACTGGCTGGTGATTGGCCTGCTGACGCTCGCTATTTTGGCCTTTCCCGGGCGGCACTTTTTCACCAACGCCTGGAAACAGCTCAAGCATCATCAAGCCAACATGGACACCCTAGTGGCGATGGGCACCGGCACCGCCTGGCTCTACTCGATGATGGTGGTGCTCTTCGCCCCCTGGCTGCCGGAGGTGGCTCAGAGCATCTATTTTGAAGCGTCGGCCATGGTGGTCGGGCTTATTCTGCTGGGCAACGCTATGGAGCTACGCGCCCGAGGCCGCACCAGCAGCGCGCTGAAACGCCTGCTCGACTTACAGGAAAAAACGGCACGGGTCATTCGTAACGGTGTGGAGCAAGAGATTGCGGTAGACGACGTAGCGCTGGATGATCATATTCGCGTGCGCCCCGGTGAGCGGCTGCCGGTGGATGGTGTCGTGCTCGACGGCCAGAGCTATATCGATGAGTCGATGCTCACCGGCGAACCCGTGCCGGTGCACAAAACAGCGGATGACGAGGTGAGCGCGGGCACGGTGAATGGCAACGGCAGCTTGGTGTACCGCGCCACCCGCATTGGCCGCGATACCCGCCTGGGACGTATCACCGAGCAGGTGGCCAGCGCACAAAACTCCCGCCCGCCGATTGGCGAGCTGGCCGATAAAATCTCCGGCGTGTTCGTGCCCGCCGTGATGATCATAGCAGTGCTGACGGCGCTGGCCTGGTACAACTTGGGGCCTGCTCCGGTGGTCATTCACATGCTGGTGACCGCGACCACCGTGCTGATTATCGCCTGCCCCTGCGCGCTGGGTTTGGCCACTCCCATTTCCACTATGATTGGCGTGGGCAAAGCCGCCGAGCATGGCGTGCTGGTGCGCAGTGGCGAAGCGCTGCAAACCGCGAGCCGCCTGACCACACTGGTGGTGGACAAGACCGGCACTCTGACCGAAGGCAAACCTCGTGTGACCGAGGCAACGGTGCTGCATAACGACAGCACCCAAGTGCTGGCCTGGGTGGCCGCCCTAGAGAGCCGCTCCGAGCACCCCCTTGCCAAAGCGCTGACGGCCTACGCCGAAGAGCATGATGCCCGCGCCGATAGGCTGGCTAGCTTTGATAGCGTGACCGGCGGCGGTGTGAAAGGCACCAGCCAAGCCAATGACACGCTGCTGCTGGGCAATGCGCGCTTATTGGAAGCATCTGGCGTCGACCTTTCCCCAGCAAACGAGCACATTCGCCAGCTGGAAGCCAAGGCGCGCTCGCTGGTCTATTTAGCGGTGAATGGCAAGCTGGCCGCCCTCTTCGGCGTTAGCGACCCGCTGCGCAAAGATGCCGCTGCCGCCGTGAAGCGCTTGCAGGATGATGGGTTAACCGTGGTGATGTTGACGGGCGATAACGAGCATACCGCTTCTGCGGTGGCCCGCGAGGTAGGCATTAGCGAGTTCAAGGCAGGCATGACGCCCGACGACAAGCACGCCGAGATTGAGCGCCGCCAAGCGGCAGGCGAAGTGGTCGGCATGGTGGGCGACGGTATTAACGACGCCCCCGCGCTGGCCCGGGCCAACGTGGGTTTTGCCATTGGTCAGGGTACCGATATCGCCATGGAGAGCGCCGGTATTACGCTGATGCGCGGCTCGCTGCACGGCGTGGCCACGGCGATTGAACTGAGCCGTGCCACGCTCTCTAACATCAAACAGAACCTGATCGGCGCGTTTGGCTATAACGTGCTGTGCATCCCGATTGCCGCTGGCGTGCTCTACCCCATGACTGACATGTTGCTCTCTCCCATTATCGCAGGCGCTGCCATGTCACTCTCTTCGATCACCGTGGTCAGCAACGCCAACCGCCTGCGGCTATGGAAGCCCAGCCAACAGGAGGCCGTATGAGTTTACTGATCAACCTTGCGGGTATTGCCGTCATTGGCTTGATCGTCTGGTGGTTTTGGCTCAGCTAAGCCGACTAGCTCACTCCGATATAACGCCCTGGCTTGTGGTTCAGGGCGATGATCAAGTTGAGCATCAGCGCCCCCAGCACCGAGTAGCCTACGCGGTCTAGGGGTAGCTGGGTGAGTGCCACCAGCAGAATCACGCCATCGATGCCGAGCTGCACATAGCCCGCCCGCAGGCCGTGCTTGTCCTGGAGGTAGAGGGCGAGAATGTTGATACCGCCGAGGCTAGTGCGGTGGCGAAACAGCATCAGCATGCCAATCCCCATCAATGCGCCGCCCATCAGCGCCGCGTAGAGCGACGGCACGTTGGCAAATTCGACCCACCCCTGAGTAAGCTCGGAGAACAGCGAGACCAAGCCGATGGCGACAAAGGTGCGCAGCGTAAAGCTCCACCCCATGCGTTTGATCGCCAGATAGTAAAACGGCAGGTTGATGGCAAAAAACCACACGCCAAATCCCCACCCGGTCAGGTAATTGAGCAGTAGCGCCATCCCTGCGGTGCTGCCGGTAAGCAGCACTGCGTGAGTGTAGAACGTCACTCCGAGAGCAACAAACAGCGTCCCCAACAGCATCGCCATGATGTCTTCATAGGGCTTGTGGGGGTCTTTAGGCAGGTCTTCCATGCGCATGAGTGCGTCCTTTTTTGGGATTATTAGAGCGGCCGCTTAAGCGGCCAAGGACGCGAGGATAGCGGAGAGTATTAAACGGGGCTAGCGTGCTCCACCATCAGCTGCAGTGACTCGCGACCGCGCCAGCGGTTGCGATTGAGCTTGTAAGCGCAGTGCAGCGTATCGCCCACGCTAAACGAGGGCAGCTCCCCCGGCGTGAGCGCACGAAACCAGATCGCTTTGCTGGTCACGGCCCCCATGGAGAGCTCCATCATCAGGTGCGAGCCCTCTGCGCCGACCGGGCGCAGCGCTTCCACAATGAAGCGCCCTTCAAACAGCGGTGGGTCGAACTCCCGCCCGTAGGGGCCCAGCGTCTCGATTTCAACCAGCGTCGCCAGGGAGAGTTGTGCGGTGGAGAGCTCGCCATCGGTCCACAGGCGCGGGTAGAGCGGCGTGTCGCCAAGCTGCTCACCGACCGCCTGCAAAAACGCGGCTTTGAAGGTGTCGAGCTGCTCCCGTGGCACGCCCACGCCTGCAGCGCCACTGTGCCCCCCAAAGCGCAGCAGTGCCTCTGGGGCAAGCTCAAAGGTGCGCTGTAGTGCGTCCCGTAAATGCAGCCCGTCAATAGAGCGGCCGGAGCCGGTAAGCATATTGGGTGCCGCCGCCCGCGTCAGCACCACCGCCGGGCGACCGTAAGCCTGCACCAACCGCGAGGCCACAATGCCCTGCACGCCGGGGTGACCATCTTCCAGCAGTACGACCACCGCAGGCTCGTTGGCCTCCAAGGCGGGAGCGGCCAGTGCCCGCGCCTCCTCGGCCATATCCGCCTCAATCGCCTTGCGGGACTGGTTATCCTGGTCAAGCACCTCTAGCTGCCGGTTAGCGACGCTGTCGCTCTCCGCCAGCATAAAATGCAGCGCCGCGTAGGGGTCATCTAGCCGTGAACGGGCATTGATCCTCGGACCCATCTGAAACGCCAAGGTTTCAGCATTGAAGGGCACGCTATCGGCCCCTAAGCGCGCTGCCATGGCCCGCCAGCAGGCGGCGTCCATGCGGTTAATCAGCGTCAGGCCGTGGCTCACCACCGCTCGGTTGGCGGGGCTGCCGCCGAGCGATACACAGTCCGCCACGGTGCCTAATGCGACATAAGAGAGCCACGGCGAAAGCTTCGGCGTGGCCTCGGGCAGTACGCCCCACTCCACCAATACGCTACGGGCAAGCGACATTAATAGCCACGCCACCATGCAGCCCGCGATGGTTTTATCGGGGTAGTCGCAGTCGCTACGGGTCGGGTTTACACAGGCGTAAGCGGAAGGCGGCGGGCCTTCCAGCGGCAGAGCGTGGTGATCGCTGACCACCACATCGATACCCGCCGCGCTTAACCGCGCAATGCGCGGCTCATCGGAGCTGCCGCAGTCGGCGGTAATCACCAGCGTCGGCAGCGGTTTTAAGCCGAGGGTTCGCTCCACCAGCGGCAGGCTGATGCCGTAGCCATCGTGAATACGGTGGCCAATCAGGCTGTGCAGCTTATGCTCGGGCACGCCGAACAGCTCGACCAGCGTGCGCCGAATCACCACGTGGGAGGTGATTCCATCCACATCGTAGTCGGTCAGAATGCCAATGGATTCGCCCTCAGCGACCGCCTGGGCGATCCGCTCAGCGGCGCGGCGGCCATCGGCAAGCTTTTCGGGATGCACCAGATAACGCAGGCTTGGCGATACCAGAGGCTCCAGCTCCCCGGTGTAGCCTGGAAGCCGCGACGCCAGCAGCCGCGCCTGCAGCTCGCTCAAACCTTCGGCCTGAGCACGGGCATACACGGCCTCGTCCAGGGGACGAGGCTCTAGGCGGGGACGGCTATTGTGTGCAGCGAGTGTTCGCGCAGAGAGCGGCACCTGGGTCATGCCACCTCAGCGACGGTTATCGGCAACGAACCGCTGCACCGCGCTCAGCTCTGCCGGTAGCACCGTGTAGCGCTCTTCACGCTCCAGCAGGTCGTCCATGTGGGTCGGCAGCGGAACGCCCTGGAAGCCCGCCTTAACCACCGCTTCAGCAAATTTCGCCGGGTGGGCGGTGGCCAGGGTGATCATCGGCGTGGAGGTATCCACACGCGCCCGCTCGGCGGCGCGGTAGCCGGTGGCCGTGTGCGGGTCGAGAATTTCCCCGGTGCGGTGGTGGGCTTCCCGAATCACTTCCAGAATCGTCTCATCATCCACGCTATGGCTGGCGAACTTCTCGCGCAGCTTGGCCAGCGGCGCGTCGGCAAGCGCGGTGGGCTCTTGCTGGAAGCGCTCCAGCAGCGCGGCCACAGCGGCACCGTCACGGTCGTAAGCGTCAAACAGTAGGCGCTCGAAGTTGGACGACACAACGATATCCATGGAAGGCGCCAGCGTGGCCGCCAGCTCTTTCTTGGAGAAGTCGTTGGCCGCCAGGGTGCGGTGCAGAATGTCGTTGGCGTTGGTGGCGATAATGAACTGCTTCACCGGCAGGCCCATCTTGTACGCCATGTAGCCCGCAAAGACGTTGCCGAAGTTGGCCGACGGCACGCAGAAGCTCACTTCCCGCTGGGGGGCACCCAAGGCCACGCCTGCGGCCACGTAGTAGACGATCTGGGCCATGATGCGCGCCCAGTTGATCGAGTTCACCGCCACAAGCCGCGTGCCGTTCAGGAACGCCTGGTTGGCAAAGCTGGCCTTGACCATCGCCTGGGCATCATCGAAATTGCCCTCGATGGCGATGTTGAAGACGTTGTCCGCCAGCACCGAGGTCATCTGGCGACGCTGCACTTCGGACACGCGGTTATGGGGGTGCAGAATAAAGATATCGAGGTTGTCGCAGTGGCGGCAGCCTTCGATGGCTGCAGAGCCGGTGTCGCCGGAGGTGGCGCCCATAATCACCGCGCGCTCGCCACGCTTTTTCAGGAAGTGGTCCAGCAGGCGGCCAAGCAGCTGCAGGGCAACGTCTTTAAACGCCAGGGTGGGGCCGTGGAACTGCTCCAACAGGAAGTGGTTGGCATCCAACTGTTTTAACGGCACCACCGCGTCGTGGTTGAACGTGGCATACGCCTCGGTTACCAAGCGGCGGAAGGTGTCATCGTCGATCTCACCGTTTACAAACGGCTTCATCACCCGGAAGGCGATCTCGGCATAAGAGAGGCCGGCCATGCTGGCCAGCTCCTCTTGAGAGAACTCGGGCAGCGTTTCCGGTACGTAGAGGCCGCCGTCGCTGGCCATGCCGGTGAGCACCACCTCTTCAAAAGAGAGGGCAGGCGCTTGGCCACGCGTGCTGATATAGCGCATGGGTTACTCTCCTTCGTCCAAGCTTTCCACGCGAATACGCGTCACGGGGCCTGCGATGTCCGCCATGGCTTCGATTTCGCGGATCGCTTCGTTCATCTGCTTCTCTTTAGTGCTGTGGGTCAGCAGAATGATCGGCACCAGCTCACCTTCGGTGGCCTCTTTCTGGATCAGCGCCTCAATGGAGATGCCCTGCTCGGCCAGGATGGTTGCGACACGGGCCAGCACGCCGGGGCGGTCAACCGCCAGCAGGCGCAGGTAGTAGGCCGTGGTGATCTCTTCCATCGGCATAATCGGCAGCTGGCTAACATCTTCATCGATGCCGCTAAACGCCAGGTAGGGCACGCGGTAGTGGTGGTCGGTGGCAATATCCCGCGCCACGTCCAGTAGGTCAGCGACCACTGCCGAAGCCGTTGGCTCGGCACCGGCACCCGCACCGTAGTACAACGTGGGGCCAACCGCATCGCCCATCACCGCAATCGCATTCTTCACACCGTGCACATTGGCCAGCATACGCTCTTTAGGAATCAGCGTGGGGTGTACCCGTAGCTCCAGCCCTTGATCGGTGCGCTTGGAGATCCCCAGGTGCTTGATGACGTAGCCCAGGTTATCGGCCTGCTCCACGTCTTCGGCAGTAATGCGGGAGATCCCTTCGGTGAAGGCTTTTTCAAACTGCAGCGGCACGCCGTAGGCAATCGAGGCCAGGATGGTCAGCTTGTGGGCTGCGTCGATCCCTTCCACGTCGAAGGTGGGATCAGCTTCGGCGTAGCCAAGCGCCTGGGCTTCCGCCAGCACGTCTTCAAAGGCACGGCCTTCGTCGCGCATATGGGTCAGAATGAAGTTGCCGGTGCCGTTGATAATACCGGCCACCCACTCGATACGGTTGGCACCCAGGCCTTCACGCAGCGATTTAATGACGGGGATACCGCCTGCGACAGCAGCTTCAAAGGCGACAATCACGCCTTTTTCATGGGCTGCGCGGAAAATCTCATTACCGTGAACCGCGATTAGCGCCTTGTTAGCGGTCACTACGTGTTTGCCATTGGCAATCGCAGTGAGCACCAATTCACGGGCGATATCGTAGCCGCCAATCAGCTCTACCAGCACATCCACGTTGGGGTTGTTAGCCACTTCGAATACGTCGGTGGTGGCGTTAATGCCGGTAATATCGCAGTCGGGATGGATACTGCGGTGGGCAACCTGCTCAATGACAATCGGGCGGCCTGCGCGGCGACTAATATCGTCGGCGTTACGCGTTAATACGTTGAAGGTGCCGCCACCTACCGTACCTAACCCACAAATGCCTACTCTTACCGGTTTCAAAATACTTCCCCTTTCGTGTTGGGCACCCGCAGGTGCCGCTTCTTAAATCAGTGTCTCAGCGTGTTCGTTCGTCACTTAGGTGACGTTATTCATCTTCCAAGCCTAACATGGCAACGAGCCGGTCGGGGGGTACAAAACCAGGTACCATTTGCCCATCGGGCAGGATGATGGTTGGTGTGCCCTGTACACCCAGCGCTTGCCCCAGGGCGTACTGCTCAGCTACCGGATTATCACAGCTAGCCGACGCGGCAATGGTTTGGCCCTGTTTCGCTTGATTCATCGCCTCGCTGCGGTTATCCGAGCACCATACCTGCTCCAGAGTGTTAGCCGCACCGCTCCCCATACCGGCCCGCGGGAAGGCTAGGTAGTGTACCGCAATCCCACGCTCGTTGAGTTCGGGCACGGTCTCATGGAGGCGCTCGCAGTAGGGGCAGGTGGGGTCGGTAAACACCACCACCGTGGCCTTGGGCTCATCGACACTGCGAAACACCACCCGCTCGCTCTCCGAGACGGTGGCCAGCGCCGCGGCACGCTCTTGGTTGCGAGACTGCTCGGTTAAATTCACCAGACCATTATCCGCATTTTGGTAGAGGTCACCTACCAGAAAATGGCTGCCGTCCGCATTGGAGTAAAACGACTCGCCGCTCTCAAGGCGAACATGGTAAACCCCTTCCATCGGCGTGGCGCTCACTTGCTCTACCGGCATTGATTGGCCGTTAACTTGCAACGTCTCAGCAAGACGCTCGGCGGCATCATCGGCGCTGGCAAAGGCAGGCAGTACACTGCCCGCCAGCAACAGCCAGAGGGCACAGGTTTTCGCAACTGAGGGCATACGTTGGCGCATTGTTTCATTAACCTCGCGGATGGTGTTCGGCATGTAGCTGCTCCAGGCGCGCCTGGGCAACGTGGGTATAAATTTGCGTGGTGGATAGGTCGCTATGGCCTAACAGCAGCTGTACGACCCGCAAATTCGCCCCATGATTCAATAAATGGGTTGCAAAGGCGTGGCGCAGCGTGTGGGGCGACAGCGGACGCGAAATCCCCGCCGTGATAGCGTGGGCTTTGATGCGGTGCCAAAACGTTTGCCGTGTCATGGCGTTATCGCCCCGCCCTGGGAACAGCGCCGGGCGCGTCGGGTCCTGCATTAATGCCGGGCGTGCGGTTTTCAAGTAGCGCGCTAGCCACTCGGCGGCCTCTTCCCCCATGGGCACTAGGCGGTCTTTATCCCCTTTACCGCGCACGCGCACCACCCCTTGACGCAAATTCACTGCGTCACTGGTCAGTCCCACCAACTCAGATACCCGCAGCCCGCAGGCGTAGAGCAGCTCCAGCATGGTGCGATCACGCACGCCAAGCGGCGTGCTCACATCCGGGGCCAGCAGCAAGCGCTCTACTTCCTCCTCCTCCAGCGTATTGGGCAGGCTGGGGCGCACTTTAGGAAGTGACACATTAGCGAGCGGGTCGCTGTCAATATGGCCATAGAGCCGTGCCCAACGATAGAAGCCGCGTAGCGACGAGAGCATCCTAGCGTTGCTGCGCAGCTGGTAGCCCTGCTCGCGACGCTGCTCCATCCAGATGCTAAACCGCGCTGGCGAGGCAGTGAGCAAAGTGTCACCGTCGTTTTCAAGCTGCTGCTGCCAGGCGGTTAAATCGCGCCGGTAGGCCGCTAGCGTATGGTCGCTGGCTCCCTGCTCTAACCACAGGGCATCCAGATAGGCATCAATCACGCTCATAGGCTAACGGTCTCACGGTGAGGCCACAAACAAAAACCCCGCCCCGCAAAGCGGTGACGGGGTTTTCCGTACCCGAGCGCCAGGCGCCCGTGAAAAAGTGGCGATTAAGCCAGCTTTTCCTTGATACGCGCCGACTTGCCGCTGCGCTCGCGCAGGTAGTACAGCTTGGCTTGACGAACGTCACCACGACGCTTGACTTCGATAGAGTCAACCAGCGGGCTGTAGGTCTGGAAAGTACGCTCAACGCCAACACCGTGGGAGATTTTACGCACGGTGAAAGCGGAGTTCAGGCCACGGTTACGCTTGCCGATCACCACACCTTCAAACGCCTGCAGACGCTCACGAGTACCTTCTTTTACTTTAACCTGAACGACGATGGTGTCGCCCGGTGCAAAAGCAGGAATCTCTTTGTTCATCTGCTCGGCTTCGATCGCCTGGATCACCTTGTTCTTGCTGCTCATCTTCAAACTCCTAAATAACGTAATGGTTTGCCACGCAGTTGTGGAAGGGGCAAACCGTGATCCCGGCGCTCGAAGCGAGCCACGCGGGAGTCGTTATGGGTGACGCAGGTACGCACGCTAACTGCGTATTCGTCCTGCACCGCCGCTCTGCTCTACTCGCTGCTATCCGAGGTAGTGCGCAGAGCGTGTTCCTCGATAAACTCGTCTAGCAGCGCTTGCTGCTCGGCGTTAAGAGTGCGCCCTGCCAATAAGTCAGGACGACGCTGCCAGGTACGCCCCAGCGACTGCTTCAACCGCCAGCGCTTGATGGCTGCATGATTTCCGCTGAGCAGCACCTCAGGCACTTGGCGCCCGTCGATCACTTCTGGACGGGTATAGTGCGGGCAGTCTAACAAGCCGTCATTAAACGAGTCTTCGATAGCGGAATCCTGGTGGCCCAGCACGCCGGGTACCAGCCTTGCCGCTGCGTCGATCAGCACCATCGCGGGCAGCTCACCGCCACTCAGCACATAGTCGCCAATCGACCACTCTTCATCGATGTCACTCTCCACCACACGCTCGTCGATGCCTTCATAACGCCCAGCAACCACGACCAGCGGGCCTGCCGAGGCGAGTGCTTGCACCCCCTGCTGATCCAACCGGCGCCCTTGGGGCGATAGGTAGATCACTGTCGGCGTAAGGCCGGTGGCCTGCTCGGCACGTTGGCGAGCATCAAAGATAGCCGCCCTGAGGGTGTCTACCTTCATCAGCATACCAGGGCCGCCGCCATAGGGGCGATCGTCCACGCGGCGGTGGCGGTCGGTGGCGTAATCCCGCGGATTCCAGAACTCTAGGGCAATGCGCTGCTTCTCTACCGCCCGACCGATGACACCCTGCTGGGTAATCGCATCGAACATTTCAGGAAACAGTGACACAACCCCAATCCACATCGCTGGTGCGTCTGTTTGACTACCTGCGGCTTCCTCTGCTGCCACCGTTGTATCCGTCGCCGTAAGTTCGTTCAAAGCGTCTTGGCTCATCAAAACTCAGGGTCCCAGTTAACCACCATACGGCCGTCTTCCAGGCTGATATCAACAATCACATCATCGGGCAGAAAGGGTAACAGCCGCTCGCGCTTATCGATTGAGTCGTTATCGCCGCGTACCACCATGACATCGTTTGCGCCGGTTTCAAACAGGTAGCTGACCTGCCCTAACCGCTCGCCTGACTGAGTGAAGACAGTAAGACCTTCAAGCTCATGCCAGTAATATTCGTCATCGGAAAGCTCAGGCAGTGCCTCTTTAGGCATGAGGATATCCGCTTGCGCCAGCCCCTCGGCTGCCGTTCGGTCATCGATGCCCTTCAGCTGCACGACAAGCCCTTTGCCTTGCCGACTCCCCTGAATCACGGTCATGCGCGTCAAGGTTTCCCCTTGGCGCACCCACCACTCGGGGTAATCTAAAATGCTGTCCATGGGATTGGTATAGGAGTACACCTTTAGCCAACCTTTAATCCCGTGAGGGCTGGTGAGCTTACCAAGCACTACGTGCGTGTCGTCAGTATGGCTAGTGTTAAAACGCGTCATCGACGACCACTCCGGCTACAACAGCATCTATTGCTATGACTTGCGACGAGCAACAGGCTTAGGCCTGTTTGCGCGCTTCTTTAACCAGCTCAGCAACACGACCAGACAGCTGGGCGCCTTGGCTCTGCCAGTGAGTCACGCGATCCAGATCAACGCGCAGACGCTCTTCCTGACCACGGGCAACCGGGTTGAAGAAACCAATACGCTCGATGAAACGGCCGTCACGGGCGTTGCGAGAGTCGGTAACAGTCAGGTGATAAAAGGGACGCTTTTTGGCGCCACCACGTGCCAAACGAATGGTAACCATACGATAACTATCCTTCGGTTGAGGTTACGAGAGTGGGATATAGCGCTAACCGCTATCAGAACACTCGTCATACTGTTTTCTTGGTGCACCACCTGCTTATATAAGCCTTGGCAACGCACCATCAGGACCTTCACTGGCAAGCATTGGAGCCGTGCTAACGCACATTTTGCCAACACCCACGCATGAAGAGGCCGCATTCTACGCAAATGCGCTCGGCTTGGAAAGCCTGACAGCCAGAAAACTCACAGGCCGTCAACCTTGCCAAGCGCTCAAAATACGTAAGGGGCGCCGCTTACCGCCAGGGCAAACCGCCGCCGCCGCCCATTCCGCCCATGCCACCAGGGCCGCCACCACCGCCCATCATGCCTGACATGCCGCGCATCATTTTCTGCATACCGCCTTTCTTGCCCGCTTTCTTCATCATTTTCTGCATCTGCTTGTGTTGCTTTAGCAGGCGGTTAAGGTCCGGCACCTGAAGGCCGGCACCTGCGGCAATACGGCGCTTACGTGAGCCGTTAATAATCTCTGGCTTACGGCGCTCTTTGGGCGTCATCGAGTTAATCAGCGCTTCCAGCTTGCCTAGCTCTTTTTCAGGGCCAGGGCCCTGGGCCAGTTCGGCCATTTGGCCCATGCCCGGCAGCTTGCCCAGCAGGCCACCCATACCGCCCATTTTCTTGAGCTGCTGAAGCTGGTCGCGGAAGTCTTCCAGGTCAAAGCCATCGCCTTTTTTGACTTTGCTGGCGAGCTTGGCAGCTTTGTCTTTATCGACGGTGCGCTCGGCCTCTTCAATCAGCGACAGCATGTCGCCCATGCCCAGGATGCGCGACGCGACGCGGTCGGGGTGGAAAGGCTCTAGCGCATCAACCTTCTCGCCCACACCCATGAACTTGATGGGCTTGCCGGTAATATGGCGCACCGAGAGCGCGGCACCGCCACGGGCATCGCCATCTGCCTTGGTGAGGATGACACCGGTGAGCGGCAGCGCGTCGTGGAACGCTTTCGCCGTATTCACCGCATCCTGGCCGGTCATGGCGTCGACGACGAACAGCGTTTCCTGGGGGGAAATCGCCTTATGCAGCGCCTGAATTTCCGCCATCATCGCTTCGTCAATGGCTAGGCGGCCTGCGGTATCCACCAGCACGACGTCATGGAACTGTATTTTGGCGTGCTTGATGGCCGCATTGGCAATGTCGACCGGCTTCTGGTCCGAGCGCGAAGGGAAGAAGTCGACCTGGACCTCTTTCGCCAGGGTTTCGAGCTGGTCGATGGCCGCCGGGCGGTAAACGTCCGCCGAGACCACCAGCACCTTTTTCTTCTCGCGCTCGCGCAGGTAGCGGGCCAGTTTGGCGACGGAGGTGGTTTTACCCGCCCCCTGCAAACCCGCCATGAGCACCACGGCTGGGGAACCTTTTAGGCTGAGGCCTTCGTTGGCCTCGCCCATAATCGCTTCCAGCTCCTGCTGGACGATTTTAACGAACTGCTGGCCCGGCGAGAGGCTTTTAGAAACCTCTTGCCCCACCGCCCGTTCGCGCACCCGCTCAATGAACGCTTTGACAACCGGCAGCGCCACGTCGGCTTCCAGCAGCGCTTTGCGTACTTCGCGTAGGGTATCTTTGATATTGTCGTCGGTTAGCCGTGCTTGGCCTTTGATCGACTTCAGCGTCTGGGAAAGACGCTCGCTCAGATTCTGAAACATGGGGCCTCTGCCTCCGTCGCTGTCGCCGGGCGTATTCACCGGACGAATGTGGCCGCGATTATACGCGCTCGTGGCGCGAGTCTCCATGGGCGTCACCATTGGCGCTTGATGGCTGTGCGACGCCGCTTTGATTGGTTATAGTAGGCAAGCCGTCCTAAATGGCCAGATGTTAACTTTGCTGGACTTATTTGCTGGACTGATCAGCCGTTTTTCAACCATTGTCTCAACAACGCGCTGCAAGGCGCACGGATAGCATCATGCAGGCGCTCCCTTTCGCCACGATCGCTTTTATACTTTACGTCGCTGCTGCTATTTGGCAGGGCATGACACTGTTTCGCCGGGTGCCTCCCCGCCAGGGCATGGTACGCCTACTGGGCGCGCTGGGCCTGCTGCTGCATATCCCGGTCGTTGTCCAACTGGTTGGCGAATCGCCTGGGCTACTGCCGGGTTTCACCACCAGCGCGACGCTGCTCATGGCAGTAGCGGTCAATGTTGTGCTGGTGGCCAGTCTATTCAAACCTGTGCTCAATGCCGGCATTGCCCTGTTTCCACTGGCTGGGATCGCCCTGATTGTTGCCACCTGGCTGCCTAGCCAGGGCAGCCATAGCGGCTTAACACTAGGCATCCTGCTCCATGCCGTTAGCTCCGCATTGGCCTTTGCCGTGCTGGCCATTGCTGCCGTTCAGGCGGTATTGGTAGGACTACAGAATCAGGCACTGCGCCACCACCATATCCGTGGCATTGTGCAGTCTTTGCCGCCGCTCACCACCATGGAGCGCGTGCTGTTTGAGCTGATATGGGCAGGGGTTGTACTGCTGACCCTTTCGATTATCAGCGGTTTAATCTTCCTCGATAACCTGTTTGCTCAGCACCTGGTACATAAAACCGCTCTTTCGCTGGGCGCGTGGGTTATTTTCACGACGCTGCTAGTGGGCCGCTATCGTTTTGGCTGGCGCGGCATGCGCGCCGTACGCTGGACATTGGGTGGCTGCGCCCTACTACTGTTGGCCTACTTTGGTAGTAAGTTTGTGCTGGAAATCCTGCTGAATCGCTAGGCCCACGCGCTTAGCGGTTAGCGCCCCCGCACACGTGCGCTTGACACGCCACTGCCATGCTTCTACAAATCGAGCTTAATACGTCATAAAGGAATTTTCGACTTGAGCGACGACTTCCCTCTGGGGTTACTGTTCGGCCTGCTAGCCTTACTCATCCTGCTGTCTGCCTTCTTCTCTAGTTCTGAAACGGGCATGATGTCGATCAACCGCTACCGGCTTAGCCACCAGGCTAACAGCGGCGACCGTAGCGCCAAGCGCGTGATGCGCCTGCTCACCCGGCCCGATCGTCTCATTGGCGTCATCCTGATTGGCAACAACTTCGTCAATAACCTGGCAGCCTCGATTGCCACCATCATCGCCATTCACTTTTTTGGCGACGTCTCAGGCCCTGCTATTTCTACCGCACTGCTGACCATCACCATTCTGATTTTCGCGGAAGTGACGCCCAAGACGTACGCGGCCATCAAACCCGAGCGCATCGCTTACCCCACTTCCTTTGCCTTGGAGCCGCTGCTCAAACTGCTCTACCCCTTGGTATGGCTGGTCAACGTGATGTCGAACGGCTTGCTGCGGTTAGTCGGTGTCAAAAGCGTGGATAACGGCGGCGACAGCCTGACCCGCGACGAGCTGCGCACCGTGGTGCACGAAGCAGGCACGCTGATCCCTTACCGCCACCGGGCCATGCTGCTGTCGATTCTGGACCTTGAGAACGTTACGGTGAACGACATCATGGTGCCCCGACACGAAGTGCTGGGCATCGACCTGGACGATTCGCTGGAAGATATTCTGACTCAAATTCGGACCAGTCAGCACACACGCCTGCCGGTCTACAAAGGCGATATCAACAACATCATTGGCATGTTGCACCTGCGTAACGCCGCACGCTTCTTATCCCGCAGCGAAGTCACCAAAGCGGCCATCGTTCAAGAAGCGCGGGAGCCCTACTTCATTCCCGAGTCAACGCCGCTGCATACCCAGCTGCTGAATTTTCAGAAGCAGAAGCGACGGATCGGCATCGTGGTGGATGAGTACGGCGATGTAGAAGGGTTGGTCACGCTGGAGGATATTCTCGAAGAGATCGTCGGCGAGTTCACGACCGACGTGTCCGAAGATGACGAGATTCATCAGCAGGACGATGGCAGCCATGTCATCGAAGGCACGGCGAATATCCGCGAGATCAATAAGATGCTCGGTTGGCAGTTGCCCACCGACGGCCCCAAGACGCTGAACGGATTGATTCTGGAGCACCTGGAAGCCTTCCCGGAAGGCCCGGCCTGTCTACAAATTGGCAATACGCGGATGGAGATTCTGGAGATTCGCGACAACCTGATCACGTCAGCGCGCTGCTGGCAAAAGCTGCGCCTGCCTCGCCGCTAACTCTGCGTTGTTGACTGGCTGCGGGCGATCTCGCTGTCGCCTGCGGCCTTCAATGCTCTGACACGCTGCTCCAAAAAGCGCCTTAACGCGACGCCTTCGACTTCATGGACGGCAATGGGCGGGCCAAAATGGAGGCTCACCGGCGCCCTAAAGCGTGACGGCCACTTCTTCAGCGCCTTACCGCCGTAGTGAGACGTCCACGACCCCCACAACCCGGCCAGCCCTGCTGGAATCACCGGCACATTGTCACGAGCCAGGATGGTTTCGAGCCCACGGCGGAACGTGTGGATCTCGCCATCGGGGGTCAAACGCCCCTCGGGAAACACCATCACGATATCGCCCTGGCGCAGCGCCTTGCTCACTTCATCCAAGGTACGCCGCAGCGCTCCTGGGCTATGGCGCTCCGACTCGATGGGAATCGCCCCCACCAGTTGAAACCACCACTTCAGCCAGCGGGATTCAAAAATGGGCTGGTCCATCACGAAGCGCAGCGGACGAGGGCTGCCACCGCCCAGCACCAGCGCATCCATAAAGCTCACGTGGTTACAGACGACCAGCGCCGCGCCCTGTTTAGGTACGTGACCTTGACCATGCACCGACAGCCGGTAACAGCCGCGCATGGCCACGTAAATGACACGACGCAGCAGGCACCGAGTGGCGTTGATCCCCCATGTCACGTCGCTGCCCCCCGGTGTCGTAACCCGGCCAGCACAGTGCTCATGAGTTGATCCAACAGCTCATCGACCTTGAGCTGCTGCCCCTGCCAGTAGCCAAGCCGCTCGTTCAACCCCAGCTGCACCAAGCCGTGAACGCTGCCCCACAGCGTGCGGCCAAGGCGGCGCGCTTCCAGATCGTCCAGAACGGGCTGGTACTGCTTTAACGACGTTTCCACCTGGGTAAACAGGGCTTCGATGAGATCGCTCTGACGCTGGTCCAGCTCGCCTTCCTGAGCCAGCGGGTAGTCGAACAGTAGCTGCCAACGGTAGCAATCCTGCTCGGCGAATCGCCAGTAAGCGTGGGCCAGAGAGCGCAACCACGGCTCGGGGTCGTCTTCGGCCAAGCTCGTAATAGTGTGCTGCAAACGTGCGAGGGTTTCGACGTTGACGTGCTGCAATAAATTGTTAAAGCTGCCGTAGAGTTTTAGCAGCGTACTGGGCGCGCAGCCCACCTCTCTGGCCAAAGCACGCAGTGATAAACCATGGACTGGCTGCTTAGCCAACCACTCATCACAAGCGTGCATGACCTGCGCGTGGAGGGCATCGGGCGCATGCTGTCTAGGACGGGCCATGGCGATCTCTTCAGGTCAACGGCAAACAGGGAAGAATGCCTCCTCGCGCTTTAGCGTGAGCAAGGTATACGATAGGATACCTTACATCGAACACTGTTTTCGACACTAAAACGCCACATTTAACGTATTACGACTTCCCTTTGCCATTTTGCATCAGCGCCGCAGGTATCGCGCCTAAAGGAGACCGGCATGACGGGACGCCTACACGTACAGCGCCTATCGCTCGCCCGCCTTGCGCCCAACCTCAAAAGCACTGCTTCGCTCATCGAGTCTCCCAACTTAGCACCGCGCCAGCCCGTGTCGGCCCTTCGTCTAGAGCAGGGGCAGTTGACCCACACGCCGCTCTTTTGGGGGCTGACGCCGCCGTGGCTCAAGGTTCTCGACCACGCCCCGCACTGCGCGCGGGCGGAAACGCTCAGCAAACGCGCCATGTTCCAGGAGGCCTTCAGTGCGCGGCGCTGCGTGATTCCGGTGAGCGGCTTTTACGTGTGGAAGCCCCAGGCACGCAGTAAGCAGCCGTTTTTGGTGACCCACGTGAATCGCACCCCGCTGCTGCTCGGCGCGCTTTGGTGTCGTTACCACACCACGCTGACCACCTTTACCGACTCGACGGCGCTGATCAGCGTGCCTGCCAATGCCTGCCTATCGTCGCTCACCGATCGCTTACCGGTGATCCTTCCACCAGAGGCGCTACACCAATGGCTAGACCCCAACACGGACGTTGCGTCGCTGACACCGCTTTTGATGCCCGCCCCGCTGGAACTGTTGGGCGCTTTTCCGGTATCAAAGCATGTGAATAACCCTGCCTACCAGTCACCCTCTTGCGCGCACCCCACAGGGCCAATGCTGCGCTGGACCGTGTCACAGGAGCCGTAATGTTGCCCACTATGTCTGTTATTCCGCCTCGCCTGCAGGCAAGGCGCGCGGTTGTTGGCCTGACCATCGGCCTGCTCTTGGCGCCCGCCACTCCCCTCTGGGCAGAAGAGAGCCCGGTCGCCGAGGCCATTACCCCGACCATCAGTCCTTTCGATGACCGCGACTACCGGGTCATCACCCTCGACAATGGCCTACAGGCGCTGCTGGTCAGCGACCCCGATGCCGACAAGGCCGCCGCGTCCATGAACGTGCGGGTCGGCAGCGCGCAGGATCCCGACGACCTCCAGGGCTTGGCCCACTTTCTGGAGCACATGCTGTTTTTGGGCACCGAGCCCTACCCCCAGTCGGATGCTTACCAGCAATACATTTCCGACAACGCAGGCTCTCATAACGCCTTTACGGCTCAGCAGGACACCAACTACTTTTTCGATATTGAGCCTTCAGCGCTGCCCGGCGCACTAGACCGCTTTAGCGAGTTTTTCCTCTCGCCGCTGTTCAATGCCGACCATCTGGAGAGCGAACGCAACATCGTGCACTCAGAGTACATGGCGCGCATCCGCGATGAGTCGCGGCGTGAGAACGACGTGCTGAATCAACTGCTCAACCCGGAGAACCCCACCACCGGCTTTGCAGTGGGCAGCCGAGACACGCTGGCAAACCCGCCCGAAGGCGAGGCAACGCTGCGCGAGCGGGTGATCGACTTCTACCACCGCTACTACGATGCCAACGTGATGAACTTAGCGGTAGTAGCCCCCCAACCGCTCGACGAACTGGAAGCCTTAGTGGTGGAGCGGTTTGCCGATATTCCCGATCACGACTTGAGCGCCCCCACGATTGACACGCCACTGATCGACCCCGACACGCTGCCGCGCTATATCGAGCGCCAGTCGCTGCAGGATCGTCGCCAACTGCGCTTCTACTTCCCCGTTCCTGACCCTACCGACGAGTATCGCACCAAGCCAACTCAGCTCATCGCGCATTTACTGGGCGATGAGGGCGACGGCAGTCTACTGGCCGTGCTGCGTGAAGCAGGCTTGGCCGACGGGCTCTCTGCGGGCGTGGGGCGCGGCGATGGCAATGAGGCGCTGTTTACCGTCTCCATTAGCCTGACGCCCGCAGGTGCCGAACGCCTCGACGACATCGAAGCCACGCTGTTTGCCGCGGTCGAGCAGATTCGGGCAGAAGGGCTGGCCGAGTGGCGCTACGACGAGCAAAAAAGCCTCAGCGAGCAGGCGTTTCGCTTTCAGCAGCACGGCGCTCCTCAGCAAGAGGCTACCCGCCTAGCCATGAGCCTTTCGCGCTACCCGGTCGAGGACGTGCAATACGCCGCGTACCGCATGGACGGCATGGATAGCGAGCGCCAGCAGCGCTACCTGGACGCCCTAACGTCCGACAACATGCTGCGCGTCTACTCCGCGCCGGACGTAGAGAGCGACACCGTAACCCCCTGGTTCAACACTCAGTGGAAAGAGCTGCCGCCCACCACGACCGGTCAGGCCTTGGACGGTCTCGCGCTTCCCGAGCCGAACCCCTTCGTTGCCAGCGACCTCACCCTTCAGGCGGGCCAGGACGAGCAGCCTTCGACACTGATCGAGACGCCCACGTTTACCGCTTGGCACATGCAGGAGAGCCGTTTCAATACGCCCAGCGTCGAGTGGCGGGTGAGCCTGCAGCATCCCAGCGCTAGCTACTCGGCAGAAGAAGCGGTACTCATGCGTCTGTTGGCAGGCTGGCTGAACGACAGCCTCAACGAGTCGCTTTACCCCGCGTGGCTTGCCGGGCAGTCGTTTAGCGCATACGCCCACGCGCGCGGTATGACGCTGTCGTTTTCTGGTTGGCGGGATGGCCAAACGCCGCTCATCGAGCAAGCCATCGAGCAGCTTCAGCAGGCGGATATCTCTGCTGGCGCCTTTGAGCGGGTGCGCTACCAGCTACAGCGGGAGTGGCGCAACGCGCCACGCGCATCGTTGACCGGCCAAGCCAGCCGAGCCCTGGGTGAGGCGCTGCTCTCCCCGCAGTGGTCGACGGACGAACTGCTGGCCGCCAGCCAGCGGCTTGAGAAGCATAATCTGGAAGATTTCCGCGAGCGTTTCCTCGATGCTCTTTACATCGACGCCATGGCCGTGGGTAACCTGACTGCCGACCAGGCACGGGAGCAGGCCAACCTTATTCGCGGCGCACTGACACCCCGCTTAACGCGGGATGACATTCCCCCTCTGTCGCCATTGGAGGCGAGCGAGGAGCCAACGGTACTTCACCCCCATAGCACCCGTGAGGAGTCACTGGTACTGCGCTACCTGCAGGGACGCGACACCAGCATCGACGAGCAGGCGCGCCTGAGCGTGCTCGCCCAATGGCTGGACACGCCGTTCTATCAACAGCTGCGTACCGAGGAGCAGCTTGGCTACATCGTCAACGCGGGCTATTCACCGCTGCTGGAAGCGCCGGGCATTGGCCTGGTCGTACAGTCACCGGATGTGGATAGCGGCACCATTGCCGAACGAATGGACGCTTTCATGGCAGCCGCCGGTGAGCGTCTCGAGACACTGAGCGATGAAGAGCTGGCGGCCCACCGGCAAGCGGTTCATGACCGCCTGCGCCAGCGGGATACCAGCCTGCAGGGCATGGCTAACCGCTATTGGCAAGCCACCGCACTGGACGAGGTACGCTTTGACCGTCAGGCGCACATCGCACAGCGGGCACTCGAGGTCAGCGTCGAAGAGCTACAGGCGCTGTGGCCCTCGCTGCTCGCTCACCCGCTAGACATCCGATTCAACCCGGGCGATGCACCCAGCGACATCGGCGCTTACCGTGAGACGCTCGCGCCCTTCGACCCACGCTAACCGCTCGCCAGCTCAGGCATCGAACGCCTGGGCTGGCATCATGGCTTCGACGAACATCACCAGCTCTTCGAGAATCTGCCGCTCATGATCGGTGAGCGACTGCTGATTGTAACGCTCGATTTCCCGGGCAAATGCTTTAAGCGTAAAACCCGATAGCGCCGGGTCATTCATGCGCATCCAACGAAACGCCTCCCACTGCTCACGCTCTTCGCCCTCTAGGGTGTCCGGGTAACTGCGCGCGCGAAAGCGAAACAGCATCTCTTCCAGGCGCGGGTCTTGAAAGGCAAAGCGTTGGCCCACCAAGTCCCAAGGATCCATCGCCAGCACCCGCTCCATCTGCTGACGATCCGCCGCAGAGAAAAAGCTGCCGGAGTAGAGCATCAAATCGGGGTCTTGAGGCGACTCTTCGTAGCCGCCGCTGAATACCTCGGTCACCTTTTTCGCCACGCCGCTGGCCTCGCGCAGGGTTTTCCAGTGCCCTCGGCAGGCGGCGATATCAATCCCCAAGCGCGCCACGATCGCGCCGTACTCGCCTTTCTGCTCGCCCTCCACGTCTTTCAGCACCGTGGCTGGAAAGATCACCGGGCAGCGGTTGATATGAATGACTTTGAGCGGGATGCGCGCCTCCCCTTCAGAAAGGTCCTGCTGGCTGACGAACACCCGCTCACGAATCTGCTCGGCGCTGAGCGACAGCAAATCGCCGGGGTCGACGCTCAAATCGTACACGATCACCCCGTTAGGGTTGGTAGGGTGCTCCGCCAGGGGCATCACCAAGGCGCTACAGCCTCGGCTGGCCGGGTAACGACGGGAGATGTGCAGCAGCGGTTTGCCGCTGGGGAGGTCGAGCTGCTTGGCCACCGCGCGCTTGCCGCGCAGGCCGAGCAAGTAGTCGAACAGCTTGGGATTACGCGCTTTCAGCAGCCGCGCCAGTGCAATGGTAGCGCGCACGTCGGCCACCGCATCGTGGGCGCCCTCATGGGCGATGCCGTTCGCCGCGGTGAGGTGCTCCAGTTTAAAGCTGGGCGCACCATCTTCCCGCAGGGGCCATTCGATGCCCTCTGGGCGCAGCGCATAGAACGCCCGCACCACGTCGATCAAATCCCAGCGGGAGTTGCCGTTTTGCCACTCGCGGGCGTAGGGATCGAGCAGGTTACGATAAAACAGGTGGCGGGAGACTTCATCATCGAATCGCAGGCTATTGTAGCCGGCCACGCAGGTGCCGGGCTCGCTCATGGCGCTCTGTACCTGGCGCGCGAACTCGGCTTCGGGAAGCCCCCGACGTTGCGCTTTTTGAGGCGTGATGCCGGTGATCAGGCAGGCGGCAGGGTGCGGCAGGTAATCATCGGCGGGTTTACAGTAGAGCTCGATGGGATCGCCGATTTCATTGAGGTCGGCATCGGTGCGTAATGCAGCAAACTGAGCGGGCCGATCGCGACGCGGATCGGCACCAAAGGTCTCATAATCGTGCCAGAGAAAACTGGCAGGGGCGGCATTCGGTGGCGCCATGGATGCAAACTCCCTTGAGCGTGACAGCCCACCCATGCGCCGTAACATCTTTCGCTGGATGGGAACAAAAGCCCAAGACTAGCACACCCGCGGCGCTTCTCGCCGCCCCTCACCGTGCTCGTGTACGCCTAGCTTTTGGGCAGCGTCACGTTGAGCTCCAGCACCGAGCAGTTATCTTCGCTATCCAGCGAAATTTGAATGGCGTCGTCGTCCACATGCACATAACGACGAATCACTTCGAGCAGTTCGCGCTCAAGCAGCGGCATGTAGTCAGGCTGACCACGCTGGCTACGCTGATGCGCCACGATGATTTGTAACCGTTCTTTGGCCACCGAGGCGGATTTCTTGCGCTCACGCTTCAAGAACTCCAGCAGTTTCATCGACGACTACCCCCAAACATCCTGCTCAGCAATCCTTTGCGCTGCATCACATGGAAGCGCAGCGGCATCTCCTCTCCCAGCAGGCGTGACACGGTATCGGCATACGCTTGACCGGCATCGCTCGAACCATCGTGAGTGACGGGCACCCCTTGGTTAGAGGCACGCAGTACGGCTTCGGATTCGGGAATCAGACCCAGTAGATCGATCGCGAGAATCTCGCGAATATCGTCCAGCGTCAGCATGTCGCCGGAAGTGACACGGGCAGGGTTGTAACGGGTAATCAGCAGGTGCTCTTTTACCGGGTCAAGCCCCTGCTCGGCACGCTGGGTTTTCGAGCCCAGAAGTCCCAGGATACGGTCTGAGTCACGTACCGACGAGACTTCCGGGTTGGTCACGACGATGGCTTCATCGGCGTAGTACATCGCCAACTGCGCACCGCGTTCGATACCGGCGGGAGAGTCGCACAGGATATAGTCGAAGTCGTCTTTCAACTGCTCCAGGATCTTCTCGACCCCCTCTTGGGTGAGCGCGTCCTTATCCCGGGTTTGCGAGGCTGGCAAAATGAACAGATTCTCAACGCGCTTATCGCGGATCAGCGCTTGATTCAGCCCCGCCTCGCCTTGAATCACGTTGACCAGGTCATACACCACCCGACGCTCGCAGCCCATGATCAAGTCCAGGTTGCGCAATCCTACGTCGAAGTCGATCACCACCGTTTTCTTGCCACGCAGCGCGAGCCCTGTCGAAATCGCCGCGGCGCTGGTGGTTTTACCGACCCCCCCTTTACCTGAGGTCACAACTATAATTTTGGCCAAGAGTCACTTCCTTCTTGAAGTCGTTCATTGCGAGCGCGATCGCGTGGCGCTGCCCGCATAACGGGAACATCAATGTCATCAAAACAGCACACTGTAACGGATCGCAGCGGTGGCGTCGCTAGGCAAGAAGCACTAACCGGCACTCCCTCATGCGGCTTACCCCAGCGGCTTAATATCTAACTGTTCTTTAATAAAATGGACTTCGGCTGCCCGCCCTAATAGCTGGGAGTCGATATCCTCCAGCCGTTTGTAGTTACCCGCTACGGAAAGCAGCTCGGCCTCCAGCTCACGGCAGTAAATACCTGCCTGGGTATTACCATGAATGCCGGCCAACGCGCGGCCACGCAGGGCCCCGTACACGTGAATACTGCCTGCTGCCAGCACCTCTGCGCCGGCGTTGACCGCACCGATCACGATCAAATCCCCCTCGGCGGCGCTCACTTGCTGGCCGGACCGCACCGTTCCCCGGTACAGCCGGGTGGCTCCCAAACCGCTCGTCTCCGGTTCGCTGTCGACCTCGTCGGGGTCGGCAAGGGGCTCGACGCTTTCCAACGCACGGGCTCGCCCCTCTTCCACGGGGGCAAACCAGCCCAGCCCCAGCGCCCACGCCGACTGACGAATCGGCTCGGCACCGCCACGGACGGCCACGGGTAACAGCTTGTGATCACGGCATACTGCGCAGATCCGCTCCAGGGCGAGGTGCGGCTCATCGAGTTTTTCCACGCTAAGCACAACGGGTGTATGCTGAAAGAACGCGGGAGATTGCGACAGTTTGCCAGCAAGCTGCCGCCGGATACGCTCCGGGTCAGCGCTCGTCAACTCCATGACGGTCATCGGCAGCATGCCGCCCTTGAAGGTGAAGGCTACGTCGGCACTGTTGGCGTTGAGGCTCATGGCCGAACTCCATGTCATGTTCAGGTAAGATAAGGGTAGCGCAATCTCGCGCCTTGCGGGGTGGCCGGCTGGAAAACTCACCGCGCAACGGCAAAGCTAAGCGACAGCGACGAGGACTGCAACCGCCTGCTCATCGATGTCTGATTTTTTTTACGTTCCGCACCTCACAGCAGGATGATCCATGCACGGACTGTTACGACGCCTGTTCGCTCCTCGGTGGCAACACCCCGATCCCGAGGTGCGCCGCAAGGCACTTCAATCCCTCGACCCGCAGCATTCAGAGCAGCGGGAGGCCCTTCTGTCTCTCGCTGGCGACAGCGACAGTAAAATTCAGCTCGCGGCCCTGCTCGCGCTCGACGATATCGACAAACTGCTGGCCGCCTATCCGCAGCATCACGAGGACGAAGCGTGGTTCAATGCCGTGTGTCAACGCCTCACCGGTGCCGAGGGCCATATCGACCTACAGCAGCGCCAAGCGCAGGTAGCCCTGCTGAGCGACCAGCGACTGCTCAACGCGATTGCCCTGCAGGGCGATAACCTGGGGCTGCGGCTCACTGCCGTTGAACAGTTGCACGATGAAGACGATCTCGTCCACCAGGCGTGCCACAACAGCGTGGCCGCGGTACGCCATCAGGCCGCGCAGCGTATTAGCGGTGAGGCGTCGCTCAAGCGGTTATTGAAAGAGGCGCGGCGTGATCGCCAGGTCATGCGCTACGCCAAGGAGCAGCTCACCCAGCGGCGCAACGACGAACAGTGGCTCGAAGAGCAGCAGGCCCAGCGCGAGCACCTATTGAACCAATTAGAGCAGCACGCGCGTGCGCCTTGGGAGCCGCTTTACGGTGGGCGCCTGCGCCACTTGGAGCGCGAGTGGCAGCAGCTCAGCCATTCACCCAGCCTCAGCCAGGAGCAGCGCTTCCATCAGGCCATGCTGAGTTGCCGCAAAACCCTGCACGATCACGACACCCAGGAGCAGGCGCGTCAACAAAGCCTCGCTCGCCGTGCCGAAGCGGAAAGCACTCGCGATCATTTATTAGAGGGGTTAGAAGAGACCCTGGAAGGGCTGGCCCACGCCGACGAACTGACCGCCCAGGATATCGACAGCCTGCGCGCCCAACGCCAGCTCTTAGGCCAGCGCTGGCAGGCGCTGTCCGATCTCCACCCCCCTAACGACACCACTCAGCAGCGTTACAGCCAGTCGCTGGCGCAGTACGAACAGAGCATGGAGGCGTGGCAGCGCTGGCAATCGGAAAGCCTCGCCGTGGAGCATGCCCTGGCCAACAGCGATGACCAGGCGCTAGCCAAGCATGTCAAAGCGTGCCGCTGGCCCGAGACACTGACGCCGCCCGCGCTGCTTGCCCAGGCGCAAAAGCAGCTGGCTACCCAGCCAGTGGCAGCCACCCCCACCGGAGCGTCGCTCAATGCGTTTGAAGCGGAGCTCGATAATTTCGAGCACTTGCTGGAACGCGGCGCGTTCAAGAGCGCCAGCCGCCTCCATCAACGTTTGAAGCCGACTCTCGATGCCCTTACGGGCGAGGAGGCCAAGCCGCTCAAGCGTCGCTTGAAACATCTTGGCGCGCGGCTTGCTGAGCTGCGCGACTGGCGCGGTTTTGTGGCAGGCCCCAAGCGTGAGCAGCTCTGCGCGAGTATCGACGCTCTGGCCGACGACCCTCACATGGCCGAATCAGCGCTGGACCGTCATCATCGCCAACTGGTGAAAGAGTGGAAGGCGTTAGGCGATGCGGCGGCCAATAAAGAGCAGTCCGCGCGCTTTCGGGCAGCGTCCGATCGTATCCATGAGCGTCTGGCGCCCTGGCGCGCCCAGCTCGATCAAGAGCGCGACGCTAACCTGCGCGGACGCGAAGCGCTCTGTGAGCAGCTCGAAACGCTACTGGCTCAGCCCGCCGAGGACGCCGACCCCGACGTGCTGCGGGAGATTCGTGACAAAGCGCGCCACCAGTGGCGCCACTACTCACCCGTCCCCCGGGAGCACGCCGAAGCCATTGGCCGCCGCTTTGGGGCGATTCGCCATCGCCTGCAAGCGCTGATCGACCAGCGCGCCGAGCAGATTGCTGCGCAAAAGCACGCACTGATCGAGCAGGTCCAAGCGCTACAGAACGATACCGAGCAGTCGCTGACAGCGCGCATTGCACACACCAAGCGGCTACAGCAGCAGTGGCGTTCACTAGGGCGTGCGCCGAAGGGCGATGAGCAAGCGCTTTGGAAGACCTTCCGCAGCGCCTGTGACCAGCTCTTTGCGCAGCGCGACGCTCAAAAACATGAGCAAGCCGCTCGTCAGCAGCAAACGCTTGACCAGCTTCAGCGCCTCATCGACGACATGGATAGCTGGCAACCCACACACGCCGACGAGTCCGAGCGGCTGGACGCCTACCTAGCCAGCCTTCAGCAGCTAGAGCCGCTGCCCCGCAACCGCCGTAGCGACGGCATGCAGAAGCGGCTTGGCGGCATCGTACGCGCCAAACGCGAACGCTTGAGCCGCCTTGAGGTCGTCGACAAGGTACAGCAGTGGCACGCCCTCCTGCCCCTGATCAATGCGCACCTAGCGGCCGACCATCAGGCGCTTAGTGGTGGTCATCCAGCGCCGGTGGACGCCAATAGCGAGCTGTCCACACCGCTGCCCGCAACGTATGGCGATGCGCATCAACGGCGAAACGAGGCTCGCTCGTCTACCACGCTGCCTCTCTCCAGCGAACAGCAGGGCGACGTCGAGGAGCAGTTGGCTCGACTGCGGGTGCATCTATCGCTGCTTGCCCTAGGTAGCGTTAAGCAGCGAGACGAGCCGCTGCGGCTTGCCATTCAGGTAGAGCGCTTGAATAACGGCCTGAACGCCGAACGCAGCAAAGCGGACGAACTGGAGGAAGTGCTGGTCGACCTGTTGGCCCTCGGCCCCATGCCAAACCGTCTTTGGCAGCAAGAGGTCAACGAATTGGACAACCTACTGGGCCGCCTAGCGCGCCCACCGCAGCCCTAATCGTAGCCCTCAATAGGTGAGCGTCACATAGCAAACGGGAGGCAGATCGCCTCCCGTTTTGCGTTCTCTTTCTTGTGGAAAGAGCCCGTGTCAGATGGCTTGGGCCTAGCCCATGAATTGGCCACCGTTGATATCGATGTTAGCCCCTGTAATGAAACCTGACTCTTTATCGGCCAGGAACGTCACCAGGCGGCCGATCTCTTCGGGAGTGCCGTAGCGCTTGACCGGGATCGTTTCACGAATCGCTTCGCGCACCTGCTCCGGAATTTTCATGATCATATCGGTGGCGATGTAGCCAGGCGAAACGGTGTTTACGGTAATGCCCTTCGTGGCCGTTTCTTGCGCCAACGACATGGTCAAGCCGTGCATGCCCGCTTTGGCTGCGGCGTAGTTCACCTGACCGAACTGGCCTTTTCGCCCGTTGATGGAAGAGATGTTGATGATGCGACCGTAACCGTTCTCCAGCATCATTTCGATGACGCTGCGGCAGGTGTTGAAGACGCTGTTCAAGTTGGTATCGATGACTTGATACCACTGCTCGTAGGACATTTTTTTCATGGTGCCATCGCGAGTGATACCGGCACAGTTGACCAGCACGCTGATCGGACCATGCGTTTCATGGATCTCACGGGCACCTTCGACGCAGGCATTGTGGTCGGATAAATCAACACCCGACAGCGCGATGTTGTTATAGCCGTCGGCTTGTTGTGTTGCCAGCCAGGTCTTGGCCTTGTCGGGATTGTGATACCCCGCCACGACCAGATAACCCGCATCCGCCAACGAACGGCAAATTGCCGTCCCGATTCCACCAGTTCCACCAGTTACCCAGGCGACGGGGGCTTGATTGGCCATTGACTACCTCCCTGATATGACAAATGGCTTGGACCTTAAGCACTGTTATGGCGTCGCAAGCCATTCTGAATAAGCGCTTTCGCGCTTCTTTCACTCACAGCACGCCGCTTGTTCTATTGGGCGACACACCGACAGTAAGCTTTTTATTATGCCTATTGGAAGCATAGCTTTACTCTTTCAATGTTGCAGCACGATGAAGCTGACCGCCAGCAAGGAAACGTTTCATGGCAGGGGTTGACTTAGCGTCAAAAATACGTAGAATACGCCACACGTTGATGCGGGGTGGAGCAGTCTGGTAGCTCGTCGGGCTCATAACCCGAAGGTCATCGGTTCAAATCCGGTCCCCGCTACCAAACATAGAAAAAGCCGATTCTTTCGAGAATCGGCTTTTTTGTGTGCGTTCTTCCGTCTCCGCGCTTTATTTCCCTTCACTTCCTTGAATCCCCGGGCGGCTGCCTGCATATCATGGAGCAACCTTTTCCATGCGATGCAGAGTTTACCCATGTCGATTATTGATCCCCGTACCGGCAACCCGATGACTGCCGACCCTGTCGCGAACACTGCCACGCCTACCGGTGGCGAGCGCCCCAGCGTGACGCGCGAAGAGGTCATCATTGAACTCAACGCGGGCAACATCCAGCAGGTATTAGAAGCCTCGATGCAGGTACCGGTGCTGCTGGATTGCTGGGCACCCTGGTGCGAGCCGTGTAAAAACCTGATGCCAGTGCTCGAGAAGCTGGCCATCGAGTACGGCGGTGCGTTTTTGCTGGCAACGCTAGATGTCGAAGCGAATCCAGAGATCGCAGGTCAGTTAGGCGTGCGCTCGGTGCCGGACGTGAAGCTGGTGAGCCAGGGAGGCTTGGTGGATAGCTTCCAGGGCGCTTTGCCAGAGAAAGAAGTACGCGAGTGGCTCAACCGCTACTTCCCCGCTCCCGGTGACGCGCCGCCCAGCCCCGAAGAGCAGGCAGAAGACGCCCTGAGCGCGGGCGATGCCGCAGGCGCGCGGGAAATTTACCAAACGCTGATGAGCCAATACCCGGAGCATTACGCGTACCACATTGGTTTTGCCAAAACGCTGGTGGCGGAGGGGCGCGGCGACGAAGCGAGAAGCGTGCTGGATAACCTGCCGCCAGAGGAGCGCGATGCAGCACCCGCTCGTGGCGTTCGCGCCAGCATCGAGTTCAGCGAACAGGCGCTCTCAGCGGAAGAGATTGCCGCGCTGGGTGATCGCACTGACAGCGAAGCGCAGTACCAGCGGGCGCTGCGCCAAGTGGCCGATGGTCAGTATGATGCCGGCCTCGACGCACTGCTGACGCTGATGAAGCAGGACCGCGCCTATAACGATGACGCGGCCCGCAAAACGCTGCTACAGGTATTCGATGCGCTAGGGGCTGACCACCCTCTCACGGTCACCTACCGCCGCAAGCTGTTCGCCCTGCTCTATTGATAGCGCCTGACGAAGGCAACGTTACGCTTTTAACAGCGCATCCATCCGTGATAACGCCGCTTCCAGTTGGGAAGCGGTGGTGCCGAAATTGAGCCGCACGAACCCAGGGCAACCAAAAGCCGCCCCCTCAGAGAGTGCTACCCCTGCCTTTTCCAAAAGCGTTTGGGCAGGGGTCTCCCCCAAGCCCGCATCACGCATATCCAGCCACGCCAAATAGGTCGACTCTGGTGCGCTCAGCGACACGCCAGGCCAGGTTGCTACACGCGCTTCCAGCGCTGTCCGATGGCGGCGTAGAACGTCCAGCAGCGCTTGACGCCAGGGTTCGCCCTCGCGATACGCCGCCTCGGCAGCGACCAAGCCCAATACGTTGCCGTCCGGCAAAAAGCCTTTGGTAGCCTCGGCGAAACGGTGCCGCAACGCAGGGTCAGGAATGACCGCACAGGCGCTGGTGAGCCCGGCCAGATTGAACGTTTTCGAGGGTGCCCAGAGGGTAATCGTGCGTTTGGCCAGCTCAGGAAACAGCGCCGCCAGGGGGCGGTGGCGCGCGCCTTCATCCAGCAGCAAATCACAGTGCAGCTCGTCGGAGACCACCCATAAATCGTGGCGTTCGACCACGGCGGCGAGTTGCTCAAGTTCTCTCAGTGTCCATACGCGCCCGGTCGGGTTATGCGGATGACACCACAGCAGCAGCCGAGTCTGCGGGGTGATGGCTGCTTCCAGCGCCTCGATATCCAGCCGCCAAGGCTCGCCAGGGGCAGCAGGCTCCGCTAACATCGCCTGCTGCGCTAGCCGCCCGGTGCGTTCGGCCACGGCCAGAAAGGGCGGGTAGATCGGCGCGATGGTGAGCACGCCCTCGCCAGGCTGCGTCAAGGCCATGGCGGCAAAGTGCAGTGCAGGCACCACGCCCGGCAGCCACTGCTGCCATTCGGGTTCAATGGACCACGCATAGTGATGAGCGCTCCATTGGCACAGCGCCTCACTCAGCGTCGCGGGCACTTCGCCGTAGCCGTAAACGCCGTGAGCGACCCGTCGCTGGAGCGCGTCGATCACCGCGGGCGGCGAGTGAAAGTCCATATCGGCGACCCACAGCGGCAGCACGTCCGCCGCGTAGCGGTGCCACTTCTGCGAGACATACTGTCCTTCGGGAGCGCGCCTTTCCACGGGCGTGGCAAAATCGAACGCCATAACACATCTCACTTATTTCTACGGGAGTAGACACTGAGCATGCCGCAAGATGACTTTTATACCAAGATGCGCGCAGGCCTCTCGGCGCTGTTGCGGCAATGGCGCTCGCTGGGAAAGGCGGATGCCGACCAGCTCGCGCTGATTTTGGCGGAAACCGCTAGGGTCGCCAAATTAGGCACTCCGGAGGCCACGCCAAGCGGAGCCACGCTGGAGCAGTGGAGCCAAGACCAGCAGGGCGAGATGCCCCTGTGGGCACCGCGCACGGCCGTTTTTCTCCTCAACCAAATGCCTGCTCGGCCTACCCCGCAAAGCGACGAGGAAGCCTGCGCCTGGGCCTACTGTTGGTTACGCAATCGCTCGTTCGATTCGCTGGAGGCGGCTCGTGCCGCGCTGCCCGGCCACCTCGTCGAGCCGCTCACCGAGGCGTTGGACGCTGCTTGGCGCGACCAGCAAGGGCTTCGACTGGTCTAGCGTCGCTTGCGCACGGGCGATTTTGGCTTGAAACCAGCCGGCTTGGTGGCCAGCCATTCGACGAAAGCGCGAATATCGGCATCGTCCTTGAGCGCCGCCAAACTGGCAAAGCGGTCGGCCAGTTCACGTTCGCTGTACAGCCGGTGAATGTGCTTATGGCACGGGTGGCACAGCCACACGATGGCCGTGAGCCGCTCCTCACGACTATGGCGCTTTTGATAACGCGGCTTGTTGTGCAGCGTTCTGGGAATGAGATGATGCTTGGTCAGCGGCGATGCGCGCTGACAAAGTTCGCAACCATCGGGCTTGGGCGGCGGGGAAAGCGCATGGGCGCCTGAGTCTGGAGAATGGGTCACGGCAGCAAGCCTCCCAAACGGATAATGATGAAACGGTGGTACATCCCCATTGCGCTAATAACCGTTGTGCCATGTTCATGCCCCCATAATAACGAAAGGAAAACGCCCTATGGTAGACGTTCCACTCACTTGGCAACTGGCTAAGCTTGGCCTCTCCGTCAGCATGGTGCTGGGGTTGGGCACCGTCGCCGTGCGGGCTAGCCCCCGCATTGCTGGGCTGCTCTCGGGCTATCCGCTGGGCACGGCACTGGCGCTATTTTTTATCGGCTTGGAGATATCGCCTGCTTTTGCCACCCAAAGTGCCGTGCATACCCTAGCGGGATTCACGGCGACCATGGCGCTAGGCGCAGGGTATCTCATCACAGGCCGCCAGCCAGGCATCAAAGGGGTATTGGGCGGCGTGCTAGGGGGCTTTGCTGCGTGGCTGGCGGTCAGCACGCTGCTGGCCCAATTCAACTTCACGCGCCTTAGCGGTACGCTGGTCACCCTGTGCGCCATTGGTCTCTTCAGCTGGCTGTTTCGCACCATTCCAGATGTGAAGAGCACCGCCAGCAGCACCTTCTCTTGGCCCGCGCTGGTGGCTCGGGCTGGACTCGCCACAGCCATCATTTTTGTCATCACGCGCATTGCCCACTGGCTGCCGCCCGAATGGGCTGGCACGCTGGCAGCGTTTCCCGTCACCATGCTGCCATTTTTACTGATTCTTCACGTGGGGCACGGTCACGCTCCCGTCGCTACGGTCATCAAGCACTACCCCATGGGCCTTGGTTCGCTACTCAGCTATACCCTATGCGTTTCTTATACTTATAGTACGCTGGGGCTATTCTGGGGAACGCTGGCGGGGTTTCTCGCCGCCACGCTGTGGCTACTTGGCTGGATGCAGTTGACGGCATGGCACCAGCGCCGCAACACTTGACCAAGCGCTCGCTTGGGTTAATTCTGGAGCAGGGCTACTTCGCACACTAATAATAAGGATCGCGTCATGTTTACTCGCACCATAGAACCGGCGTTTTACGATACGGATGCCTTGGGCCACATCAATAACACGCGCCTCCCCGCGTGGTTCGAGCTGGCGCGTAATGACCTGTTCAAACTCTTCACGCCCGACCTGAACCCCCAACAGTGGCGGTTGATCATGGCGCGCATGGAAGTGGACTACCGCGCTGAACTGTTTTACGGCCACGATATCGAAATCCGTACCTACTTGACCCGTTTGGGCAACAGCTCGTTTACCGTCACCCAGGAAGCCCGGCAGCATGGTACGCTAACCAACTTGGGGCACACGGTGATGGTGCAGTACGATCATCAGGAGAAGCGAGCCGTTCCTATCGAGGGTGCCCTGCGTGAGGCGTTGTTGGCGCATTTAGAGACGGCGCCCGCTTCCGCTTAATTCCCCCGCCTGACATGGTGGGGCCTTCCAGGAGTCACCATGGTCATCCGCTATAATCTCTGGATTGATCCGGACAACACGGCGCAGCACCGCGCCGTGGAAGCCGACTTGGAGCGCTATTTCATGGAGCGCTTCGCCGACTACCCGCATATCCGCTTGTTCGGTGCAGACCCGTACGATTATGATGCCCCGTTCAATCGACTTTACGACGTGCTGATGGCTCGCGCCGCCGAGTACTGCGAGGAGAAGTGGCGCTACGTCGCCTCTCCTGAACAGCTCAACCGCTGCTTTTTCCGCGCCGTTGGCCGTTCGACTAAATTTGTTCAAGACGACCGAAAGTGAGACGTTGACGCAATGGTAATTCGTACCGACCAAGCACCCGACGAGCGCCAGCTGGCGATCATTACTCAACAGCTCGGGCGAGCGCCTCGCGGTATCGAAGCCGTTGCAGCCACCGACGCCCAAGGTACGCCGCTCGTACTGCGGATGGCACCTATCGTGGATGGTAAACCTTTCCCGACGCTGTACTGGCTCTGCTCGGACCTGCTGAAAATCGAAATTTCGCGCATCGAAGCCGTGGGCGTGATCAAGTCCCTCGAGCAGCGTCTGCAGGAAGAGCCGGACTTCCTCGCCGCTTATCAGCAAAGTCATCGCGATTACGTCGATGCCCGCTGGCGCTCGATGAGCGAGGCTCAGCGCGAAGAAGTGGCTCGCCTGGGCTACACCGACGTACTCACCGAACGCGGTGTAGGCGGCATCAGTAACTGGCAGCAGGTGCGCTGTCTACACACCCAGTACGCTCACCATCTGTGCGGGAACAATGTCATCGGCCAGTGGATGGACGAACACTATGACGTTCAGCGCTGCCTAGGCTAACGCCGCCCGCTTCTCTCTACCCCGCTGCGATAAGGACGCCCTGACGATGTCACGTATTTGTGTTTACCTCGGTTCTCGGGAAGGTAACAGCCCGGCCTTCCGGCAGGCCGCGCGCTCCCTTGGCACGGCCCTTGGGCAGCGCGGCCACACCTTGGTCTATGGCGGTGCACGGGTCGGGCTCATGGGAGAGTTGGCCAATGCGGCTCTCGAGGCGGGCGGTCGCGTACTCGGCGTTATGCCGGATCACTTGGTCGAACGCGAACAGGCACACTTTGGCTTAACGGAGCTGATTCGCGTCCCTAACATGCACGAGCGCAAAGCCACCATGGCGGCGAATGCCGATGCGTTCATTGCTCTACCGGGCGGGATTGGTACGTTCGAAGAACTGTTCGAAATCTGGACGTGGGGCTACCTGGGGCTTCACGACAAACCGATGGGGCTGCTGGATACCGAAGGCTTTTACGCGCCGCTGCTGGCGTTTTTGGATAGCACGGTCAGCCACGGCTTTCTGGCCCAAACGACACGTGACATGCTGCTCGACGCTTCGACGCCAGAGCGTCTTTTAGAGGCGCTGGAAGCCCAGTTGGATTAACGAACGTCGAGCTACGATTAGGCTTTGAGAGTCAGTGTGCGAGTGCGCTGATAGGTAAGCTGGAGCAGTCGGGCATCTTCCCCTGCACGGTGGCGGTGGATGCCCCGTTCGGCCACGACGGACTCTTTGGTATCGCTCCACAGCGCCTGCTGCTCTTCACTGAGCAGGATGCGCAGCGCTTCCAGACGAAAACGGGGCAGCATGCCAGCGTGATGAAACAGTAACGACAGCCAGGTGTTATCGTAGCCCCAACTATCGCTATACGCCTTACCTAGTTCCCGCAGCTCATCGTTGAGCCACTGGGCCACTTGGCGCACCGGGTAACCCTCTTTCATCAGCCGCTCACGCGAAATGCCGTGCAGCAGTTCGGCTTTGGGATCCCAATGCACCCACTCATCCAACGGCTGAATAAGAAACGCGCAGCAGCTACCGTCGGCGCGGGCGATGCCCACTTCGATCGGGTAGCTGCCGCGCCCAAATCCGGACGCTTCGATATCTAGCACTGTAGGTAGCGTCTCGGACACTGATTTCCTCTTTTCTGTCTCGCCACCGGATACGGGGCTCAGGCGGCGGCCATTTCCACCGCAGGCTGCCGTTCGGCCATGCGCTGCCAGTAGTCGGCTTGCTCATGGTCCACTGCTAAGCCTAGCTCACCCAAGCGGTAGGCACGCGCCAAACGCTCCGCAGCCAGGTAGTGGCCTGCCTGCGCCGCACGGGCGTACCAAGTCACCGCATAATCTTCACGGCGGGGATACTGCACACAGCCGTGTTCATGAATTTGTGCCACCTGATACTGCGACTTTACATCGCCTGCCTGGGCCGCTTCCAGTACGTAGCGTGCGCCACGCGCCTTGTCCTGTGGAGACAAGCTGCGGTGAAACAACATGTGTCCATAAATGGACTGTGCATCCGGGTGCCCCGCTTCGGCACACCGCTTGAACAGTCGCATGGTGAGGCGCTGCGTACGCGGTGAACGCGGGAGTAACCAACGGGTGTGAAACAGCTGCTCGGCTAGACGAAATTCCAACCGGGTAAACAACGATGATGCCTGCGGCATGGCAAACCACCCTGCCTATCTGTTGAGACCTTCGGCTAACCATCTCACCTTCCACGACGGCTAACCATGCGATAAACCGGCGCTTGGCCGGTCGATGGGCTGGCAAGCATACGCCTGCCTTCGCCCCGACTCAACCCTCTTGATTTGCTGCTTTTGTAGACCCTCGCTAACATGCCTTCCACAGGCTGGTAATGGCGATTGGCACCGCTCACTTTCCAGCAACGTTTTCGCCCACGCGAGGAGACAACCATGCAAACGCGCCCACTGGGTAGAACCGGAATGGAGGTCAGCCGACTGTGTCTAGGCACCATGACGTTTGGTGAACAGAACAGCGAAGCTGAGGCTCATGAACAGCTCGACCGCGCAGTAGCGTTTGGTATTAACTTTATCGACACGGCGGAGATGTACCCCGTTCCGCCAAAGGCGGAAACCCAGGGGTTAACGGAAGCCTATATCGGCAGCTGGTTAAAAGCTCGAGGCGCTCGCGACGATGTGATCATTGCCACCAAAGCGGCAGGGCCAGGTTTAGAACATATTCGCGGCGGCCCTAAAATGAGCCGCGACCACCTCCACCAGGCCATTGATACCAGCCTGGAGCGCCTGCAAACGGACTACGTCGATCTGTACCAGTTGCACTGGCCTGACCGTCACACCAACTTTTTTGGCAAGCTCGGCTATACTCATGCGGAGCAGGAAGACGCCACCCCGCTGGAAGAGACGCTCTCCGCCCTGAAAGAGCTCGTCGATGCCGGTAAGATTCGCGCCGTCGGTCTATCCAATGAAACGCCCTGGGGCGTCATGCGAATGCTGCAGCTCTCAGACCAGCTGGGCCTGCCACGCGTTGCCTCCATCCAAAATCCTTATAACCTGCTGAACCGTTCGTTCGAAGTGGGCTTGGCAGAAATTGCCCATCGCGAAGACGTCGGGTTACTGGCTTACTCGCCGCTGGGGTTTGGCGTGCTGTCCGGGAAGTACCTCAACGGCGCCCAGCCGCCAAAGGGCCGTTTGACGCTCTATGAGCGCTTCAAGCGCTACACATCACCCGAAGCCGAGGCCGCGACACACGCCTACGTCGACCTGGCCAAAGCGCATGGGCTCGACCCCGCGCAAATGGCGCTGGCATTTGTCAATTCACGCAGCTTCCTGACCAGCAATATCATTGGGGCCACGACGATGGAGCAGCTGGAGAGCAACCTCGCCAGTGAGAGCCTGAAGCTCGACGACGACGTTTTGACCGCCATCGACGATATCCATCGTCGCATGCCGAATCCCTGCCCCTAACGGCTCCTATCGTGTCGATAGCCTCGGCCGCCGCCGAGGCTTGATATAATCTTGCTAGCTATTTAGTGGTCGCATCTCATGCCGAGAAGCGACCCTCTTTTGTCACGGCACAAGGAGCACGCCATGCTGAGCGTTATTTCCCCCGCCAAAACGCTGGATTTTGAAACACCCCCGACGACCCAGAAGGTCAGCCAGCCAGATTTTCTCGAGTACAGCCAGCCGCTGATCGATATCTTACGCGGTTACTCTCCTCAGCAAATCAGCGACCTAATGGGCATCAGCGACAAACTAGCAGGCCTGAACGCGGCTCGCTTTGCCGAGTGGCAGCCACCCTTTTCGTTGGACAACGCCAAACCCGCCGTGCAGGCATTTCAGGGAGACGTCTACACTGGCCTGGAAGCCGAAACCTTCAGCGATGCAGACAATCGGTTTGCCCAGCAGCATTTGCGCATTCTATCGGGCCTCTATGGTTTGCTCCGCCCGCTGGACTTGATCCAAGCCTACCGTCTGGAAATGGGTACCAAACTGCCCAACGACGCAGGCAAGGATCTTTACGCCTATTGGAAGCCGATCCTGACGCCTGCCCTGAATAGCGCGATCGCCGAGAGTGGGTCGAAGGTACTCGTAAACCTAGCCTCCAACGAATACTTCAAAGCCATCGAAGCGAAAAAACTGGATGCCCGAGTGGTGACTCCCGTCTTCAAGGATGAGAAAAACGGCACGTTCAAAATCATCAGTTTCTATGCGAAAAAAGCGCGGGGGTTGATGAGCGCATGGATCATTCGGCAGCAGATCAATGACCCCAACGCGCTCAAAGATTTCGATGTGGCAGGCTACCGCTTTGATGCCGCCGCTTCCGAAGGCGATACGCTCGTATTCACTCGTCGCGAAACGGAGCGTTAAGGTTAATAAAATGTGACCGTTTGCGCCGATCTTGGCTTTAAATACCGGCGGTGAATCTCTTTAAAGGTGGCCGTATCGCAGCAGTGTAGCCATTCATAGGCCACCATATCGGCAGACACCGCCACCGCCCCCTGGGCACAGGCACGCTCGCGCGCAAGACGCGCCTCTTCGGAACGGCGGCTGGCGGCCCCTTCACTCAGCCAAAACACCTCATACCCTGCCGCTAACAGGCCCAGTGCACTTTGCAATACGCAAATATGGGCTTCCGTGCCGCACACCACGACCTGGCTGCGGCCCAACGCTGCCAGCGCCTGCGAAAACGCGGGCTCCTCGGTCACGCTAAAGTGTCGCTTCTGCCATGTCGTATGTGTGTCCAAGCTCTCCAGCAGGGTCGCTGCGGTCCCGCCTAGTCGCTCGGGATACTGCTCGGTGAGCCATACGGGCACCTGCAACTGGTTGGCGATACCTGCCAGCCAAGCCGCCTCTCGAAGAGCCGCCTCACCGCCTTCGATCACGGGCAATAAACCCGCCTGAAAATCGATCATCAACAAGATGCTTCGAGCCTGATCTAAACGCACTTTCTGCTCCTTTTTTTGTCTTTATAGTGACTCTCACCATCACCTAGGCGAGGTATTACACGGTAAACTGATGGCCCACCCTTTTCTATCTGCTTCGCACTGAAGCAGTTGGCATTACCTGCATCCTCATTGGAGAATCAACATGTTAAGGCAATTCTTTGTCATGCTATTGGTGAGCGTTATGGGCGTTAGCGCCGCCATCGAACACGCGGAGGCACGCCGCCTAGGTGGTGGTAGCAGCATGGGTAGCGTGTCACGCTCCGCTGACCGACCGGTTAGCACGCCCGCACAGCAACAGGCCCAACAAAGCACCCAGCAGGGCGCAGGCGCCGCCACCGCTGCTCGCCGTGGAGGTATGGGTGGCATGATGGGCGGCCTACTGGCAGGCGGCTTGCTGGCAGCGCTCTTCTTCGGTGGTGCGTTTGACGAGCTGCGTCTGATGGATCTGCTCGTCATGGTAGGCGTTGCTGCGCTGGCGATCTTCGCTTTCCGCGCCTTCATGCGTCAGCGTCGTCCTGCATCCGCCCACCCGGCAGGCTATCAGCGCGAACGCCAAGAGACTCAGTACACCCCAAACAACGTCACAGCGTCTCCAGGCAGCTTAGCCAGTGGCTTACAAAGCACACCGGCTTGGTTTGACAAGGAGCGTTTTCTAGGCGGTGCCAAAGAGCACTTCATGACGCTGCAGCGTGCTTGGGATAATAACGACTTCAACCAAATCCAGGAGTACGTGACGCCAGAGCTCTACAACCTACTTCGCCAGGAGCGCGCCGAGCAGCCTGCCAATAATCGCACTGAGGTCGTGCGACTGTTTGCAGAGCTTGGCGATATCAATGAGTACGATGGCCACGCCGAAGCCACCGTCATCTTCCACGGTATTTTGGAAGAGAACGGTGAGCAAACCGAGTTCAACGAAACGTGGCACTTGACGCGTGCCATGCGCGATCAGGCACCTTGGTATCTACAGGGTATCGAGCAAAACCCAGGTGCATGACCAAACTACTTTCCAAGCCTCAAAACGCAAAACAGCCGCTTCTAAGCGGCTGTTTTTATATCGGTAGCATATCGGTACGCTGCAAAGAGTCGTTTTCTTACTCCTCTGCAGACTCTTCGATATTCTCACCCATGTCCTCTAGGCTTTCGCCTGCATCTTCCATGCTCTCATCGATGTTTTCACCTGCTTCTTCGGCAGGGCCCTGGTTATCACAGGCAGCTAAACCGCCCATCATCATGGCCATCAGTAGCGCAACCGCTAGCTTCTTCATCAATGGGGTACTCATATCGCGTCTCCTCCTGAGATGCTGCTTAAATGATAGGTACCCGCTCATACTAGTTGCTCGGCAGCCTTGCCGCCACCAAAGAGCAGTAACTCCCTGTTATTTATTTTTTTAAAACAGCCGTTTCAAGGAAACTTTGTGCACCCGTAGCGTCACTTTTCAGTGCTTAAACATTCGGGAGGCACAGCCAAAAAGCCCCGAGCACAGGGTGCCCGGGGCTGGTCATGGCGCGCTTTCGAGCGCGCAACAAAAAACCCAGCCGGCTGGCTGGGTTCTTTGCGGTATAA